>JBMLSG010000046.1:2777-3990 GCA_049240625.1 Lacibacter sp. | reverse complement strand
CTGTTGCCGCAACCCAGGATGAACCATTGTAACGTTCCCATGTTGCTACTGTTGCCCATGTGCCGCTTGTTGCCGAACGATAGTCGTTTGTAATTTGTGCAACAACAGACAGATCGGCGAAAATTAATAGTAAAAGAATAAATAAGACGGGAAATGACTTAGGTGCAGATCGCTTTGAATAAAGAAAAGACGCGATGACATCAGTAGCAAAATTTTGCATTCGCATAATGGTTTTTCGATTCGATTTGGATAGTTGTGTTACCCTTGACAGACACAAAGAAGCTATTGCATCCATGTGTATCTTGTTTGCAGAATTTCAAACAGATTCAACTGCAAAAAAGTTGCCAAACATAACATTTGTAAGTAAAAATACGTCAAAATGTGATTTCAACAAACTTTAGGGTCTGAACAAGATGGAATCTACGATTCGGTTTCTCAGGAATTAAACAAAAAAGCCATCCCGTTCCGGAATGGCTTTCTAATTTCTGTAAAGTTGTTATTGTGTTTTTACTACCTGCAAATGCTCGGTACCATTCACCAAAAGAATGTATGTACCGGGGGCTTTTCCGGAAAGATCGATCCGGAAACGATTACCGAAACCATTGAAATTATGAATGAGTTTACCCGTTATATCCAGAACCCGGATGTTTGTTGACTGATATTTATTACCTGCAACAACCATCACTCCCGAAGATGGATTGGGAAACACAGCAAAGCCTGTATGGTTATTGTGTACCGTTTTCACGTCGGAATAACTGATGGATCCATCGGCGGCAATTTGTTTGATGCGGTAAAAACTAGTTCCGGGCAACGGTTGGTTATCGTTTGTCTGATAAGCACGCGTTGTTTTACTTTCTCCTGCTGCGTACAAACGTGTTACCGTACCCCAGGTGCTTCCATCAGCCGATTTCTCGACTTCAAAAAAGCGACTGTTGTGTTCAAAAGAAGTTTGCCAATTGAGTTTAACTGTCGGACCGATCAATTTGGCATCGAAGGTGAACCAGAAAACAGGTAAAATAGCAGACCCCACTTCAAATGCACCAATCGTTGGGAACGAGCGGGCAGGAATGTTTTTAAAATCGGATGTAACAGTCGATCGCAGATCTACTCCAAACCCGGTTGTGGTATTGCGATTTGGATAGCCATTGTAGGTTCCTCCCCAATTGACCAAATCCTGTACCAGATCCAAATCGCAATTGGATGCATTTTGATA
>JBMLSG010000046.1:0-2677 GCA_049240625.1 Lacibacter sp. | reverse complement strand
GTATTGTACTGAATCCGGGAAGAATCCACATCACCATAAACAAACACACCAATTCCATCCTGACTGCTGTTGTCAAGCACATTATTGGTAATGAGTGTCCGCTGAGCACCGATGGACGTATTTTTTGTTGAACGCAAAAAGATGTTAATGGCGGGTTTGCCGGATGGAACGGTCGTACTTGTATTATTAAGTTTACATAATTTGATAACCGATGAATTTCCGTATTCTTTTACAATATTAAAAGAACTATCCGTTGCGTTGCTATTTGAAAAACTGATGCCCTCCACCCAAATATACTCGGCACGATTGATGAACAGATTAAATTTTGTAGCGGCTGCCGCTGTAAAAAGCGTCTTTGTATAACCGGCACCCTTGATCACCACATAATTTGCACGGAAAGGTGTCCCTGTAACAATACTTCCCTTATCGGCGTTTGTGATTGTGAACGACTGTGTGTAGGTTCCATGATCGATCAGGATGGTATCGGATGCTACAAGCGTATAAGAATTAATAATTGCCTGAACGGTTGCTTTAGGCGTTGACGGAGTCGTACCATTATTTCCATCATTACCGGCTGCTGTTGTATACACATCATCTGCGGTGTACGCATCATTGACATAATATTTTGCGGCCTGAGCATTTTGTACAAACCATGTTGCACAAAAAAACATCACAACTTGAAAAACGAATTTGGAACTGAAACGAACAGATTGTAACAGGTGTTGAGGTTGGATGTGCCGCGTTTTGTATTCATTTGTATGAAATGCGGTTTGCATAAAAAATTGTGTAAAAATGTGATCAAATAAAATTCGTATTTAAAATTACTTTTTGAACTAAAACGCTGCTTATGACTGAAGACAACTTGTAGCTTCTTTCCTGCTTCTCATTCAATTAGTCAACAGCAACCTTGTAAATATATGCAAAAATGATACCGAACAGATGCCCGACTCGCTGAAATTCCACCAACATTAGCCCCTACACTTTACAACGTTTTTACAGTCAGCGGATTAGAAGTCAGCGATGCTGAAAAATAAACGGGAACCGACAAGTTTCAATTTGAAACACATCAGTTCCCGTTAGGTTTGAACAATTATTTTTACTTCGTTTTAACCACCTGCAAATGCTCGGCACCATTCACGATAAGGAAATAAATACCGGGTGCTTTGCCGGAAAGATCTACACGGTAGGCACTTGCATTGACTCTGTATTCCTGCACCAGTTTACCGGTTGCATCTACCAAACGGATGGTGTTACTGATACGTGGATTGAGGCCGCTCACCACCGCAACATCAGCGGTTGGGTTGGGAAATACCGCAATTCCTTTTTGCTTATTGTAAACAGTGCGCACTTCCGAATAGGTCACCTGCTCGTTGTAACCCACCTGTTTAATACGGTAGTAGCTGATTCCGGGTAAGGGATGATAATCAACAGAAGTATAGGAAGCAACCGAGGTGCTGTAACCTATGCCTTTGACACGTTGCCCCGGCAGCCAGTTCACTCCATCAACCGAGCGTTCGATCTGGAAGTAATCATTATCCTTTTCCATGCCGGTTTGCCATTCGAGGTTCACGCGGTTGTTGTTTAAGACGGCGTTGAAGGTTAAAAATTCAACGGGCAGGATGCTGTTTAAGATACAAGCCTGACAACCGGAGGTTGCTTCAATGTAGTAGGTTGAGGAACGTCCGCCGTTACCGTCAATGTATAAATAGTAACGTTGACCGGGTGTGAGACCCTGTAACCGGAATTCGGCATTGGCAGTAATACCATTTACATACACAGTTCCGCCGATTGTTGTCCCACCCTGATTAGGCACAGATAAATAGGCTCTGTTATTAATGGTTTCATCATCCGCACAACCGCCGGTTGGCACCGACCAAGGTCCGGCACATCCATTACTTCCGTTCAAAACAATCAACTGCATATCTTGATACGTCATGGCATCAGTCCGCATCCCACTAACAGAAATATAGGCTGTGGTAGCACTTGCCCAAAAATAATACCAGGCTGAATTGTTGTTCGCCTGATTCCAGGCACAAGTTCCAACAGTACCCCCCGGATAATTGGGATCATTGGGACTAAACAAATCATTAGTACCAATAATAATCCGGCTATCGGAACCAATACACAAGGCATTGGCACAACTGTTATTGGCTGTGATTGAAGAGTAGTCTGCAATTGAAAATTCAGGACCAAAGATTAACTCTACTCCTTCAAACGACGCCCCGTTTGCAGCTGCTTGTTCACTAACTGTAAAAGTCCAGTCCCCATCTGCATTTGCGCCATTGAATACTGTTTGAAAATCGGATGCAGGCAAACCATCAACGCCATAATAGCCAATAGAATAAGGAAAATAATTATCTTGTGTAATATCTGAAAGATCACGAATACGTTCAAGTGATACATGATCCCGGAAACGCATATCTATCCAATTACCTGCAACATTATTGGTCAAGTTGGTAATGAAGTTGTAAACAACACCTCCAGGTGAAGTTAAAGTAAAATCGTAGGTGTCAAAATTTCTCAAAGGTGAACAGTTTTTACCCATTTTGACATTGATCTGCTTCAACACCATTGTACCCATATTCAACGTACCGATACCGGAAACATTGATTGTACGAATCAGATTACCATCCCATGATCCACATGTTGCCGAAGTTGTATTCGAAAAATTAAGCTG
>JBMLSG010000045.1:0-20191 GCA_049240625.1 Lacibacter sp. | reverse complement strand
AACAAAAAAGGCATCCGCAGATGCCTTTTCTTCTCAACCATTTTTTTGAACCATTAACTCTTATGCGTAAAACAGATGTTGATTGTCGGTCACAAACTGAACCAACTGTATCGACTTATTAATCTTCAGCTTTTTGAAAATTTTGAACCGGTGTACATCCACCGTACGCTGACTGATGCCCATTTTCTCGGCAATGATTCTTGAACTCATGCCTTGTGCAATGCGATACGCTACTTTGATTTCGGTTTTAGTAAGTGCTTCCACTTCTTTCCCATTAATCGTGATGGGCGTATCCTTAAACAATATGTCGGATAACATATCCTGTACCGCTTTACAACGATAGGTTTTACCGGCATGAACTTCATAGATCGCCTCGATCATTTCCTTTTTGGAGGAAGTTTTCGTGATGTATCCGTCTGCCCCGGCGGAGAACGAGTTCTTAACCGTGAGGTAATCGGAGTAAGCCGATACAATCAGAATCTTCAATTTAGGCAGTTTCTTTTTCAGATCCGGTATGATTTCAAGCCCGGAGCCATCGGAGAAATTCAAATCCAACAGTAAAACATCAGGCTTTAATTCCACAACACGCTTCATTGTTTCCGCAACGGTTGTTGTTTGTGCTACAATATCCAAATTCACATCTTTGGATAACAACTCCGTCCACATTTCAGCAATAAGTGTGTGATCGTCTGCAAATACCAGTTTAATTTTTTTGTTACTCATGTTGAGCGTGTTTAGGATGTTGGTAAAAAATCGGAGTTTCTGGTAGCAGAACTATGGTTATCTTTCAAACGGATTAGTTAAAACAAAATCGTAGGATAAAATTACCCCTATTTCAACTAATAAAAAATTGAATGAAAGGTAAAAGGGTTTAAAAACGGAAAATAATTATTTTAGTACGTATTCAACATAAGCACATTTACTTATTTATGGCGTGTTTTTCGAGTTCCTTTCTTACGCGCTCCAGATTTTCAAGTGCTTCTTTTAAATCGCGACCAAAGGATTTTGAAACTGTTCCGTTCTTGGCTTCGGTTTCCAATGCGGCAACCCGTAGAAAAACGTTTTGCATACCGAGAGCCTGAACTGAGGGCTTTAATTTATGTAAACAGGAAGCTACTGTTTCAATAGAGCCGGCCTTAAACGCATCCTGAATCTCACTGATTTGACCCGGCAGTGCCGATAAAAACAGTTCGACCATTTTTTGCACAAAAGACTCATCCCCATCCGATATACTTTTGAGGTATTCAAAATCAAAACTCTTTTCTGCCACTGCAGGCTTTTCATGAATCGTATCTGTCGATTTGGTTTGTTCCGGAAATAAGATGTTCATCATCGCTTCGGCCAGTTGATGTTGTGTAAAAGGTTTGGTGATACAAGCATTCATGCCGGCCTGCAGGTACTGATCCTGCATACCACGCATGGCATTGGCTGTTAGCGCCATGATGGGCACTTGTGCTTTCTTCCTGGATTTCATGTTACGAATCTGCGCCGCCGCTTCAATTCCATTCATAACCGGCATTTCAATATCCATCAGGATCAAATCGTAATTGTTTTTTTGCAACTCTTCAACAGCTTCTGCCCCATTAAACACAACTTTAAATTTACAATTCCAGCTTTTCAACACATGCATGATCAGGAAGCGGTTGACTTCGGCATCTTCTGCAACCAATATTTTAAGCTGACTCAATCTTATTGCATCAAACTGCTGCTGTCGGTTTGCACGTTTTTGAGGCACAGCAGGCAGTTGCGTGTAATGCAGAGTAAATTCAAATGTTGTACCCTCATTCACTTGACTGTGCACCTGAACCGAACCCCGGTGCAACTGAATGAGATTGGAACTGATAGCCAGCCCCAGTCCGGAGCCGCCGTATTTTCGGGATATATCGGGACGTGCCTGACGAAAAGGTTCAAAGATGTGTTCAAGCTGGTCCTGCTCAATTCCAATACCGGTATCGGCAATCACAAATTTTAAAGCAACTTCTTTGGCTTTTAACGGAAGATGTTCCACTGTTAGCGTAATGGTTCCGCGTTCCGTAAACTTAATGGCATTACTTAAAAAGTTATTGAGGATTTGTTCCAGGCGGTGCAGATCTCCATTCACAATCAGGCCATGGTCAAAACTGAATTTCGTGATCAATTTCAGTCCTTTTTCATTGGCCTTGAAACGAAGCAAATCCACACAGTTTTCAATGCTTTCACGAACAGTAAACGGATGCAATTCCAGTTTGAATTGTCCGTTTACCAGTTTTTCAAAATCCAGCACATCATTTACCGTCAGCAGCAAATGGTCGCCCGATTTCCGGATCATTTCCAGAAACTCAGTCTGACGGGCATTTAAAGTTGTCTTTTGAAGCAGCTCGGTAATGCCAATAATACCGTTAAGCGGTGTTCGTATTTCATGGCTCATAGATGCGAAAAAGGCATCTTTCGCCTTGGCCGTATCCTTACTGATCCGATTGGCTTTTTTCAAGTCTTCCTCAATCATTTTCAGATAGGTAATATCCATCCCATAGCCAATCACCATTTCAATGTTTCCATTTGCATCCGTTACCGGAAAATAATTTCGTTGCTGGTAAATCGGTTGCCGGTCGGCATTCTGAAATACTTCTTCCCATTTAACAAGGTGTTTCGTTTGGATGGCTTTTTCAAATTCCTGCTCACGCTTGCGGGAAAGCGACGTTGCTTTTTTCCGAAACGTTACATAATCTCGGTCCGTTTTCCCAATCAGCCATTCCCTGATTTCAGGATTCTTCACCGCTACCGGATTGAGAAATAAATAATGCCTGTCTTTATCCAGCACGGCAACATCTGCCGGTATATTGTTCAGAATGGCTTCATAAAACTTTTTCTGTGTTTCCAACGCACGCTGGGCTTGTTCTTCCATCGTGATATCGGCATACATCCACAAATGACCAATATGCTTTCCATTATAGGTCATAGGAATAAAGTCACGACTTAAAATTCTTCCGTCCACCAATTCAAATCGTTCGCCCAAAACCATGTTTTTGTTTGCAATCAGTTCCAGGATGCCTGACACAAAGCGTTCCGGCTCACGAAACATATGTTTGACCGCATCGGCTGCACCGGAACAATCGGTTCCTTTTAACAAGTCGGGTTCAACAGGAATTTCAAAGAGTCGGCAAAACTTTTCGTTGGTGTAAGCAATGTGCCGCGTTTCCGTTTCCAGTAACACCGGCCAGCCCATATTGGCAATAAGTGATTCCAGTTGCGTAGCCGAACGAATAGCATCCTGCTGCAATTGATACTGTTCAGTTATATCCCTGCCGTAGGCGTTGAAATAACCCGACTGTTCATTTTTCTTAATTATGAAAGAATAGTTTCGGTTTTGAGCAACCACTTCAAATTCATAGCGGTCCTCCTGTTGTTCGATTTCGACAGCAATCTGTTTCCAGAAATCGGATGCGTTATAGACTGCTTCATTGTATTCTATTTCACGTAAGAACGTTTCTGCAATCGGATTTTGAAGCAACACCGTGCCATCCATGCCAACCCGTAACAGAAGATCCGGATTTTCCATTGTAAAGAGTGCCATCGATTCCAGCTCTCCTGCCAAATGTTGCAACTCTTTTTTCTGAACGTTCAACTGTTGTACCAGTGACTTCACTTCTTCAATGGCAATTTCTTGTGAACGCAGTGCATGCAACAAATCAATCATGGCATCGTGCGAAGCAAAATCGGAAATAATCAGTCCGTTGGACGTCAATTGCTCGATTTGATGGAAACAGGGGGTACCCAGATAAATCAACTGATCCCTTTCCTTCACATATTCAAATTGCCCACGGAAATAAACAGTTGTATCATCCAGTGATTTGATGAAGATGGGTTGTCCGGCAATCGTTTGTAAGCTTTCAAAAGTTGGATCGGAAAAAACCTTCAGGTCAACTTTAAAATGATTCAAAAAAGCATCTCCATTGGAAATCCGGAACATTTTGTGCAACGAGTTACCGATACGTTCTATTGAAAGATCTCGTTTCAAAAGAATGTAAAAGGGAAATAAACGCTCCAGTTGCTCTTTTTCGAATTGTACCGGCATTACCAACTTACTTTAAAAATTTCATGATCGGCGCCCTTGTCGCGGTCTTGCAGCAGTTCAATTTCGATTTCGGTCTTGTATAGTTTTCCGAGTCCTTGTAAAAGTCCTTGTACAAAATCCTTCAACCCGTTCCGCTTTGAAAAATAGTGAACCCATACACTGTTCTCTTCTACGTTCGACAATTCAAATTCGGGAGGAGTGAGCTTGGGATACATGATCATGATACGCTTGTGGAAGGCAGGCAGGTTAATCAAAAACTCACGCAAATTTTTTCCGCCGGCTTCCAGTAAGCCACCGTATTTTTCTTTGCCTGTTTTCAAGATCCAATATTCGCCCAATAAGATCAGCACCGTTGACAAATCAACTTGCAGCACCTGTGATGCGGCTATTGCCAGTTGGTATGTAATGGCATCATCATAGGGTTCGTTGCTGATGAAAAAATCAACATCCACACCACTGGTATGCAAAACCTGCTTCCAGACAGCAGCACCGTAATTCGCAGTGATAAGTTCTTCCACTGCTTTATTTACAATTCCGTACATCGTTTTTTTTGTAAGCTAATGAATCTGTTGGAATAAAAAGCAAGTTCCACCAAAAAGCAGCCATCAAAGAATCATGTTCTCGGTAATTCTGATTAACTTTAAATGATTCGAAAACATAAACACCATCTGCACTGTAGGTATTTATACGTAATGTGTGAGATTGTATTTTATTGGAAATAAAAAAAACGCTTCGGCTTCTATTTTTGCAACACTGCTTAAATCAAGGGGTCAACAAGCTGAAGCAATCGAAACACCCGCATCCTTAGGAAACTACAAGCAAATGCACTAAACATCTTTATGGCAAACAAGAACAAAGAACGGTTTGATCAACAATTTTTTGATACTTTATTAATTTCCTTGCAAAATTCCATGGAAGGCATTGCCCTTCTGGATGCAAGCGGTTGTTATACCTATCTCAACCCAAAGCACGTTACAATGTTTGGTTACGATAAGGAAGAAGAACTGCTCGGACAAACCTGGAAAGTCATCTACGAATCGGATGAAATCAACCGGATTGAGCAACAGCTTTTTCCACTTTTGATAGCCAACGGTTCGTGGAGTGGCGAAACAAGAGGGATCACCAAACAGGGCCTGGTAGTTTACCAGCACATTTCCTTAACAGCGTTGCCTGATGGCGGACTCATATGCATCACTCACGACATCAGTAAGGAAAAAGAACAGGCGAATCAATTGAAAATGATGGCCAAAGTTCTGGAAACAACCAACAGTATGGTTTTGATCACCAATGAAAATCGCGAGATTGAGTGGGTGAATCAGGCGTTCCTGAATTTAACCGAATTCAACCTAGAGGAAGTAATCGGACAAAAACCGGGCACCTTGTTACAGGGTAAAGAAACTAACCCCGATACAATTGGTTACATGAAAGAAAAAATTTCAAAGAATGAGCCCTTTGAAATTGAAACCCTGAATTACAGCAAAAGCGGTAAACCTTATTGGATTCATATTAAATGTCATCCCATTTTTGATGCGGAGCAACGGGTCGTCAAGTACTTTGCAATTGAAGATGATGTTACAGACCGAAAAATAGCGGAAGAACGGTTACAGGAAAGTCAGAAAAAATTAGAACTGGTCATTAATGCATCGGGAGCCGGCATTTGGGAATGGAGTATACCGGAAGACCGAATCATTGTATCCGACAATTTGGTTCGGTTACTTGGATTTGACCATAAAGATGAAGTACCCAACAGTTTTCATCGCTGGCTGGAATTTTCACATCCCGATGACATCAATACAATTATAAAAGAGACGACCGACTTTATTCAAGGCAAAACGGATTTACTTGAAACAGGTTACCGCTTCATCAAGAAAAACGGCGAATTACTGTGGGTAAACATTCATGGTGTAACGGTAAAACATTCGATGGACGGAAAACCCTTGCTCATTGTAGGTTCGTTTTTTGATGTTACAGAACGCAAACAAGCCGAACTCAAACTCAAGGAAACAGAAGAACGGTTGCAAGCTGCCATCGAAGGGATTGATGCAGGTGTGTATGAATGGAATCTCGAGAAACAGGAATACTACTACTCAGATACCACCTATAAAATATTCAATATTTCCAAGGACACACTCCCACCCAACTGGCGCCCTTACGAAACACTTACCCACCCCGATGATATAGAAAGAATTACCACGGCCGTGAAGCTCCTCTGTGAAAAAGGTGAGAAAATTTCAATGTCCTACCGTTTACAAAAAGGAAAGGGTCAATACATCTGGATTGAGGATCATGCCATTCCGGTTGCCTTTCATGCGGATGGTACCCCCTCCCGTGTTGTAGGTTCATTTTTGGACATCACAAATGAAAAAGAAAATGAAGAGCGCATTCGTCAGGCGCTAACCGCGGCTGAAGAATCGGCCAAGGCGAAACAACGATTTCTTGCCAATATCACACACGAATTACGCACTCCCATGCAAGCCATTATTGGTATTGGCGAACAGTTAACCAAACGCGTGCAACCCGGTGAACGTAAACTGGTGGATGTTTTGAATGACTCTTCGCAATTCCTGTTGGGTATTATTAACGACCTGCTGGAAATGACTAAAATTGACGAAGGGAAACTCAAGCTGGAATTGCACCCCTTTCATCTGGCCGAAACGGTTCGCACCATTTACAGTGTGATGAGTCAGAAAGCAGAAGAAAAACGACTCTACTTTCAATTAACCATTGATGAAAAGATCAACAACAACCGGTATTTTAAAGGAGATGAATTGCGTGTCAAGCAAATATTGGTTAACATCATTGGCAATGCATTAAAATTCACCAATACCGGCGGCATTAAAATCAGCTTGTGCATTATAGAAGAAAAAGGCAACGATGTTGTGATTGAAATCAAATGTGATGATACCGGAATCGGAATCAATCCCAACATGCTGCAAAAAGTGTACGATGAATTTACGCAGGAGGACGAAAGCTTTGCCCGTAAATACGGTGGTAGCGGACTGGGCTTATCCATTACCCGCAAACTCACCGAACTGATGGGCGGAACCATCCAAATAGAAAGTGAAAAAGATAAAGGCACCCATGTAACGATTCATTTACCGATGAGCAGGGATATTGCAGATCAAACGAACCATGCCTTACCAACCGAAGCAGAAGCGTTGAGCCTTTTACACAACAAACGATTTTTGCTGGTAGACGACAATAAATTCAACCGATTGGTGATCAGTATCATCCTCGACAAGTACCATTTGCAATACGATGAAGCCGAAAACGGAAATGAAGCACTGGATAAATTAAAAGCCAACAAATACGACTTGGTATTAATGGACATTCAGATGCCGGAAAAAGACGGGTTGGAAGCAACACGTGAAATGCGGGAAGACCTGAAACTGACAACACCGGTTTTAATTATGACGGCACAAGGATTTAGTGAAGACATTGAAAACCTCAAGCGCAGAGGTGTAAACGATGTAATCTTTAAGCCCTTTAAAGAACAAGCCTTTCTGAAAAAAGTAATGCATCAGTTAAGTGAACATCAATAAGGTTACGTATTTCTACCGAATTCATGAAAATACACACGACACTTACAGATGAACGACCCGTTCTATAACAGGAATTTGTAGGCTTTTTGATAAATTGCAGTGAAATGAAATTGTAGCGGCAGATTCAGGTCTTTGCTAACTTTTTCTATAGTGTTATAGCCATCGAAAACTCCTATTTTTATTACCATTCTTTTTTCACAGAATTGATCCTGAATACAGGAGTGCTTGCATGACCATTACAGACCCAATGATTCAAAATTTAGCAAACAGGTACAACCTGGAAGAGCTATTAAATGAATCCAATGGTGTTGCTTTTTTAGAAGCACTTTTACAAAAACTCACCAAGGCAAAAGAGGAATATGAATCGCTGAGCAGTTTTCCGCTTGAAAATCCCAATCCTGTATTCCGTGTCAATGAAGAAGGTGACATTCTCTTTAGAAATGCTGCTGCGGATACAATCAAAGAAATTCATTATGCTCACAACAGCATCACGCCTACTGCCTTTTTCAAATCAATTATCGGTTCAGTTGGAAGTGAGCCATTGAATCTGGATGTAGAAACAAATGAAAAATCCTATTCCTTCTTGTTTGTTCACAATCAGACCAAAGGTTATTACCACATTTACGGAAGCGATATCACCGAGCGAAAAAAAACAGAACTGCGGGCTTACGATAATTTTTACCGGCTCAATAATTTCCTTGAAAACACCACCGACACCTATTATATCTTTTACCGGAAACGAGTTGAAAAAAACTTTTTCTCTTCGCAATGGGCGGCCTTGTTTGGCTTCAATCCGTTTAAAGTGGCCGATCCTTTGTTAGCGAAACACGAGACCCTGCATCCTGATTCGGTAACGGCTTATAATGAGGGAATGCATCAATTGGATCAAAAAGGTATTGCAACAATCAAGTATAAAGTCACCAATCGCCATACCGGTGAAACCTTCTGGCTGGAAGAAGAAATCGTACGAAAATCGGATGCCTTCTTAAACGATGAAATCACAACCGGACGCATTACTAATATTACCGAGAAAGAATTGTACCGGTTGAAAATGGAAGAAAGTGAACAACGTTTCCGGCACATTACCGACTCTCTTCCGGTAAAGGTTTGGGTTTCGAACGAGAGCAATAAAGTGATTTATTCCAACAAACGACTACGGGATTTTTTTGGAGTCGGGTTTGAAGCAATGAAAGACTTTACGGAGTACCAGAAAAAAGTACATCCGGAATTTATTGACACCGCCATCCTGGAATGGCAATCGTTTTTGCATAAGAAACACCCGATCAATTTAAAATACCAGGTTTTAAATCAATTGGGCGAATACAGATGGGTACACGAGTTGGCCAATCCACGGTTTTTAGCCGACGGTACTTTTATCGGATACATTGGTGCCATCTTTGATATTCACAATGAAGAATTGTACCGGATGCAGCTGGAAGAAGAATTAAAAAAACTGGAACTGATCTCCTCTTACTCATCCGACATCACCTTCATCACCAATCATCAGGGATTGATCGAATACGTATCACCTACCAGTGAACGAATCGTAGGTTACAAAGCGGAAGAATTGATCCGAAAGAATTTTTCAGATCTGCTTTGTAATGAATGTCAGCAATGGATCAAACCTTTCTTTAATAAGAACAGTTTACTAAACTCCGAATTTGAAAAGCAAACCATGCGATTTAAACATCATTCGGGGCATTTGATGTGGGTAGAGAATATCATCACCAAGCATACAACCGGGCACGGCAGGGAACCCAAATACATTATTTACGTTCGGGATATTGACAATGAGAAGAAGGCTTTTGAAGCACTCCGTGAAAGTGAAGCCAAATACCGGCAGATGTTTGAAGGCATGCAGTTGGGCGTAATGGAAGTGGATTTGAATGAAACCATCCTTTATACCAATAAAGCATTTCAATTGATTTCCGGCTATCGTGAGGAAGAATTGCTCCACCAAAATGCGATAACGCTTTTAGTCCCTAACCGTAAAAACAAACAAACCATAGAAAAAGAACGCAAAAAGCGTTTGGAAGGTAAAGACTCCGCCTATGAAATCAGCATCCAACGCAAGGATGGGTCGTTGGCTTATTTGATCATCAGCGGAACACCCTTGTATGATACAGCAGGAAATATCAGAGGAACGATTGGCATCCACTGGGATGTAACTTCCTTACGTCAAATGGAACAACGTTTGGTAGATGAAAGCATCCGGAAAGAACGTGAAATACTGGAAGCACGTTTACAGGCCGAAGAGGAACAACGATCGCTTATTGGAAACGAGTTACACGATAGTATGGGTCAGAAGCTGGGCTATATTGATCTGCTTCTGAACATCCAAAAAGAACAGGTGGAAACCGACCAAAACTTACTGGCTAAAATTCAGGATACGGTTAAGACCACGATAGAAGAAATGCGAAAATTGTCCCGCTTACTGGCGCCACCTTCAATTTCCAATTTAGGCTTGCGGGAAGCGGTGATCGAGCTCATTGACTCGTATTCAACCTTTAAACGACCAAAGTTTCATCTCGAGATCTATCAAACCAAACTGGAATCGAAACTGCAGCACGATAAAAAGATCATGATCTTCCGTGTGATGCAGGAACTCATCAACAATTCCATGAAGTACGGGAATCCCGAACAGATAAAACTTAACCTGCAATTCGTAGAAAACAAATTAATTTTCTTATATTATGATGACGGAATCGGGTTCGATGCGTCAAAAACAGTTAAGGGAACCGGCTTGAAAAGCATTGAATCGCGGTTGAATGTGTATAACGGAAAGATGGAGATCATTTCTTCTAAAGGAAAAGGATTTAAAGCCAATTTGATAATACCCACAGACAAATGAATACAGAACATAAAAAAATAACCGTTGTGATCGCCGATGATCACCTGCTCATGGCCGAAGCCTGGGCCACACTCATTGGTCTGGATCCACGTTATGAAATTTGTAAGTTGTACGACAATACACGTGACTTGCTGGATGAGATCAAGGAGCTAAGACCGAATATTGTATTATTGGACATCAACATCAAGCCCGTTTCCGGCATTGATGCAACAAAGGACATTAAGAAACTATCACCCGGTACCAAGATCATTGGTGTGTCGATGCACAACCAACCCTCCTTTGCAAAAAAAATGATCCGTATGGGAGCCAGTGGTTATGTTACCAAGAACTCGCCCAAGGCGGAGATGTATGCTGCCATTGATTCCGTATTACAGGGTAAAATTTATTTATGCAGCGAAATCCAGAACAATCTGGCACAACATCTTTTTGAAGACGAAGAAGATAAATTAAGTACGCTTACAGAACGGGAACTCGAAATTGTGAAGCTCATCAAAAAGGGACTAACCAGCCAGGAAATATCGGATCAGTTGTTTTTATCGATCCGAACAGTGGATACCCATCGTTCCAGAATCCTGAAAAAACTGGGCTTGAAAAATACAGCCGGATTGATCAATCTGGTTACGAATTCCTATTTAGATCTTTAATGTACAAAGTTTGCTACAACAGAAAAAACAAATGCAATGCACCTTTGAAACGCCGCAAGAAAAACTTAACTTTAATTACCTATTCACCTCAAATGAAGTTCTCACCTTATAAAACCATAATTCTTGAAGATGATCTGGTCGCCAACATCTTACTGGAAAACTTTTGCGAAAACCATCCTGACTTACACTACATCGGCAATTTCGAAAGCGTACAAGATGCAGCAGTATTTTTAAAAACCAATCCGGTAGATCTTGTATTTCTGGATATTGAGCTTAAAAACTCTTCCGGCTTTGATTTATTGAAACATCTGGATCCCGATACGATGGTTGTGGTAACTTCCGTGAATCCTGACTACTTTAAAACGGCTCTGGAAAAAGGAATCCCGTATTACTTAAAGAAGCCCATCTCGCTTCAAAATTTCCTGGAAATTGTAAGTATCATAAAAAACAAACTTACAACGGCCCCTACTCCCATCGTAAAATAAAGTTTTAGTTGAACTGATACTGAAGAGCCTGTTCTTTTATCTCGATCAGGTATTGACAGCATTGATCCTTCAAAACGGCATAGTCATCGCTCCAGCCGGTTTGCTTGATCTTTTCTTTAAGTTCACTTAAAGTAGATGCATACTCCTGTAAACCGAACATCTCAAGACTGGGCAACAGTTTATGATAACGGGAAGAAAACAACTCAACTACTTTGTACTCATCACGTTCAAAGAACAATTGAAGCGCATGTAACTCATCCAGAAATGCGAGTAAAAGCTTTTGATTCAATGTCTCGTTACAATCCGTAATCGCATTCAAATTTGAAAAGTCCAGTTGTATAACCATGCTTGAATATACCGAATTTTTATAATGTTGATGAGCAGTTGAATTACACGATCGCTCTTGTTTATTATTTGTAGTACTAGACATGAACATTCGTAAGCAGAATCACATAAATTCAGTTGCTTTTCACAGCAAATAATGTGGAACTATATGCGAATCAACTTCTTCGAACGCAACTGATTCAATGTTAAAACATCAAATTCCGGCGCCACCCGGTGTGCCTGAACCTGACAAATCAATACATCATGGTCGCCGGCTACGACTCGCTCTTTGATGTGCATCAACATACAGGCTGTGCTTTGTTTCAAAACCTGAAACCCCTTCCAGGGCATGAGGACATCCTTTTTAAACAGGTATTGTTCTTTGTTATAGTCTTTGCCCGAACGTTTACCCAATGAACGAATCAGTCCGATTTGCTCACTGCTCAACAGTTGCAAGACAAAGGATTTATTTTTTTCGAGATTAAAAAAGGTTTGAGTACCGTGATAGACCGCTACGGCATACACTTTCGGTTGCATACTCACGGGTGTAACGTAGGTACAGATATTCATATTCAGTCGGCCTTCATTGCAGGTTGCCATACTGTAGACCGGTACATCGATCAAGTTCCAGGGACGTTTCATCTCAGCGATTTAAAATAAAAAAAGCGCCGTTCAGAAAAGCGGCAAAAGTGACCCAAAGAACATACGGCACCAGCAATAACGCAGCGGATGGACGTACCTTGTAAAAGGAACGAATTGTGAGTACGATCAGCACCCACAGCAATATAATTTCCACTAAGGCAACTCCGATCCAATGGCGGTTAAAAAACAAAAAAGACCAAAGCAGATTCAAACAAAACTGAAGACCAAATAATTGCAAGGCCCTCGTTTTGTAAATGGATTGTTGATTCCATACTTGTGCAGCAGCAATTCCCATCATCAAATACAACAGCGTCCATACCGGACCAAACAACCAATTGGGCGGATTCCATGCCGGTTTGTTCAAGGATTGATACCAGCCGGTTATTTCGGAAGCTGTAAACAAGCCTCCGGCACTGCCCAGTACTAAGCACAGGATTGCAGATAAGATGATACGCCCATTGTTTTTACTCATGATCCGGTTTTAATGGTTGACATACCTCCGTCAACATGTATAATTTGTCCGGTCATCCATGCTGACTGTTCATTCAATAAAAAAGAAACAACTGAAGCCACCTCATCGGGAGTCCCGATTTTTTTTAACGGATGCCTTAAGGCATTCGCCGAGCGTTTCTCCTCTGTATTCAACAAGAATCCTGCCAAGGGTGTATCTGTAATGGAAGGCGCCACACAATTGACACGAATAGAAGGTGCAAGTTCTGCCGCCAGTGCCTTTGTTAATCCTTCCACTGCACCTTTGGAACTGGAAACCACCGCATGAAACGGGAATCCGGTTTGTACAGCTACCGTAGAAAACAACACCACAGAAGCACGACCCGCTTTCTTTAAACGTGGTAGCAGGTATTGAAGGATTCGCACTGCACCTGTAACCTGCAATTGAAAATCCTGTGCCAGTTCTTCGGGTTGAATGCGGCTAAAAGGTTTGAGCACAATGCTACCCGGACAATAGACAATACCATCAATCGCTTCGGGCAAGAAAGACAAATCGAGAGCTGCATTCATTGCATCGTGATGAAAATAATGAATCGTATCGGAGGACTCCTTCTCGTTCCTGTAATAAGATGCATATACGTTTGCTCCCGCTTGGGCCAGTTGTTGCGTAACGGCCCCGCCAATACCGGAAGAACCTCCAATAACGACAAATTGTTTCATGTCGTAATAACAACGGAAAGCCACTTATGTTTAGAAACGATTGGAAAGAATTGTGATTAACGAATTGTGCTGTCGTTAACGAACAGGTTAGGAAATATCCCGGATCATATTCAGGATTCCCTGTTTGCTCAACGGCTTTTCAATAAACCCGCTTACGAATGAAAATTGCATAGCCCGTTCTTTATCCCGGTCATACAAGGAGGATGACACCATATACACTTTCATATTGGGCAGATGAGACTCCATCGTTTTTTGGATTTCCTGTAAAATATCAAAGCCGTTCAGTTCGGGCATATTGATATCGATGAATAGAAAATCAGGCAATGCTTCACCGGATCTGACACGTTCGTTTAAAAAAGCGATCGCCTGTACACTCGATTGAATTTCAGTTACCACGGCATCGGGATCGGCCGAAAGAATGACGCGCTTATGTATAAAATTCGAAATTTCATCGTCATCCACTAAAAGAAAATGCTTCATAGTTGTAATTTAGGATAGATCCGGAAATGTAAGAACAACCCTGGTACCTTTTTGAACCACCGAATGTATTTCGATTTCGGCACCGAGTTTGTTTATGATTTCCCGACAAATATACAGTCCCAATCCGGTTCCCACAGCGGTGTTGGTGCCTCTGTAAAACATATCAAAAACTTTGGGAATACTGTTTTCGGAAATGCCTTCTCCGTTGTCTTCAATCTCCATGACCAAACCCCGTTCGGTATGCTTCATGGCAAAACGCACCATAGGATCAGGTATATCTACGCGTCTGTATTTGACGGCATTGCCAATGATATTCCGTAAAAGTGTGTGAATGCGTGACCGATCACTTAGCATCGTATTTGGACCGGTACTATCGATGATAAACCGGAAATTGTGATCCAGCCCATATTTCAAATCACCGCATATTTGTTCTACAAGATTTTTTACATCAAAGGATTCCTGAACAAGACCCAGCCGTGAATTTCGAGAATATTCCAGAATCTCACGAATGGTATCGTCCAGTCGGTTGATGCTTTTATCTGCCATTTTAAGATACGTCTCAATGGTTGCATCCAAATCAGGCAATTCAAATATGAGTGCGATCAGACCTTTTACTGAAAGCAATGGCGAGCGAAGATCATGAGAAACACTGTATACAAAATTGTCGAGCTCGGCATTGGTCTTTTGTAACTGTTCGTTTTTTTCACGCAAAGAATGTTCGAAATTACGCTCATCGGTTATATCAATGGAACTTCCCATCAATCGCTTGATGTTGCCGTTTTCATCCCGTTCGGCAAGAGTCATAGTCTTCAGTATCCGCACACCACCATCGTTGTGACGACAAATCCTGTATTCGTCTTCAAGAATTTCACCTTTACCCGCTACGAGTTGGTTCGATCGTTCTTCAACGAACGAACGATCCTCGGGATGTAAACAGGCTTTCCAGAAAGTGAAAAAATCGGTAGTGATATCACTTCGTTCTGCTCCGTATTGCCGGATGAGCACATCATTCCAGTTGACTCTGTTTAAAACAGCATCCCATTCCCAAATTCCAATAGAAGACCGTTCGGTGATCCGATCAAATCGGGTATTGATGCGCAACAACTCTTCCTGTTGTTCACGTTCCTTGGTAATGTCTTTTTGTAGTGCAATGAAATTGACATGTTGACCGAGGTCATTGAAGACGGGCGTAATGTCGAGCTGGTTGTAGTAAGGTTTCCCTTCCTTGGTATAATTTAAAAGTGTAACCTGTACATTTTCTTTTTGCGCGAGTGCTTTGCTTAATTTTTCGTGAACCGGGTCGTGTTGATCATTTCCTCTTTGCAAAAATTCTTTTGGTTTTTTTCCGATGACTTCCGGCAAAGCATAGCCTGACGTATGTGTAAAAGCCTCATTGACCCATTCGATTTTACCCTGATGATCGGTAACGATCACACCAATTTGAGTTTTGGTTGCGATAAAGGATAATTTTTTCAATTCCAGTTCAGAAGCCTGTATTTTTTGTAACTGATCTTCAATCTGATGAGTTTTTTGGTAGTTCGCCGACAAACTCCGATTCAGTTCCGCGTTCAACTCTTTTAAATGTTCCGCATTGACCATCATTTTATTCTGAATCTTCTGCGACAGAATTAAAATGTAAATGATTTCCAGAATACTGATCAGCGAAGAACCAATCAGATTCGCAATCCATTCAATACGTAATGCACCCTGACTCAGAATTGCATTGCCCGGAAATCGGACATCCATGATGAGCAGGAACGTCATTAAAACAAACGTGTACAGTACCAACAAATAGCCATAGACTCTTTCCTTCCCCTGGAAATTAATTAAGGTTCCAATACAAACCGGAACGAAAAACGTAAGCACACTTTTATCGGGGTAACTCGACATGGACAGAAGGGCAACCGTTAACGTAATCTGAAACAGATTCCACACTTTGGAGGCAAGTACCCATCCGCGCAGATCGAGTAAAATGGAAACGAGAACTGCCGGCAATATCAGGACCGACAATAACGCGTCAAAATTATTACCGATCCAATAATTGAATACCGTGTACACAACGGAATACACAACAATGGTGTACATCAGAATTTTATGAAACTGATTGCTCTTGTAAACCAGAATATCATCGGAGTCGGTACCGCCATCCTGCTCCGGAATATCGATATCAAACAATCGTTTCAGCAACTGAAGAGGCTTCATCATTCATTCCTTTTTTGTTCATCTCCAACTAAGATGAAAATGGTTCAGGAATCACAGGGGCTATCTTAACGATAGTTGACGGATGATTGGACAACATGCAGGATGTTGATTCCAACCGGATTAGAATTCGGGCAGAAAGATCGTGGTAACAGTTCCTTCTTTTAGTTTGGATCTTACTTCGATGCGTCCGCCCAGTTTTTCAACAATTTCTTTACAGATATACAATCCGAGTCCGGTTCCGACTCCGGTATTCGTAGCTCTGTAAAACATATCAAATACTTTTTGAATATTCTGTTCGGAAATCCCCTCTCCGTTGTCTTCAATTTCCAGTAT
This sequence comes from Lacibacter sp., assembly GCA_049240625.1. Classification (GTDB taxonomy): domain Bacteria; phylum Bacteroidota; class Bacteroidia; order Chitinophagales; family Chitinophagaceae; genus Lacibacter. The sequence continues at coordinate 3,464 of JBMLSG010000045.1, read as the reverse complement.
CCACTCCTGATCTCTTTTTTCCAGACAAAAGGAAACATAGGGATTTTCAATATTAGTCCTTCTGTATTTAACCGAATTTCCGATAATATTACGCAATAAAATTTGCATGCGTGACCGGTCCGAATGAATATACGCAGATGTACTTATGCAGGACCGGAACTGAAACGACTCTTCCACCGAATAACGCAATTCTGTATAAATTTCTTCAACCATTTTCTGAAGATCAAATCGTTCGATCACCATCTCCTGTTTGGCATTGCGGGCATAATCAAGAATTTCCCGAATGGTATCATCCAGACGGAAGATACTTTTGTCCACCATTTTCAGATATTGTTCTACTTCGGTTGACAAATCGGGGAGTTCAAAAATCAGCTTGATCAGTCCCTTAACAGAAAGTAGTGGCGATCGCAAATCATGCGACACACTGTAAACAAACTGATCCAATTCGGCATTGGCTTTTTGCAACTGATCATTTTTTTCTTTCAGCGATCGTTCAAAAAGACGAGTTTCCGTAACATCTACAATACTGCCCATCATGCGTTTCAATCCAATACGGGCATCCCGTTCAGCAATCGTGAGACATTTCAAATACCTTAATTCATTCGTATCCTTTCGATAAATCCGGTATTCAACTTCTTGTTGCATCTCGGTACCCTGAATCAAACCCTGCATTCGATGAACCGATTTCTGCAAATCTTCCGGATGCAGGATGCTATTCCACACCTTATAAAAATCTCCACCCATTTCAGTTCTGTTAACACCTAACTGTGCAAGCAAAACATCATTCAAGACAAACAGGTTTCGTTCCATATCCCATTCCCAGATACCGATACCTGCATTATCGGTCACCAGATCAAAACGCGTATTGATGCGTTCCATTTCTTCACGGTTCTTTTTCTCCTGGGTAATGTCTTTTTGCAGTGAAATAAAATTGATTACTCGACCTTCTGCATTAAAAATGGGTGTGATCTCCAGTTGATTGTAATACGGTTTCCCTTCCTTCGTATAATTGGTGAGTACCACTTGAACATTTTCCTTTTTAGACAAGGCTTGCTTCAACAATTCAAACTCCGGTTCATGATTGCTTTCCGGACCCTGTAAAAAATCTTTAGGCTTTCTCGTCTTCACTTCTTCGAGCGTATAACCGGTAATTCTGGAAAAAGCTTCATTCACCCATTCAATTCGGCCTTCCGCATCCGTTATCACAACACTGTTTTGTGTTTTGGTAGCGATTAAGGATAACTTTTTCAGTTCTGTTTCCGACGATTCCAATTGTGCAATCTGTCGGGCAATTTGACGGCTTTTTACCCGGTTTTCCAATAAAGCACGAACCTGCTTGGAAAAAATATTAAAAATGGTGCGGTGACGGTTGATTAAATGGGGATACAACGGTGCTTTTTCAGCAGAAACCCATCCGGCAATGCACAAATTAAATCCGGAAGAACGGTTTACACAATGAAACAAAATGCACTGATGCAACCCTGCCGGATTGTTGAACGTATTCAAAAAGTCGGTTTCCAGAATTTCCGCTTTGTTTTCAGGTACTGATGCGCACCAATGCAGGAACAAACGTTCCAGGTCCTCGGGTGTAACAGCAGCGTTGGAAGCTCCCTCTGTGTAAAACAAGGACTGTTCCTGTTCCTTTGGATAACGTACCGAAACCAACGAAGATTCAACTTCAAAAATATCAACAACCGCCTCTGCAACGACTTGAACAAACGCTTCATCAGACATTGTTTCCAATGCTACCGAACTGAAATGGTTGAGACGTTTGTACAACACCAGTTCATGATCAAGCTGATCTCTGGTATTGATCAATTCCTGTTCAATGGCAAACGAACGGGTGACCCGAAGCTGTAAAGCCCGGAATTGATCTAAAAGATCCTGATATTCAGGAGTGTTCGCATTCATGTTAAAGGTACAGTAAGCCGAAATCGTGTTATTTTCGATAAATCACATACAACGCTGTCGTGTAATTGTGATAGGTATTCTCTCCCCCCAAACGTGCAAATTCTCCAAAGCCATACATTCCCAGCCAGGGCGGACAAGTTCCGTTCACGTAAAAAGGAACCTGCATCTTTCCAACCAGCTCTTCTTTGATAATGCGGTTGAACAAAAAACGACCACGTGCCAGACAGTCGGCATGAAAAACAGCCACCACTTCCTTTCCCTGTACACGTTGCAACATACTGTTGACCATGCGATCCATTTCATTAAAGATCAGATCCTCATCACGGGTGGTGAGCCACAATTTGGTTCCTACCGGACACTCCGTAGCGTAATACATGGTATCGCCTTCGTGTTTGGTGACAACCCGTAAAAGATGGTTGTTCCCGTATTCTTTTGCCAGTTCCGGCGACAATTGTTCTCCCAGCGCACCCACGGGAATCGAATCACCACAGGAAGCTGTTGAAGGCAATCCGAGATGGTGCAAATATTCCGGCCAGGCCGGTTTTCCATTCAGTTCTTCAATGCATGGTCCGTGCGATTTGGTAACAACCAGTGGCTCTCCTACAGCAACAAAGCCATGCGTTGCCTGTGTATCTACCGCAAGAGAAGAATCGGCAAAACCTACGGCATAAGCACCATGTTGATAAACCTGCGTATCCACCGCCTGGTAACTGATAATACCTTTCATGTTATCGGAGGAAGTGGCTCCAAAAATCGTTACCCCTTTTCCCAGCACTTCTTCAAATGCGTCAATGCAACGATCGTTGGATATATCAATTCCCGATGCCAGGAAATAAACCATATTGACACCGGGTTGTGCCTTTTTCAGTTGATGCGCCAGTTCCAGACATTTTTCATAGGAATTATGGCCATAAATTTCATTGACATGCGCCACGGCATACTCCGGTCCTTTCACCGCCATTAATGCGATGTCTTTCATGGATTCGCTCACCCCTTCTTTTCCAATGACACCACAACAGGAGGCCGCGACAATACGTGCCCGTGGAGCCAGCTCTTTAGCCTGATTCACCAATGCCTGAAAATCATGCCCGATCGATGCATGAAAAATCAAAAGATCGGCATCGGCATACTGATCACCCATAGCGCTTTCCATGACTTCGGTTACAGCTCGTTGTGTGTTGATGATACGGCCACTGGCAGAATAAAATTGTAACATAACAAGTATTGAATTTTAAATGAAAAAATAGATCATGGCAATAGAATACACTTGAGGGGTGTTCATTGCAACAAGATCTGTTTGCATACAAGTTACCCGAAGCTGTTTGCTTGTGAGAGAAGCCGTGTGAGCGGAATTTCAAATTCCTATTTTATACTACTTCGGAGTAATAATATTTGCGTATATTTTTTAGTGGATTGTCACTGCGAGAAACGAAGCAACAGACGAACGTCACTGCGAGGAACGAAGCAGTCTCTAACTTTTGAAACGACAACATATAATGAGATTGCTTCGCCACAAAGCTGAACACACACACTCTTTGCTCGCAATGACGTGC
>JBMLSG010000044.1:18897-30102 GCA_049240625.1 Lacibacter sp. | reverse complement strand
GCAACAGTAGCAACATGGGAACGTTACAATGGTTCATCCTGGGTTGCGGCAACAGCAGCACCTACTTCTACACATAATGTGATTACCGTCCGCAGCGGTCACACCGTAACTATTGGCGCCAGTGTAACGATTGATCAAGTGGTGATTGAAAGCGGTGCAACGCTGGAATCAACAGGAACTGCGGATTTAAATGTTGCAAATGGAACCGGAACAGATCTGGTTGTAAATGGATTGTATAAACGATCTTCGACCGGCGCCACCAACCTTACCGGTGTCATGGAGATTGCCAGCGGTGGCACATATGAGCATGCTGTTTCCGGCGGGTCGATTCCGGCATTAACATGGAGTACAGGATCAACTTTGTTGATTAGTAACAGTGTGGATCGGGGGAATGGTCAAGCTGTAGGATTTAATCAAACTTTCTACAATGTAGTTGTTACAGGAGGTACTTCCTACATGAATAGGAGCAGCGGAGATAAGACGATGACTGTCAATAATGAATTTCGAATTGAAGGAGGAGAGTTCTGGATGCAAAGAAATTCATTTGCAAGTGGTACTCAAACCTTAGAAATAAAGGGTAATTATTATCAGACAGGAGGTGTTTTTGGTTGGAATTTCGTACAGGATAATACTCATTTAAAAGTCAGAGTTTATAAAGATATGATCATTGACGGTGGCAGTTGGGGCGGGTTTCAAACTTCTTTAACCGGAACTGAAACGGGTGTTTATTTCATGGGCAATGGTATTGAACAAACTTATAGCACGGTTTTAACACATGCTTCGGGTGCGCAGCGAAACCGTTTTTATTACAAAACCAGCAGTGGTCCGACTGGCTTAAATGAAATTTACAAAGGAACGAGTGAGCAGTACACCATCAATGGGACCGGCTGGGCCGATAATGCGGCTCCCGGCGACACTTACGGAACTCCTGAAACAGGATCTGCCGCCTGGCCCATTTCAGGAACACTGTTGAAAAGCTTCACCATCAACAATGCTGCGGGTGTTAAACTACGGAATAACCGCACCATCAACGATACGCTCTACCGTACAATTGGCAGCATTACCGCTTGTACCACTGTGGGTGCGCCTTGTTCCTTGCCTACGCCGGCGTCAACACCATTGATTGCTTATGCCGCAGGTACTACACTAGAGTACAACGGAAGCAGTGCTATTACAACCGAAGACATGGAGTTCCCCACTGCCAGCGGTCCCACTAATTTAAACATCAACAACCCGGGCAGGGTTACCTTGCATGCCGATCGTACATTACCGGGAACAGGTAAACTGATATTTAGCATCGACAATGGGTTGCTGAATACCGGAACCTGTAATTCCACAACCTCAAATGTTATGATTATTTTGAGCGATGGCACAACCGTTACGGGAGCGGGTAACCGTCGATTCGTTAATGGTATCTGTCGTAAAATTGGCAATGACGCGTTTACGTTTCCGGTTGGTCGCCTGGATATTGCCGATGCAACGCAATACAAATATGCTCCGGTAACCATCACGGCCCCTGCACTCACAACCGATCATTTTACAACCTGTTATTTAAGTGACGATCCTTCCGGAGCCGGCTACAGTCGGGCTTCCAAAGATGCGTCTATGACAACCCCTAATTACGATGTCAGTTCCTGCGAGTTCTGGCATATCAACCGAACCAATGGTTCCAGCAATGTATCGGTTACGTTAAGCTGGGCGTACGGTAGAAGTTGTTCGTTTGTGAATGCAAGTGATTTGGTGGTAACGCGCTGGACTGGCAGTCAATGGACCAATCATTACAACAACGGAGCCAATACCGCCGGACCGCCCGTAACAAGCGGCACTGTTACTTCTCAAAATGCAGTAACCAGTTTCAGTCCGTTTACACTGGCGCACCCCTTGATGCGTACCTGGATTCTGGCACAAAACATCCTCACGTTTACAGGACAGGCAATCAAGCAAGCGCACCTGCTCCAATGGTCAATCGAGAAAGAAACCAACGAGGCATCCTTTACGCTGGAGCGCAGTTCGGACGGAGTTCATTTTCATTCGTTGGCTGTTGTTGATGCCGGTGTTGATGCGCCAACCAAGTTATTTAAATACATTGATCGTGCTCCGTTATCAGGACCCAATTATTATCGTTTGAAACAGTTCAATCGTGACCGTCAGCCGATTTATTCCAATGTAGTACTGCTGCGCAATCAAAATAACAAGACACTGGTTGTTTACCCCAATCCTTTTACGGATCAAATCCTAATTAGGTCAGGAGGCTTGAACATCCGGTCCATCACTGTCATGAACACAACAGGACAAGTGCTCTTTCAAAAATCAGGCAGCTTCAGTTTACAGGAAACCATTGCCGCACGTTCCTGGAGCAAAGGTCAATACCATGTCTTGATTTTGTTTGAAGACGGTAGTCGTGAATTTATAAAGCTGATCAAATAAAAAATGTTGCATCGTTCAAATTCATTTTTGATTTTCGGATTTGAATTGCAATTCAGAACGAGCTTTATAAAAAAGTAAGGTGTTTTCATTTTTGTATCCCTTTCCGGCTTTATTTTAGCCGTCTTGAACGAATTGAAATTGGAAACCGGACAGCAACATACATTTGCGATTATTGGAAGCGGCAGCTGGGCAACTGCTTTGGCAAAAATTCTGAGCGATAACAACGTGCCTTTGCATTGGTACATCCGTAACAGGCAAATGGCCGATCACTTGCTGAAATACAAGCACAATCCCACTTATTTGCGTTCTGCTACGTTTAAAACGGAGTTGCTGACGTTGCATCAAAAGGTGACGGATGCCATCGCAGCAGCGCAGTATGTGATTCTTGCGATCCCTTCGGCTTACATCGAAAACGTATTGGATGAGTTACCGCAGGATGCATTAAAGGGAAAAAAAATCATTTCCGCAATCAAGGGAATCATGCCACGCCGGAATGTGTTGCTCAACGACCACCTGAAGGAGCAGTTTGATTTTGATGTAAACGATTACTTTACGGTTATGGGTCCCTGTCATGCCGAGGAAGTTGCGTCGGAGAAGTTATCCTATCTCACGTTTACCGGATTGGAAGAAGAACAGGCACAATGGATTGCCGACCGGTTTAAGAATCATTACATCAATACGGTTATTAATAACGATGTGTACGGTGTGCAATTTGCCGCCATCCTGAAAAATATTTATGCTGTTGCAAGTGGCATGGCACATGGATTGGATTACGGTGATAATTTCTTAAGTGTTCTTATTGCGAATGCGGCCGATGAAATGGCTGTTTTCCTTCGAAAAGTTGGAATACGCAATATTGAAGTAGGGGTGCACAGTGAACCCATACCCGGAGTGCAGTTACAGAAAAAGCCGCTTCGGAAATCGGCCAACTATGCGGCGAGTGTTTACCTTGGCGATTTGCTGGTTACCTGTTATTCACTGTACAGCCGAAACAGAACCTTTGGCAACATGATTGGAAAAGGGTTCAGTGTAAAGGCTGCACAATTGGAAATGAATATGGTGGCCGAAGGTTACAATGCCTGTCGTTGCCTTTACTTGATCAACCGGGAACTGCATGCAGATATTCCCATTGCAACAACCATCTATCGGATTTTGTGGGAAAATTTAGCTCCTGCCGAAGGCTTTCGTCAAATTGAAGAAACGCTCATTTAAAAATTACCGGTTCTTACAAAAAGAGTTCTGCCGCAATCCGGTCGGCAAAGAGTTTTCCTTCACGGGTTAAAATCAGTTTCCGGTTGTAAGCAGCAAGCCAACCACGTTGCTCGTAGGTTTGGGCAAGTTTTTCCAATCGCAACGATTCTTCGTTTCCATATTGTGCTGCAATCAGTTCCAGGTCGCAGCCTTCAGCTAAACGCAAATGCGTCATTATATATTCATTCAGTCGCTGCGTGGGTGTCAGCAATTCCTGTTCAAACGGAATGTTGTTTTGCTTTAATGCTTCAATATAGTGCCGGTTGTTGGAACAGTTCCATTGACGACTTACGCCATCAAAAGAATGAGCCGAAGGACCAACGCCCAAATAAGGTGTGCCGTTCCAGTAAGCGCTATTGTGTTGGCTTCGATGACCGGGTTTTGCAAAATTCGAAATCTCGTAATGTTCAAACCCTTGTTGTTCCATAAAATCCATCAGCATTAAAAACTGGTTGCGTTGCTGTTCGGGATCGGTATCTTGTTTTAGTTGCCGGGCAATTTGTTTACTCAGTGGCGTTTTGTCTTCAACCGTTAAAGCATAGCACGACACATGACGGAGTCCTTCATCAACAACCCACTTTAGGTTGTTCATCCATTTTTCATCGGTCAAGCCGGGCGTTCCGTATATAAGATCTACTGTAAACTGTTCAAATCCGGCCTTTCGGGAACGTGCAAGAACCGCTCGGGCCTCTGCTGCCGTATGGGCACGGTTCATCCATTTCAAATCCTCATCGTATAAAGATTGAATGCCAATGCTTAAGCGGTTGATACCGGCCTGTTTCCATCCTTCCAGTTGGAGATCGGAAATGTCATCGGGGTTGGCTTCCAATGTAATTTCAGCATCCTTGTTCAGGTTCCACAAGGAAGTGGCGGCTTTTAGGATGGCTTCAATTTCGTTCAGTTCGAGTAAGCTGGGTGTGCCGCCGCCGAAATAGATTGTTTCCAAATCGGTTGTTCCCAGATAATTGTTTTGATGCTGCAATTCCAGCTCCTTCAATAAAGCGGAGATCAATTCGTTTTTAGAACGTAGACTGGTTGTAAAATGAAAATTGCAATAAGCACAGGCCTGTCGGCAAAAGGGGATATGTATGTACAAACCTGCCATAATAATGTAAAAGCACAAAGATCGGAACGTTCAAAAAGAATATGCCCCTGCGAAAGCGTAATTTCGAAACTCAAATGTAACTTGTTTCTGTTGCAAATACGACTCTTATATCGATCGGTAGTAGTATGGCTGCTTTGCTTTGGCGGATCTGTATGCGCACAGTCGGCCTATACCTTGCGCTACCGTTTTTCGGACTCGATTGTGCGTGTTGAAAATGCCGGACTGCAAACACGGTTCTCCGATCGTGGAAAAGCACAGGAGTATATATTTGGGATTCCGGATTTATTACGACAAAAAGGATATCTGGCCGCTTCGGTTGATCGTGTACAGTCTGATTCATTAACAGCAGTTGTTGATGTGTATCTTGGATTTCAATACAAGTGGGTGCAGTTACAAACCGATTCTGTACCTCCCGAACTTTTGACCGCCATCGGTTTCAGAGAAAAGAGTTTTCAAAATCGCATTGTCGATTATGGGTCTATCCGTCAGATACAGGAGCGTTGTTTACAGCGACTGGAACATTCCGGCTATCCTTTTGCGCAAGTATTTCTGGATCAAATCCGTTTCGTGGATGGTGGGTTGTCTGCCTCATTAATTGTTAGGAAAGGCCCGTTGTATAAAATTGACAGTCTGCGCGTGTTTGGAGACGCTCAAATCAGCAACCGGTTTTTGCAACGATACCTGGAACTGCCCAACGGGTCGGTTTATGACAAGCAAAAGTTAGCGAAGATCCATTCCCGTCTTATGCAATTACCTTATTTGGTTGAAGAAAAAACATGGGATCTGAGTTTTTTGGGCACCGGATCTATTTTGAATTTATACCTTAAAAACAAGAAGGTCAGTCAAATCAATGGACTGGTTGGTTTTTTACCTACCACCAATACGGCGGGACAAAATAAGCTGCGGATTACAGGTGATTTCAACCTCAATTTGAAAAACAGTTTTGGAATGGGGGAGTCACTGCTGATTCTGTTCCAGCAAATTCAGGAACAGTCTCCCCGATTGCAGTTGTCGTACCAGCAACCGTATCTGCTGGGATCACCCTTTGGCGCCGATTTTTCATTTGAAGGATTTAAAAAAGATTCTTCCTTTTTAAATATACAACTGCAACTGGGCGTTCAATATGCTTTTGGAGGAAACAGAAACGGGAAAGTGTTTTTGCAGCAGTTCATTACCAATATCAACACCATAGATACCTTTTCTATAAGAACCCGGAAACGTTTGCCGGAGCAGGTTGATCAAACCACTACCAATATTGGTGTGGATTACGAATGGTTTAATACAGATTACCGGTTGAATCCGCGCAAGGGCTATGATGTGCGCCTCATTGGATCGGCAGGGTTGCGTACCATTCGAATCAACAACGGCATCACATCGATTAAAGACCCCACGCAGCCATCGTTTGATTTTGCTTCTTTGTATGATTCCGTTTCAAGGAAATCCTACACATTCCGTTTTAAATTGAACGGCGCTCGTTATTTCCCATTGGGTAAGCAAACAACGTTCAAAACCGGATTGCAGTTGGGCTGGGTACAAAGTCCTCGTTTGTTTCGCAATGAATTGTTTCAGATCGGAGGTTTTCGCTTGCTACGCGGCTTTGATGAGGAAAGTATTTTTGCTTCAGCCTATTCCGTACTAACATTTGAATTACGCTTGCTGATTGGTACCAATAGCTTTTTTTATGTTTTTACGGATGGCGGTGCGGTTCGAAACCAGAGTCAGTTTGCCAATACGGCACGGCAGTTTATAGGGGCGGGTCTGGGCCTGGCACTGCAAACCAAAGCAGGGATCTTTAATCTGGCATTTGCGGCCGGCAAGCGTGATGATCTCCCACTGAATATGCGTCAAAGCAAAATTCATTTTGGGTATTTTAATTTTTTCTAAACAAGAATCCGTGTTACTTTCTGTAGATGTCGATTCAGAAGCAAGTTGAACCACTTATTTTTGCGGAATCTCATGCGTTTTGTTTTCTTACTATTTGCAGTTCTCTTTTGTGTAATCAGTGGATCCGCTCAGGATTCTTTGAAGAGTCCTGCGTTGGATACGGTTGCAATTGAGGTCGGTGGAATTCCTGCCACCAAAACGGCCGCTTCCTTCGATTCCTGCAAACGTTATCTGATCAGGCATGTTTTGAAACTCAATGTAACAGCGCCCGGCGTTTTTCAAATACAAAAAGCGAAAGTGGACACAAGCAAAGACTGGCTCTTTTATTATTTGTGTTGCCTGCTTTGTTTTTTGGGGTTGTTGCAACTCGTTTATCCGCGCTATTTTAAGGATTTGTTTCGCTTTTTTTTCCGAACGTCTTTGCGGGTCAATCAAATAAAGGAGCAACTCACGCAGTCGGGCTTACAGTCTTTATTGTTTAACCTCTTTTTTACACTCTCTTTTGGAGTTTTTGTCTTTTTGCTACTCGATTTTTATAAAGCTGACGTTGACTTGAAAGAGGCTTTGATTCCACTTGTGGTTTCTTTACTGTTGATGATCTTGTATTTCGGAAAGTATTTGTTTTTGAAATTCACCGGTTGGCTGCTGGGGTTTAGATCGGCTACCGAAAGTTATACGTTCATTGTTTTCTTAATGAACAAAGTTGCCGGCGTGGCAATTGTTCCTTTTTTGTTTGTCATCGCCTTTAGTAAGCCACAAATTGAATCGGTTGCAGTTACTATTGCGCTCGTTGTGACGTCCGCTTTGTATCTCTATCGTTTTCTGAGAGCCTATCAACCGGTTCGGTCGGAAGTGCATTTCAGCAGATTTCATTTTCTGATCTATTTCGTAGCAGTAGAGGTGGCCCCCTTGTTACTGATTTACAAGCTTTTGGTTCAAATATTGTGATGAAATGTTTGTACCTTCGCCAAAATTTTTCATAGCGGGATATGGAGAAAAAAACGCAGAAAACACAGAAAGCCAGGGTGATTAACAACATTCTGATTACACAGCCCAGGCCGGATTCTGACAAGTCCCCTTATTTTGATCTGGAGCGGAAATATGGTGTTAAGTTGACCTTCCAGCCCTTTATCCGTATTGAAGGGGTTCCTTCCAAGGAATTCCGTAAACAGAAAATCGACATCGCTCAATACACTGCTGTGATTTTTACAAGCAGGCATTCCATCGACCATTTTTTTCGCACCTGTGAGGAAATGCGTATTACAGTTTCGCAGGAGACCAAATATTTCTGCATTACCGAGGCGGTTGCACTCTACTTACAAAAATTTATACTCTACCGGAAGCGTAAGGTCTTTTACGGTGCCGATGGAACCAACAAGAGCATGTTCGATGTCATTGCTAAGCACAAAAGCAATGAGCGTTTTTTGTACCCATGCAGTGAAAATCAAGACAATGAAATCACCGGATGGCTGCGTTCCAATATGTGTGAATTTGCCACTCCTATTCTCTACAAAGCCGTTAGCAATGATATCAAGACCTTATTAGCGAACGGTAATTTCGATATTATTTGCTTTTTTACGCCCGGTGGCGTCAAGAGTTTGTTCGAGAACATTCCTAAATTCAAGCAGGGCGATCTGCTCATTGGCGCTTTTGGGGCCAATACGTTCAGAGCGGTTGAAGAGGCGGGATTGACCTTGCAAATCAAGGCCCCGGAGCCGCAAGTCCCCAGTATGTCTGCTGCATTGGACCGCTTTTTAGCCGGCCCCAAAAAGTAATCATCTCAATAGATCCTTCGGTCATTCCTGTGAGTGAAATGGAGTTGGTATTACATCATTTCATGCCCTGCGGGGTAGCTATCGTTTGGTCAGGATACGGACATTCGTGAACTTTAATTCGAAAAGGATGAGGAATGGGACGTCATTTGCTTTTTGAAAGAGCGCGAATTGTATGTCGGCAGGATAAGTGAAAACCCCCAATTCCCATTGATAAGCCGTTATGAATTAGCATGATGCGACCTGATTTTTTATATTTGTCTGCAAGGCGTCGGTCCATTCAAATGTCATAAACTGGCGCACAGATCAAAAATTTTGAAATCTTTTCCAATAAAACAATAAAGAAACCAATCGCTCGTTATTAGATATACCGCATTGAAAAATTTTGAAAAACAAAAAAAAAACATTAGCATTGCGGACTATTTTAGGCGTGTAGCCCTCGTTAAAATCTAAACCATGCAATTAAGAAATAAAACTCTTAACAAAATGAAGAACCAACTGCTTGGTTGCGTTGCATTCGCAGCCCTCTCCGTACTGATTACCGGATGTGGTAAGCCCAAATCTTCCGGTGGAGCCAGCAATGGCCAGTTAATGGGTGTCGCTTACGGAGCGCCTCCCGGCTTATCCAAACCGTACGGTATGGTTCACATTCCTCAAGGAACATTTCACATGGGTCCCAGTGATGAGGACATCAACTACGCCTATACTGCTCGCAACCGTCAGATGTCCATTAACGGATTCTGGATGGATGCAACAGAAATTACCAATGCAGAATACAAGCAATTTGTATTTTTTGTTAGAGACTCTATAGCGGCTACCATTTTGGGATACAAGGACGCCAAAACCAATAATCTCGACAAAAAGAAAATGGCGGGAATCTGGAAAGAAAAGAATGTGTTTGAGAAATTGGGTCAGATGATGCTCGCTCCGGATGATCGTATTATGGGACGTATGGAGATTGATCCTGATAAACTCATTTACCAGGAAGAGTATCTGGATTTCAAGGCAGCGGCTTACCGTAAACCCAACGAGCCCCGTTCAAAATTCATTATTAAAAACCCGGTTAAAATCTATCCCGATACATTAGTTTGGGTACGCGACTTCTCTTACAGCTACAATGAGCCGATGAGTGTGCGTTACTTTAATCATCCTGCTTTTGCAAATTATCCTGTCGTAGGTGTTAACTGGAAACAGGCAAGTGCTTTTTGTAACTGGCGCTCCAGACATTTGAATTCATTTTTGGAAGATAAGAAACGTGCAACAGAATCATCTTTCCGTCTGCCAACTGAGGCCGAATGGGAATATGCTGCCAGAGGTGGTCGTTCTCAATCCATGTTCCCCTGGGGTAACTACTACCTCCGTAACCGTAAAGGTTGCTTGATGGCGAACTTCAAACCCGGTCGTGGTAATTATCCCGAAGATGGAGGGTTTTACACAGTTCGCGCAGACGCTTACTGGCCTAATGACTTCGGTCTGTATTGCATGGCAGGTAACGTAGCGGAATGGACCGGTTCTTTATATTATGAAGGTGGCTACAATTTTGCGCACGATATGAATCCCGATATCCGCTACAATGCAAAAGACAGCGATCCTCCACGTATGAAGCGTAAGGTAGTTCGTGGTGGTAGCTGGAAAGATGTAGGATACTTCTTACAAACCAGTACACGCAACTACGAGTACCAGGATACATCTAAATCTTATGTTGGATTCCGTTGTGTGATCGATTTGCCTCCTATGATGCGCAGACGCTAATTCCGCATTCCTTAAAAAGTAACCCTCTTGAAATCTGAGTACAGGTTACTTATTTTCTATGTCATTTTTTGAACCACTATTATAAAAAACAACTCTTATGGCAGTTTCTAAAACAACTGAAAAAATTACAAACATTATCGTTTCTGTCGGTGCCGCTGTGGTAATCTTCGGTGCCTGGGCAAAGATCCTTCACCTTTCGTTTGCGGACATCATGCTTACAATTGGTCTTTTGACGGAAGCCCTCATCTTCTTAGTGTATGCTTATCTTTCAACTCAAGGTTATGGCTTAGCTGATCATCATGCACCGGCTGCTGCAGTGGGTGGTACGCCTGCACTCGCTTCTTTGGATAAAATGATGCAAGATGCTGAAATTACTCCTGCCAACCTTAAGAAGTTGAGTGACAATTTCAAATCATTGAATGAAACAGTAGGTGGTATCAAAGATGTAAGCAATGTTGCTGCTTCTACTACTGAACTCAGCAAAAGTTCATTGGAAGCTGCAGGTGTTTTAAATGGAATGAAAGATGCGTACCAAAAAGCATCTGCTTCTATCTCAACTTTTAATTCTGCTGCAGAAAATACAAAACAATTCCACGAACAAGTACAGGTAATGACTAAAAACCTGGGTTCATTGAATACGATTTATGAGTTGGAACTTCAGGATACAAACAATCACCTGAAAACGATGAATAAGTTCTATGGTAACCTGGCTGCCGCTTCTGAAGCAATGCAAGGAAGTGTAGAGGATGCTAAAAAAGCACATGCACAAATTTCGTCTCTGGCTAAAAACCTGGGAACCCTCAACAACATTTATGGTAATATGATCAATGCCATGCAGGGTAGATAATTTTACGGACAGCAATTTTTAACCAGAACTTAATTAAAATCCCAACATCATGGCACTTCCTAAAGAGCCCCGGCAGAAGATGATCAACCTGATGTATCTGGTGTTAACAGCCCTGTTAGCACTGAACGTATCAGCAGAAATTATCAATGCCTTCAAAGTAGTAGATA
>JBMLSG010000044.1:11474-18797 GCA_049240625.1 Lacibacter sp. | reverse complement strand
GCTGCCTTGACGATGCTCAGTAAATTTGAGAACGACGTTAAGACTTCAGAAAATAAGATTGTGAACGAGTTCCACAACAGAGTAGGTCAGGTTGTTGTACGTTTCGATAGCTTCTCACCAATTGTTGGTGCCAACTCAACGTATTTATTCCCCGGACAGGAACTCCAAATCACAGCAGGTATCGGAGCATTCAGTAAAAATGCCCTTCCTCAGATTACAATAGGAGGTCGTTCTGTTCCTTTGGATGAAAACGGGGTAGCGCTTTACAAAACAATTGTAGGGAACTCGAACGGTACTGTTCCCATCGTAATCCGTTATAAGGATCAGGATGGTAAAGACCAGGTTTCCGAGCAAAAAATTGAATATACCGTAGGTACACCCACAGGCGCATTCGTAAGTGCTGAAAAAGTGAAAGTATTGTACATCGGTCTGGATAACGAATTGGCAGTAACCGGCGGTAACGTTGGTGATGAAAAGGTAAGTGCCAGCATCAACAATGGTACCTTGCAAAAAGTTGGTCCGGGTAAATACGTTTCCCGTCCATCTTCTCCGGGTACAGCTGTTGTAACGGTCACTGCAGATGGTAAAACTTCACAGTTTAATTTCCGTGTTAAAACGGTTCCCGATCCTACACCAATGGTAGGTGCAAGCACGGGCGGAAGAATGCCTGCTAACGTATTCAAGGCGCAGCAAGGTATTCGTGCCGATCTGAAAGACTTCGTATTTGAAGGAGTAACATTCTCTGTTGTTAGTTATACTTTTTATGCAACAGGGGCCGGATTTCAGGAATCTCCGGGCGTTCGTCCGGGAATTGGTGGAAACTCGTTTGCACCGGTTCAGGATTTGATTAATCGTTGTCGTCCCGGAACTACTGTTGTTCTGGATGAAATAAAAGCAGTTGGACCGGGTGGTAACACAAGAAAACTACCAACAATTGCGTTTAATCTGTATTAAACCAAAGATCATGAAAGTGAAAAACCTTGGATTAGGAATTTTGTTGATCGCTTTATTGTCTGCCGGATCGGTTGAGGCTCAGAAGAAGCGTACCAGTACAAAGCGTACACAGTCATCAGGTTACGGTAATCAGTCTTCTGGTTATGGTAATCCGCCTGCAAGTCAGCCTTCTTCCGGATATGGCAACCAACAGTCTTCCGGATATGGAAATCAGCAGTCTTCGGGCTATGGTAATCAGTCATCCGGTTACGGTAACAACAATCAACAGCAACCTTCCAATCAACCCAAAGCCAATATTCCCATAGTAGTTGTTCCTTCAACAGGGAATGCTGCAATGGATACCGTGAAGCCATCTTTGCGAAACGACGCTTCAATTGAGCGTAATTTGGTTAAAGATCGTCAGCCATTGGCTTTCGAGCATATTCGTGAAGATGATGCGGTTTATCGTCAGCGTGTTTGGCGTGAAATCGACACCCGCGAAAAAATGAATCTTTCATTTCGTTATGCGAATGATGAAGATAATGGGAACCAACGTTTCATCGCTATTCTTTTGAGAGCCATTCGCAGCAGAGAAATCACTGCTTTTGATGCTCAAAATGATGATCGGTTTTCCACGCCTATGACTCCTACGAAAGTAATGGAAGCATTCTCAGGCGGTTTGGATACTGTTCCTGTATATGACATGAATGGAGATATTACAAAGTATGAGGTTCGTGCACGTGAAGTAGATCCCGATAGCATTTACCTGTTCCGTATTAAAGAAGAATGGGTATTTGATAAAGAAGCTTCTCGTTTGTTCGTACGGATTCTTGGAATTGCTCCAATGAAACGTCTTATACGGAGTGATGGAACTGATTTGATTCCGGGACAAGCACAGTATGCTCCCATGTTTTGGGTTTATTATCCCGATTGTCGCTCAGTATTTGCGAAGTATGAGGCATACAATGGTAAAAACTTTGGTGCCCGTATGACCTGGGAAGAACTGTTTGAAAACAGAATGTTCAGCAGTTACATTACCAAGTCTTCTATTGATAACCCCTACGACAGAACCTTGCGTTCTTATATTAAAGATCCGATTCTCCGTTTGTTAGAGGGTGAAGCGATTAAAGAAAAAATCTTCAACTACGAGCAAGATCTCTGGGCTTATTGATCTTTTTGTTAAAAGTAAAATACCGACCGCTGCAATTCATTGCAGCGGTTTTTTTTTGCTTCTCCAAAAAACTTCATTGTTTAGATTTATACCAACAGCGTTCCCGTTGATTTATTAAATCTCCGATATTAAAAATTCATATGCCGGTATAAAAACAAAAGTCTACACGTTATAAGTTTTGATATTCCCTGCTTTCGCACAAACGCTTTTAAGTTTGTTTTAAGGCCCCCTTTTTCTATCTTACTCACACTTTACATAAATAAGAACAGACGCTCCGTATAGGGCTCTCTGGGCGCATTAGGAAGCAAATGGAGCTTGAGTTGTACAGTAATTCATTTTTTAACAGCGTTATCGGTTTTTGTTAGTTGCAAATACTTAATTGCAGCAAGTGTAATTGCTTGAATTATATATTTTTTTAAAAATCTATACCCGGATAGTTGGAAATCTGCAAATACATTGTATCTTCGTCTTGGTTTTTCATAGGATATTGGATTTTAAAGACGGGGCTGGATATCTATCCTGGCCCCTTTTTTTATTTCTGACATTTAAGTACTTCTTTTCGCTACTTCTGTTTACCGGAAACACCTTATCGGATGCTTGTTGAACTAAGTTCATTTGTGTTTTAAAAAACGATCCACAATAACAGCTTTTTCCTTTCCTGTTATTTGGGCGATTTCATCAACAGATGCTTTTTTGATTGCGGCAATGGAACGGAAATGTTTTAAGAGTGTAGTAGCTGTTTTAGCACCTATTCCCGGTATCTCTTCCAATGCATTTTTAAAAGTGCCTTCACTACGTTTTTTGCGGTGAAATTCCACGCCAAATCGATGAACTTCATCCCGGATTTGTCTTAATAAAAGCAAGGTTTTACTTTGATATGGCAATTTGAGCGATTCCTGATCCTCATTGTAAAAAAGCTCTTCCACGTTTTTTGCCAGCCCAATAACGGTCATTTTGTTTGATAAGCCCAGTTGCTGAATACTTTCCATAGCGGCCGATAATTGTCCTTTTCCGCCATCAATGATGACCAGATCAGGCAAATCGCCCTGTTCTTCCAATAGCCGTTGATATCTTCTGTAGACGACTTCTTTCATGGATGCAAAATCGTTGATTCCTTGAACTGTTTTGATGTTGTAATGACGGTATTCTGTCTTACTGGGTTTGCCGTTACGGAAACAAACCATGGCCGATACCGGGTAACTTCCCTGAAAATTGGAGTTGTCGAAACATTCAATGTGCAGGGGCGTGTTTTTCAACATCAGGTCTTTTCGGACTTGCTCAAGCAAGGGCCTTAAATTATTATCGTCTTTTTGAGTGTGGCTGATTGCTTTTTTCCGGTATTCATTAAAAAAATAGCGTACGTTGTTTTGTGAGAGTTCAAGAAGTTTCTTTTTGTCTCCCGCTTTGGGTACCGTCACCTTTTTTTGATCATCGAGCAACTCGATGGCTACGGGAACAATTAACTCATGTGCATTGCTTCTGAACGTATTGCTGATTTTGGTTGAAAGTTGTTCCAGTATCTCTTGTTCTGTTTCATCAAGTTTACAGTCAACAACTAAGTTTTCTGTTTGAATGATCGTGCCGTTTTCCACCATCAAGTAGTTGATGAAGGCTTTGTCGCCGTTTCTTATCAGCGAGAGCACGTCTGCGTTACCCATTTTGGGATTTACAATTGTAGACCGCGATTGATAATTTTCCAGAAACTCAATTTTCTTGAGTATACGTTCGGCTTGTTCAAATTTCAAATCCTGTACAGCAACTTGCATCTCTTCTTTAAAATGTAGAATAATGCTTTTTAGATTGCCTTTAAGAACATCGCGTACATGTTGTATATCTCTCTGGTATTCATCCTGAGTTTGTAAGCCTTCACAGGGTCCTTTACAGTTTCCCAGATGATATTCCAGACATACTTTGTATTTCCCTTTTCGAATATTGGATTCGCTTAGATTGAGTGTGCAATTTCGAAGCGGTATATTTTGCTTGATAAACTCCAGTAACTCTTTAATCCTAAATACCGAAGTAAAAGGTCCCAGGTATTCTGAACCGTCGTTAATGGATCTTCTTGTTAGCAGAACTCTGGGAAAAGGTTCTTTTTTGATAACAATGAAGGGATAGGTTTTTCCGTCTTTCAACTCAATATTGAAATGCGGCCTGAATTGTTTGATCAACGCATTTTCAAGAAGAAAGGCATCTTGCTCGGTTGATACGATGGTAAACTCAATCGATGCAATTCTTCGTACTAATTCCTGTGTTTTAAAGGACTGCTGATTTTTATTAAAATAACTCGAAACTCTTTTTCTTATGTTTTTTGCTTTTCCAACATAAAGTAAGTTTTCTTTCGAATCATAATATTTATAGATTCCGGGTTGACGGGGAAGTGTTGGCGCAATTTCTAAAAACGTTTCCTGTGTCATAATTATTCTTGTTCTTCATCCCAAGCAATTTTTTCAGTCACAGTAGTTTCTGTCTGGTCCTTTTTTGTAACAGATGTAATGAGCATCAAGCTTTGATTGTGTTTCCAGAGTAATTGTTGTGTGAGCGAGGAATCTTCGCTTGCTTCGGTACGGGTCAGATAAACTTTTTCTATCACTTCTTTACCCGGAGTCACATATACAACAATTCGCTGTACAGGGTCTTCTGTTTTTTTTGCGGTATAGGTGATGGTGATTTTTCCGATGGTTGCATCAGCAAAGGTCGATTCAATGTAACGATCCTCAAATGCGTCTTTTTTTAAGGATGCTGTAAGAAAAGGCTCAACGATCTTTGCAACTTGTTCTTTACGCAGGTATTGTGTATCGGTCGCAATTGTATCCAGCAATTTTACACGAACAAATCCAAAAGGTACAGTGTCGAAATAGGCGAGTTGACCTCGCAGATAGCCCGATACATCAATATAATTCTTTTGCTCTTTTTTTTCGTTTTTGCAAGCCGAGAAAAGTGTTCCCAATACAATGAATGAAAGTATGATTGTACGCATTGTGTAAAATTAAATAAGACAAAGGACTTGAAAGTGATATTTCAACAAACAGTTTTTTTAATAAAGTGTTTGAACAATACCAACTTTAATGCCATAATCGATCAAATATTCTTTGGAACTGATTTTGGGATGTGTGTTGGATCGAAGCTGACAGCGGATTTGAGGGCCTATTTGTAAGGTTGTTTTTTTATGATCCCATCTAATAAAGGTTTCAACGGCAGCATGGCTGTTCATTCTGCTCAGCATGTCACGGGCTATTGCCGGTTTTTGAACAGATCGTACATACAGATGGCCTGTTGTTTTCATCATATAGGTTGCTTGTATATGAGCTGCTACATACCAACCTAAACCGGATCGTTGTTCTATCTTGTATTCCATTCCGACCGGTACCGACAGCTGGTAGGACTGATTATGAATTTTGTCAGCAAGTGGATTCAATGTTCCGGCAGTGTAATCGTTTATAATACCTGCTCCGGATGCCGTTGCAAAGGCCGTAATGTTTTTGGTCTTGTAATGTGTAAAGTTGAATTGAAGGCCGGTCCTGAACGCGATTCGATTGGAAACCGGAATCAAAATGGCAGCACCCGCTTCAAATCCGGCGGATGGTTCTTGTTCGATATGGTAAGAAAGTTCCTCCGTTGACCTCGCTTTCAGTATACGATAAGTGTTACAGTGACTGATTGAGGGAACAATGAAAAATTGCAACTGTTTATTTTGTTTTGATTTTGCTTGCAGTCTGAACGGTGTATTCGAATTGTTTTTCAAATTACGTTCAGTTAAATCTGTATTCGATTGGTCATGGGTTGGGAGCAACGGTGGCTTAAAAAAGTTCGGTTCGCTGTATGATTTTGGTGCTGATCCGGTTTTTGCAGTTATGGAGCTTAAAAGAGGATTGGATCCTGTTTGAATACTGCCGACCGATTTTTCTTTTATTGAAACAATGTTCTTATACCAATGATTCTTGTTGAACTCGGAGTTCAAGAATGTTGACAGCCTCTTTTGTTCCTTTACGAAATGCAAAGCTTCATTCGATTGTGATGTTTTATTTGTAGGAATTGTTATCCGGGATTGAAAGGAATCAAGAAAAGCGGAATGGGATGATACTGCAATACGGATGGTGAGCGGAACCAGAAATACAAATAGCAATAAAACGGTTATCAATCCAAAACGTGTATTGCCGATATGAATGGATTGTTGAATCGTGTTCCAGGAATCGGCTCCCGGAGTCATGCCAAATTCCTCAACTTGTTCTTTCAGCCGGGTCTCAAATGAATCCTTATGGTTGGGAATACGACTCATGCAGTATAAACTGGAATTGTTTTTAAAGGTCAGAGATTGACTGCGGTTTTAAACCAACCTGAATTTTCGGGTTGCAACAGAATGTGTTTTTGGGTCAGGATGCGCTCCAGCATTGCTTTTGCACGGGCGTATTGTGAACGGCTTGAGCTTTCTTCAATTTCCAGCATATGGGCAATTTCACGATGCGAATAGCCTTCAATCGCATATAGGTTTAAAACAGTTCTGTATCCCAGAGGTAAAGACCGGATGCATTCAACAATTTGTTTGGCTTGAATAACGGAAGGAATGTTTGTTTCGCTCGCCGGCATCATCTGCGCAAAACTGATTTCAAGACAATCATTGAATTTTTTGAATTTCTTTAGTTGATTGATACAGGTATGTACAATGATGCGACGGATCCAGCCTTCAAATGAACCTTTGTTTTGAAATTGATGCATCTGTGTAAACACACGAATGAATCCTTCCTGTAACATGTCTTCTGCATCCTGGCGGTTGTGGGCAAATCGATAGCAAACGCCCAGCATTTTGGAGCTGAATTTGAGATATAAAGCTTCTTGTGCCGCCGGTTCTTTTTGCAGACAACCCATTAAAATGGATTCTTCTGTCATAATAATGACTAAAATTTACTTTGAATTTACTTTATTTTTATGAAAAAGCCGTTGTTCTTTCAAAAACAACGGCTTTGAGATGGTGGTTCTTGGTGTTAAAATGCTACACGTACACTAAAGATGAAATTTCTTCCCGGTGCCGAAAAACCGGAAGAGAAATATCGATAGTTCCGGTCGAGAAGATTTTCAACAGCAAATTGCAAAGTGGTTTGTTTGATCAGGTAGGAGGATCTCCAATTAATGGTATACCAGGAGGGCATTCCATCAGGTGTTGCATATTGTGGGTTGTCTTCCCCTTCGGGATTGTACTGATCCAGTTTTTTCCAGCCATTATA
>JBMLSG010000044.1:0-11374 GCA_049240625.1 Lacibacter sp. | reverse complement strand
TTCGCCAGTACCTGACTTTTTACGCCATTATACAGAATCGAATCTTGTCCGTTATAAAGAAAGGGTGCTTTAACAAGTGCGTCCCGAAACAAGGTATAAAAGCCACTTGCTTCCAATCGTACTTTTTTACCCAGAGTTTGACTGATACCTATATCAAAATTGTATGTACGTTCCGGCTTTATATTCGGATTAGGAACAACGACCTGCCGTACAGATCCTGATGTGCCGGATTCAAAAATCTTTGCCAGATCATCTACATTCGGTACGCGGAACCCTGCAGAAAAATGTGCCGATAGTTTTGTTCTGATACCCGGTAAATAAACGAATCCCGCATTGCCTGTGAGGGCTGTATTTTTTTGATGAATTTCAGTGTATGGCAATTGGCGGAATGAATTGTCTGCAATACTTGAAAAGAGTGTGCTATGCTGCAATCGTAAGCCATCGTTGAATATCATTTTTTTATTAAGCTTATACGTGTGTTGCACAAATACACCCAGGTTGTTCATTTTGTTTTTTCCGTTTGGGTATCGTGTGTCAATAAGTTTTGTGACGCTACCCGTATTAACATTGGTAATAGTTCCGTTCGATCTTAACGAATTAAATTGTCCGTCTGCTCCAACGGTAATCTCATGTTTTTTTAATGATTTGCGCATGTCAATTACAAAACCGAAAACATGGACACGTTCTATGCGTGCTTCCTTAGTCGAAGAACGGTATTGTCTCTGAATGCGACTTTCTTCGATTGCCTGATAATTGACATTGGCGTTGATGTTGTCAAACCAACCGATTTTTGTCAGCGCCAGTTCGTAGGACGTCAGCATTCTTTTTTGTGGGCCGTAATACCATTCGGCCCAACGTAAGGTATTGTTTCGTTTATCCTGAAGGCGATCGTAACGCGGTACGTTATTCGTGTTGGAAAGTTGAAAATTGAATGAATGTGAAATGTTTTCAGATGCTTTGTAAAGTAGTTTTTGCAAAATATCCCATTGTTTGTAGCCGCTGTATTTTTGAACATTGGGATTGTTGTTTTTAAGCACAGTGTCATTTCCATTGATGCGTGTCACAAAAGAATCTCTTCTTCCAAAATCGGGATACTTTTTTGGGTAGTGTCCGCCCATTCTCATGTCTCCAAAATCGCTGAAAGTGTAGGACTGTAACCAGGCCAATTTTTTTCCACCAATATTTACATCGGCATGTGCCGTTTTTTCCTGATTCGCCGAACTGTAACGAACAAAACTATGGCCGTTGACTTGTACTTTTTTTTCTTTTGTAGAAAGATTCGGTGATTTTGTACGGAAGTGAACAACACCGCCCAGGGCATCACTTCCAAAAAGAGTAGAGGCCGGACCGTACATTACTTCCATACTTTGCAACATGTTCTGGTCTACTGTGATCACGTTTTGTAAATGTCCGGAGCGATAGATCAGGTTGTTCATTCGAATGCCATCTACAACAAGAAGGATTCGGCTGGCTTCAAAACCTCTGATTACCGGACTGCTTCCGCCTTGCTGACTTTTTTGAACAAATACGTTGCCGGTGTTAAGTAGTAAGTCGCCCGTGTTTTGTGCATTTATTTTTGCAATAAACCCGGCGTTGATCAGGTCAATTCGTTGAGCAACATTGCGCTTCTTTTCGGGGAACTTGTTACTACTTACGACGATTTCATCAAGATGTTTGGTTGAGGTGTCGCCGGGAAGTATTTGAGCAAAAGCAGTTGTGGCAAATAGTATTGCTATCAAGATGATAAAATGTCTTTTCATTTGCTGTTGTTATTTTAATTGTAAAACCACATGAATCAACCTGTTTAGTAATTTAAAGAGCAATCGGATTGCGTTCCGATTGACACTTGCAAGGTTGGTTCATGTCCACATTTCCTGTAAAATCACAAAATGTGATCCGGGAGAATGCTTGATGTAAAAAGAAAAGGATAAAAAAGCGTTTTAAATCTGCTCAGGTGGAGGCGAGATAATTAATGATGTCGGATTTGTGTACAAAGGATTGCGATAAGCGGAATATCCCTTTGCAAATAGACAGAATGGTGGCGTCGGTTCATGACTTGCCGGAAGCATAAGGTTGCTTGTAAGCAGTTTAATCAAGCGAGATTGCTGTTCGGGTTTTTGTTGTTTTTCCGTTTGTTGAACAAGTTGTTGCTGCAGCGCTTTTTCTTTACTGTCAAATAGACCGGTGAGGATGTAGTTGCCGTTTTTGTGGTCGTATTGTTTTACATCAAACAATTCTCCATGAACGAGGCATTCTTTACCGTTATGGATCCATTGAATTTCAGATTGGTTCACTTCGATGGTAACGAGCTCCTTTTGTTCCAGTTGCTCCAGCATTTCCCATTGAATGTAACGCTGCTGAATTTGCGAAATCACGGGCAATAACAAGGGTAGCATCATAAGCGATGCTAAGAAAAAAGAAGTGATATGTTTTACGCAGATTTTCAAGATTCCATCAAGACTTCTCCGGTCATTTCTTTGGGAATCGGTAATCCCATATAATGTAAAATGGTAGGGGCAATATCACCCAATTTTCCGTTCTTGAGCGATCCTCTCCATTCTTTGTCGATCACGAACAACGGAACCAGATTCAATGTATGAGCCGTGTTGGGAGAACCGTCTTCATTAATCATATAATCGGCATTGCCATGATCTGCCGTCAGAAAAACGGTGTAACCATGATGTAGTGCTGCGGATACAACTTTGTTGACACAGTTATCTACGGTTTCAATGGCTTTAATGGCTGCGCTAAAAACGCCGGTATGGCCCACCATATCTGCATTGGCGTAATTCAAGCAAATAAAATCTGATGTCTCATTTTCAATTTCAGGAACGATGGCTTCTGTAACTTCAAAAGCGCTCATTTCCGGTTTTAAATCGTAAGTGGCTACTTTAGGTGAAGGGATCATAATGCGTTTTTCGCCTTCAAAGGGTTGCTCTCTGCCGCCGCTAAAAAAGAAACTGACATGAGGATATTTCTCCGTTTCTGCAATGCGAATTTGTTTTTTACCGTTTGCTTCTAAAACTTCTCCCAGTGTTTGGTTCAGATTGTCGGTTTCAAAAATGACACGAACACCTTTGTAGGTCTTATCGTATTCGGTCATCGTTGTATAATGCAATTCCAGCTTTTTCATGTTAAAATCAGGCATATCCTGCTGTGTTAACACTTGTGTGATCTCACGACAGCGGTCTGTGCGGAAATTGAAACAGATAACGGCATCTCCGTTTTGTATTACAGGATGGTCAATTTTTGCGTTGATGATGGGCTTTAGAAACTCATCGGTAACCCCATTTTCATAAGACTCCTGAACCGATTGTAATACGTGGTCTGATAAGATTCCCTTTCCGTTTACAAGAGCATCGTATGCAAGTTGAACACGCTCCCATCTTTTGTCACGGTCCATTGCATAATATCGTCCGGTAATAGAGGCCAGGGTTCCGGTTGTTTTGTCTAAGTGCTGCTGTAGGTCTGTTAAATAACCTAGTCCGCTTTTAGGGTCGGTGTCTCTGCCATCAGTAAATGCATGTATCAGTACATTCGTTAGTCCTTTTTCTTTGCAGAGTGTAGTTATTGCTTTTAAATGTGAAGTGTGGGAATGCACTCCGCCATCACTAACCAGCCCGATCAGGTGAAGTGTCTTATTGTTCTTTTGGGCATACTCTATACTGTCAAGAAGTGTTTGGTTTTTTGCAAATTCACCCGAACGTATTGCAACATGTATTCTTTGCAACTCCTGATACACAATTCGGCCCGCACCAAGATTTAAATGGCCTACTTCACTATTGCCCATTTGTCCCTCAGGAAGTCCTACGGATTCTCCACAGGTTGTTAAAGTTGTGTTAGGGTATTGTGCGTAAAGTGAACTTACGAAAGGAGTTCGGGCTTGTTGAATGGCATCTGCATTCTTTACTTCGCCAAGTCCCCATCCATCCATTATAATGAGAATCGTTTTTTTCGGATTCATAAGCTGGTTTTTGTTGTTCGTATGATGTTTGCTTAAAAAATGTTGCTTTTTACCGGTCTTTTGTTTTCCCGATTGTTCAAAGTGCAAATTTACTTGATTTTACGGAGATGCCGGATACGGTTAAAAACAAACAAACAGACTGATCTTCTCTGAAAACTGGTTTATTTGGCATGCTTTTCGTAATTTTCTTTTTCAAATACTAAAATGAAAACGCTTCACTACAAAACGTACCTTTTTTTGATCCTTGCGGCTGTCTTTTTTTCTTTTACGCAGAAAGACGAAATCGTTGCCGGATTAAAAACCGGTAATGCAGAAAAAATTGGTAATTATTTTGACCAATCGGTGGAACTCAATTTCCCGGGGAAAGGTGGTTCGTATAGCAAAACCCAGGCTGTTTTGGTTTTAAAGGATTTTTTTTCACTCAATCGCTCCAGGGGCTTTGAGGTAAAGCATTCCGGAAACAATGCAGCGTCCAACTTCATTATTGGAACCTTACAAACATCAAACGGAAGTTATCGAACAACTGTATTTATGCGTCAAAAAGGAGATAAATTATTAATACAGGGCATCGAATTTGAGGCTTCGAATTAATCGCTCACTTCTTTTTTCTGCAGTCTTCAATCCATTAGATTTGCGTTATGGTACAACGCTATGAAGAAATGTTGCAGCAATTAATTGATCACGCTTTGGCTGAAGATATTGGAGATGGTGATCATTCTACTCTCAGTTGCATTCCGGCCAATGCAAAAGGAATTGCTGTTTTAAAAATCAAAGACTCAGGTGTGCTGGCCGGTATGCATGTTGCAGAGGCCGTTTTTAAAACCATTCAACCCAATATTGTATTTAAGCCGTTCAAGTCGGATGGCGATCTTGTTCGTCCCGGCGATAATGCATTCGAAGTGGAAGCGGATGTTCATACGATCCTCAAGTGTGAACGGGTGGTGTTGAATTGTATGCAACGAATGAGTGGAATTGCAACCTTGACAAAAAAATATTCCGATCAAATTAGGGGCTATTCCGCCCGTCTGCTGGATACAAGAAAAACCACGCCCAATTTTCGATTATTGGAAAAAGAAGCGGTTCGAATCGGAGGCGGTTTCAATCATCGGTTTGCATTGTATGATATGATTATGTTGAAAGATAACCATATCGATTATTGTGGCGGTATAGAAAAGGCATTGGACCTTGCATGGAACTATGTTCAAACAGTAAAACCCGGAATCAAAATTGAAGTTGAAACCAGATCGCTTCAAGATGTTCAGCGGGTCTTATCTTCAGGTAAGGCAGATCGTATTATGCTGGATAACTTCACGCCAGATCAATTGAAACTGGCTATAGAGTTGATTGATGGAAAAATTGAAACAGAGGCAAGTGGAGGAATTCAATTGTCAAATATCAAAGACTTTGCAGCTACCGGAGTCGACTTTATCAGTGTGGGTGCTTTGATTCATCAGGCCCAAAGTCTGGATTTAAGTTTGAAAGCTAAGATTGTATAACCAATGATGCTCAACTCATGTCAAAGAAAAGAAAAACAGATAGCAGTGGGATCGTGTACAGTACCGATCCGGATTTTCAATTTCAAACGGAAAACACAAGTCTGCCGGACACACTCTCACCGGAAGCCCAGTTGTTAAAAGTTCAGTTAGATTCCAAGCACAGGGCCGGAAAATTGGTAACGTTGATTAAAGGATTTGTGGGTGCAGATTCTGATCTGGAGCTTTTAGGGAAACAGATTAAAAATTTCTGCGGAACAGGTGGCTCGGTAAAAGATGGGGAAATCATTATTCAGGGCAATCAACGTGAAAAAGTCATGCAGTATCTGCAAAAGTCGGGATACAAGAAAGCTAAGGCCGTCTGAATTGGCATTTCAAAAGAACAAACCCCTAACTTTATCCCAATCAATGGTAATCGAACATATGAATGCTGTGTTTTCTTTTATTCTTTTAGGTTTATGGGCTGCAAGGCTGGAATTGTTTAAGTTTTTGTTTTTTATGAGTTTTGGGGTGTTCCTGTGGAGCATTTATATGTTAATAGAAGCATCCGGTTCCAGCAGCCGTAAAAGCAAGAAACGAAATGCCATGTTGCTGGTTGTTATCTCGTCAATTGTTTTGCTCGGGATGGCCGTAACATGGCTTTTGAGCAAGACAAACATTGGCTGGTGGTTTGAGTGAGCAGGAGAAGAGTTCATTTCTTTTGTCTGAAGCCTTCTAATTACAACAAACAGTTCGTTATTTTGTTAGAATCATACAAACGCCATCATGGTATCCAAAATTTCTGAAGGGGTTGAAATTACGGTAGAAACGTTTTATCAGCCGGATGACAGTAATCCGGTTGAACAAGAATACATGTTTGCGTACAGAATAACGATTGAAAACAGGAATCCTTTTCCCGTTAAATTGTTAAAGCGGCACTGGCACATATTTGACAGCTCAGGATCTATAAAAGAAGTCGAAGGTGAAGGTGTTGTGGGGGTGCAGCCCTTGATTCAGCCTGCAGACAGGTACCAGTATATGAGCGGTTGTAATTTAAGAACCGAAATGGGCTCCATGCAAGGCTATTACATCATGGAGAACATGTTAAACAAAAAGCAATTTCGAGCAAACATCCCCATGTTTGAATTGATCGCCCCCTTTAAATACAATTGATTTCCTTTTCGATTTAACGTAAGACTCATAGTTTCGGCGAAAAGGGTTACTTTTAACACGCTTTCTCATTTAGAGTTCGGCGTGCAAATCACTTTTTAATGCCAAAGGTTACGTTTAACAATAAGAACAATGTCTTTTTTACAGATTTAAAACAGGCAGTCGACCAGTATTTTTCGGACAATCAGATTCTGAAAACGGGCAACCGAAAATTATATATTAAAACTTTGGTTTTAATTCCTTTGGCAATTGCCCTGTATGTATGCCTATTGACAATAGCGGTGCCGGCCATTCCTGCACTTATAATGTGTGGCCTGCTTGGAGTAACTTCAGCATCCATAGGCTTCAATGTAATGCACGATGCCTGTCATGGAAGTTACAGCAATAAAAAGTGGATTAACGAAGTCATGGGCTATTCTTTAAATGCATTAGGCGGGAATGCATTCATTTGGAAGTTTAAGCACAACATTATTCATCATACTTATACCAATGTGGATGGAGTAGATGACGACATTGCCAAAAGTCCATTGATCCGGCAATGCAGTACACAAAAGTGGGTGCCGGCTCACAAATACCAGCATCTGTATATGTTCCTTGTGTATGCGATTTCTTCATTTGCCTGGGTCGCAATTATGGATTTTAACAAGTACTTCAGCCAAAGAGTTTATACAACACCACTTCAAAAAATGAGCGTGAAGGATCATGTCATTTTTTGGATCAGTAAACTATATTATGCGCTTGTTTACTTTGTAATTCCTATTCAAGTTGTTGGTGTAGGCTCATGGGCTATTGGTTTCGCAACGATGCACTTGTGTATGGGTTTAACGTTGGCGATTGTTTTTCAATTGGCACATGTTCTGGAAGAAACTGAATTTGAACAGGCCGGCACAGAACCGGTACAAATTGAAAATGAATGGGCCATACATCAGGTCCGCACAACTGCAAACTTTGCCCCAAACAATGTTTTTATTTCATGGTTGGTTGGCGGACTCAATTTTCAAAT
Organism: Lacibacter sp.; assembly: GCA_049240625.1. GTDB lineage: Bacteria > Bacteroidota > Bacteroidia > Chitinophagales > Chitinophagaceae > Lacibacter. Next base: position 3,765 of record JBMLSG010000044.1, on the reverse strand, counting down.
TGAGCACCATCTCTTCCCGCGAATAAGCCATATTCATTATCCGGCTATCAGCAAAATAGTTGAGCAGAAGTGCAAAGAGCATCATGTTCCATACCATAGTCTTCCAACAATGCGGTCTGCAATTGCATCGCATTATCGTATGATGAAAGCATTGGGAACCTTTCATCAGAATCCGTCAACGGGGCTTGTAGCCTGATCCGCTGAAAATGTCTCCGGCTTTTGTTTTCATCAGCGCATCCGGACTTAATTTTCTCTTTTCCATGAAACTGTTTACGATTTGCCATCCCAGAAAAGCTCCAATATTTCCGGGACTGGTTTCGGGCATGCCTTGTGTGAAAGGTCCTTCTGTTGTGAAGTTTTGAGTTAGAGCGGGATCGATTTCAAATAACAAGCGCTGTTGGACGAAGAAATTATAGATGCTTCGTTCATTGTTATGGCACCATTTCAATTGTTCCGCCGTATAGCCAATCAACAACGTGTCGGGCTTTTCCGGAAGTAACTTTTTGAGCAAGTACTGGCGTTTCCCTTTTTCAATAAATCGCTCAATCAAAGGCAGGCGATTGCTGCTGTCGGGATACATATCGTCAAGTACCAATCTGAAGACATCGGTTGTAATGTATTCTTTAGAGAATCGTTTACTCCGGTATTGGGGAGCGATGTTACTGATGAAAGCAGGATCGTTGTAAATTGAAAAATCCTTTCCCAGATAAAATTGCAAACCGATGGCAATAAAATTTTCACCCATAAAATTGGGACTTGGTTCCTGATTGCTCATTGGTGCCAGAGCGTCCATAGGACCTACTGTGGTATAAATTTCAGGTATTTTATAGTGGGGGTAATAATAGCTTAAATAACGAAAGCCCGATTGAAGCTCCTGCTCCAAAGTGTTGAATTTTTTGAACAAACTGTGTGCCTGATCGTAAACCGGACGATTTAAATGTAAAAAACGCCTGCTTCCTGTATAGGCCAATTCATTACTATCGTTTACGGGGCCTAGTCCCAGCACATGCGTTACGAAAAGGGGTAAAAAATCAGGATATTTCTTAGTTAATTCCAAAAGTCCGGTTCGGGTATTGTTGCTGTCAAGCGCAAAAAAGTCATCCTCAAAGCGGTGAATTTGAAGATTGACATGGATATTGGAAAGATCAGGACGGCTATCAGAGTTGGAGCAAGAACTGAAGGTGACGACAATGAAAATAATTAATACGTATTTCATGATTGCTTTAAACGTAAGATTCATGGCTTTGTTGTGGTGATCTGTGATCGAAAATGTTGAAATTTGAGGCATGAAGATTTTTCTGGCACAACAAAATTATCACATTGGCAACTTTGAAAAGAATACAAATAAAATCATTGAATCGATCGAAGCAGCAAAAAAAGCCGGGGGAGATCTGATTCTTTTCAGTGAGTTGAGTGTATGTGGGTATCCTCCGCGTGATTTTCTCGAATTTCAGGATTTTCGGGAAAAGTGTATGCAGGCTGTTCATCTGATCAAACAGCACGCCGATACGATTGGTGTACTCATCGGAGCACCTTCAGAAAATCGTCAACGGGAAGGAAAGGATTTGCACAACAGTGCTTTTTTCTTGTATGAGCAGCGCATTCAATCTGTGATACATAAAACGTGCTTGCCAACCTATGATGTCTTTGATGAAAACCGCTATTTTGAACCGGCTTCTTCATGGGAAGTCATTCAATTTAAGGGGAAAAAAATTGCTGTTACAATTTGCGAGGACATTTGGAATTTGGGCGACAATCCCCTGTACCGGATTTGTCCGATGGATCAGTTGACTCAATTTGAGCCCGATCTGATGGTGAACTTATCTGCATCTCCTTTTGATTATACACACATCGACGACCGCAAGGCGATCATTAAACGAAACGTAGAGAAATATGCAGTTCCTGTTTTTTACTGTAATTGTGTTGGCAGTCAAACTGAAATTGTTTTTGACGGCGGCTCAATGGTGTTTGACCGTCAGGGAAATCTCATCAAGCAATTGCCATTGTTTCAGGAGTACCTGGATTATGTGGTGATGCAGCAGGACGGGTCGTTTTCAGATCCTGTTGTTCAGAAAAATGAAACCATCTCAAACCTGGAACTTCAACCGCTGCAACTCAATGAACGTTTGGGAATAGCTCAAATTCACGATGCTATTTTACTTGGTATCAAAGATTACTTCAACAAGATGGGTTTTACAAAAGCTATTCTTGGAAGTAGTGGTGGAATTGATAGTGCCGTAACGCTGGTGTTGGCATGTAAAGCATTGGGAGCCGAAAATGTACGAGCTGTTTTAATGCCTTCGCATTATTCTACCTCGCATAGTGTGGAAGATGCTGTTGCACTCAGTAAAAATCTGAACAATCCCTATGATATACTATCAATTGGAGGGATTTACGATCGTTTTCTGGAAACACTTCAACCGCTTTTCAGGGACATGCCTTTTGGTTTGGCCGAAGAGAATATTCAAAGCAGATCGAGGGGTAATCTATTAATGGCAATTGCCAATAAGTTTGGTTACATCCTTTTGAATACTTCCAATAAAAGTGAACTCGCAACCGGTTATGGCACCTTGTATGGTGATATGGCAGGCGGCATAGGTGTTTTGGGTGATTGTTATAAGTTGCAGGTTTATGAACTGGCCAACTATATTAACAGGGAACAAGAGATCATACCTCAAAATATCATCAGTAAACCGCCTAGTGCTGAATTAAGGCCCGGTCAAAAGGATAGTGATAGTTTACCTGATTATCATATACTGGATAAAATATTGTATCAGTACATAGAGTTGCGCAAAGGGCCGCAGGAAATAAAAGAATCAGGTTTTGATCCTGCATTGGTTGACCGGATCCTCAAGCTCGTCAATACCAACGAATACAAGCGCAATCAGTTTTGTCCGGTTATACGCATATCTCCCAAAGCCTTTGGAGTAGGGAGGAGAATGCCCATTGTAGGTAAGTACCTCTCATAATCTGACCGGCGTTTTGGCAACCGCAATCTTGCTGCCTATCTTTGCGAAAAATCTGCAATATGCTTCAAGTGACCTTTTTAAGGCAGCATACTTTACTTGTGAAAGAAAAACTTGCCATTAAGAATTTCAGTAATCCTGAGCTTGTGGACGAGGTGATTGCACTGGACGATCAGCGCAAACAATATACGTTTCAGTATGATGAACTGCAGGGGCAAGTGAACCGTATGTCTAAGGAAATTGGAATGCTCATGGCAAAAGGAGAGAAAGAAGCGGCCGAAAGCAAAAAGTCGGAAGTCGCCGATTTAAAAGCCGGATTGCAGCCCATTACGGAACAACTTGCAGCAACTGAAAAATTACTTCAAGAGGTGTTGGTGAAACTGCCCAATTTGCCATCCGATCTGGTACCTGCCGGCAAAACTCCTGAGGACAATCTTACGATAAAAGAGCAAGGGTCTGTACCGGAACTGCCAAGCGGAGCAATGCCGCATTGGGATTTGATTAAAAAATACGATATCGTTGATTTTGAAACGGGGGTTAAACTTACAGGTAGCGGGTTTCCCGTATACAAGGGAAAAGGTGCAAAATTGCAACGAGCATTGATCAGCTATTTTCTGGATTACAATACAAGTGCGGGTTATACAGAATTCATTCCGCCTTATATGGTCAATGAGGCCTCTGCTTACGGGACCGGACAATTGCCTGATAAAGAGGGACAGATGTATTATATGCCCGCTGATAATTTTTATTTGATTCCTACAGCCGAAGTGCCGGTTACCAATATCTATCGTGATGAGAT
>JBMLSG010000043.1:75278-90671 GCA_049240625.1 Lacibacter sp. | reverse complement strand
ATGTGTTTAGTCCGAACGGCGATGGAGTGAACGACCGCTGGATTATTAAGTACATCGAGCAGTATCCCGATTGCGTGGTCGAAGTGTTCAATCGCTATGGGGCACGTTTGTTTGAACGTATTGGTTATAGCAGCAGCAATGCGTGGGATGGAACCCAAAATGGGAATCCTGTTCCGGTGGGCCCTTATTATTACATCATCCGAACAAGCAATACCGCAAAACCGTTGGCAGGAGTGATTTCAATTGTAAGATGACAATAGGCATTCGGAAGGGAGGTTTAAAAAAAGAAGTATTCAAGTATAAATTGAATTTAAACAGATGAAATTGAATCGAAATATTCTGAAAAGATGTTCTTTGTTTTGCTTTGGCTTGCTTGGTTTAAAAAGTATATATGCCCAGCAGAAGCCTCATTACACACAGTATATATTGAACAATTACGTGTTAAATCCTGCGTTGAGTGGTATTGAGAACTATACGGATTTAAAGATCAGTCACCGTCACCAGTGGGTGGGTTTACAGGATGCACCGGTGACTTCGTATTTAACGGTACATACGCCTATTGGCAAGAAGGATTACAAGACCACAGCGACGTCGTTTGAAGTGCAGGGCGAGAATCCGCGCGGTAAGCGTTACTGGGAGGAGTATGAAGCATCGGCGCCGCATCACGGGATTGGATTGCAGGTGGTTAGCGACAAGGCGGGACCGTTTAATAATTTTTCGGCCTACGGTACGTATGCATATCATTTGGGATTAAGCCCCCGAACCAACTTATCGGCGGGATTTGGAATTGGCGTGAATCGGTTGACCTTGAATACCAGTAAGTTGTTTTTTGGTACGGATGCTCCTGTAGATCCGTCAGTACGCGGCAGCGGCGAGTTGGGTAAGACCCGCTTTGATATGAATGCGGGTATCTGGTTGTATTCAGCGGATTATTTTGCAGGCGTGTCGGTCAATCAGATCGTTCCTCAGCGTGTGGAGTTTGCACAGAACATCGTTCGTCGCACGACGGGTCGTAAGGTTCCTCACATTTTTGCGACGGCGGGTTACCGTTTTTTGCTGACGGAGGACATTAACATGATCCCATCTGTGATGTTGAAGTATGTGAGTGCGGTACCGTTGCAGGCGGATCTGAATGTGAAGTTTCAGTACCGAGAGTTGTTCTGGGCGGGTGCGAGTTACCGGTCCTTATATGGCTTTGCAGCCATGGCAGGTGTACAGGCGTTGAAGACGGTGATGATATCGTATTCGTACGATTACAGCACCACGCGTTTGAATACGGTGAGCAACGGAACGCACGAAGTAGTCGTGGGCTTTATCCTGGGTAACAAATACAATCAGGAAACCTGTCCTAAAAATGTGTGGTAACATATATCCATGTTTTTCAATATGTTAGGCTTCTCAGAACAACCTTTTTGTAATTTAAATGTTAGTGTCATGAAACTGTTGTAAATTCAGATGACGAAAACAGCTAACGATCACTTGTTTAAATTTATTGAATGAAGAAATTTTTACTTTTTCTTTTTTTTATTGGTATAAACACGAAACACCTTACTGCTCAGGTTTATGTCAATGCATCTTCGGGTCTTGGTGTTGATCTGGATTTGGGTTCAACCAATTATTCCAATTGTACGACCGTAGGCAATAAATCTAATATCCAATTTAATGTATCCGGAGTTGGTACTTTGAGTGCTACCAATGCATTGGCTTCAATCAACATTTCATTTAATGCAAATTGTGGAGATAATCTGAGAGATGTTAAGCTGTATATCAAGTCTCCGGGTCCGGGAGGTACTTGTATGCAAATTTACGATGGAGCGAATGCAACGACCATTGCAACAGGTACCGTAAATATAGCTTTGAGGGATGGATCTTGTTTGCTAATGCCCAACATGGCGGCTGATTGGAACACGAATAAAGGATCTTCCGGTCATTTTGGTGTTTTTAAGGCTAATGCTACTCAATCAATGAGTTCTGTCTTTAATGGGCTAAATGCGAATGGAGTCTGGACAATTTATGCATGGGAAAGCACTTCATTTGCTCCTTGTATTTCTGCGGCTTCTTTGGTATTCGCCAATCCAACTATTTTAGATCAGTTGAACAATGGCGATAATTGTTCATCACCTATTGTTTGGTCTGGTCAACCTTTATGTGCTCAAACGAATGGGAAAAGCGGCAGTACACAAATGCCCGGTTCCATGAGCGGTCCTAATACGAATACCTTTGGAACTATTGGTGGAATGACATGCGATTGGAATAATGCAAACAATAATGAAGTTTGGATTAAGTTTACCGCAACGGCGGGAGGTGTTCTATGTATATCAATAAGTGGATTACAAAATAGTTTACAGTCAATAGTTGTAAAGGATGCGAGAGCTGATGGTGATACTGATCCTTGCTCCCAAGATCCAAGACTTGCCGGAAACGACCCCAACTGGATTGTTGCGTCTTGTCCGCGCTCGGGGGGTAATGCGATATACGGTACAACAGCGGGTGTTACAAGAAATCAACAGCATTGTTTTCCCGCACAGGCCGGAGAAGTTTTCTACCTGGTAGTGGATGGAAACGGAGGTGCAGAATCACCTTTTTATGTAACAGGGGTATCCGGTCCCTTGCCTGCTATCCTGGAAGTTTCCTTGTTGAATTTTTCAGGAACAAACAAAGAAGACTATAATCAATTAGACTGGACATCGGCTTCAGAAAAAAATCACAATGCATTTATTGTAGAAAGGAGTTCGGATGGTAAGAAATTCTTTGAATTAGGATCTGTACCCGGAGCAGGAACCAGTACACAACCAAAGAACTACCGTTATTTAGACGTAGCTCCATTGAAGGGTAAAAATTATTACCGTTTGAAAATGAGAGATGATGCGGGTAACGAATCCTTTTCAAACATCGTAGTTTTAGTTAATAAATCCGGAAAGAATGTTTCAGTTTACCCTAATCCCGTCGATGAGCATGTTAATGTTTCAAGTCATCTGAAAATTCAAAGTCTGCGTATTTTGAATGCGACCGGTCAGCTTGTTTACAAAAACGAAAATGTTGGCACGAATACGATTAAAATCCCATCTCAAGACTGGTCAAGAGGGCGTTATATGCTGATCGTGACTTATGCAGGTGGAAATACAGAAAAAATTACATTGATGAAATAAATCATTCAGCGTAAATATAAAAGCGGGCACTTCAAAAAGTTGACCCGCTTTTTTATTTGTAGACGTTGATTCCATCCGGTTTCGGCAAAGGCCTAAACTCAGTAACTGAAAATCGACTTAAATGTTTTTCCGATTTATTAGAGAATGATAACACTATTGCTTCCGCCAAATGCATTGGGTGCTACTGCATCAGCTTCAGGTTCGTTAAGCCATTCACTTGTGTTGACCAGGTATTTAAACTCATGTTTTGAATCTTTGGGTAAATTCACTTCAGTCGAAAAACTGCCGTCCTTTTTTTTGTTCATTACTACGGAATTTTTCCAATCACTGTTCAATCCAAGAATTTCGATTGTTTCCGCATGTTCAACTTGAAAGGAAAATTTTACTTTACAGTAGTCTTTAGTTTTGTAGTAGGTTTTTTGTACCATTTGATCTGTTTTAAAACGTGCTTGCTAATAAATGAATTTCATGAAAAGCGATTGTTTTTGCCTGTTGCAAAAAGAATGCTTCCGCCGTTTAATACGTGAATTAAAAAAAGGTAACCCCTTTTGGATTTTGCTTTAAAGTGAACAATTAAATCTACGTGAGAAATTCGTGGATAACATACAAAAAACTAATGTTTGTCAGGATGGTTGAACTTCTTTTTTAAACTCAAATGCTACTGCAATTTTCAGATGTTCTACAACATTGTAGATGATAGGGCAGCGATCGTAGTGCATGAAGATGGTGAACAAGCGTTTGTTGAATCCGGGAATATGCAAGGCCGGAAATTCTCGGCAGCCGTTGAATCGGTTTGAATATATGGTGCAGGAAGATTCACTTAAAAAATGACAGGGAATGGTGTTTAAGATCATGTCATTGCCAAATCCTTTTTCGATATAGCGATTATCAAATTCAAGTCGTGTGAGCGTGAGGTGATCTGCTACCCGATTGGCTTCTTGTTCAGATACATTAATCATGAGTGAACGACAGCAGTTTCCGCATTTTGTGCAATCAATTTGAGGCGTGATTAAATCATTGAGTTGCATGACGCTGTTGTCAATTTCAGTGCTTTCAAGATTTTGCAAATGTGTTTGAAATGCTATGTTTTCGTCTTGCTTGCTTTTTGCAAAAAAAATGAGTTGTTCAAGGTTGGTTTCAATCGCCATTATGATTTTTTCGGGATAAAGAAAGAGCCGGAATCTTCCGGCTCTTTGTATGGAATTAATAAGACATCGTCATTACAACTCTTCGGTTCTGTTTTCGTCCTTTTTCGGTTTTGTTATCCGAAACAGGTTGGGTGTCGCCAAAGCCTTCATAACTAACACGGCCGGGATCGATACCTTGTTTGATGAAATAATCCGCAACGGCTTTCGCTCTCCGATCACTCCACATTTTATTTCTTTCTTTCGTTCCTCTGTTATCTGCATGGGCTTCAATGCGTAGTTTAAGTTCGGTATGTTCTTTTAACAAGGTAGAAACTTCATTCAAGGCCTTGTAAGAGGATTCAAGCAATACATCACTTGCAAAATGGAACAATATCTTTTGAGCAGCAAATGAAACCTTTTCCTTGATTTCAACCTTCACTTCCGGACAACCTTGGTGCGTTGAATCACCGGCAAGATTCGGGCATTTATCTTCTTCATCATTGATTCCATCTTGATCGGAATCAGGTATAGGACATCCTTTGTATTTAGCGAGTCCGCTTACATCTTTACATGCATCTTCGTGATCTCCGATTCCATCATGATCGCTATCGGGACAACCCATGATTGTTCCTTTTTCATCGGGACATTTGTCATCTTGATCCGCAATAAGATCATTGTCCCTGTCCGGGCATCCGCCAAGTGTTCCTTTCGTGTCGGGGCATTTGTCGTCTTTGTCAGCAATGCCGTCACCATCTGTATCCGGGCATCCTTTCACGCTTCCTGCTACATCCACACATTCATCCGAATCATCTGCAAAGCCATCCTGATCCTTATCCGGCAGAATCGGAAGAGTTGGTTCTTCAGGCACATCGGTTTTTTTCTTTTTTCTGCCGGTAGTTTGGGCAAAACCTATGTTGTAAATTAAATAATCGTTGTTGATGCCCCCTGTTAAATGAAATCGCCATTGTGCCTGAAGCGAAAGCCAGGCGCCTTCTTTGAATCGAATCAACAAACCGCCTCCCAAGGGCGCATAGGCAGCCCATTTTCCGGGAAACGAGCCTACTCCAAACCCTGCTATTAAAAATGGATTGAGGGTAGAAGTATTTTTCAATGCTTTAATACGGACAAGTGCATCAAACTGACTGCTGAATTTGGCCTGACCAATGCTGTCGTTTTTTACAAAATTGGAGGGAAAATTGGCGAACGTTCCTGTAACGCCACCGGCAAAATCAACTTGTTTTTTCAGTGGCAGAATGTATTCAACGCCAAATCCAATTGACTTGTTACCCGGTAAATACCAATTGTTTCCTTTAAAGTTTGTTTTTGGGGATTGGTAATCTGCAAATGAAAGGTGATACGAGATCAATGGCGTTTTGTCTGTGACCTGAGCCGTAAGGCTACCCAAAGCTAAAATGGATGATGCGATGAGTGAAAAGAATTGTTTCATAAGAAGTTGATAGCTGCTAAGATAATGTGTGAAATCTGTATTTCCTAAATGCGGAATTTTTTAACCTGAAATCACGGAATTTGATTGCAAAAAATTTAATGCTTCAAAGATTCTGCTTAAATTTATAGAGCTCTTTGATTCTAACTCTTTTACCTTAACCTAAACTGCTTTTTATGGTTTCTACAGACCCCGCACAAATGCATAAGGAATGCGATTCCTGGCGTATGAATCTGCGTTCCTTCCGAAGCGATTTCAGTCAACTGCGTGAACAATTGCAACAAGTAGCACAAGGTGTAACTGATCAGGAAGTTTTAATGGAAGTGGAACATTTTCACAATCAGTTTTACATTCAGCTTGTAAACATTCACGACTTAAATCACGAATTGAAAATTCATGAGCAAAAACTCGCGCATGATAGTCGGCTTTCCATTGGGTTGCATACAGACAAATCACAAGAGGAACACGAAGATTTGTCTGATCGTTATCATACACTCAAGGATACGATGACTGAATTAAAAGATGAGTTTGCCTTTTTTGCAAATCGTATTTAGATTTGCTGATCTAACCATCCATTAGATTATTGACCTGCCTTTGCCTTTACTGCCAGTGATTCTCCTAAAGAATCTATTTACATTTTAAACGATTAAAACAAAATGTTATGGCAGAATTTGATACTTCACATGTAAAGAATATTGTCTTACTGGGCCATGCCGGTTCCGGTAAGACAACCTTAGCGGAATGCATGCTCTTTGAAGCGGGATTGATCACTCGAAGAGGCTCCGTCGCCGAAAAAAACACTGTTTCAGATTATCACGAGCTGGAACAGGAAAGAGGAAATTCGCTTTTCTCGAAATTATTACACACTAAATGGCAGGGATATAAAATCAATATTTTAGATACTCCCGGTTATGATGATTTTACGGGAGAGGTTGTTTCTGCACTTCGTGTAGCAGATACAGGTGTTATGCTGCTCAATAGTACAATGGGGGTTGAAGTGGGCAGCGACTTGATTTGGGATTACACCGAAAAGTTTAAAACGCCCATGGTTTTGGTTGTAAACAAATTGGATGATGAAAACGCAGATTTTGATCAAACGGTAGCAGAAGCAAAGAGCCATTTCGGAAACAATGTTGTTGTGACACAATATCCCTTACAGCAAGGTAAGGATTTTCATTCCATCATCGACGTGTTAAAAATGTGTATGTATGTTTTTCCGGAAGCGGGTGGGAAGCCTGAAAAAAAGGAAATCCCGGTTTCAGAAAAAGCGAAGGCCGAACAGTTGCATCGTGAACTGGTGGAAGCAATAGCAGTTAATGATGAAACATTGATGGAACATTATTTAGAAAAAGGGGAGCTGGATGAGGACGAAATGCGTGAGGGTTTGAAAAAATCGTTGATTCATCACGATCTGTTTCCGGTTTTTTGCTTATCCGCAGCTAAGGATATGGGGCCCGGTCGCCTCATGGGTTTCATTGACAATGTGTGTCCCAGCGCCAATGAAATGCCGCCTCAAAAAACACGCTCGGGTGAATCGTTGATTTGTGATTCCGGAGGACCTGCCTGTATTTTTATTTATAAAACGGTAAGCGAACCTCATGTAGGGGATCTGTCGTATTTCAAAGTGTATTCCGGTACAATAAAATCCGGAATGGAACTGGAAAATGAAACCACCGGTGTCGTTGAGAAAATAAATCAGCTCTATTTGATTGAGGGAAACAAGCGTATCAATGTATCGGAACTTTCAGCAGGAGATATTGGTGCTTGCTTAAAATTAAAAAATACGCATACAAACAATACGTTGCATGTACGTGGCAAGAACTATGAATTGCCGCCCATTGAATTTCCTCCGTCCAATATGACGGTGGCAATTGAACCGATTAAGAAAGGGGAAGAAGAAAAATTGTCTCTGGCATTACATCAGTTAAAGGAAGAAGATCCTACGATCATAGTGGAAGTATCTCCCGAGCTGAAACAAACGCTGATTCACTGTCAGGGCGATATGCATCTTGCTGTTTCAAAATGGAAGATTGAGCATTTGTTTAAAGTGGAAGTGAAATTTTCAAGAGCACGGATACCCTATCGCGAAACCATCAGGAAAATGGCCGATGCGAATTACAGACACAAAAAGCAAAGTGGGGGATCCGGTCAATTTGGTGAAGTTTATTTACGAATTGAACCCTGGGAAGAGGGGATGGTCGAACCCAAAGATTTGAATGTGAGAAATCGTGAGACCATCGATCTTGATTGGGGAGGAAAACTGGTGTTTTACAATTGTATTGTAGGTGGAGCAATTGATGTTCGATTTCTTCCTTCCATCCTGAAAGGTGTTATGGAAAAGATGCAGGTTGGGCCACTAACGGGTTCCTATGTTCGTGATATCCGTGTTTGTGTTTATGACGGCAAAATGCATCCTGTAGACAGTAATGATATTTCGTTTAAGATTGCGGGCTTACAAGCATTTCGTCAGGCTTTTCAACAGGCCGATCCGCAACTGTTAGAGCCCATTTATCAAGTGGAGGTGCTTTGTCCCGATGATGTTACCGGTTCTGTTATTAGTGATTTGCAAACGAGACGGGCAATCGTTGAAGGAATGGATACAGAAAGCCATTTTACAAAAGTGATTGCGAAAGTGCCGTTGTCCGAAATGCAGGATTATAGCAGCACACTTCGTTCCTTTACACAAGGACGGGCCAAGTTTCGAATGAAGTTTTTCAATTACGAAGCTGTTCCTTTTGAGATGCAACGAAAATTGTCCGACGAGTACAATAAAGTTGCCAAAGAGGAGCTTGTGGGTTCATAAACAATCGGTGTTCTTCAGGTTCTTAAATTCCAGACCGGTAGGAGAACTTGAAGGAACGCTCTTTCAAATAAAAAACCGGTTCATTGAACCGGTTTTTTAATAATATTTTGTAGAAAGAATTACCAGCGTTTTTGAAATCCGCCGCCGCCTCTGTTTCCACCACCACCACGATTGCCACCTCCACTGGGTCTGTCTTCAGCGGCTTTTACAACCAATGGTTTTTTACTTCTGCCTAAGCAAATATCATTTAACAATTCAATGGCTTGATTACCATCTTCATCATTTTCCATGTTTACAAATCCAAAGCCCCGGCTTTTACCGGTTTCTCTGTCAATGGCCACTTTAGCTGATTTTACAGGACCGAATTTCTCAAAGATCTCTTCCAGTTCTGCATCATCCAGGTCATAGGGCAAACCTGCTACAAAAAGATTCATAGTATCTGATTTAGTGTAAATGTAATGAAAATGTTGGAAAACCGTAGAAATCAGGTTAAATCAAGATGGCCATTGCGGTCTTTGTTAATACGGGTTATGGATTACATCTTGTTTTCATTATTGCAAAAGCAAAGAATATGAATTAAATTAGAACTCAACAATAAAACAACGTATATGAACACAAAAAAATTTATTTTAGGAGGTCTTGCAGGAGGCATTCTGATGTTTTTGTTGGGATGGCTCTTGTTTGGAGTCTTGTTCATGGATTTTATGCAAAATCATAGCAGGCCACATACCGGTGTGTTCCGGAGTGAAGCTGATATGGTATGGGAGGCATTGATTGCAGGAAATTTATTCTATGGTCTGTTGCTTTCTTATGTTATCCAAAAGTCGAATAGCAGAGGGATGGTTGCCGGTGCAGTAACCGGTGCTGTGTTGGGATTACTTATGAACGTTACGGTTGATTGCATGCTCTATGCACAATTGGATTTATGGGGCAAAAAAGCGTTGGTTGCGGATGTCGCACTTTCCGTGTTGTCAACAACGATTACCGGTGCTGTTCTGGGTTGGATGAACAGAGATTCGTAAACAGATTTTACATTTTGAAAGAAGCGGGATTGATTTCAATTCCGCTTTTTTTTTGAAACTGACTGATGTCATTTTGGATACAAACAGGATTCATATCGAAGGGTTTCAACTGCTGATTAACTTGTGGAATTGAAAAAGGTATGCTATGCCGTTACTATTCATCTCAATAACATCACATTCCTTGTATTTTTTGTTGTTATTCCTTATTGGTTGTTTCAATCGCAACGAGGATTTCTTTGTTCAATCAACAATCAACCGTGTTGCAGGTACAACGAAAGATAGTATCCCTGTAAAAGAAGAAGTGGATTCATTCGCATATCGTAAACGAACTCAATTGTTGGCCGGTCTAAGTAAGCGGCATTTGTGGCCGGTTCAGGATCCTGTTCCAAAATCGGGAGCCATTTTACCCTTTAAGCGAGTGATTGCATTTTATGGCAATTTTTACAGTTCCCGAATGGGTGTTCTCGGACAATATCCCAAAGACGAAATGCTTGAAAGATTACATAAGCAGGTATCAGAATGGGATAAGGCCGACAGTTTGATTTCGGCCATTCCTGCTTTGCATTACATTGCAGTTACAGCTCAATCAAGTCCCGGTCAAAGTGGAACTTATCGGTTGCGTATGCCGGCTCTGGAAATTAAGAAGGCGATTGATTGGACTCATGAGATTAATGGTCTTGTGTTTTTAGATGTTCAAGTGGGTTTAAGCAATTTGCAGACGGAATTACCTTTATTGAAACCGTATTTGAAATTAGCAGAAGTACACCTGGGAATTGATCCTGAATTTTCCATGAAAAGCGGAAAACGACCGGGAACTTCAATCGGTACTTACGATGCCGATGATATCAATTATGCAATCGAGTTTTTAAAACAAATCGTCATTGAAAATCAGTTGCCTCCCAAAATATTGGTGGTGCATCGTTTTACACAGAATATGTTGACCAATTACAAACGTATTAAACTTTGTCCGGAAGTGCAGGTTGTAATCAATATGGATGGTTTTGGAAGTCCTGCAAAGAAAAAAGGCACGTATCAGTACTTCATTTATCAGCAACCCGTTCAATTTACCGGGTTTAAAGTATTCTATAAAAATGATCTTGTAACGGGCGGACGGGTAATGAGGCCCGAAGAAATTTTAAAACTTAAACCCATTCCAATTTACATTCAATATCAGTAAGAAGCACATTTAACGGATAAATCCGGGTTGTTCTTCAAAATAAAGAGCCTGCTGGCGTGTTAGTAAAAAATCTTTTAAAGAAAAAATCATTGATTTGTGGGAGGTAATCAATTCCCGATTGAAATTTAGTAAGGTAGAAATTTCAATCTCATTCAATTGATTGCTTAAGTGATCGTGGTAAATATGACTCAATTTTTCTGCGTACACTAGTTGGATGTTATTATATAACTCGGATAAAAGTTCAAAGCTTCTATTTTTATCGGACTCTTTAAGCAGTAGAAAAACTTGTTTGTAATAGGCTTCGATTTCCTTTTTGGATTTTAAAAAAAAGGCAAATTTTTCATCATTGGAAGAATTTCGAAGTTGCTCAATATCTGTAAGCGCATCTTTCATGCTTTTTGCAGCATACATGGCATTACGAAGTGAACTCATAAGTTGTGCTGTACGTTCAACCTCATTGGATGACATCGATTGGTTGGTTAATCGAATACAAAAGCTATGTATACTGCCATAGAGTTGTTTAACATGGGTATACATATCTGTTATCGATTTCTTTTCAAATGTATGTTCTTGGATATCAACCGAAAATTGTTTGTTTTCTGGATCAAATGCATGAACACAGAAGAGACCAACTTGCGCAATAAAATGATTGGTTTCGTTGTGCAGTGCCTCTAATGCGTTGGCTGTATCGGCGGGATCTGTGTCGTTGATGTAGATCGTTTCTTTATTTGTTTGATATCTATTCTCAAGGAAGTTGCCAAAGAGGTTCAGAAAAGGAAAGAACAGGAATACGCCCAGTATGTTTAACATGCTTTGAAAGAATACAAGTCCAATTAATGGATCCTGCATTTGAAGTTGAACTGTAATCAGGTTCAAAACAGGGTTCAGAAAAAGAAGCATAATCAACGCAGTCACACTATTGAAGAGGATGTTTCCAAGTGCCACTCTTTTTTTGGGTGCAGATCCGTTGAGGGATGCAATGGCTAACTTCAAAGTTGTTCCAATTTCTGCTCCCAATACAATGGCTGCTGCCATTGGCAAGTTGATCGCTTTTGCATACAATGCGCTCAGCGTAATGGCAATGGTTACACTGCTAGCTTGTACCAAGGCAGTTAGAACCAGGCCCACCAACAAAAAAAACACAACCGGATACGTTGAAAAGGCAGCAAGATTCGTTGATTTTACGAAATCGAGCATTCCATTATTCATGTAGCCTAGTCCAACAAACAGAAAAGAAAAACCAATCAGAAACCGAAAGCTGTTCGACCAGTTACTGTTTGGTTTTGAAAAAAAGTAAGCCAAACCTGCAACAGCCAATACGGGAAGTGCAAAGGATTCGATATTGATTTTAAAACCGAATGTTGCAATGATCCAACTGGTAAAAGTAGTTCCAACATTAGACCCAAGCATAACGGCCAGTGCATTATTCATTTTGAGAACGCCGGCACCTACGAGCGAAAGGATCAACAAATTAATGACGGAGCTGCTTTGCATCAGCGCTGTTGTAACTGCACCTCCACAAATGGCTTTTACTTTGTTGGTAGTTTGTTTTTTTAGAAACAATTTGAATCGTCTGCCTGCCAGCAATTTCGTGGCCTCTTCCATAAATCCAATGCCAATCAAAAAAAGAACTGCTCCGGCAAGAAGACTCCAAATGTCAAAAGAATCATTCATTAGTTTCGAAAATTAGTATGGATTCAAACCTTTGTTACAAAACAATCATTTTTTATTTTTTTTGCGAATGAGGGGTGTCAATGTGGATCGTGATAAGTGTCATTCAAAAGATCAGTTGTGTGCAAGCAATGACGCTTATTCCGGCAGTTATTCTCCGGCGAGATGTTTCATTCCGTGAATCATAAAATAAAAAGAGGAGGGAAGGAAATTTTTCGATCGAATTAAACTAACAAGTGTTATCTTTGCGCCTTAAATCATTTCAATTTATGAAAGAAGTATATGTTATTCAAGCCGTACGTACTCCAATGGGCAGTTTTGGCGGAAGTTTGAAATCGCTTTCCGCAACACAATTGGGAGCGGTTGCAATCAAGGGTGTGCTTTCAAAAGCTGGCGTGAAACCCGAAGTTGTGAACGAAGTTTTGATGGGGAGTGTGATACAAGCCAACTTGGGGCAAGCTCCAGCACGTCAGGCCGCTAAGTTTGCCGGATTACCCAATGAGGTGAACTGTACTACGGTAAATAAAGTTTGTGCAAGTGGAATGAAAGCGATAGCTCAGGCAGCTCAAAGCATTTTGTTGGGTGACGCCGATGTGGTGATTGCGGGAGGAATGGAAAGCATGAGCAATGTACCTTTTTATGCCGATTCTGTCCGCTGGGGAAATAAATATGGTAATACATCACTTATTGATGGATTGGCTAAGGATGGTCTAACGGATGTATACGATGGAAAAGCAATGGGCAATGCAGCTGAAATGTGTGCTTCTACCTGTGGAATTTCCAGAGAAGAGCAGGATGCATTTGCGATTGAAAGTTACAAACGCAGTCAATCTGCCTGGGAAAAGGGTTTGTTTGCTGCCGAGATTGTTCCGGTGGAAATTCCGCAACGCAAAGGCAGTCCGGTTGTTTTCGACAAGGATGAAGAGCCTTTTAACGTTAAGTTTGATAAGATCCCTACACTCAATCCTGCTTTTGTAAAGGATGGTACGGTAACAGCAGCTAATGCATCTACAATGAATGACGGAGCAGCAGCTTTGTTGTTGATGAGTAAAGAAAAGGCCGATGCGTTAGGTTTAAAACCAATTGCAAAAATTAAGTCATATGCTGATGCAGAGCAGGCTCCCGAATGGTTTACCACAACACCTTCTGTAGCGGTTCCAAAAGCGGTTGAAAAAGCAGGTTTGAAAATGGAAGATATCAGCTATTGGGAATTGAATGAAGCTTTCAGTGTTGTGGGCATTGAAAATACCCGTCGGATGAAGTTGGATCCTGCTACCGTGAACGTACATGGTGGTGCAGTTTCATTGGGCCATCCGCTTGGATGCAGTGGCGCACGAATCATTGTTACATTGATTCATGTTTTAAAAGCAAACAATGCACGTTATGGTGCAGCAGGAATATGCAATGGTGGCGGTGGAGCCAGTGCCATGGTGATTGAAAATGTTCAATAACAGAATTTCTGATCAAATAAAAATGCCTTCCACAATGGAAGGCATTTTTATTTATGCTGTGAGTTCTTTATTGGATTATCAGTTTGCCGGAGTGTATCCATTGCTTGGATGCGTCTTCGATCCGGTAGATGATTAGTCCTTTGTACGCTGTTGTCAAGACTATTTCTGCTGAATTCGATCGTGTTTGTGTTTGGCCTAACAGTATTCCGGCGGGACTGAAAAATTGAATGTTCAGCTTGTTGTTCTCTTGATTTTTAAAGTAGACCCGACTGTTATTATTGCAAACACTGGGATACAATTCATATTTGCTGCTTTGTTTCGATTGAACGGCAAGAATACCTGAGTACGTGACCGGTCCGTCTTTATCCACCATTTTCAAACGGTAAAAAACTTGACTGCCTTCAGTAGCTCCATCAGCATATGAATAATTGTTGGTTAAATTGTTGTTGAGACAGGGAACCGTACCAATTGTATGAAATTGTGATCCGTTAACCGAGCGTTCCACTTCAAAATGACTCATATTGCTTTCTGCCGAACTTGTCCAGTTTAAATGAATCGTATTCATACGAGCAGTTGCCTGAAACGAAACCAATTTCAGGGGCATCGTGCCGGTAAAATAAAAAACATAAATTCTGATGTCATCCACTCTGCCCGCCGTTGACCCGCCCGAAACACTTCGTTTTGCTGCTATCGCGATTCCAAAATTAGCGGAATTGATATCGGCTACAGTCCAGCTTTCGCCCCATGAGTCGCCTCCGTTACCGTAAGTTTGAATGTTGTCGCTGATTGAGTAGGAGGCATTGAAGGCTTGTTCTGTTGTGCCAATGGTTCCGTTTTTAACGATACGAACACTGTAATCGGCTGTGCGACCGTTGGGGTCAGCACGTTCTACTTCTGCCTGTATTCCGGTAATGGTTGCACCTGCAGGCAAGTTGAATCCAAAATTGGTTGCAACTAAATAGTCGGTATATCGTCCTACACTTCCTGTAATGTTTCCGAAACTTGCATAGGTATTGTCGCTGGAACCTGCATTGGTAATATTGGTCCATGTATTGCTGGAGCCAGGTATGGCTGTTATTGTAAATGTAGCTCCGCTGTTGGGTCCGTCAATTTGTGCAAAACATTGTATTGAAAAAACGATTGCACACAAAAGGATTGAATGCTTCTGCATGGGAAAAGATATTGGTTTTTATAAATATATAAAAAAATCTGTTAAAATTCTTAATTAACAAGATGAAGTTGAAACATCGATATTTAAATACGGGTTTAATCTTATTCAATATCATTAATATGTCGTATGTCGGGGTCGTCTAGGGTATTTCTAATTATCAATACAAATATATCATCAGCACTGCAGAACCAAGCATAATTGCCAAGCACAAGAATCCCCAGAAGTTGGTTTGTTTGTCATTGGTAAAAGATCCCATAATTTGTTTGCTGTTGCAAATATGAAGGATCAAACTTATAAGAACAGGAGAGACCAGTCCATAGAC
The DNA here is from genome assembly GCA_049240625.1 of Lacibacter sp. Lineage (GTDB taxonomy): Bacteria > Bacteroidota > Bacteroidia > Chitinophagales > Chitinophagaceae > Lacibacter. Next base: position 75,334 of record JBMLSG010000043.1, on the reverse strand, counting down.
CATTGCTGTAAAAATCAATGCTTTGATCGGTGCAATTCCAATAAGCGTTATGGAAA
>JBMLSG010000043.1:10162-75178 GCA_049240625.1 Lacibacter sp. | reverse complement strand
ATTGCTGTAAAAATCAATGCTTTGATCGGTGCAATTCCAATAAGCGTTATGGAAAATCCGATTAAAACGGAGATGATCATGGTTATGTAAAATCCTTTAGCCTGATGAAACTTTTTGTCCAGCCCATCAGACCAGTTAAAAGTCTCTGCCATCATATAACTCAATGATCCTGCAAGAACAGGAATTGACAACAGTCCGGTGCCAATAATTCCGATGCTAAATAAGAGGTAGGCATTGTGCCCACTTAACGGCAACAGTGTTCTTGCTGCTTGTTCTACGGTCTCGATATTTCTTTGGTCATTGGCATACAATACACTTCCGGCAGTGAGTGTAATGAAGTACATGATCAAAACAGAATAGAACATGCCTCCTTTGATTTCTGTTTGCATTTCAGAAATAATTTGTTTGTCAACAATGACTTTCCGGTGCAACATTTCTTCTTCTTCCATATTGGCTTGCCAGAAAAACAGATAAGGCGAAATTGTTGTACCCAGAATGGCAACGAGCATGGAGAGGAATTCTTTTGTGAATTCGAAGTGCGGTAAAAACGTATGATGTAAAATGTGTCGCAGATCTTGTTTCACCAAGAAGGGGACAATGATATAGACCAATAAAACCAGACAAAGCCATTTCAGGATTCCGGCAATTTTTCGGTAAGAAAATTTGATAAAGGACCACATCATTAGCATCATGACAACAAACGAAAAAAGCATGGGGTGTATGATCGGAAACAGCATGTTGCCCACGGCTCCTATTGCAGCAATGTTGGCGCCTATATTGAGAGTGATGGCAGGAAAGGAAATGAATATGATCAAATACAAGAGCCATCTTGGATAATATTTTTTGATGACGCTCGTGAGTCCTCTTTGTTGCACCAATCCAATTCTTGCGCACATTTCCTGGATTGCTACCATTAAAGGGAATGAAAGCCAGGCAGTCCACAATGTATGAAATCCAAATGCAGCACCTGCCTGAGTATAGGTTGCAATACCTGAAGGATCGTCGTCGCTGGATCCGGTTATGAATCCGGGTCCTATTTTTCGCCAAATCCGTTTGATTTTACTGATCATCCGAACTAAGATAGATGCATTCTTTTTGATGAATCATGATACGATTCAACAAACGGACTTATCGTTGTCATAAAAAAAGTCGCCCCGTTATTGGGGCGACTCGGTCAAAATGAAAAACTCAATTAATATTGTTCAAGACCACTAAAGAAGAAAGAACCTTCGATAGCTGCATTTTCATTGCTGTCACTTCCATGAACCGCATTTTCACCAACCGATGTGGCAAATAATTTACGGATCGTGCCTTCATCAGCCTTGGCGGGATCGGTTGCTCCGATTAACGTACGAAAGTCGGCCACGGCATTGTCTTTTTCAAGAATGGCAGCAATAATTACTCCGCTGCTCATGAATTCCACCAATTCACCGTAGAAAGGACGTTCTTTATGAACTGCGTAGAATTCTCCGGCTTTTTCAGTTGATAATTTCGTTTGCTTTAATGCAACAATTCGGAATCCTGATTTGATGATTTTGTCCAAGATTGCACCGGCATGACCATTTTTCATGGCGTCGGGCTTAATCATGGTAAATGTGCGATTACTCATATAACGTATATTGTTTTTTGCGGCGCAAAGGTAAGGCCTTCCATTCAGAATTCTTGTATTTATGTAACGGAGAGTCCGGGTCGCTTCGGGATAAGCCTGTAATAGTGGAAGATTATTCATCAACGGCAGTTTTCCCCTACTTTTGCAGCCATTTGTATGCAGTCTATCAGCGCCATTTACAGCAAATTAGCAACGCCCGGTAAAGTAGTTATTACCACACACCAGAAACCTGATCCTGATGCGATGGGTTCTTCACTCGGCTTGTATCATCTCTTAGTTCAACTGGGTCATGAAGTGCAGGTGATTTCACCTACCAATTGGGCCGCTTTTCTTGAGTGGATGCCGGGTTGTGAACGTGTGTTGGATTTTGAACGCAATCTGCAAAAATGTGAATCGATCCTCTTTGCTGCAAACTGGATCTTTTGTTTGGATTTCAATACACTCAGCAGAACCAAACGAATGGCTGAATTGCTTCAAAACGCTCCGGGCGAGAAGGTCTTGATCGACCATCATCGTGAACCGGAAACAACGGCTTTTACATATGGAATCAGTGATACCAGTAAAAGCTCTACCTGCGAAATGGTGTACGACTTTATCATGCAGGGAGGATATGAAGAGCGGATCAATGAAGCTATAATGCAATGCTTGTATGCCGGGATCATTGGTGATACGGGGTCGTTTCGTTTCCCCACAGCCACCGCAACGGTTCATGAAATGGTGGCCCATTTTAAACGCAAGGGATTGCAACATACCATCATTCACGAGCACGTTTATGATAATTTTCTCGAAAATCGTTTTCGATTTATCGGGCATGTATTAACGAATCGTTTAGAAGTGAATTATGAACTGAATCTTGCATTGATGTGGGTGACCAAACAGGACCTGCTGCGTTTTCAGATCAAAACGGGTGATACAGAAGGTTTGGTCAATTATCCATTGGGAATTCAGGGTATCAAATTGTCGGCATTGATTATTGACCGCGACGAAAAAAGAAAATGGAGTTTTCGAAGTAAAGGAGCATTCGATTGCAATACCTTTGCTCGCCGGTTTTTTAACGGAGGAGGACATTTTAATGCAGCAGGAGGTGAGAGCGACGAAAGTCTGGAAGCGAACCTGAAAAAGTTTCGGGAAGAAATTGCAGCCTTTAAAAATCAATTACAATCAATTTAACAATACAAACAATGAAGACAATTCAATCCTTTTTTTATTGCGCAGTTGCAATCATCCTATTGGCAGCATGCAGTGGCGAATCTTTTAAAAAAACCAAGAGCGGCTTGCTTTACAAAATCATCAGTGAAGGGAAAGGACCCAAACTGGCTCCCGGAAATTTTGTAAAGTTTGATGTGAAGGTTACCCAGAAAGATTCTGTATCCTACAATTCATTTGGTAAAATACCTGCTTTTACAATGATTGACAGTGTAGGAAGACCTTATGATATCTCAGAAGTATTCCCTTTGTTGCGTGAAGGCGACAGCGTAGTGATCGTTCAAAGTGCCGACAGTATTGCCAAAATGCAAATGGGACAAATGCCTCCGGGGTTAAAAAAAGGCGACAAGATTACCATTTCCATTCGTGTAAAAAAAGTGTTCACGGATATGGCTTCTGCACAGGCTGATTTCGACAATGAAATTAAACTGGAAAAAGAAAAGGAAATCAAAGAAGTTGAAACGTACATCAAATCAAAAGGAATCAATGCTATTAAAACAGAGCAGGGTACTTTTGTCGAAATCATTACACCGGGCGAAGGGCCTAAAGCCGATAGCGGCAAACAGGTTTCTGTTAAATACACCGGAATGAGTTTTGATGGAAAAAAATTCGACTCCAATGTGGACTCTTCCTTCGGACATATTGATCCGCTGAAAGTAGTAATTGGACAAAGAGGCAGTATTCAGGGTTTTGAGGACGGCTTGAAACAAATTGCAAAAGGTGGTAAAGCAAAACTCTATATTCCTTCCATGTTGGGCTACGGAATGCAGGGTGCAGGCGGTGCAATCAAACCGTATGAAAATCTGATTTTCGAGGTAGAAATCCTGGATATTACAGATGCTCCAAAACCTAAATCTCCCGAATTTCCTCCGGCAGTAGCAGATACAACTTCTAAGAAATAACGAATATCGTTTGATATTGAAAAGGAGGCTTTAGGGTCTCCTTTTTTTATGCACTTTTGAGTGCCTCCGTAAGCAGGATGGCTTCTTTCGCTTCCTTTACATCATGCACTCTCAATATGTGGGCTCCTTTTAAAAGTGCAACGGTATTGAGAACGGTGGTTCCATTGAGTGCCTCCTCCGGTTGAACTTGCAGGATCTTACAAATAGTCGATTTGCGGCTGAGGCCAATCAGTATCGGTGTTTTAAATTGGTTAAAGATTTGGAGTTGTTGTAACAACCTTAAATTGTGTTGGGGTGTTTTTCCAAATCCAAAACCCGGATCTATGATAAGATCTTTGATTCCGGCTTGTTCACAGGCATGCTTTTTTTTGATGAAATAGTCCATTACTTCCAGTTCAACGGAATCATAACGGGCTTTTTCTTGCATCGTTTCAGGTGTTCCTTTCATGTGCATGGTAATGTAGGGAACATTGAGTTGTCCCACCGTTGCAAGCATGTTGGGGTCCAGATCGCCGGAACTGATATCGTTAACGAGATCGGCACCCGATAGAATCGCTTCTTTGGCAATGGATGCATAAAAGGTATCAATGGAGATAAATAGTTCAGGGTATGCGTGTCGTACGGCTTGTATTGCCGGAATTACGCGAAGACGCTCTTCTTCTTGTGATAGACGGATGCTGCCGGGTCGTGTACTTTGTCCGCCAAGATCAAGGATGGAAGCACCCTCCCGGATCATTTGTCCGGCACGTTCAATCAGGTCGGTTGTATGCGAAGTTCTGCTTACGGAATAAAACGAATCGGGCGTGCAATTCAGAATTCCCATCACCAGAGGACGATCGATTACCAATAATCTTCCATTACAGTTGAGCGTGAACATTGTTGTTATTCGTTATTTTTGAATTCGTTTCCTGAAACCGAAGTAACAAAACATTTTGCATTTCAAATGAACACACTACAGCAATACGATCAGGCGGTTTCCACCTGTAAGCATATTTTTATCAACAAGGCAAAAGATTATGGGACATCCTGGCGCGTGTACAGAACCATTTCAGTAGTCGATCAAATTTATATTAAAGCCAAACGGATACGTACCATACAAGAGAAACAGGTACAACGGGTAGGGGATAGTATTACGTCGGAATTCATGGGTATACTCAATTATGCTGTGATTGGCTTAATTCAGTTGGCTCTGGAAAAAGATGAACGAATGGATATTCCAATGGATGAACTGGAATTACAATACAACCGTATCATCGAAGCTTCCCGTAATTTAATGCTGGATAAAAATCATGATTATGGTGAAGCCTGGCGTGAGATGCATCAGGAAACATTTGCGGATATGATACTGGCACGCTTGCAACGTATACGTCAAATTCTGGGTAATGAAGGTCAAACCATTATGAGTGAGGGCATCGATTCGAATTTTATGGACATCATTAATTACAGCATTTTCGCATTGATTTTAATTAAGGAAGGGCAACATCAACAATAATTAAATCTGTTTTCGATTGTATGAAAAAAATTCTGACTGTTATTCGTTGGTTTACGGGCATTCTGTTTATTTTTTCGGGATTGGTGAAGGCGAACGATCCTCTCGGACTCAGCTATAAAATGCAGGAGTTTTTTGAGGCATGGGGCCTGACCGGCTTCCATGATTACACACTGATGTTGTCGGTTTTGATGAATGCCTTCGAAATTGTTGCCGGTGTTGCAGTGATCATTGGTTGGCGTATGCGTATGTTTAGCTGGCTTTTATTGCTGTTGATTTTGTTTTTTACGTTTTTGACCGGTTACGCCATGTTCAGCGGAAAGATTCGAACCTGCGGCTGTTTTGGTGATTGTTTACCGCTCTCGCCCTGGCAATCTTTCATCAAAGATCTGGTGTTGTTGCTCTTTATAGCTTTGATTTTTTATTACAGCAAACATGTGAAGCCTTTGTTTGTCTCCGGACTGTTCAACGGAATTACAATAGCGGGTGCTTTAGTTTTTTCGTTTGTTTTCCAGTGGTATGTGTTACGCTATCTTCCGGTAGTGGATTGCCTTCCTTTTAAAAAGGGAAATGATCTTGTGGAACTCCGTAAAATGCCGGCCGATGCGATACCCGATCGTTTTGAATATGTGTTTGTGTACCAGAAAAATGGTGAGCGAAAAGAGTTTCCCATGAGTGCATTGCCCGACAGTACCTGGCAATTTGTTGACCGCATACAAACCTTGGTTGAAAAGGGAAAAAACAATGAACCACTGATCAAAGATTTTGATTTGAAATCCATGTCCGGGGAAGATGTGACCGAATCGGTTTTGAAGCAACCCGGCGAATATTATCTTTTGTTTATAAAAGATGTTCAGGGTTTAAGTGCTCAGGATGCATGGGTTCAAGAATTATCTCAAATTGCTTCAAAACATAAAGTTGTTTTAGTTACAAGTCAGCCGGAAGCAATAAGAGCACTTTGGAATAAGAATTCCATTCTTTCGAATCTTCCTGTGTATGTATGCGATGTAACAGCAATCAAAACGGCTGCCAGAGCTTTGCCAACACTTTATAAAATGAAGGGCTCCATTGTATTGGATAAATGGAGTTACGCTGATTTTGATCAAATCGGTTCCAAATTATAAATCGTTACAAACAAGACTATTGATTGGTTTCATCTTAAGAAAAATCGGCTATGCACTTCTCGTCTTTGCAGGCGTGATTACGTTGGTCTTTTGGTTGTTCCAGGGCCTGGGCGACCCTGCACGGATGATGATGGGACAAACGGGTGATCCGGCAACGGTATCGGCACTTCGAAAAGAATTTGATCTGGATCAGCCCAAATGGAAACAGTTTTTAGCCTATGTAAATGATGTTTCTCCTGTTTCGGTATATACAGCGGCCTCTTATTTGTCTAAAAAACCACAGGGTTATTTTGTCGGCAATCACTACATAGTGGGTATCAAATGGCCTTATCTGCGCAAGAGTTATCAGAATCAAAAAGAAGTGACAGCTATTTTACTGGATGCTTTGTCGGGAACCCTGATATTGGCATCGGCAGCCATGCTTTTTGCAACGATTCTGGGAATTTTCCTGGGCACGGTGGCTGCAATGAAAAAAGGCACCTGGATGGATACCGGAGCGGTTATGACAAGTATTCTGGGCGTTTCGGCGCCTTCCTTTTTTATGGCCATTCTTATTTCTTATCTGTTTGGATTTGTGTTGAATCGTTACACAGGATTGTCAATGACGGGCAGCTGGTATGATTTGGATGTTATGACGGGGAAACCTGTGCTTACATTACACAATCTGATCCTTCCCGCATTCACACTGGGTATTCGTCCGCTGGCCATAATCACACAACTGACACGAAGTTCTTTGTTGGATGTTTTACAGCAGGATTATATCCGTACAGCTTATGCAAAGGGGCTCTCTAAATGGAAAGTACTGTGGCGTCATGCGCTCCGAAATGCCATGAATCCGGTCATAACTGCAGTAACCGGTTGGTTTGCCGAATTGCTGGCCGGAGCTTTTTTTGTTGAATCAATTTTTGGATGGAAGGGTCTTGGAAAAATTACCGTTGAGGCGCTGGAAAAATTGGATTATCCCGTTGTAATGGGTTGTGTATTGTTTGCTTCTTTTTTGTTCGTGCTGATCAATATTTTGGCAGATGTGCTGTATCGGATTGTTGATCCCAGAATCCGTGAGCGTTGATCGAGTGCATAAATAAAAAACCGACTCTTAATCCGATTTGCAAATCGGAAGAGACGGTTTTTTGAGGTTTTGTCAGGAGATCTGTTTGTTCCTGCGTCCTGCATTACATCCATTTGGATGCATAGGCATTAAACTCGTGCCGAAGGTCTTCTACGACTTTTTCAAAACTCGTGAATTCTTCTTTCATTTTTTCGTGCTCGGTAACAAGACCATCCTCAATTCTGCCGGCATGTTTTTTTGTGTCATTTACTACATGCTGGATGTGTTCATTGATTAAGTGTCGCAGTTCATCAATATTGTTCTTTTGAATGATGAACTGGTTTTGAAAATGTTCCACACCGGCCAATACTTCTTTTTCGGTGTTTTTGCTTGCAATTTCAGTTAGTCTGTTTTCTAAAATTCCGAGCTCGGTTTTGTAAAAATCAATCGTACTTAGCCATTGGTTGTGATCTGTTCCGAAGCGGGATGCAATTGTATAGCTCATTGGTTTTCGTTTTTAAAGTTTCAATCTTTAATAAGTCAAATATCCTTGAGCTGTAGAAATTAAAAAATGACAAAAGTCAGGCGGTGCTGTGACTGAAATTTTTATTTTAAAACAGGAACTTTTTTAAAAAAGAATTCTATTCAAAACGGAGGAGCGGAGCGATAATTTTAATTCCTTAAAGGATTGTATTACTTGATCAGGACTTCATGAACAATGTGTTCGTTGAATTGTTCGTTGATTCGATTTCTGATTTTCTCTTTTTGGTAGAGCAGCTCTTGTTTCAGGGGCGCAACATGGGTTGTAATAATCAGTTGATGCTGGATGAGCTGAATATCATCGGTGTAATTGGCGATAGTAGCACCCATTAAATCCTTCCAGATTTCTTTGATTTGCAAAGATTGGACCTTGCTTTTGACTTTGCTTTTCGTCAGATATTGCTGAATTGCATCTTGTAAAGAAATCTGTGCCATCACACGAATTTAAAACTTTGAAAGGGAACTTTTGGTTTTAGTTTGACAATTCAATCAATTGAAGATTTTGTTGTATGCCTGCAAGCATGTGTTGTATGCGTTCTTTGTTCGGGTCTGTAATAAACACCTGTGATCCTTTCCGGTCGCATACCCATTTTAAAAGATTGTGCATTCTTTGTTCATCCAGTTTTTCAAACACATCATCCAGTAGAAGAAAAGGGGAGAATCCTTTTTTTTGATGGAGTTGTTCCAGTTCAGAAAGTTTTAGACTAAAAAGCATACTCTTTCGTTGGCCCTGTGAAGCCGTTGTTTTAAATGGCCTGCCGTTGAGTTCCAATAAAAGATCGTCTTTGTGAATACCACAAGTTGTACGTTGCAATAAATAATCTTTTTCTCTGCTTTTTGTAAGCAATTCCCGGAGTGGCTGACTGTTCAATTGGCTCTCGTACATCAGGGAGATGTGTTCCGGAATTCCCGCAATGATTTTATAGAAATCCAACACGTTTTGATGGAAATCGGGAAAGAAAGATTTTCTGAATTCATAGATTGTTTGACCGGCAAAAATCAACTGTTCATCCAGTGTTTCCAGTAATGAATCGTTTCTGTTTCCATTTGCTGCTTGTTTGAGGTAACTGTTTCGTTGTTGTAATACTTTATTGTAGGCAATCAACTGTCGCAGGTATTCCGGTTCCAGCTGAGACAGTAAAGTATCGGTGAATTTTCTTCGTATTTCACTTCCGCCGGTAATCAGTTCCACGTCATCCGGAGCAATCATCACTGATGGAAATTTTCCGATGTGCTCCGAAAAACGTTCGTATGCGATTCCGTCGCGGGTCACTTCTTTTTTGCCGCTTTCCCTTAGTATGACCGTTATGGATGTGTTGGCGTCTTTGAACGAAAGTTCTCCTGATATCCGAAAACCATCCAAACCTTGTTGAACATGATTTGTATCCGACCCCGGGAAATAGCTTTTGGTGAAGGATAGGTAATAGATCGCATCCAGTAAGTTGGTTTTACCGATACCGTTTGGTCCTGTTATCGCAACAACAGGTTGATGAAAATGAAACTGTTGGTAACCGTAATTTTTAAACTGTGTAACTGATATGGATTTTAAGAAGAGCATCCGGTTGCAAGATAATAAGAGGCGCAGAAACTTACCGTCTTATTTTCCCTCGTCCTGTAAAGGTGTCTCAGGCATTGTAAAGGCATTTTCCTCCCATGACAGCGTTGAAAAAGGCGCCGTTTTTTATGATTATCTTGTTGAATTTCAAAAAATTAAATCCGCTTTTTGAATTTGCTTCTGCACCCTTATCTTTGCGAGTCTAAAAATCTAGCAAACGTGACCACTAAATTTACGAAAGAGACTTATTTATACTGGTATGAGTTGATGCTCCTGCTTCGTCGTTTCGAAGAAAAAACGGGACAACTCTACGGTATGCAAAAAATCCGCGGCTTTTGTCACCTGTACATTGGGCAGGAAGCCATTGCCGCCGGTGCCATGACCGCTACACGTCCCGATGATAAGTTTATCACTGCTTATCGTGATCATGGATTGGCTATTGCCAAGGGTGTGAGTGCCAAAAGTTGTATGGCCGAGCTTTACGGTAAAGCTACAGGTTGTGCAAAAGGGAAGGGAGGAAGTATGCACTTCTTTGGAGTGGATGTTGGTTTCTTTGGAGGTCATGGAATTGTTGGTGCGCAAATTGGAACCGGAGCCGGTTTGGCTTTTGCGGAGAAATATTTAGGAACTGATAATGTTTGTCTCGCCTTTTTTGGTGATGGTGCAGCTCGTCAGGGCATGTTGCATGAAACATTCAATCTTGCCATGCTTTGGAAGTTGCCGGTGGTATTCATTTGCGAAAACAACAATTACGCAATGGGAACTTCCGTAACACGTACTTCCAATGTGATGGACATCTACAAACTTGCGGATGCGTATGATATGCCTGCCGATAGTGTGGATGGAATGAGTCCTGAAGCAGTACATGATGGTGTTATTCGCGCTGTTAATCGTGCACGTCAGGGAGGAGGACCTACATTACTGGAAATCAAAACCTACCGTTATAAGGGACACTCCATGAGTGATCCTCAAAAATACCGTTCAAAGGAAGAAGTAGAAGAGTACAAAGAACGTGATCCAATCGAGTATTGCAAGAAAGTACTCCTGAATCAATTCTCTGTACAGGAAGCTGAAATCGAAGTGATTGATCAACGTGTAAAGGAACAAGTGGATGAAAGTGTCACCTTTGCAGAAGAAAGTCCCTGGCCTGATGACAGCGAATTACTGAAGGATGTCTATGTTCAGGAAGATTATCCCTTTGTTGTGGATTAAGGCTTAAAGGAAATCATTGAAATCGTCAAACAACGCAATAAAATGTCTGAATCAAAAACAACTGCTGCACAAGAGCTTAGCGAAATACAAGTCGTACAAAAGGCCAGAGATTTTTGGAGTCGCTTTTCAAAGCCTGTCATCTATGCAGGATCTGCGGTTATCCTTCTCGTCGGAGGTTGGCTGTTGTATCAAAATTTCATCCTGGGTCCTAAACAAAAAAAGGCAAACGATGCTATTAGCAGAGCGCAGGCCTACTTTGCAAAAGATTCACTGGATCTTGCTTTGAATGGGGATGGAGCCAATGCAGGGTTTTTAAAGATCATCAAAAATTACAGCGGCACAGATGCAGCTAAACTTGCACATTTTTATGCCGGTGCCATTTATTTGCGCAAGGAAGATTTCAACAATGCCATCAAATACCTGAAGGATTATTCAACAGGGGCTACTCAAATTCAAAGTGCAGCCTGGCGCATGCTGGGTGATGCCTACATGAGTGTAGATAAAAAAGAAGAAGGTGTTTCTTATTATGTTAAAGCGGGTAAGCTGAATGAAAAAGATGAGTTTACCTCTTCTGAAAATTTGTTCCGCGCTGCCTTGGCATATGAAACCATCGGCAAAAGAGACGAGGCTATTGCTTTGTATAAAATAATCAAAGAAAAATATCCCAAATCCGACAAGGGTGCTTCTGTAGACAAGTACCTTGCGCGTTTGGGTTCCATCAGCAACGACTAATCTTTATACGTTCTTCATGGCACATGTAACGAACAGTAATTTATATTCAATTGACGCAGGCACTTCTGATTTTTCAGGTGCCTGTGTTGTTTTAGTTCGTACAGAATGGAATGCTTCCATTGTTGATGAACTCGAACGCGGAGCCAGATCCGTTTTGGAACAATATGGTGTTAAACTCGTGGAAACAATTGCTGTTCCGGGAGCTGTAGAAATTCCATTTGCCATCAGAGCCCGTTTTCAGAGTTCCTCCTTTTTGAAAGCCGACGCGTTTGTGGCGCTCGGATGTGTGATACGGGGCGATACGCCGCATTTCGATTACGTTTGTCAATCTGTTACAGATGGAATTACGCAGCTCAATTTAAATTTGACGGCGCCGGTGATTATGGGCATTCTTACTGTTGAAAATCAACAACAGGCTGAAGATCGGATCGGTGGATGCCATGGTCATAAAGGCGAAGAAGCGGCTCTTACAGCGCTAAAAATGATCGCCCTGAACCGATATTTCAACAAATAGATTCTCAAGCTTCTTTCTATGAACGTACAACTCTTCATTCCTTGTTTCGTGGATCAGATTTTTCCGGAAACAGCTTTTAATATGATTAAAGTGCTGGAGAAAGCAGGCTGTACTGTTTCTTATAATGAAAATCAAACCTGTTGTGGTCAACCATCTTACAATGCAGGCTTTCGCGACGAGTGCAGAGATGTGGCAACAAAATTCGTTAACGATTTTTCGGGCACCGACTATATCGTAGCGCCCAGTGCTTCCTGTGCCGGATTTGTAAGAAATTATTACAGCCAGATTTTTGATAATTCTTCCGTTCACAATCAGGTAAAGGGCATTCAAAAACGGATGTACGAATTCAGTGAATTTCTGACTGATGTTTTACATATTGAAGATTTCGGTGCACAATTAAATGGGGTGGCTACCTATCACGACTCCTGTGCGGCCCTTCGTGAGTGTAAAATCAAAGATGGTCCCCGAAAATTGTTGCAGAATGTAAAAGGACTTGAACTGGTAGAAATGAAAGATGTTGAAACCTGTTGTGGATTTGGTGGAACCTTCTCTGTTAAATATGAACCGATCTCCATTGCTATGGCCGATCAAAAAGTTACGCACGCATTGGCTACCGGTGCACAGTACATGATTTCAACCGACCTCAGTTGCCTCATGCATCTGGAAGGGTATATCAAACAAAAAGGTTACAATCTTCGAACACTTCATTTAGCTGATGTGTTAGTGAATGGTTGGTAGATGTGAGCTGATCAGGTTCGTTTATTTTTTACGATTCAAAAATTTGAACTCATGGCATATTGGTTGATCAAATCAGAGCCCTTTAAATACAGTTGGGATCAGTTTGTGGCTGATAAAAAAACGTTTTGGGACGGCGTAAGAAATTATGCTGCCCGAAATAACATGAAAGCCATGAAAAAAGGTGATGAATTGTTTTTTTATCACAGCAATGAAGGGCTCGAAATTGTAGGGGTCGCAAAAGTGGTAAAAGAGTTTTATCAGGATCCAACTACGGAGGATCAGGCTTGGGTGGTAGTAGATGTGGCTCCGGTACGAAAATTAAAAAAGGCGGTTTCGCTCGCACAAATAAAAGCCGAACCACGGCTTTCAAAAATGGAAATCATTCGGCTAAGTCGTTTAAGTGTAACATCAGTAACCGCTGCAGAGTGGAAAGTGGTTTTGGAACTGGCAGGTGAATGATGATTTTTTTATTGGTTAGGTTTCAAGAAAGGGAATGTGGCCTACTTGTTCTTCCATGTGACGAAGAAAATCCGAACGATTCATATCACGACCTCCCAGACTTTCCAGATGTTCGGTATAAATCTGACAATCAATCAGCGTGAGACCTTCTTGTTGTAATTTTTCTGTTAATGAAATGAAAGCATATTTACTTGCATTACTCACAGTACTAAACATGCTTTCTCCAAAGAAAACGGTTCCAAGTTTGATGCCGTAGAGTCCACCCACCAATTGATTGTCGAGCCAGGCTTCAGCACTCATCGCATAGCCCATCCGGTGCAACGTGTTATATGCTTCTTTGATGTCATTACTGATCCAGGTACCTTCAAAGTCCTCTCTGGTAGCACCGCAATTATGAATCACTGCTTCAAAAGCCTTGTTGTATGTTACATGAAATGCTTCTTTACGGAAGAGTTGTTTCATGCTTTTGCTGACGCGTAGCTCATTCGGAAATAAAACAAATCTAGGATCGGGACACCACCATATGGGCGGTTCGTCCTCATTGTACCAGGGGAAAATTCCTTTTTGATAAGCCAGTAGCAGACGATTGGGTGACAAGTCTCCTCCAATTGCAACAATTCCGTCACCGGTTGTTTGATCGGCTGGTGGAAACCACAATTCTTCAGTTAAGTAGGGGATTGGCATGGGGGCAGTACTTCTTAAGAAGCATCACTTTCTACTGTTGCATCGATGAATCGTTCGTTGATCGCATCGCACAAAGGCTTCAACGTGTCGAAGCTGCCATTTTTAACTGCATACTTACCTTTTGAATGAATCAGCCAGGCGCATTGTTCGGCTTGCTCAGGTGTGTGGTCGCAGATATCTATCAGCGTTTCGATAACCCATTCAAACGTGTTGATGTCGTCATTCCAAACGATGAGACGGCAAGTTTTTTCCGATTCTACAAGGACATCGGTCTCTTCCGATTGTTGTGTTTGAAATTGATTGTATAGCATAGAATGATAAAACTCAAATTTAAAACTCTTACGCTGATTTTTAGCATGCCTATTGGGTTCATGAAAGCTTTTTCTTGGACTAAAAAAGACAGAATTCACTTTTTTGATCAACCGTACATTCTAAAGTGAATTAAGTTAATCAGTGATTGATTTCGTAGCATGTCAAATTCTATGGAGAAGAATTTTTGAAAACCATTCAGTTACCAATCGAATGGCATATGCTTTTCTGAATTTACAGCCACAGAAAAAAAAGGTTATTTTTTTTTATTTTAGGAAACCGATCCCTATCTTTGCACTCCATTTTAAGGGAGCATAGCTCAGTTGGTTCAGAGCATCTGCCTTACAAGCAGAGGGTCCGCGGTTCGAGCCCGTGTGCTCCCACAAAAATCTCGTCAAAACGGCGAGATTTTTTTATTTATGACCTTTTACACCTACATCTTGTACTCTGTACAACGAGATCGCTATTACGTTGGTTCAACCGGAGATAATCTGGAAGAACGGCTTCGAAAGCACAATACCCATCACAAGGGATTTACGGGTTCAGTCAATGACTGGAAAATTTATTACGTTGAGGAATATGGCACCAAAGAAGCAGCGCTTGAACGAGAGCGTGCAATCAAATCAAAAAAATCCAGAAAATACATCGAGTCTTTAAAGTGAAGATAGGTTCAGAGCATCCCGCCAAAGCGGGAGGGTCCGCGGTTCGAGCCCGTACCGATAACGGTACAGGTTGTGCTCCCACAAAAAATCTCGTCAAAACGGCGAGATTTTTTTATTTATGACCTTTTACACCTACATCTTGTACTCTGTACAACGAGATCGCTATTACGTTGGTTCAACCGGAGATAATCTGGAAGAACGGCTTCGAAAGCACAATACCCATCACAAGGGATTTACGGGTTCAGTCAATGACTGGAAAATTTATTACGTTGAGGAATATGGCACCAAAGAAGCAGCGCTTGAACGAGAGCGTGCAATCAAATCAAAAAAATCCAGAAAATACATCGAGTCTTTAAAGTGAAGATAGGTTCAGAGCATCCCGCCAAAGCGGGAGGGTCCGCGGTTCGAGCCCGTACCGATAACGGTACAGGTTGTGCTCCCACAAAAATCTCGTCAAAACGGCGAGATTTTTTTATTTATGACCCAATCCGGCTTTTTTTGTACTTCGGATAAATAGATTGTTGTTATGCAGGTTGAACAATTGTTTCTCTAGAAAAGTGCTTAATGCGTTAAGAGACAAACAACAACGTGTGTTTTTGGGTCGACGCCTTCGATTGTAAACTTTAACCCACTTAGGGCTTTTAACAGATTGTAACAACGAATGCTTTGTTAATTTATTGTAGTCGTGTTTCCCGAACATCTATTCTTTAAATTTGTTATTCTGTCAAAGTATTTTCAATTCATCAACACGTTCGCTATGAAGTTTTTCCTCATCGGGTTTTTATGTTTTGGATTCGTTCTAAATACGTTTGCGCAAGAGCCTTGCGGTTTTGATCACATCCATCAAAAACTTTTGAAGTATGATCCGGCTTATGCACGTCGCATGGAAGAAAATGAGCGGCTGATTCAGGAATACATTCAGCGTGCGGAGAAGTTCAAAGTGCCGGCCCGACAAAACGCGGTATTGTACACGATTCCCGTGGTAGTGCATGTTGTTCATACCGGCGGATCAGTTGGAACGATTTACAATCCTACAGATGAGCAAATCATGGGGGCGATTGATTATTTGAATCAGGTGTTCAATGGCACATATCCCGGAATCGAAGGAGCAGGAGATATACAGATTCAATTTGTGATGGCGAAGCGTGATCCAAATTGCAATCCTACCAATGGAATCGTAAGGGTAGATGGTTCTTCTATATCCGGATACGTCGCCGGAGGTGTGCGGGTCAGTACAACAACCGGTGTGTTAGAATCGAGTGTGAAAAATTTCACTCGCTGGGATGCGACGAAATACTACAATATTTGGATTGTTAACCGACTGGATGGCGTTGATGGGACAGGTGGACAGTTCACTGCAGGGTATGCTTATTTTCCGGGATCACCGCTGTCTGTTGACGGTACGGTTATGCTTGCCACCCAAATGAGATCCGGTAATAAGGTGCTTACTCATGAAATTGGGCATGCCTTAAATCTCTTTCACCCCTTTCAAGGTTCTTCCAACAGTACCACTTGTCCTACCAATACGAATTGTAATACTGATGGCGACAGAGTATGTGATACCGATCCTATTACCTATAATCAAACTGGTGGTGTTGTTAACTTTACATGTCGTACAGGTCCTAATACATGTACAGGAGGAACGTTCTCAAAAAATACTGAGAACAACTTTATGGGCTACACCAATTGCTTTACTCTTTTTACAAATGGTCAAAAAGCGCGTATGCAGGCGGCCATGAGCTTGTCTTCACGTTCCAGTCTTGCAAATTCAACCGCTTCGCTTCCTACAAATGTGGATCCGGTTTGTTCACCTAAAGTCAATTTTGGAACAACCACTTCAACTTTTTCGGAGGCAACAGAAGCCAAGTCAGGCTGCAGGGCATATAAAGATTATACGGTTCCTGTAACTATAGCCAGTGCGCCTTCCGCAGATGCGAACGTTGTAATTACCCTTACCGGTACGGCTTTACAAGGTGTTGATTACGATCTTTTCACCAACGGAAATTTCACAACGCCTTCGAACACTCTGACCTTCCCTTCAGGTTCTGACGTGGTACAACCTTTAACTATAAGGGTATATGATGATAAAGATCTGGAGTCGGTTGAAACCATTACACTCAATTATACGGTTTCGGGTGGCGGTGCTTTGAAAGGAGAAGCAAGACCGGTGCATACAGTTTCTATTACTGATAATGATGGGGTGCCTGTTGTACCGGTACCGTTGACTGATTATTCAATTGCCACTAATAATAATATTGCAACCAATCAGTCTCCCTTTAGAAGTGATCGGCAAAAACATCGGTTACAAGTTCTCTTCAGGGCAGCTGAACTTACAGCTGTTGGAATCACTTCAGGAACCCTTTCAGCTCTCACAATCAATGTTTCAACAAAAAACAGTACAAAGCCCTTTAAAGGATTTACAATATCGATCGGACAAACATCCTCTACAACTTTAACTGCTTTTACGGGAAGCACCTTAACTCAAGTTTATCAAGGGGATTATTCAACTATCGTGGGTGAGAACCGTATTAATTTCAACACGGTTTATAATTGGGATGGTGTGTCGAATCTTGTAGTACAATTTTGCTTTGATAATGGTTCTGATACTCCAGATGCTTTGGCAGATCAGGTGCGGGCAACAACCAGTCCTTTCGGTACAGGGAACCGAGCCTCTTGCCTTTCTAATTATTCATCAGGTGCAACTGCAGGTTGTTCTTTAGCAGCTGCCGGTGTTTCTGATGCCCGTCTGTTTGTCAAAATAACCCGGGGCTTGAAAGGAAATCCTGTTGCTTCCGGACTCAACTCGGTTTCGGAATACCTGGGTCCCAATGCTGATGTGGTTTATTATACTGCAGATGGTGAGGTTATAGCCCGTATTAAAAATCAAACTGCGTTCGACTACGGTTGTACAACCCTCGAGATTGATCGAGTTGGTACAGGTACCGCCTCTTTTTGGAATCCCGGCCTTTCCAACCAGCTTACCCAAAAAACCTTTAAAGTAACACCTCAATTTCCCAATCCGTCGGGTTCATATGATATAACCTTATATTACACGGACCTTGAAAGGAGAGGGTTTGAAACAGCTACTGGACGTTTATGGTCGGCTGTTCAAATGATTAAGACCCCTTCTAATGTAAGTGCTGTTACATCCGAAAATCCGCAAGTTGACGCTGTTACAATCAACTCGTCCCTTACGCATGGTACATTTGGACAAGATCTGACAGTTAGAGGTTCTTTTACCAACGGCTTTTCAGGTTTTGCATTGGGAAATCCGGGCACTTTTACTTCTTCTCCGATTGTTGAGAATGGTGTAATCCCATTTTCGGTATATCCGAATCCGGTACGTTCAAGTCTTGCTGTGCAATTCGGAAAAACGCTAAAAAATGTGCAGTTCAGAATACTTATGATGGATGGCAGAGTTCTGAAAACCGATTATGCTGCCATTGTATTCGGAACACATTTATTGGATATGGGACGTTTCAAAAAAGGAAGTTATTTGCTGGAAGTCATAACTCCGGATATGAAACGTACGATTCCCATTCTTAAGGACTAAGCATAAGCGTCCTTAATTTTTTAAAGAACCATTTTTTTTAGGCAGAACGCAAATAGATTGCGAAGTGGGATTGTTCTTTTACATTCAATAGAAGCCAAAGTCTGGCAATTGAAAGCAAAAAAATGTTTGTTTATGGATAAACAACCCTTCCCGTTTCGCAATGTTTGTTATATCAGTTTCTCCAAGGATTGGAAGCAATATGCTCCATTGGAAGTTGAGGAGGCTGTCACAGATTCGGAAATTTATCAAGCCTTAAATTACCGGAGCTTGTTGCAGTTTCGAAAACCTCTATTGCTGCATTTCAACAAGTATGATGTTCAAACTCCTGTTTGGTTTGGTTTCAGTTTTGATGTTGAAGTGATTGTTGTTGGTTTAAATGGCGTGATTGAAAAGATCTACGAAATGCCACGTTACAAAGAGGGTGCCGGTGTGTTTCTGCAGTTCTTCAGCGGTTATACCTATGCTATTTTAGCTCCAAAGGGCTTTTCAAAAGCACATGTGCTTGAATCAGGAACAACCAAAGTAAAGTACACCTCTTTCACCCGTATGTTTGATAAACGAACCGGCTAAGCTCTGTCCAGAATGCGAAATCTATTTTTTCTTTTTGTTTTTTCTTTCCTGTCCTTTTTGGGTACATCTGTTGTAACGGGTCAGGTTTCTGCTAAATCAATCAAGGGGCGAGTGGTTCGAATCATTGATGGTGACACGTTTGATTTTTTATCCGAATCAACCGTTTATCGTATTCGTTTGGCAGGAATTGATTGTCCGGAAAAAGGGCAGCCATTTGGAAATCGTGCCAAGGAGGAATTGGGTAAATGGTGTGCAGGAAAGCATTTGATTGTGACATACACTGTGAAAGATCGTAACGGAAGATTGATAGGCGATGTCTATTCATCCAATAACGAGTGGTTAAATTACCAAATGATCAAAAATGGATTAGCCTGGCATTTTAAAAAATATTCATCCAGCCGACAATTGGCAGAAGCTGAAGTCTACGCCCGAACCAAGCGGATTGGCTTGTGGAAAGATCCGGATCCCGTTGCTCCTTGGTTGTGGCGGTCAATACATAAATCACGAAAGAGATCACATGGAGTTAACGGTAAAACGTGAGGCCTTTCATCAGCTCAGATTTTAACTTGGTCCGAAGTGATGCAGGCTTCACTACTTTCAGTGTATTGCAGTAAGTTAACAGCAGCCTCATGAATTCTTCATTAACGCTTACTTCCAGTTCTACTTTTAATACTTCTTGCTTTTTTGTGATTGTTCTTTGCGATGGATGCAAGGGGGATATTTCCAACAAGCGGGCGATTGGTCCGTAGATTTCAAGAATGATTTTTTCACTGGGTTTCGGACCTTCCATGATGCCGGTTGAGTATTTATAAAACGCATCGGGATTGAAATCTCGTCTGTATTTAAACAACTTTTTGTCACTGTGGAGATTCGTAATACGGTCGAGCGCAAAGGTTGAAAATCGTTCTTGTTTATGGTTCCACCCAATGACATACCAGTTGTTTTTTACTTCTTTCAGAAGATACGGATCGAGATCGTAGTTTTTGGTTTCGTTTTTATACACGTTGAAATAAGAGAAGTGTATGGGTGCACGTTTTACGATGGCATCATATATGGGTTTGATCCAACTTAGTCCATTTGTAGAATGCGGTGTCTCGAATTGCACATAGCGTTCTACATTTGGATCGTTCATGTCGCCCGAAAGCGAAAAACGGGCATTGATCTTTTCTATGGCTTGTCGCAAATCAGCGAACAACGCATTTTCTGCAAATAGTTGCAAGGTGTTACCGGCATTACGAAGCGCTTCACAATCTTCTTCACTCAATCCTACAGAATCGATGCTGTAGTCCGGGTCGTCGTAATAATAACCTTTGAAGAGTTTGCTGTATTTGATTGGGGCCCTATAGCCTAATGATTCATCATCCCGCATGGCTACAATGTCCTTTTCTATCGATGATAAGGAAATTGAATCGCTTCCTTCACCGAAAAGTTGATCACTTATTTTCTGACGAATGTATTCTTTGGATGGATATTTGTGCAATGGATTGCGAAGGCATCGATCAATAATCCGGTAACGAATGGTTGCACTTTTATTGGCAGGCATAATTGTCTTTTTATAAAGGTAACAGTTCGTTCAAGTTTTTAATAAGGATTCGCTGTTGTTGTTTCAATGGCATAAAAGCGTTGAAAGTCAGATTCGTTGCGGGCTTTGAAAAAAAACAGATTCTCCGGTGTAAGAATCAACTCGGCACCCAAGGGTAAATGATAAGTTAGGTTGATGTTGGGTAATTGCTGCTGCAGTTGTTCTTTAGTAACCGGGTTCATGTTTATCAATTGATTCAATAGGTTGCGAAAGGATCTTCCGGATGCTGTAATAAAGTGAATCCGAACGGCAGGGCCCTCGATCATAAGTTGCAAAAAACGTAACCCCGTATTTTTTCTTTTGTTGACAAGCATCTCCAGAAGGTCATCAATGATGACGATGAGCGATTGAAACTTTTGGTTGATGTTTACAGTTGATTCGGTTTTCTTTTGTCTCTTTTTTAATTCTTTGAAAATTGCTTGAATAAATGCCGACTTGCTTCCGATTGTACCCATTTCGGGATTGTTGCGAATCCAGGAGTAGAAAGGTTTGGGTCTATTGAAATGTTTTTCCAGGACGTTAAATGACTCAAGTGAAAGTGCAGTTGCAATTTGATAGGTTATTTCCGATGTTTGGTTCCAGGAATGTAACAGATGCCCAAGGTAGTGATACAACTGATCTTCTTCGCTATACGACAGAAAGAGGTGCGGCATGGTTGATAAATCAACATCCTCTGCAATGCCATCGCTGGATTTGCCAATAGGAATTGCAATTCTTTCATGTGCGGGTGTCTTCATGAATTGCAAAAGTCGAAAGAATCCTTAATAACTGGAAATATCTTTTCAATGGATGTTATAATCCAAAAATGATTCTCAGTTAGATGCAGGTAAAAGATGCTCTTCAATGATTTGAATCAGTGCATTCTTGGGAAATGCTCCCGGTTCCAGCGAAGGAAGCCCTTTTGTTGGAATGAACAGAAATGAAGGTATGCTCTGTATGCCAAAAACAGATGCCAGTTCAAATTCTGTTTCGGTATCAACCTTATAAATGTCAATTTGATCTTTGTATAAATCAGACAACTCTTCCAATATAGGTGCTACCATTTTACAGGGGCCACACCAGTCTGCGTAAAAATCAATGATCGCCGGCTTGGTTCCTTTGTAGTCCCATTCCTTTGCAGTTCTGTAATCAAAAATACGTGCAATAAAATCTTCTGTAGTGAGACGGGTTGTTGCCATAAACTGTTTTATAAATGTAAATGTATCTTGCTTCCGGAGTTTGTATTGTGACGAAAATCACTGCATGGTCTTTATCCGATAATTCTATTCGGTTAGATTGATTCCTACCATCAAACCGATCCAAGGTTTTTCTTGATAGATCCATACCTTTCTGTTTTGATCGAGCAAGGTGTCAAATCCGAATCCCAATCCAAATGTGAATTGGCTGACTCCGCCAAATACAGCAATTCCTTTTTGGAAGACCAGCCCATCGTACTCCGTTTGTATCTGGTTTTGTGTAACCGACGGATTCATTGGTGTTGAACCTAAGCCCACCATTAAACCAACATCCATTGTTTTGTACTGGATATTTTTTTTAATACGCCCGACTCTATTAACGTTGTTTTGAAATTGAAACGACTCCCATTTTCTGCCAAAATAAAGTCCGCCATTTAAATGGGAGCTGAACTGCTGGGGTAAAGAAGGAGTATGAAAACGATATTTGAAAACAACCGTAATCAAGTCCAGATCCCAACTTTGCTTTGATAAGCGAAGTCCTTTTTCAATTGGATCGTTTAGTTCTTCGCTCATTGGAACCACAAGGGTATTGATGGTGTCAAATCTTCCTTTTATGGCCGATGCCGGGTACAATTCCAGATGGTTTTCTTCCACTTGAACATACACGGTAGACTTCGGATGGTCGGCAGATTTGTAGCGGTAAACGCCATTGGTAAGACCATGCGATACAGATTCTTTCATAGTACCGCATCCAATGTGCAGGAACGCAACTATCAAATAAAAAAAAGCATTTTTATTCACATCCGAACTTAAGAAACTGCCCACAGGCATGCAATGAACTGAATCATCCATTTGCATGAGTTTTATGACCCGGTTTCTTTTTTTTTAAATCGGAATCAGGATTGCAAAGCCGGATCCGGAGTCGTATACGTTTTGATGATTTTGTAAAGGGTGTCCCGTTCAACCGGTGTTCGGTTGACTTGCCGGATGAGTGCAACCAATTCCTCCGTAGTCATGGTAGGATTTTGTTCTTCACTTCCGGCCATGCTGTAGATTTTAGTGGTGTCATCTATGGTTCCATCAATATCGTTGACGCCAAAAGACAGACTCATTTGTGCATTCTGTCGTCCCAACATTGGCCAATAAGCTTTTAAATGCGGGAAGTTGTCGAGGTATAAACGCGCAACTGCATACATTTTCATGTCTTCAATGATTGATGTTTCAGGAACATGACTCATATCGTTGTCAAAATTCCTGAATTTCAAAGGGATGAAAGTTTGAAACCCTCCGGTACGATCCTGTAGATCACGCAATTGGCGCATGTGATCGATTCGGTGATGGTACTGTTCTATATGACCATACAACATGGTGGCATTACTGTGAATACCCAAACGATGTGCTGTTTCGTGGATTTCCAGCCAACCTTTTGCATTGACTTTATCCGCACAAATCTGCTCACGGATTTCGGGATGAAAAATTTCTGCACCACCTCCGGGTATTGAATTCAAACCATTCTGAATTAAAAACCGCAAACCTTCTTCCACAGAAACTTTGGCTTTACGGAACATGTAATCGTACTCAACAGCAGTGAATGCTTTTATATGAAGATCGGGACGATGTTCTTTGATCGCTTTCAGTAATTGTGCAAAAAACGAAAGATCCATTTTGGGATGAACACCTCCAACAATATGCACTTCGGTTACGGGAATACCATCGTATTTTTTAACCATATCCAACATCTGGTCAATACTCAGTTCCCATCCTTCTTCCTTGTGAGCGTAAATCTTTGAATAGGAGCAGAAATTACAACTGAATACACAGAGGTTGGTGGGTTCAATATGAAAATTGCGGTTGAAGTAGGTCGTATTTCCATGTAAACGTTCTCTAACGAAATTGGCGAGGGCGCCTACGAAAGCGAGTTCTCCTTTTTCAAAGAGGAGCAGACCATCTTCGTCTGACAGACGTTCTCCCTTTATGACTTTTTCAGCGATAATTTTAAAGTCCTCAGAAAGTGTATTTATGTTTAAAATCGTTTCTATGCCATTCTTCATATCCATATAATTGGGTCCGTTATGCGTATCCGGGACGATGCTGCAAAGTTAGTATGCCGATTGAAAACGGCGTTTTTAATTTGATTTAATCAGTTTAAAAGTTTCATTTTTTCTGGATCGGTACACAACCTGTAATAGATACATGCCGGGGGCTTGTCCTTCAAGATTGATTTCGATTTTGCCGGGACTCATGATGGTTCCGGACAGGCCTATTGCGATCTTTTGTTGCCATACCAGTTGTCCGGCACTGTTGTAAACGGAAAGGAATTCAATGTTTTCGGGCGCCTTCAGGTGTTGTAGATAAAAACGTCCTGATGAAGGATTGGGCGTGACCATAATCCCTTTACGAATCAGATTGGGATTTCCCTCTTTGGTGTATACCTGTATGTCATCCAGATAGATGTTGTTTTCATAGTTGGTAATATTGCGAAAGGCAAACTGGAGATTAACAGGATTACTGTTGTCATAATAACCCAGGAAAACGGAGTCTCTTCGCCATTGAGAGGGAAGAGGAACATAGCTGCTATCCACACCTACATCTCCGGTCGTTACGAGTTGTAGTCCCCATTTTTTATAAATGCTTTTGAATGTCATTCCGCAATCTGTTGTCATTACTACTTCCAATGTGTCCGTGGCATTGTTGAACGATGGTTTGTTGAACATGGCCGCCGCAACCTGAAAACTCACAAAAACGGAATCCTTGCCCTGAACGGGGAGTACAGGAGAGAAGATCCAATCACTTCTTTTGTTTTGATTTGATTCATAATTGTTGAAAAACATAGATGCATTGCCCGATTTGGATGCGTTTGTTGTCCGTTCCCATGTCCGGTCGCCATTGGGGTTGCTCAATTGCCACAAATCCGGAGGAAACCCAATTTGTTCAAATCCTTCACTGTATGGAATCGTTACAACAGGATAAATGACACCATCAATTCGACCGGTATCGTTTACCGGTTTTTGATCGGGACTGCCATTGGGGTTGAATGTATATACTTTAAAATCGGCATTGTTTCCGGGTGCGAGATTCATGGAGTTGAGTACAATCTCCTTGCTTTTGAAAGGTGGGATGGAGCCGCTCCATTGCGTCAGTACCGGTGTTTGGTTTCCAAATTGGGCGTAAAGGGATAAAGACTTAACCGTGTCTGTGCCTCCGTTTTTAATGACTACAGTTGGTGTAAATAGTTCCGAGCAGTAGTAAATGTATTTTTTCCCCGTATTGCAATTGGTAAATTTTGTTTTTCCAAATGCTTCAAAGCGAACATTCCGTGTTAAAAGAGGTGAGGTATTACAGGCGGTTGATTGCGAGAGCTGCTGAATCCAGGGTATTCCCTGAATGGTGGCTTCCATACGATTGCATTGCCCGGGTGTATACATCACCATTGCCTTGTCGTCCACATAATTCATGTAGTTCATCCACATTGTGCCGGGTGCGTCGGGAGTACATTCGTCGGCAATTACTGCATCTTCTGCTGGTGATCCAAAATTGCATTGGAATTGAAGGGGGGTATCGTCAACTCCGTCATCGTCCTCGCAGGATTGTGAGCCGCTCTCGCAGTTGTTGGGTCCCCAGATATGATCCAGATCGAAGAAGTGTCCTATTTCATGTGTACAGGTACGTCCCAGATTATAGGGTGCTTTTGCTGTACCCCCACGTCCAAATGTTTTAAAGCCGGTTACAAATCCACGTTCAATCAACGGAATGTCCGGAATCGGGTCCGAACCAAAAAACGAATAACCCAGAAAGCCATCGGGCATTTGGCAGACCCAAATATTTAAATAGCGAGTAGGGTCCCAGGCATCACTACCTCCGGCACAGGTAAACTTTACCGGGTCATTTAATCCGGGTTCTGAAAACAAATCGGAGACTGTTCGTTCAATTCCATCTGTGCCATCACCTGACGGGTCGATCTTTGCAAGACAAAATCTCAATTTGCTTTTTCCAAACAGCGGTTTAAATGCTTCGGGAATTCTTGTGCTGTCGGCGTTCAAACCTGCATAGTCTTCATTCAAAACATCGATTTGAGATTGAACCTGCAAGTCGGAAATTAAAGTAGGGTCGGGTAGTACAATATGCACCACAACCGGAATGGTGTAGTTTGCACTTTGTGTTGAATTAATCCATTCTGTTTGTTGAAGTAACCGCTTTTGATTTTCTTTTCGGATAGCTTCCATTTTTGTTTTTAACCCCGGATTTTTACGGATCAATTCCTGCATAACGGTTGTGGTACCGCAACGATGAAATGAAGTTGGTGCGACGTCTTTGTTTTTTTTCTTAACCTGTCCGGTTACAATCCCCGAAAAAACAAAAAGAAACAAAGAGAAAAATAAAATATTCAAAAACCGCATAGAATGAATTGAACAGTGAAATTACGAAAAGCGCTAAATAAGAACAGGAACTCTGCAGAGAGGTCAAAGTTAAGTTTCTTCAAATTGGCGCCTGCAATGTTCAGAAAGTGCTTGAATTCACTATCTTACATTGAACTAGAACGTACTGCTCCGCGGTTTTTCCGTTTATGAAATTGAAGTTCCGACTTATCCTTCTGAGTTTTTTCCAGTTTTTTATATGGGGTTCCTGGCTTCTGACCATTGGTGCGTATTGGTTTCAGAACAAGCAATGGTCCGGAACGGAATTTGGCGCTATCTTTTCAACTATGGGTATTGCAGCTTTGTTTATGCCCACACTCACAGGAATATGGGCTGATCGGTGGATACAAGCTCAAAAGTTGTTAGGCTTATTTCATTGTGCATCTGCCTGTCTGTTTTTTTGTCTCCCTGAAATTGATCAGCCCTCCGGTTTTTTTTGGATGATGCTGGCAGCAATGTGTTTTTATATGCCTACGATTTCTTTAGCCAATGCGGTCAGTTTTTCTGCGTTAAAATTGAAAGGAATAAATGTGGTTGAAGTGTTTCCTTCCATTCGGGTTTGGGGGACAGTAGGATTTGTAGCGGCAACATGGTTTGTGAGTTTACTGCATTTAGAGACTTCATCCGGACAGTTTTATATTGCCGGAACTGCTTCCCTGTTGCTGGGTGTTTATGCCTTCACATTGCCGCGCTGCCCTACCAATTCTGATAGCGGTCAGCAACAATCGTTTTTAGAATTCAAGTTCCTGACGGCGTTTAAGGATGCCGGTTTGCGTGTCTTTTTTTTCTTTGCTGTATTGTTAGGGGCCGCTTTACAACTCACCAATGCTTACGGCGATACCTTCATACACGATTTCGGTAAAAACGAAATGTACCGTGACACATTTGCAGTTAAGTATCCTGCAGTCATCATGTCGTTATCACAGATATCGGAAACGGTTTTTATTTTAACCATACCCTTCATGCTCCGTCGGTTTGGCATCCGCAATGTGATGTTGTTTAGTATCATGGCATGGGTATTTCGATTTGGTTTGTTGGCCTATGCAAATCCGGTATCCGGATTATGGATGATTCTTCTGTCCTGTATCGTATATGGAATTGCCTTTGATTTTTACAATATCTCGGGTTCCTTGTTTGTTGAAACGCAAACCGATTCATCCATTCGTGCCAGCGCTCAGGGATTGTATATGATGATGACCAACGGTTTGGGGGCTTTGTTGGGTAGTTTGGTGAGTGGTGTAGTAATCGACCGTTGGTTTACAAACCCGGATCAGTCTAAAAACTGGCAGGGAATCTGGTTGTCTTTTGCTGGCTACGCATTGGGGATTTTGGTCCTGTTTTTCATCTTTTTTCGTGATGCAAAATTGAAAGAACCGGTAGCAAAGAATTCCTGATTTTACTTGTTGTGAAAGATAAAATCAATTCAATCTTTTATCAATAAAAAAAGTCCCGAAAAGCGGGACTTTTTAGTGGTGACAACTTAAAGATTTATTGGTGCTGCTCAATTTTTTTCACAAAATTGGATTTGGGTTGTGCACCTACCAGTTTGTCGACAACCTGTCCGTTTTTGATGAATAAAATAGCGGGGATTGAAGTAATGCCATAATTCATACTCACTTGTGGATTTTCATCGACATTCACTTTTCCTACTTTCACTTTCCCGTCGTATTCTTTAGAAAGTTCTTCAATAACGGGTCCAATTGCACGGCAAGGTCCGCACCATTCTGCCCAGAAATCGATTACGCTTAATTTGTCTGAATTGATCACTTCTTGCTGGAAGTTGGAATCTGTAAATTGATAGGCCATATGTTTTATGCTTTATTGTTTGAGAGATTGCAAATATAAATCCAATCTCATCATTCTGCACGCTTGTCAGGAATTGTGCAAAAGCTGTCAGTAAATTAAACGGTGTATGAAAAAAATACCTAAAATGTCACAATTGATACATCGAGTTCGGGATTGTCCAGAAGAAATGTTGTCATTTCATCATTCAGTTCAAAACCTTTTTCGGTGGTGTGCATGCTGATTTTCCAATTTTCTTTGGGCTCGTTCAAATAAAAACGAACGCTGCTTCGTCCGGGGTTTTGTTTCAGATTGTTTTCGATAAATGTAACCATCTGTTCTGTTAACAGACGGGGTTCGATGTGAATGTTAATTTGTTTTGTAAGCGATCTTTTGATGGTTTCCAGTAGAAGTACGCCGGATATTTTGAATTCAAAATCATCGGCTTTGTTCCATCTGTTTTTAAATCCTCCGGTTACATAAACAACTGTGCCGGGATTGAAGTGGTCCTTGTACTTTACATAATCTTCTCCAAAAAGTGCCAGTTCCATTTTGCCGGAATAGTCTTCAATTGAAAAGATGCCGAATTGTTTTCCTGTTTTGCTGATGCGGTGATTAGCCTCCGTTACAAGTCCTGCCAACCGAAATGTTTGCAGCGGATTGGGATGTAATGTAATGGCTTCCTTAAATTCATTGAAGGCTGCAACGGGTGTAATTTTATAATAAGCAAGTTCAAATTTGAAATGGTCTAGCGGGTGTCCGCTGATAAACATTCCGGTTACTTCTTTTTCAAAGTCCAGTTTTTGTGTGAGTGTCCATTCTTCACAGTTTGGAATTTTGGGGGTAGGTACTTCCATCATCATGGAATCTCCAAACAGCGTGTTGCTGTTTTGTGTCAAATTGGCCTGGTAGCGGTTTCCAAAAGCAATGATGCGTTCCAGATTGTTTTGCGTTTCTCCTGGTATCACATAGAAATACTGTGCCCGATGCAGTTCTTTGAAACAGTCAAATGCTCCGGAATGAATGAGGCTTTCAATGGATCTTTTGTTAACAGCTCTTTGGTTGACTCTTTTTATGAAATCAAAGATGTTTTGAAACGGACCGTTCTTCTTTCGTTCTTCAATGATGTTTTCAACGGCAGCTTCACCAACACCTTTCAGTCCGCCCAATCCCAAACGAATGACTCCTTGCTGGTTTACAGCAAACCCTGAGAATGATTCGTTGATATCGGGACCTAATACTTTTATTCCCATGCGTTTGCATTCTTCCATGAAGAACGTGATCTTTTCAATATTGCCGGCATTATTCAGCACGGCGCTCATGTATTCGCCCGGGTAATGGCTTTTTAAATAAGCTGTTTGGTAAGCAACAAAAGCGTAGCAGGTGGAATGCGATTTGTTGAAAGCGTATTGGGCAAATGCTTCCCAGTCGGTCCATATTTTTTCCAGTTTGTCCGCCGGATGTCCTTTGGATGCGGCCCCATCAATAAACTTGCTTTTCATCTTATCGAGGGTTGCTCTGTCTTTCTTTCCCATTGCCTTTCGCAAAACATCGGCATCCCCTTTACTGAATCCGGAAAGTTTTTGAGCCAGCAGCATCACCTGTTCCTGGTATACGGTAATACCATAGGTTTCTTTCAGGTATTCCTCCATTTCGGGCAGGTCGTAACTGATGGTTTCGCGACCATGTTTCCGGTCAATAAAATTCGGGATGTAAGCAAGCGGTCCGGGTCTGTACAAGGCATTCATGGCGATCAGATCCGCAAATTGATCGGGTTTCAGTTCTTTTAAATATTTCTGCATGCCCGGACTTTCAAATTGAAACGTTCCAATGGTTTCTGCTTTCTGGTACAATTCAAATGTTGGGGCGTCGTCGAGTGGAATGGTGTCTATATCTATGGAAACACCATGGTTTTCACGAATGAAATGCAGCGCATTTTTTATGATGGTCAGCGTTTTTAATCCCAGAAAGTCCATTTTGATGACGCCGGCATCTTCAATGATGTTTCCTTCAATCTGCGTGACCCATAATTCGGAGTCTTTGCTTTTGCAAACAGGAATGAGTTCTGTCAGGTCTCTGGGTGCTATGATGATTCCGGCTGCATGTAAACCGGTATTTCGAACCGATCCTTCCAGAATTTCGGCTTCGTGTAATATTCGGGCCGCCAGATCTTCTCCATTATAGATGTCGCGTATTTTTTTCACGCCATCCAGTTCGTCGCCCTGTAGGGCTTCTTTTTCTTCTAAGCTTTTTTCGCCTTTCAAAGGAGCATGCAGTACTCTTTTGAGTGAAATTCCGGGTTTGTCGGGAATCAGCTTTGCAAGTGCATTGCTTTCTGCTAAAGGAAGGTCCATGACGCGCGCCACATCCTTGATGCTCATTTTGGCGGCCATAGTACCATAGGTAATGATTTGTGCAACCTGATTACGACCGTACTTGTCCACCACGTAATCAATCACTTTTTGCCGGCCTTCATCATCGAAGTCGGTATCAATATCGGGCATGGACTTTCGGTCCGGGTTTAAGAAACGTTCAAAGAGGAGGTTGTATTTGATCGGATCAATGTTGGTGATTCCGATACAATAGGCCACCACGCTGCCGGCCGCTGATCCACGACCCGGTCCTACAAAAACACCTAAATTTCGGCCCGCCTTGATGAAGTCGCTTACAATTAGGAAATACCCGGCAAATCCCATTGTTTTAATGGTGAATAATTCAAAATCAATACGCTCTCTCGTTTCTTCCGAAATTTCACTGTAACGGGTGCGGGCTCCTTCATAAGTAATATGCTTGAGGTATTCCCATTGATTGAGGTTGCTGTCTTCGTGTATTTGAAACTCTTTAGGTAGCGGAAACGCCGGCAGTAAAATGTCTTTTTTTAAGTTCAGCAATTGCACTTTGTCTACAATCTCATTTGTATTGTCAATTGCTTCGGGGAGGTCCTTGAACACCTCCTTCATTTCTGCAGTTGTTTTGAAATAGAACTGGTCGTTTGGAAATGCAAATCGTTTGTTTTTGATGTGTACGTCATCATCCGAAAATTCACGCAGCGCCGGTGTGGCTTGTTTTTCTCCGGTGTTGATACACAGCAATATGTCGTGTGCGTTGAAGTCGGTTTGGTCAACGTAATGTGAATCGTTACTCGCAATCACCTTTACATTGTATTTTTTTGCAAACCGAAGCAGAATTTCGTTTACACGGTTTTGGTCGGATAGGCCATGACGTTGCAACTCAACATAATAATCGTCCTGAAATATATTGAGCCACCATTTGAATTCATTTTCGGCTTCCGCTTCTCCTTTGTTCATGATGGTTTGCGGTACCCATGCTCCCAAACAACAGGTCGTTGCGATCAAGCCCTCGTGGTATTTATTGATTAGTTCTTTGTCGATGCGCGGGTACTTACTGTACATTCCTTCAATAAATCCCAGTGATGTCAGTTTGATCAGGTTCTTGTATCCGATTTCATTCTTGGCCAAAAGAACCTGATGGTATCTTTGATCTTTTTCTTCTTTGCTGAAATTTTTTTTCAAGCGGTTTTCGGCAATGTAAAATTCGCAACCAACAATCGGTTTGACCTTGAGCGTGCCATCGCTGTTTTTGTGTTTGTAAGCTTCCGAAACGAACTGAAAAGCCCCAAACATGTTGCCATGGTCGGTTATGGCAAGGGCAGGCATATCATCAGACAATGCCTTTTTGTAATGTTATTCAATCCCGGCTGCACCAACACGCAGCGAGTTTTGTGTGTGAACGTGCTGGGGCGAAAAACGACTCATGATCCGATTTAAAAATTTGCGAACCTCAAATTTCGGATTTGAATCGGAGATAAAGGAAATAAATATCAACAGGAGGCTTTCGGTACAGTTTACCCGGATCCGGTCATTTTCTTGCAGGTCCAACCCCTAAATCGTACCTTTGCGGCTGATTTATGAAAATCGTACGGTTCCATTTCTTGGGCTTTCTTTTAACCGGATTTCTAACCGGATGTGCCTCTTTGACGAAGATGGTTCCGGCTCCCCAATCTGTTACACGTACAGCAGACAACCCAACGCCTCGCTTTATTGAGGGGATTGAAATTCAACCCGAAACCGAATCGTTTACGTTGAGAACGAATGGTTCCGGAAAAACAGCAGCATCACCCGTGTTCCAGGTTCATAAGGAGCACTCTGCATCTGCCATCGAATGGATGGATGTTTATCAATTTAAATATGCCTTGCGTCTCAATGTGGATGTTGAATTGTTGCAAAATCAAAGTTTATATCGGTTCATTGATCAATGGTGGCAAGTCCCCTATAAAATGGGCGGAAGTACACAGGGCGGAATTGATTGCTCTGCATTTGCTCAAACATTGATGTCGGCTGTTTATGGGGTAGGTTTGCCACGTACTTCCCGTGAACAAATTGGTGTAACAGAACCGGTAGAGTTGCCGGAGATAAAGGAGGGGGATCTGGTATTCTTTAACACGCGCGGAGGAATCTCACATGTAGGCATTTATTTGCAAAACAATAAATTTGTTCACGCTTCAACAAACAGCGGTGTAATCATTAGTGATTTGGCAGAGCCATACTGGAACAAACGTTTTGTGCGTGCCGGTCGGGTCAAACGAACATAAGCCATCCATTAAGAATCATTAACAGAACCGGATACTCCATACAGGTACATTTTTATGCTTACAAAACGAATCATTCCTTGTCTCGATATTAAAGACGGACGCACGGTAAAAGGGACCAATTTTGTCAATTTACGTGATGCCGGTGATCCTGTTGAATTGGGTTCGCTTTATGCAAAACAAGGTGCTGATGAATTGGTTTTTCTTGATATTACCGCAACGG
This sequence comes from Lacibacter sp., assembly GCA_049240625.1. Classification (GTDB taxonomy): domain Bacteria; phylum Bacteroidota; class Bacteroidia; order Chitinophagales; family Chitinophagaceae; genus Lacibacter. The sequence continues at coordinate 42,486 of JBMLSG010000043.1, read as the reverse complement.
TAGAAAAGCGAAAAACACTTGCAGAACTCGTCAATAAAATTGCACATAACATCAATATACCCTTTACGGTTGGTGGTGGTATCAGCAGTGTTGAGGATGTGCGGGTCTTATTGCAAAATGGCGCCGATAAAATTTCGGTGAATACTTCTGCATTCAAACGCCCGGAACTGATTCGCGAACTTTCGCTGCAATTTGGAAGCCAGTGTGTTGTTTTGGCTATTGATACACGCTGCGAATCGGATGGCGAATGGTATGTGTATCTCAATGGCGGCAGAACTAAAACCGAAATGCGTTGTTTTGACTGGGCTGTGATGGGACAGGAGCTGGGTGCAGGAGAAATTTTGCTCACCTCCATGAACCATGACGGGACCAAACAAGGTTTTGCGCTGGATATAACAAGGAGGTTGTCTGATCAGCTCCAGATTCCGGTCATAGCCTCCGGTGGCGGCGGCGCTTTGGAGCATTTTTCGGATGTCTTTCAACTGGCACATGCCGATGCAGCGCTGGCGGCAAGTATCTTTCATTTTAAAGAAATCGGTATTCCCGAATTAAAGTCATATTTGCATAATCAAAACATTCCGGTTCGGTTATAAGCCGGGAACATGCGGTTGCGAAAAACCGGAATGAATTCATGAAATTGTATTTGTACACAACACTACGATTTAAGAATGGATGAAACGGCCCGATAGCGGATCAGGGAATCACGAATGATCTTTTGGCCTTAACATTGAGCAAGAAAACGAACTATAATATGAAACCAGATTTTTCAAAATATTCCGACGGACTGGTACCCGCAGTTGTTCAGGATTTTAAAACACAGAAAGTTCTGATGCTGGGTTTTATGAACGAAGAAGCGTACCGAAAAACAGAAGAGACCGCAAAAGTGACTTTTTTTAGCCGTAGCAAACAACGTCTTTGGACGAAAGGCGAGGAGAGCGGAAATTTTCTGAATCTTAAACAGATTTTCCTTGATTGTGACCAGGATACGATTCTGATTAAAGCGGAACCGGTAGGTCCTACCTGTCATACCGGAGCCGATACCTGCTGGAGCGAAAAAAATCACAGTGAAGATTTTTTGTATTACCTGCAGGAAATCATTGATCTGCGCCGTAAAAGCAATGATGATAAAAGTTATGTAAAGAGCCTTTTTGAAAAAGGAATCAATAAAGTAGCACAGAAAGTTGGCGAAGAAGCTGTTGAATTGGTGATAGAATCGAAAGACGACAACAACGATTTGTTTTTAAACGAAGCGGCCGACCTGCTCTTTCATTTTATCATTTTATTAAGAGCGAAAAACTTTACTTTACAAGATGTTGTTGCTCTTTTACAACAAAGACACTCCGCTTCAAAATGAAAAAATTAAGTTTACTCTTTATCGCCCTTGTATCCGTTGGCGTGGCATTTGCCCAACAAAATTTTGTTATTAAGGGAACACTTCGCGGCGCCGCAGACAATACGGAAGTGACATTGCATTTCGATAATCCCAACACGGAAGCGATTGCGGTAGCCAAGACGAAAGGCGGAAAATTCGAATTAAAAGGAAGCATTACAGAACCTGCATTGTATGTTCTTACAACAAAAGGAAACAAACAAAATACCGGGTTGTTTCTTGAGGGTAAGAAAATCGCTTTCGCTGCACATATTGATTCGCTTCCTTTTGCAGTGATTACCGGTTCTGTATTACAGGAACGTTTTCGGGATTTCAGAAAACAATTTGATCCTTATTTTTTTCAAGTTGATTACTTGAGTAAGATGATTTCAAATCCGGTCAATGCAGCTAAACAAGATTCACTCTACACCATAGCACGCGCCCTTATCGCCGATTTGGATCAAAAAGCCGATGCCTATGTTGAAAGCAACCGTTCATCTGCTGTTACTCCATTGTTACTTTATATTTTATATAATTTCTTTCAACAACCCGAAGTGTTGGATCTCCGGTTCTCCAAACTGGACGAAATAGCCAGGAAAAGCTACTATGGACGAATGGTTGAGTCGATTGTGCTTGAAAACAAAATCGGTGCTGTAGGCTCCAAGGCATTGGATTTTGAACAGCCCGATACCTCCGGAACAATGATCTCACTTTCTCAGTTTAAGGGGAAATATGTTTTAGTTGATTTTTGGGCCAGTTGGTGTGGTCCTTGCCGAATGGAAAACCCCAACCTTGTGGCAGCTTATCAAAAGTTTCAGTCCAAGAACTTTACCATCCTGGGTGTTTCTCTTGATCGTGCCAAAGATGCCTGGCTACAGGCAATTCAGCAGGACGGTCTCGTCTGGACTCACGTGAGTGATCTCAATTTCTGGAATAATCATGTTGCAAAAATGTACCGCATCACATCAATACCTCAGAATATACTGGTGGCACCTGATGGCACTATCGTGGCTCGTAATTTGCGAGGAGAAGCATTGAATGCGAAACTGGCGGAATTGTTGCAATAACCTGCTTATCTCTTATCCAATCGACTCAAGACAGCCTCCTTTTTTAAATAAACGATCGATCTTCTTTTCTGTTTCAGGGTCTTTTTCTAAGACAGGCGCATGATGCGGCTTGATGCGGGCATCCAGAATCATTGGTCCGTTGCATCCCCAATGTTTGTGCTCCGTAAAAGAATCAATACCATAGATGTCATGTGAAGGATTGCAGCGTGTGTAACTGATCCAAAGATAATTGTTCATGGTTGCAGCAGTAAAATCGCTGTTGTCACAAAGAATGATTTGAACGATTCCTTTTAGTTGACCGAGATGATCTTTCAACATCCGGTTGAGTTGTTCCATTTCTTCTTGCGCCGCTGCATAGGAAGTGAACGTTTTTGATTGCAGGGCGATGACTCCCGGCATGCATAGTTTTGGATTTTCAAATTGTTGAAGTTCGTACAATACATTCGGTATTTGTGTGCAGAGCGTTCTTACTGGATCTCCGTATGCAGCCAGTACCAATTTGCTGCCGGAATTAAGGCCACTGCCTGAGTAATCCAATGTGTCTATTGTTGTGTTCGTATAAAAATGCAGATCTCTTCGTAAATCAATCCGTTCCCATAAATAGCATAGGTATTCAAGTATGGGGTGTGTTTTTAACTGTTGCGTATCATCGGCAGTAATAAAGAGAAATTTCGCCAGACTCAACTGTCCGGTTCCTAAAATATGATTGGCAATGGTTAACAGTTCGGCCGGTTGTTTTGTGGGCGCATACGGTGTATAACGCTCACTGCCAATTGCCAGTAATAACGGATGAACGCCGGCAGCATCAACAGCATGTACTTCTTTAACTCCCGGAATTTCTTTTGGAATGGCCGATCCGGTCAAATCGTGAATCAATGCACCAAAACTGGTGTCTTCCTGAGGAGGACGTCCCACTACCGTAAAAGGCCAAATGGCATTTTTACGGGCATATACTTTGTGAACGCGCATCAGTGGAAACGGATGTTTTAAACTGTAATAACCCAGGTGGTCTCCAAAAGGGCCTTCGGGTTTGTTCTCATGCGGGTAGATTTCTCCGGTAATGACAAAGTCGGCATCCGTACTGAGTGCATTTCCATTGCTGTCGTATGCGTACCTGAACCTTCTTCCTCCTAAAACGCCCGCAAAGGTCATTTCGCTGATTCCTTCCGGAAGGGGCATTACGGCACTTAGCGTGTGAGCAGGCGGACCTCCAGCAAAACAACTGACTTTTAACGGTAACCCCTTGTTGTTGGCAAGGGTTTGATGAATACCAATACCCCGGTGTAGTTGATAGTGCAAGCCAATTTCCTTATTTGGCATATAGTCGTTTCCGGTAAGTTGTATGCGGTACATTCCCAGATTCGATTGCATGATACCCGGATGATTGATGTCTTCACTGTACACTTGTGGAAGCGTTACGAAAGCGCCCCCATCCATGGGCCAGTGATGAATAAGTGGAAGATCGCTGATCCGGATTTCTTCAAATGCATGTGAATTGGACTTTTTGGGAAGAGCTTTTAGTGCTGCAAGTCCTGTTTTGATATTTCTGAAAGGATTTTTTAATGCTTTTAACGGATCGTTTTTTAATTCGATCAATTGTTGCACTAATGCATACGTGTCTCGAAAGATGAATCGACTTCTTTCCAGTGTTCCGAAAATATTGGATGCGGCTCTGTAACGGGTTCCCTTAACGCGTTCAAAGAGGAGGGCAGGACCTTTTGCTTCGTGCACTCTTAAATGAATCGCAGCCATTTCCAGATAGGGGTCTACTTCTTCTTTGACTCGGATTAATTGTCCGTTCTTTTCAAGATCGATTAAGCAAGCTTCTAAGGAAGAGTAGGCCATCTTGTAATCCTTTTTTTCGATTCAGTGTTACGATGTTGCAAGTTACTAAACAATGTTCGCTCTCTATTGTTTGTTTAACGAGCATTATTAAACCGAATCGTACAAAATGAATCAAGCTTATAATTTTTTAGCCTCCTGGCAGTTGTTTCCCGAAAAGTGCACGTATGAATCGGGTGCTACACCCAAAAGCGGTCAGTATCAGCTGGAGTGGATCGAACGCGATGGCACAATACGTTTCTCGATCAACTGGCTCACACAACTCAATGAAGCGTATTTTACCACTTATCAATTAAAACCCGATGGTCTTTTACATTCGTTTGAGCGTCAGGATCTGGCGGAACAGGTTCGGTTGTTCATTGCAGACGCTTCATGTCTTACAATCGAGTTCTATGTTGAAGGGTCCGTGCGTTTACAGGTAAATCATGAAATCTTACCCAATGGTTTTATGAAGGTGATTCAACGAGGGTACAATGAACAGAAACGGCCATTTGTCAATGTCGAAGTGTATCACAAACAAATGCGTGTATTACCTTATGCTTCTTCCATTGGCAGTGTTGTGGTTCGACCCACCCGGGAAGGAGTGATTCGGCATCAGGCACTTTCAGCAATGGAAGAACAAACTGATTTGCAAATGAATCAAATTCGGGAGCAAATCGAATTGCTGGTAAAACAGGCACAACAAATTAATAAGCGAAAAGAATTGGCCCACTTGATTTACAATGCCAAACTCAATTTCCGTCCACTTATAGGTCAGGTTTATCATTTGTATCAGAAACAAGATGAAAGCTATCTGTTGTCCATGATCGCCCCCGAAGAATGGGGCGGCGGCTCAGGTCCCTACAAACAGTTTATTACTTCTGCACGTTTACTGGCCGATCATACCTGGATTGAAGTTTGATTTCCATCTCCTTGATGAGGCAGAAGTAGTATTTTTGAGGCATGGATCTGTTGTTCCCCATTGATGTAAAAAAAAGCCGCATTGCCGGAATGGGTGCTTATGCGGTAAAGTCCATTCCTCGCCGCAAAAAGCTGGGAAACATGGCAGGTGAAATCATCAGTTTTCGGGAAGCACGGAGGCGGGTTAAATTCCAAAAAGGGAATGCATTACTGATGGTTGAATTCAACCACGATCCGATTGCGCTAGACGCCAGTATAAACCGCAATGCGCTATCATACATCAATCATTCCTGCGAACCCAATACGTATATGCGAAGGGCATTTCGTCGGGTTGAGTTTTACAGTTTGCGGCCGATTAAAAAAGGAGAGGAGCTGACATGTGATTACGGAGAAACGCATCACGACGGGAAATTGCCATGTCGCTGTGGAGCTGCAACATGCAGAAAATTTATTTAATTCTTCAAGAAACCAGTTATGATCAAATTGTCGGTTAATATCAACAAATTCGCTACCATTCGCAACAGCAGGGGAGGAAACAATCCCAATGTTACAAAAGCGGCTATTGATGCACAGTTGTTTGGAGCTGATGGTATTACCGTACATCCACGTCCCGACGAACGTCATATCCGCTATAGTGATGTAAGAGCGATACGTAATATCATTACAACCGAATTCAACATTGAAGGAAATTGCAGGGAACAATCTTTTGTAGATCTGGTATTGGAAGTCAGACCTCATCAGGTTACGCTTGTGCCGGACACTACCGGACAACTCACCAGTGATCACGGATGGGATACCATACAAAATTTGGATTATCTCAAAGAAATGATCGCGTTGTTTCAGCGTGCAGGCATTCGTACTTCCATTTTTTGTGATCCTCTGATCGAAATGATTGAAGGTGCCGCACTTACAGGGACCAATCGCATTGAATTATACACCGAGTCATATGCCCGGGAATTTGAAGCCGGAAACAAAGAGCAAGCCATCGAACCCTATCTCGATGCGGCTACACGTGCCCGTGAATTAGGTTTGGGTGTGAACGCCGGCCATGATCTGGACTTGCACAATCTGCACTACTTTGCCAAAAACATACCTTGGTTGGAGGAAGTAAGTATTGGGCATGCATTGGTTTGTGATGCTTTGTATCTGGGCTATGAAAATGCCATTCAAATGTATCGCAGGCAGTTGGCTTTTTGATGAAAACGATCAGCCGCCCGTTTCGCCGGTACGAATCTTTATTTTTTTCTTGCCTTCATTTTTCTTTTCAAACTCGGATACTTGTTTGGGTTTGGGTGTTTCCTTTTTTGCCGGCTTTTTTTCTCCCGTTGCGGGTTCTTCGGAAGGAGCTTCGTCTTTTTGAATCAGTCCGTTTCCTGTTCCACTTCCGTCATCAAGTTTTCCCAAAATGAAATTTTCCTTTTTAAGTAAACGTCCCGATCCCGGTTCGTAGATTTTCCAGATCCCATGCGGTACAGATGAACCTTCCATTTTCACTTCTACACGATAAACTTTACCGGGATCATTTACATCAAATACTTCAACCGTTTCGGTGGGTTTATCGGGATTGGATGCAAGCCAGCTTTCTTCCCGTATGATATCTCCCATGCTGTTGAAATATTGCTGAACGCCACTTTTATTTCCCCAACGATAATTTTCGATGCCCATCAAATCGCCTTGAAGTGTAAACAATTTCCAGGGCCCTTCCTTTTTATCATTGCGGTATTCTCCTTCTTCCTCAAAGCCCGGTTCTCCTCTGAGTTCTTCTAAACGATTAACCCACTTGCCTTGTTTTTGCCCTTTCATATCGATGCAATTCAGCGTGTCGCCTTTGATGCCGATTATGAACTCCTTGCATTGTGCATGGCCGAAGAGACAAAAAAGACAGCAAACTGCCACAAAAATGAAATGTTTTGTTGGATGGATTCTTCCCGTTTTGAATGCGTTGGCGTGTAACATATATTTATGCGTTCTTCAAAATTCAAAAGTACTGTTTTAAATTGTTTCGTTCCGGTTTGAGCTCTTTACGACCGTTCGATTTAAAATGCCCGTACTGTGGTATTGGACCAAGCGTTTTTAAATCTACGAATCAGACCCTCCGTATTCAGGATTCATTTGTACCTTAACGGCACGAATAAATCTTGTATATGAAACGAATTCTTGCTTTCTTATGTTGTGCAGTTATCCTTCCTTTTGCTTTTGCACAAGCACAAAATGAGGGTAGGCCCAGTCCAACACAAGTCATGGAAACACAAGTTGGAACAGCAACTATTAAGATACAATACGGAGCGCCTTATGTAAAAAATCGTGAAATATGGGGTAAGCTGGTGCCTTTTGGAAAGGTATGGAGAACGGGAGCCAATGAAGCTACCACATTTGAAACCAGTGCGGATGTGAAAATTGAAGGTCAAGTGTTACCAAAGGGTAAGTATGGGTTTTTCACCCTTCCCGGAACGGATGAATGGGTGTTGATTTTCAATAAGAATGCAGGCCAGTGGGGTGCTTACGGCTATAAACAGGAGGAAGATGTATTAAGAGTGACTGTAAGGCCCGGGTTGAGTGATCATTTTCAGGAACAACTTGCCTTTGTTTCTCATGTAGACGGAAGTATTTCCATTGTTTGGGAAAAATTGGAAATTATATTTCTGGTGTCGCAATAAGCTGAAACACGGGCGTTTCCGATTCACAGCTTTTCCACAACTGGGTTTGTGTTGTGATCTACTTGCCTTAAATCTGTAGTTTGCAAATTCATGAAGGATACAAAATCCATTTTGTTGTTGCTCGTTTCCATTTGTTTAATTGGCTCATGGGTTTTTCATGTTTACGATAAGAGTAAGTATGCGGTTGTTAAACCCCATGCACCGCAAGCCGAATCATCAGGACTGCATCAAAGTGTCATTGATTCTCTTGAGCAACGTTATCAAATCGAAAAGCAGGTATTTGAACAAATGCGTAGCGGAAATGATTCTTTGAGTTTGGAGTTAAAAGCAAAATGGCGACAATTGGATTCATTACGGGTGCAGATCGATCGTATGATGTCTTTGTCCCGATTGCCCGGTGCTGAATCAACAACATTACAGACAAGCCGACAAGTGACTCGCAACAAGGAAGTGCCGCTTTCAACAACGGGATCGTCTAAGCAGGTGTCAATTCCTTCGCAATCTGCAGGTTCGACATCGCATCTTTCCTCTAAGCCACATTCTGCTCCGGTTCAATTGTCTACCGGATTGAATGCCAGCGATTTTCAGATCAACAACAGCCGTCTTTCTGCTCCACTGCAACTTTCATTTCAGGTTTATCAAAATTCATATTCGATCGATAATGCGCAACTGTATGTTGTGGTAAAAGACCCATCCGGCAGTGTTTTGCAAGATGACCAATGGTCGGCAGGTGTCTTTCCTTCACAGAAAGAAGGGACCTTGAAATATTCCAAACGGATTCGTTTTGATTATGTTAGAGGTGAGCACAAGCGTTTGCAGGTAGAAGTGCCTGCCACTTCATTGCAAAAGGGTAGATACGAAGTATTGGTTTATCACAACGGGCTTCCAATCGGCTCTTCCCTGGTTGCGTTACAATGATCTGCTGTCAATAAGTACACAATTCACATTTGTGCTTTACTTTTTCACAAAGTCGCTACTGACGTTGTTTGATGACTCAATTCGGTTCTGATTTGCCTACTTTTATTGTCAAACTACTCCTTTTCATGAATACAAAGCATGTACTTCTGCGTGTTGTGTCATTATTCTTTTTTATAGTGTCGGCCTGTTCTGTTTTGGCTCAGGGCACTTCGTTTCAGAAATTAAATAAATCCAATATTTATGTTGGTATTGAAGTGGGTTCCAAAGGTGTTAAGATGAGTGTGGTGGAAATCGGGAAAAATGCGCGTCAAACCGGTGCTTTTCAAATTTTGAAGGATACTTCTGTTAATACCGACTTTATAGCTTTCACCGATGCAAGCTTCTCTGCAACGTTGCAGGCTTTTGCAGGATTGTTTGAATATGCGCTTAATCAGGTGGGCGTTCCGTCTAAACATATTTTTACGGTCGTTAGCAGTGGTGTAAAAATGCAGGCCGATAAGCAAAAGAAAGCCGAGATTGTACAATTGTTGATTGCATCGTTTCGTACTAAAATCAACGAGCCCCAACGATCTGTAGAGGTTGTGGATGTAAAGCTTGAGGCACGTTTGTCGCATCTGGGTATTGTTCCTGATGTTAGACGGTTTAATACGTTTTTGATTGATATCGGAAGCGGCAATTCCAAAGGTGGTTATTTTCCCTACACGACTACAGAAGAATTCCGGCTCTTTCAACTCAATTGGGGCACCAAGAGTGTAGCAGGAGCTGTTGAAAAGGGGCTGGAAGGAGAAGTTACATTGACCAATTATTACAATCAACTCACCAGGGTGTTGAACGGTGCAGAAGCAACGGATATCGTCTATGCGATCAATGCAAGCGGGGCTTATTCCCTGAATGATAACATCGCTTTTAGTGGCGGCATTGCATGGTCGGTAGCAACGTTGATTTATCCTGAATTGCTCAATAACAATGTGGTTCCGGTTACCTATGATGATGTTTTGAAATTCAGTTCGGTGCTGTATTCCAATTTCAAATCAATCAGTCCGGAATTACTGGCTCGAAGAATCAAAGATCCTTCTGTCAACAAGAATGAGGTGCTGCAGCAAACACAACGTGTTTATGCTGTTTTTGATCAGAAGTCGTTAATGGCCGGAACCGGTTTGATGCTGAAGATCATGCGGCAGTTTAAATCGGCATACGAATCGAAACAATTCTATCTTGTGAAAAACGGTCACGTCGGCTGGATCTCTGCTTATGTGAGTCAGAGTTTGCAGCAAGACTAAGCAACTTATTCACTCCAAAGTAGTGTGTTCCAGTTCAATTCCTTTCGTTCTTTCCAAAGTACCTCTTCCGCTTGTTGTAAAAGTTCATCCTGTGTTAAGGTGGGATCGGTTGTTTTCAATCTGCTTTTAACAAGTTCCAGTTTGTACTTGTAGAATTCAGTGTCACGCACCAAAATGAAACGATCCCAGAAGTAACGCTTTACCGGTTTGAAAATGGGATGAATCGAATGGATGTCCTCGCCGTGAACATAGTAGTATTGTATGTTGTTCAATTGGTCTGTTTCTTCCAGTGTTACCACTTTCCATAAGCGATGTTGTAAACCGTGTTCATTGTAAAAGTTAAAGGAAGGCCGGAAGAGCCAGTGGACCGCGACATTTTTTTCAGGTATCGCTTTGTGTTTGCTTATGAAAAATGCTGCGTCTTTACTGGATGCATCGTACCACCACTCACGGCAGGAATATAAATTCAGATTTCTTGTAAACTGAAATACCAAGAGCAGGAATAGTATTGTGCCTGTAGCTTTTAAGTAAAAACGCTTTTGTTCCAATAATCGAATCGTTAAAATGGAAATAAGTATGAGAACAAGTGGGAAATAAAAAAGTGCTTTACGGCCATCTATGTAAAATGTATTAAGCAGATGTCGTTGTACAATTGTGCCACCCACAAGTATCAGAATCAGTGATGATGTCAACACCATTGTCTTAAAACTCAAATTCGAAGAAGTTGCTTTGTTTTTAAAGTAACGAATCATGCCTGACATCCATGCCAGAATAATACCGATAGAGAATAGATACATCAGTGTGTTGGAAAGTCCGCTTGCATTCCAGTTTCCGATTTGATGGTTGTAGATCCAGTCGTTGCAAAACGTTTTAAATGAATCGATCCAGTTGCTGGCGCCCCATTTAAATTCATCTTTTGTTTTTAAGTAGCTGATTGGCAAATAGCTGAGAGCTGCAATAATGCCCGCAAAAAGTAAGGGTGACAGATTGATGGAAACAAAAGCTTTCAGGAAGGGTTGTTCTTTTTTGATCAACAACATCCATCCCGCTACAAGTAAGGCCCATAAACCTGCGTACAAATTGAGCCAGGTGAAATTTGCATATACGGCACAGGCTGCAGCCGCAAACGCAACAAAGAGATGCTTTTTTTTCTCATTGTAAAAATAATCGTTCAGCGCGGCAAAGGAAAACAGACCAAAGGCAGTTGCAATGCCATAACCTCGTGCCAGTGAAAAGAAGTCGAGAACAAAAGGGGCTGAACACAGAATAAAAACACCGGCAAGTTGTAAATGCGATTGGGTTGTGATTCTTTTTGTGATTCGTAGTGCAGCCACATAGTACACGCCAAATGCAAGTAAGTTGGGCAAACGGATGCTCCATTCGTGCCATCCAAAAAGAGATACGCTCCATTTCATGAACAAGGAATGAAGAATATGATTGTTGGCGCTCTGGAACTGAAGGGGCGAAAACATGACGTCCCACACAGGAACATGCACGAGATCGGTTGTGCCACATTCGTCGTGTGTCATGGATAAAATATTTGCTCTCAGAAACAAATACGTGAGCATACATGCCGGGAGCAAAAAGAAAAAGATTCGGTTGCCGGTTGTTTTCATTGAAACCTGTTGTGATATCGTTCGGGAAGATACGGCTTTCATGAAAAAATCCTCCTGCTCAGAATGAATTCCGGTTCAGGAGGATGGAACTGTTAATACGTATAAGTTTATTTCCCGAATTTTTTCTTCAAGGCCGAAAGCGCATCGGCAACACTTAAGTTGCTAAGGTCTTCTTCCTTTTTTCGGTTAGCGCCTTGTGAAGGTTTATTTCCGTTACGTTTAGCCGGAGCCTCCTCCGTTTGTTTGATGGAAAGAGAAATACGCTTCCGTAAAAGATCTACTTCGAGTACTTTAACGGTTACCTTATCGTTCAGCTTTAGTTTTTCGGATGGATCTGTAATGTAGTCGTGTGCGATTTCGGAGACATGCACAAGTCCGTCTTGCTTCACTCCAATGTCAACAAAGGCGCCAAATCTTGTTAGGTTGGTCACAATGCCGGGCAATACCATTCCGGGTATTACTTCTTCGATGCTGAAAATGTTGGCGTACTCAAAAACCTGTGCTTCGCTCCGCGGATCAAGACCCGGTTTGGAGAGTTCTTTTAGTATATCCTGAAGCGTGAGCGTTCCAATTTGTTCGGAAACATATTTTTGAATTTGGATTTGCTTGATCATGGTTTCATTACCAATCAGGTCTGCGACTTTGAGTTGAAGATCGGCAGCCATTTGCTCCACAATCGGATAGGCTTCGGGATGTACTGCACTTTTGTCCAATGCATGTTCTCCGTCTTTGATGCGTAAAAAACCGGCACATTGTTCAAATGCTTTTTCACCCAACCGTGGGACTTTCAGCAGTTGTGTTCGGTTGTTGAAACGACCGATTTCGTTTCGGTATTTTACAATGTTTTCGGCAATGCTGCTGTTGATACCACTCACATAAGCCAGTAAGTGTTTGCTGGCAGTATTCAGATTTACGCCAACCTGATTCACACAACTGACTACCGTTTGGTCCAGTCGTTCCTTGAGGCGAAATTGATTTACATCATGCTGGTACTGTCCCACACCAATGCTTTTGGGATCGATTTTAACCAACTCGGCAAGCGGGTCCATTAGCCTTCTTCCGATACTAACGGCGCCGCGTACTGTAACATCTTTATCGGGGAATTCTTCCCTCGCCACTTCACTGGCACTGTAAACCGAAGCACCGTCTTCGTTAACGAGAAAGACCGGCAATCCGAGTTGAAGTTTTTTAATGAATTGCTCTGTTTCTCTTCCGGCTGTTCCATCTCCGATAGCAATTACTTCGGTACGGAAAGATTGTGTTAAATGGCGAATGGTTTGTTCGGAGGAGTATAATTTGCCCGGTTCGTGAATATAGATCAGATCGGTATGTTGCAATTCGCCTTTTTCGTCCAGACATACAATTTTGCAACCGGTACGATAGCCGGGATCGATAGCCAGAATACGTTTGCTTCCTAATGGGCTGCTTAGTAAAAGTTGGCGCAGGTTTTCTGCAAAAACGGTAATGGCTTCTTCATCGCCGCGGAGTTTCAGTTGCGTTCTGAATTCGGTTTCAAGACTGGGTTGCAGCAGGCGTTTGTAAGCATCTTTTAACGCCTTTCGAACTTGTGCAGTACACTCGTTCATGCCTTTGATTTGGTCTTCTTCGAGTAATTCCAGTGCGCGTTCTTCCTCCGGTTCAATACTCATTCGTAAGATGCCTTCGGTAAAGCCGCGAAGCAAGGCTAAAATTCGATGAGAAGGAATTTTGTGAACTGGTTCACTAAAGTCAAAATAGTCTTTGAATTTTGCTCCTTCTGTTTCTTTGTCCTTGAGTACACTGCTCTTAACCAATGCATGGTCTTCAAAGAACTTACGTATTTTGGCACGTATCCGGGCGTCTTCATTCACTAACTCGGCAATGATATCCCGGGCACCTTGTAATGCCTCATCAACCGATGTTATTTTTTCATTGAAATAGGCGGCTGCTTCTTTTTGAAGATCACAATCGGATTGTTCCAGAATCAACGTGGCAAGCGGTTCCAGTCCGTTTTCACGAGCCGTTTGTGCTTTTGTTTTTCGTTTGGGTTTGTAGGGCAGATAGATGTCTTCCAGTTCGTTAAGGGTAGTGGCATTGTTGATCTTTTTTTGAAGATCCTCGGTCATTTTACCTTGTTCCGAAATGGTTTTTTCGATGAATGTTTTTCGTTCCGAAAATTCTTTCAGGAATTTTTGCTGGTCCTGTATTTGCTGAATCGCAACCTCATCCAGATTGCCGGTTTTGTCTTTGCGGTAGCGTGCAATAAAAGGAATGGTGGCGCCTTCTTCCAGTAACGCAATAACAGATTCAACCTGTGCGATTTTCAGATTCAGCAGGCCGGCAATTTTAGAAGCAAATTCATTCATATATCTGCATTTTTCAAAATGGGTTGCGAATTTAAGTGGCGGGGGAGAAGAAAAAAAAAGAACTTTCAGGAATGTTTTCATATGGAAAAACCCGTTTCAGAAGAAACGGGTTTTTGAAGAATAAAAAGCTGCTTATCTTAATAACGATAATGATCTGCTTTGAACGGTCCGTTTTGCGGAATGCCGAGGTATTCTGCTTGTGCCGGAGTCAGTTCGTCCAGTTGTGCACCTACTTTCGCAAGGTGTAAACGGGCCACTTTTTCATCCAGATGTTTTGGAAGAACGTACACTTTGTTTTCGTATTTGCTGTGGTTGTTCCAAAGTTCGATCTGAGCAAGTGTTTGGTTGCTGAAGGAATTACTCATCACAAAAGATGGGTGTCCTGTTGCGCAACCGAGGTTCACCAAACGGCCTTCAGCCAAAAGAATGATGTCTTTTCCGTCAACATTGTAAAGATCTACCTGAGGTTTGATGGTGTCTTTGGTTTGTCCGTAATTCGTGTTCAACCAGGCTACATCAATTTCAATATCAAAGTGTCCGATGTTACAAACGATGGTTTTGTCTTTCATGCGTTTGAAGTGTTCGCCGGTGATCAGATCGCGACAGCCTGAAGCTGTAACAACGATGTCGGCTTCCTGAACGGCATCAATCATACGTTTTACTTCAAATCCGTCCATGGCAGCTTGCAGTGCACAAATCGGATCAATTTCAGTAACGATTACACGACATCCTGCACCTCTTAAGCTCATGGCACTTCCTTTTCCTACGTCGCCGTAGCCGCCAACGACCGCTACTTTACCTGCCATCATGACGTCTGTTGCACGACGAATAGCATCCACCAGACTTTCCTGACAACCATATTTGTTATCGAATTTCGATTTGGTAACCGAATCGTTTACATTAATTGCAGGCACGGGTAACGTACCTTTTGCCATGCGCTCATATAAACGGTGAACGCCCGTTGTTGTTTCTTCAGAAATACCTTTAATGTGTTGTACCAGTTCAGGGTATTTATCCAGAACGATATTTGTAAGATCACCACCGTCGTCAAGAATCATGTTCAACGGACGTTCGGCAGATCCAAAGAATAATGTTTGTTCGATGCACCAGTCAGCTTCTTCAATGGTTTGTCCTTTCCAGGCATAAACACCAATTCCTGCAGCAGCAATTGCAGCAGCGGCATGATCTTGGGTAGAGAAGATGTTACAAGAGCTCCATTTTACTTCGGCACCTAAAGCAACCAGTGTTTCAATAAGTACGGCAGTTTGGATGGTCATGTGAAGACATCCTGCAATACGTGCATTTTTTAAAGGTTGTTGAGGACCGTATTCGGAACGAATGGCCATTAACCCGGGCATTTCAGCTTCGGCTAAACGAATTTCTTTGCGTCCCCATTCAGCAAGGCTGATGTCTTTTACTTTGTACTTCAGGTTGAAGTCGATAGAAGATGTTGAAAGCGTTGACATGTATTTGTTATTTTGAAGTACAAAGATAGATTTGTAGAATAAAATAATATAACATTTGAAAATAAAAGTGATAAAAACTAAAAATTGACTTAAATTAGTGAAATATACTTTTTCTCTATGCCAAAAGGGAGTCAAATAGCACAAACTACCACTGCAACGGTTTTATTGGACACGAAGGATATTGAAATTGTCCGATTGTTACAGCAAAATGCAAGAATGTCGGTTAAGGAAATTGCCGATCAGGTTCATTTGAGTCCAACACCGGTTCATGAACGGATCAAACGTATGGAGCGAAATGGCGTCATTCAATCGTATGTGGCGATATTAGATCCGGCTAAGGTGAAAAAAGGATTAATGGTCATATGCTATGTGTCGTTGAAACAACACAGTAAAAACGCGGGTAGCCGCTTTATTAAACATATTCATGAGTTACAGGAAGTGATTGAATGTTATAACATCTCCGGTGAATTTGATTTTATGTTAAAGGTTGTAGCCGAAAATATGGATGAGTATTACAATTTTCATGTCAATAAATTAAGTCAGAGCGAAAACATCGGAAATGTGCAGAGTGTCTTTGTAATGGGCGTGCTGAAACAAACTCCTGTTTTGGTGTAACAAGTTAACAAATGATTTTAGCTTAATAGTTGTGCGTAAGCAAGGAAGCAGCTAACTTAACCGAAAATTCGGGTATATGAAAAATGGAATTGCTTCAGTTGTAATTGCCGTGGCCGTAATCATCGGTGTTTGGATTGCCGGTAATGCCTACAAGTATAAATTCAAATCTTCCGAAACCATTTCCGTAACAGGATTGGCAGAGACTGATTTTTCCAGCGATCTGATTGTTTGGACCGGTTCTTTCAACCGCTACGGAATGGAATTGAAATCCGTTTATGCATCACTGAAGGCCGATGAAACCGCTATTAAAAATTACCTCAATGCAAAAGGATTGCCTGATAGTGCGATTGTCTTTTCATCCGTTTCAACAATAAAAAATTATCAGCATCGATACGATGAAAAAGGAAATGAAATCAGTTCCGATTTTACCGGCTATACGCTCACAGGTAAAGTAAGGGTGGAGTCAAAAAACATTCAACTCGTTGAAAAATTATCCAGAGAAATCACCGAATTGCTGGAACAGGGCATCGAGCTGAGTTCGGAAGCGCCGGAATACTTTTATACCCGTCTTAATGAATTGAAAATCGATTTGCTTGCAAAAGCTGCTGTTGATGCGAAAAGCAGAGCTGAAACCATTGCTAAGAACAGTGGCGGATCGCTTGGTGGAATAAAAAAGGCAACGATGGGCGTCTTTCAGATTACGGGTAAAAATGCCAATGAAATCTATAGCTACGGTGGTGCATTCAATACTTCAAGCAAGGAAAAGACAGCTTCCATAACATTGAAGGTCGATTATCTTGCCGAGTAGCATTGGGTCTTACAAATAGATCCCCATGATATAGTCGTTCATGAAAAAATTGTTGCCAATTGCAACATTCATTTCTTTTTCGATTTGAAGTTCCATTCGTTTGTAGAATTCGATCGCGTTCAAATTGTTTCGGTTGACTTGCAGAATCAAATGCAAACCATCTAATTGTTTAACATCTTCAACAATGGTCCTAAAAAGTAGGCGTCCAATACCTTGTTTTTGAAACGAAAGGTCGACGTACAATTTCTGAAGTTGATATTCCCTTGTCGTTTTCGTTGGTGAAAAAGAGGCAAATCCAACCGGTTTGTTTTTATAGGAGGCAAGAATAAATTGATGTTGATTGTTCAGTTGTTCTTCCAAAGCCTTTGTGCTATACATCAGTTCCAACATATATTGGATTTGATCCATACTGATGAGTGGACTGTAGGTTTGAGGCCAGACATTCTGAGCTATTCCTTGTATCACAGGGATGCTTTCTGCTCCGACTTTATAAATGTTCAATTCTGTCACGATCAAACAGGTTTTTCGAAATGGACGTGTGAGCGGCAATTGCCTTTCTTGAAAGTGCTAACGCAACCAAAAACGATGCAACAGCTCCCAGAAACAGAAGTCCTTCGCCTGTAATTTTTGTTACTGTTTGGTTGCCCTGTAGAAACAACAGAAAATCGAAGGTGCCGTGAAAGAAAACAGCCCAGAAGATGCCGGACATTAATAGAAAGGTTTTCCGCTCCGGATTGAATTTAGCCTTCCCTGCAAAATAACCCATCAGCACGGCAAAGGTTCCATGTGCCGGAACGCTTAAAAACATACGCAGTAATGCTGTTCCAAATCCATGTTGCAACACATAGCCGATGTTTTCTACGGTAGCAAATCCCATCCCAACCATAACGCTGTACACAATCCCATCATAGGGTTCGTCAAATGCTTTTTTGGGAAATGCATACAGACGCAGCATGAGGTATTTGCTCCATTCTTCGCTCATTCCTACAATCAGGTATGCAAAAACAGCCGTAAAGAGAATGCCTTCGCCCATTATATTTTCAATGGGCTTGGTCGAAAACACTTGAATGAGGATGGCCGGAATCACACTCAGGCAGCCCAGAAAAAAACTGATCAGGAGTTGCAGCGCGGGTTCACGATTGTATTGATCTTTCAGGAAGATATACAAACTGATGGCGAGTCCCGGTGCTATAGACAAAGCGAGTAATATCATGTTTTAAAGGTAATAGTTCAAATTATTATATGTAAACTTGGAGTCATTTTTGTTGTTCCATGAAACAATTTTTGTTCGTTTTTCTGTTTAGTGTGTTTGTGGGCCTTGCATCCAATGCTCAGGTATTTGGTGGAAATCCTCCAACATTAAAATTTTATCAACTCAATACCGATACGGTGCGTGTATTGTTTCCTGCATCACTTGAAAAGGAAGCAAGGGAAGTTGCATGGTTGGCGCATCAACTGGCGAAACAGGCACCGGCATCATTGGGCGGACGTTTCCGGAAATTCGATGTGGTCTTACAAAATCAAACAACGGTTTCCAATGCTTATGTGGGAATGGCACCTTACAGGAGTGAGTTTATGATGATGCCTGAATTATCGAACATTACCATCAATGCACTTCCCTGGCATCATACGTTGGCTATTCATGAATTCCGTCATGTTGAACAATTTTCCAACTTCAATAAAAAATTGCCCCGGTTTCTGGGTTGGATATCCGGACAACAGGGGAAAGCGGTTGGTATGAGTATGATCATTCCCGACTGGTTTTGGGAAGGCGATGCCGTTTGGCAGGAAACGGTACTTACCAAACAGGGAAGGGGAAGATTGCCTGATTTTTTCAATGCATACCGGTCTCTTTGGTTGGATCAGAAAGAGTACAGGTATCAGAAACTCAGAAACGGTTCCTTGCGACATTATGTACCCAATCATTATCATCTGGGCTATCTATTGGTTAGTTATGGAAGAGAACAATACGGACTTGAGTTTTGGAACAACGTCATTGATGATGCGTTGGCCTGTAAAGGTTTATTGTATCCCTTTCAGCACGCTGTTAAAAAGCAAACCGGAATTCGTTTTTCTGAATTTGTAAAGAATGCTTTTGCCTGGTTTCAACAACAAATGCAAATACAGAACCAATCCATCTACGTTAATTCTACACCGGTTACAAAAATATCCCGGAACAATACGGAGTTTTATCAGTATCCGTTTGTGATGCAATCCGATTCACTGATACTTTTAAAAACATCTTACAAACAAATCCCAACCTGGATGCTTGCCGATACAATGGGTCGCACCGGCAAATTGCGTGTGAAAGATATTACCTACGATGATTACTACTCCTATCGCAACGGAAAAGTGGTGTACACTTCATGGAAGCCCGATGCACGATGGGGATGGAAAGAGTATTCCGAAATCAGATTACTCGATGTTCAAACCCGTCGTGTTCAAAAAATAACGAAGTCTACACGTTTGTTCATGCCCGACTTGTCGCCCGATCTCCGGCAAATAATTGCCGTGCAGCATTCGGTCGATCAGCAAAATGCTCTTTGCCTCATCGATATCCGTTCCGGGAATCAACGACTACTGCCCAATACGCAGCAGTACATTTATACTTATCCTAAGTTTGATGGTGATGGAACGGGCATCATCAGTGCCGTTCGTAACACGAAAGGAGAAATGGCACTCTTGCACACTTCAATAGCTACAGGAACCGAAAAACTTTTGTTTCCGTTCATCAATACACCATTTGCCTATGTACAGGTTGCAGGCAAACAAATTTTGTTCACGGCCTCTCAACCTGCCGGAGATCAGTTGTTTTCTTTTGACCTTGAAACAAGCCGTTTTCAAAAAGTATCACAGCTTCCCAATGGCACGTATCAGGCCGTTGCCGATTCATCACTCGAAACGATTTTTTTCAATACGTTCACGTCTGCCGGAAACAGATTGATGAAAACAAAGGCCGGTATTCATTCCAAATCCTTTGCAGACACGTTACTTCCGTTAGCCGATTTGTATTTGAGTCAACAGTCGTTTACGGGGACCAATTTGCCGGCTGATGTGAGGGAACTCCCCGGTCAGGTTACCCGTTACAAAGGAGCAGCACATCTCTTCAATATTCACAGTTGGACACCTACTTTGCGTGAGCCGGATTATGGAATAACTTTTTTAAGCGACAATGTGCTCAATACGTTTTCCGGGTCTTATGGGTATTTCTACAACCGGAATGAAGGCTTTCATCAAATCAGAGCCAATTTGATCTACGGTGGATGGTATCCGGTTGTGAATGCCGGGGTAGAACAAACCTGGCATCGCAGCAGTTTTTTGAACGACAATCAACGTATTACCTGGAACCAAACCAATGCAAATTTTGGTGTTACTGTTCCTTTGAATTTAAGTGGAGGAAGACAATACAGAAGGCTTACCATTGCAAGCTCACTGAATACCGAATTTTTACAGTTTACAGGCGAGTCGGCGAAAAGTCAGAAAGACAGTTACTTCAACTATTTTACAACTTCGGTGCGATGGAGCAGTCAAAGTCAGAAAGCACGTATGCACATTTATCCACGGTTTGCACACCTTGTTCAATTGCAATACAGGCGTACGGTCAATGGCGTACAAGGCCATCAATTGCTGGCTCAGGCCGGTGTTTATTTGCCCGGTCTTTTCGTCAATCACAATTTGGTAGTGCTTGCTTCGTATGCAGTGCGGGATACATTCAGGGGTAGTTGGTTTGTCAATAATTTCCCGTTTGCAAGAGGGTACAACGCACTTCATTTTCCACGCATGAAGCGGTTGAGTGTCAATTATCATTTTCCAATTCTCTATCCTGACTTCGGAATGTTACAGTTGCTCTATGTTCAGCGTATTCGTGGGAATACGTTTTATGATTTTACCAGAATTAAAAGTTTACGAACAGGCCGTCAATTTGATTTTCGCTCTGCAGGAATGGAAGTGTTTTTCGATACCCGTATTTGGAACAGTGTTCCGTTGACCGTAGGTGTTCGTTACAGTCGTTTGCTGGATACGGATTTCATTGATCCCAACAGCAAGCCCAATCGGTTCGAAATCATCCTTCCGCTGGATTTGTTTTGAGTTGTTTATTGAATGAAGATTTTAATGTCCGGTGCTTTATAGTATTCACCGTTGCGGTCGCGCACAATGATGTCACCGATAAGCAGTTCGTCTCCTGATTTGAAATTTTCGTACAGGTATTTGCGCCAGGATTCTGAAATGGAATTAGCGTTTTTAACCTCAAGGGAACTGGAATTGTAATGCGTTTTGATTTCGCCGGTTTGTTCGTCTTCAAAGCGATCCTTGCTTCTGTAGAGCACCACGAACCGGGCGATGTAATAACGATTCTTTTTTGCATCAATGACCCATACAGCCGAATCCACCAGGTTTAAGGTCATTTCCAAAGGAAGTGTCCCGCCTTTGGTATTGCCAATAAACGATTGCAATTGCGGAGGCGTTAACTTAGGTGCCGGTTTTTGCTGACAAGTGCCGGATGTAAACAGACCTGTAACCAGGGCCAACATCATCAGGTATGGTAAAACGATTCGCATAATTTATACTATTAACGCTGCAAGACTTTCTTCTATTGTCCTGATTTTTGTTTCGGCATCTTCCTTTTTGCGTTTTTCGGCCTCAACTACTTCCGGTTTGGCATTTTGGATGAAGCGTTCATTGTTTAATTTCTTTTCAACAGAATTCAAAAATCCTTTCATGTATTCCAGATCTTTTTCCAATTGTGCCTTTTGTGCGCTGTTATCCACTGCGTGCTTTGGAATCAGATAAAACTTGTCTTTCTGGATTACAACTGTAATGGATTGCGGAATCGCTGCTTTGGTATAGCTAATGGATTCTATATGAATTTGTTTTTTCAGAATGCTTTCAATCTGAATGTAGTTCTGTTCATTTTGCGTTTCAATACCTAGCTGTATGGGGTCTTTGGGTTTGATCTGGTGTTTGTTTTTGGTATCACGTAACGTTGAAATCACCTCCTTCAGCAGGGTTCCCAATTGTAAAACGGCAGGATCTGTTTTTTGAACCGTCTTGTAGATTTTTATGGTAAGGTCGTCTGTTTCCTGTCTGTTACGCAACAAATGGTAAACTTCTTCCGTAATAAACGGCATGAAGGGGTGAAGCAGTTGCAGTAAGTCCTCAAAGTAATCGATCGTTCTTTCGTACACTACGGCTTCTATGGGTTGATCCATTCCGGGTTTCACCCATTCGAGGTACCAGCTGCAAAAATCATCCCATATCAGTGAGTAGATGGTTTTGAGCGCTTCACTCAACCGGAATTGTTTCATGAGTGTCGCCACTTCGTCTTTTACTTCTTCCAGTCTGTTTCCAAACCAGTTTACCGCAAAATGTTCATTGCCTGTACTTGCTCCTGTATGGGTAGTTCGTTGCTCCCACATTTTAATCAGTTTGAGCGCATTCCAGATTTTGTTGTTGAAGTTGCGTCCCTGTTCGTTGCTGCTTTCATCCCACAGTAAATCATTACCTGCAGGAGAAGCGATGAGGATTCCAAACCGACATGCATCGGCTCCGTAGCGATCAATGAGTTCCAGTAAATCGGGCGAGTTGCCTAAACTTTTACTCATTTTCCTTCCTTGTTTGTCGCGCACAATACCGGTGAAATAAACCTCTTTGAACGGAATTTGATTTTGGAATTCAATTCCCGCCATGATCATGCGAGCTACCCAAAAGAAAATGATTTCCGGTGCTGTTACCAAGGTATTGGTGGGGTAGTAGTAGGCCAGATCTTTGTTTCCGGGATGATTCAAACCTTTGAATACTTCAAAAGGCCAGAGCCAGGAAGAAAACCAGGTATCCAGACAGTCTTCATCCTGTTTCAGTTGACCGGGTTCTACGTTTCGTCCAAACTGTTCCCGGTACCGCATAAGGGCATCCGTTTCATTGGCGGCTACAACATAATTGCCTTGTTCGTCGTACCAAGCCGGAATGCGATGTCCCCACCACAATTGGCGGCTGATACACCAGTCCTTGATGTTTTCCATCCAATGACGGTACAGGTTTTTGAATTTGGGCGGATAGAAATTGATCTCTTCTTTCAAAACCACTTCCAGGGCGGGTGCGGCTATTTTTTTCATGTCGACCCACCACTGCAAACTCAATCTAGGTTCTGCAACCACATCGGTTCGTTCACTGTAGCCAACCTCGCTGGTATAATCTTCGGTCTTGAGCAGGTAGCCAAGAGTTTCAAGTTCCTGCACAATTTTTTTTCGTGCTGCAAAGCGATCTTCACCTACAAAGATTTGTGCCGTTTCATTGAGCGTGCCATCTTCATTCAGAATATCAATGATTTCGAGTTGGTGTTTTTGTCCCAGTTGATAGTCATTGATGTCGTGTGCAGGGGTTACTTTAAGCGCACCGCTGCCGAAATCCATGGTAACGTATTCGTCTGTAATAACCGGGATGGACCGATTGATCAACGGAACGACAACCTGTTTGCCGTGCAGGTGTTTGTATCGCTCATCATCCGGATGCACACAAACTGCGCTGTCGCCCATAATGGTTTCGGGCCTTACTGTTGCAATTGTGATGTAATCGGATGTTGTTTTTCCCTCATCTACAATGTAATATTTGAGATGGTAGAGTTTTTGTTTGGTTTCTTTGCGGATGACCTCTTCATCACTCAGTGCTGTTTTCGCTTTAGGATCCCAGTTGATCATCCGTTTTCCTCTGTAAATGCTGCCTTTATTGTAAAGGTCAATAAATACATTGATGACCGAATTGTAATAGTCCGGATCCATCGTGAACGTTGTGCGGTTCCAATCCAGACTGCAGCCCAGTTTCCTTAATTGCTGCAGGATGATGCCTCCGTATTTTTCTTTCCATTCCCAGGCATATTTCAGGAATTCCTCTCTGGTGAGACTTGCTTTTTGAATGCCTTTTTCCCGCAGCATTTGCACCACTTTGGCTTCCGTTGCAATGGAGGCATGGTCGGTCCCCGGAACCCAGCAGGCATTTTTCCCTTCCATTCGTGCCCTGCGAATCAAAACGTCCTGAATGGTATTGTTTAAACAATGTCCCATGTGCAATACACCGGTAACATTGGGCGGTGGCATAACAATGGTATAGGGCTCCCTGTCATCGGGTGTACTGGAGAAGTAATTTTTTTCAATTGCGTGCGCGTACCATTTTTCTTCAGCCTGAATGTGGTCAAAATTCTTGTTTAATTCCATTGCAATCGGGTTCTTTAAGATGGCAAATGTAAGAAGAAAGGAGGCTTGCCGTAAGCGGTATGCCTTACGAATCGGGAGACGGAGACCTCAATTACAGCTTTTGACTGTTTGGAATACAGATGCCGGACGGTATACAGCAATAAAAAAAGCCCGTTGAGGGCTTTTGAAATTACTTGTTTCGAAACTTTAATTGAAGGAGTGTAGAATTCAATCGATAGGCGATCAATTAAAGGATACGAAATAAGAGATTACCGCAATGATTGTAAAAAATAATACAACCAAAATCGTCTGCATTGCAGAGTCGCTTAAATGGGGTTGATTGTCGTTCATGATATACCAATTTAAAAATTAAAAAAATCAAACAAAACAGGTCAATTTTTAAAAGGTATCGGATTTAATACGAAGTTGGTGTGAGTCCTAGAGGAAATATTAATTAAATTTAAGCCCAATAAATGGGAATTCCAAAAAAAAGAAGTGCAAATATTACTAAAAATAGGTATTAATAGTTAAATGTTGTACGCTGTAACTGATATAGAAACCACCGGCGGACATGCAGCTGCAAACGGAATCACGGAAATTGCCGTTTACATCTACGATCACCAAAAAGTTGTCGAAAAATTTGAAACTTTGATCAATCCGCTACAACCTATTCCACGTTTTATTCAGGTGTTAACAGGTATTACAAACGAAATGGTTCAATTAGCGCCTACGTTTGAGGAAATTGCGCCCCGTTTGTTTGATCTCTTGCAGGGTAAAGTTTTTGTGGCGCACAATGTAAATTTTGATTATTCCTTCCTTCACGCATCTTTTTCAAAACTCGGGTATCAACTGGATTGTAAAAAACTTTGTACCGTACGGTATGCCCGAAAATTGTTTCCCAAATTGCCTTCTTACAGCCTGGGAAATTTGTGCAAACAATTTGACATTCCGCTATACAACCGCCACAGGGCAGGAGGTGATGCGGCAGCAACGGTTGCCTTGTTGAATTGGTTGCAACAAAATGATCGAAACCGGCATTTGCATACCATGCTGAGCAAGCAATCCAAAGAACAACGATTGCCCTTGCATCTGGATGTAGATGCCATTGAACAATTGCCGAAGTTGCCCGGTGTTTATTATTTCCACGACACCAAAGACCGTATTGTATATGTTGGCAAAGCCAAGAATTTAAAAAAGCGTGTGTTGGGTCATTTTTCAGGCAACAGCGATTCCAGGCAACGACAGGAGTTCCTGCGTACGATTCATAGGATTTCTTACAGGACCTGTGGTTCCGAATTTATGGCAATGCTTTTGGAGGCCATCGAAATCAGAAGAATCTGGCCCAAATACAACAAGGCGCTAAAATGGAATCAGGCCTCTTATGCACTGTATGTCTACACCGATCAAAAAGGATTCAAACGTCTGGCCATTGGACGCAGAAGAAAATTACTTCCTTCCGTTATGCCGTTTCATCTGAAGATGGATGGTCTTACGGCTGTAAAAAGATTGATTGAATCTTTTGCACTTTGTCCCCGACTTTGTTTCGTGGACCAAACTGAGGCGACCTCCTGCAATCAAACGCATTGCAAGGGTGTTTGTGGAAGTGAAGAAACGCCCGCTTCATACAACCAACGGATCGATGCAGCCATTGCGTTTTTGAAAAATGAATCGCCGCATTTTCTGATCAAAGAACCTTCCTTTGATCCGGAACAGGAAGTAGCTGTATTAATGGAGCATGGACGTTTTTTTGGAATGGGATTACTCCGGCGTGATTTGGATTTGGAAAGTTTGGAAGACATAAAGGGCAAGCTGGAACCAATGCCCGAGCATGAAGTGGTACACAATCTCATTCTGCGTTATGCTCATGAACATCCACATCGGGTTGTTGCTTTGTAATACATTCAATGTTTCGTTGCTGTTCTCTATTCACCGGCTTAACCACAGTAAACAATCATTTGTTCGTGATTTGATTTTGTTTCGCTTTAAAAATAAATTTGATTTTTTAACCCGTATGCAACATATTTGTATTCACACGCGTTGCACTTTTCGAAATACCGTTGATCAATTGAAACTGTATATTAAGGCGCAACAGGTGATAAAAAAAGAACACAACACATGAACGTGAAATCAATCAATAATCAATGGTGGTGGCATACAAACTCTTTCGGGGTATTGTAATGTTGTTTCCATTTTAATTGTGAACATACAAGGCCCCGGAATCAGTTCCGGGGCTTTTTTTTAAGCAATGACTCAAACTATGCAACGCATTCAGATTCATACAACAGTTCAGAAATTATTAGCCGATGTGTATACACCGGTTGGGATCTATCTCCGTTTGCGCGACCGTTTCAGAGATACGATCTTGCTTGAAAGTACCGATCATCATGCACAGGAAAACAGTTATTCGTTCATCTGTGTAAATGCAATTGGCGGTATTGAATTACTCGAACAGGACCTGCTGGAGTTCAAATATCCGGGCTGCGCTCCGCAAACGAAACCCTTGCATTCCAAACAAGATGTGCCTCTGGTTGTTTGGGAGTTTATGCAGTCTTTTCAGGTGGAGGAGCCGGAGGTTAAAGAAGGCGCTTTTGCACAGGGTTTGTATGGCTATACATCGTTTGATGCCGTTCCGTATTTTGAAACCATCAGCCTCGAAAAAAAATCGATACAGGGAATCGGCAAGTTGCGCTACCGTTTGTATCAGTATGTGATTGCGATCAATCATCACAAAGACGAACTCTTTATCTGTTCCAATCATGTGGATGGTGTTGCCGATCAGTTGCCGCTCCTCGAATCGCTCATACGTGGTAAAGATGTACCTGTTTATCCGTTCCGGACAGTTGGTTCGGAAATCTCCAATATGTCTGATGACGCTTACAGAGCGATGGTTGAAAAGGGAATTCGGAGTTGTAAGCGGGGCGATGTGTTTCAAATTGTTTTAAGCAGACGCTTCCAGCAAGGTTTTCAGGGCGATGAGTTTAATGTGTACCGTTCGCTTCGGAATATCAATCCTTCACCTTATCTGTTCTTTTTTGATTACGGCGATTATAAGTTGATGGGCTCTTCTCCCGAAGCACAAATCGTTATACGAAACGGTTCTGCTACGGTTCATCCCATTGCCGGTACCTTCAAACGTAGCGGCAAGGATGAAACAGATCGCTTAATGGCAGATGCGTTGTTAAAGGATCCAAAGGAAAATGCGGAACATGTCATGCTGGTTGATCTGGCAAGGAATGACCTCAGCAGGGTTTGCGACGAGGTCCGGGTCGAAAAGTATAAGGAAGTACAGTATTATTCGCATGTGATTCATCTTGTAAGCGAGGTAACAGGCAAGGTGCCGGAGCAAACAAACCCTTTTTTGTTACTTGCCAAAACCTTTCCGGCAGGAACATTGAGCGGTGCGCCAAAATTTAAGGCGATGGAACTCATTGAAGCGCTTGAACCAACCGGACGCGGCTATTACGGAGGTGCGATCGGATTTGTGGGATTCGATGGAAGTTGCAATCATGCGATTATGATTCGTACGTTTTTATCAAAGGAGAATACGCTGTACTATCAGGCGGGAGCAGGTGTAGTAGTGGCAAGTGTACCTGAAAATGAATTACAGGAAGTTCACAATAAATTGGGCGCGTTGAAGCGGGCCATTTATGCCGCAGAGTCGATTTACTGATCGTCTTTGAAAGGAAGGTGGTGCTGTTGACAACGGAAGCAATAAATAAAAATCAAGAAAATGCGTATACTGGTTTTTGACAATTACGATTCGTTTACCTACAATCTGGTTCATCTCGTCGAAAAGATTACGGGTACCAAGGTTGATGTATTCAGGAACGATGAAATAGCGCTGGAGGCAGTTCAGCAATACGATAAAATCATTTTGTCGCCGGGTCCCGGAATTCCGGAAGAGGCCGGACTGTTACTGCCGCTGATCAGGGAATATGCCGCAACCAAATCCATTCTGGGTGTTTGTCTGGGCCATCAGGCCATCGGACAGGCTTTTGGCGGCCGGTTGGTCAACTTGTCTGAAGTGTATCACGGCGTTGCCACTCCAATTAAATGTTGTAACAACGAAGTGTACCGGGCGAATTCCGTTCTCAACAATTTACCTCCGCTTCCTGAAGTGGGACGTTATCATTCCTGGGTGATTGACCGATCCACGTTTCCGGATTCACTGATCGTTACTGCAGAAGATGAATCCGGTTTTGTCATGGCCTTGCAACATCAAACTTATGATGTGCAGGGTGTGCAATTTCACCCGGAGAGTGTTTTAACGCCCGAAGGCGAAACAATGCTGAGGAACTGGCTTGAACATTAATCAACGACTTTATTACGGTATGAAAGAAATTTTACGCTATCTGTTCGAATACAAAACCCTTTCAAGGGAGCAGTCACGTTCTGTGTTGCTGGAGATCGGAAGAGGGAATTACAATGAATCTGCGATAACGGCATTTATGACCGTGTATCTGATGCGCAGTATCACCATTGAAGAATTGCAGGGTTTCCGTGAGGCTTTGCTGGAATTGTGTGTGCCTGTTCACATCAACGACGCTCCGTTGCTTGATATTGTAGGAACAGGGGGCGATGAAAAAAATACGTTTAATATTTCCACACTAGCTTGTTTTGTCGTGGCCGGCGCCGGACAACCCGTAGCCAAACATGGCAATTACGGCGCATCTTCCGTGAGTGGGGCCAGCAATGTGATGGAACAATTGGGATATCGTTTTAAAACCGATGAACAGCAATTGAAGCGGGAGGTAGAAGAAGCCGGAATTTGTTTTTTACATGCTCCGCTCTTTCATCCGGCGTTGAAAGTGGTGGGTGGCATACGAAAAAATCTGGGTATGCGTACCTTTTTTAACATGCTGGGACCGATGGTCAATCCGGCTAATCCCGATTATCAACTGGTTGGTGTGTTCAATCTGGAAATGGCACGTGTGTACAATTATTTGCTTCAATTGTCGGGCAAGCAGTTTACCATCATTCACAGTTTGGACGGGTACGATGAAATCTCTCTCACAAACGATACCAAAGTGATCACCAATGCCGGAGAGCAAATTTTGTCGCCACAGCAACTGGGGGCCAGGACAATCTCACCCGAAGCGTTGTATGGAGGCGAAACGGTTGCCGAATCTGCAAAAATATTCACCTCCGTTTTAAGCGGAGAGGGCACCGAAGCACAACGACTTGTGGTGTTGGCCAATGCCGCCATGGGGCTTTTTTGTACCGGAAGTTTCCCGGATTATGAAACGGCCTTTGCAAAAGCCGAAGAAAGTCTGGATAGCGGAATGGCGTATCAATCCTTTAAAAAACTCATTGCCTTACAGTCATGAATATCCTCGATACCATTATAGCCGCAAAACAAATAGAGGTTGCTGAACGAAAAAAGCAACGTCCTTTGGAACAGTTGTTGCAAGCGGAACTTTTTCAACGCAAAACCTTTTCCTTAAAGGAATTTCTGATTGATCAAAGTCGTACAGGAATCATTGCGGAATTTAAGCGTCGCTCTCCTTCGAAGGGAATCATCAATGATCAGGCCGATGTTGTAAGTGTTACGAATTCTTATGTCGCCAACGGAGCTTCTGCCTTGAGTATACTCACGGATGAATCTTTTTTTGGCGGGAGCACAGCCGATCTGGAAGCGGCACGTATTCACCATATTCCGATTCTTCGAAAGGATTTCATTGTTGATGCCTATCAAATTGCGGAGGCAAAAGCAATGGGAGCAGATGTGATTCTGTTGATCGCGGCCTGCTTAACGCCCAAAGAAGTGCAGGATCTGGCATCGTATGCAAAATCCTTACACCTGGAGGTCTTGCTCGAATTGCATGATGAAGCGGAGTTGGAACATATTTGTGATGAAACAGAATTGGTTGGAATCAACAACCGAAATCTCAAAACATTTGAAGTGGATATAGAACGCAGTTTGAATATGGCAAAACGGATATCGGATTCCAAATTAAAAATAGCTGAAAGTGGAATCCGCTCTGTTGATGATGTTTTGATGTTCAAACAACAAGGGTTTCAAGGGTTTCTAATTGGTGAGAACTTTATGAAAATGCCCGATCCTGCGATTGCTTTTGCCGAATTTGTTCAAGCATTAAATTCCCGAACATGAGGATTAAAGTGTGCGGCATGACCGATCTGCAACAAATGCAGGAATTGGGAGAAATGGGTGTGGCTTTCGCAGGTATGATCTTTTACCACAAATCACCTCGGTTCATTCTAAAGCACCTCAGCGGTGCCGAAGTCAAAAAGGCACGTTTAAAGGTGTACAAAGTAGGTGTTTTTGTCAATGCCGAGTTCGATGAAATCATGCATCAGGTGGAGCAATATGGTTTGGATCTGATTCAGTTGCATGGAAATGAAACTCCGAAGTTCTGTGAACGATTATCCGCATACATTCAGGTGATCAAGGCATTCAGGATTTCGGAGGACGACCAAATTCCCTGGTTGATCAAAGATTATCGTGATGCGGCTGATATGTATTTGTTTGACACGATGGGATCTGTTTACGGGGGTACCGGAAGTAAATTTAACTGGCAGTTGTTAAAGGGGCTGGAGATTGGAAAACCTTTCTTTCTGAGTGGAGGAATTGAACCTTCGGATGTAGACTCCATACTTGATTTTTCGAAGGATAAAGTGGCTGCAGACTTATTTGCCATTGATGTGAACAGTAAGTTTGAAGAGCGACCGGGTGTTAAAAATTTAGAACTGATCCGGAACTTTACAGGAGAACTGAACAGTAAATTATGATCTCGACCGATTTTCCCGGAATGGGGAATGAACTGATTATTCAAATTTGAAAGCAAACTATATGCAAACTTCAATATCATTTCAAAGTCCGACAGCACAGGGTTATTACGGAAATTTCGGAGGTGCTTTTATACCGGAAATGCTGCACCGTAATGTATCCGAATTGCAGCAGCAATACCTTGAGTTGATGGAATCTCCATCGTTTCAGCAGGAGTTTCAATTGTTGCTCAAAGATTATGTGGGCAGACCCACTCCGTTGTTTTTCGCACAACGATTGAGCCGGCATTACGGCACGCAAATCTGGTTGAAGCGCGAAGACCTCTGTCATACCGGAGCTCACAAGATCAACAATACCATTGGACAGATTTTGCTTGCGCAACGTTTGGGCAAGAAACGCATTATTGCCGAAACAGGAGCGGGACAGCACGGTGTGGCTACTGCAACGGTGTGTGCTTTGAAAGGAATGGAATGTATCGTGTATATGGGAGAAAAAGACATTGAACGGCAAGCTCCGAATGTAGCCAGAATGAAAATGTTAGGGGCAAAGGTCGTTCCTGCAACCAGTGGCAGTAAAACCCTGAAGGATGCCACCAACGAAGCGATCCGCGACTGGATCAATCACGCCCAGGATACGCATTACATCATTGGTAGTGTAGTGGGACCACATCCATATCCGGATATGGTTGCTCGTTTTCAAAGTGTCATCAGCAAAGAAATGCGGTGGCAGCTTTTGGAACATGCCGGAACCGAACTGCCCACGCATGTCATAGCTTGTGTAGGAGGTGGCAGTAATGCAGCCGGAGCATTCTATCATTTTCTGGACGAAAAGGAGGTCGATCTGATTGCCGTAGAAGCTGCCGGTTTGGGGGTGAACAGCGGGATGAGCGCAGCGACCACACAACTGGGAAAGCCGGGTATTTTGCATGGCAGTAAAAGTTTGTTAATGCAAACCGAAGATGGACAGGTTGTGGAACCGCACAGCATTTCGGCCGGACTGGATTATCCCGGTATTGGGCCATTGCATGCGCATTTGTTTGAAACAGGCAGGGGCCGTTTCCTGAGTGCAACGGACGACGAAGCCATCAAAGCCGCTTTTCATGTTGCACGCATGGAG
This sequence comes from Lacibacter sp., assembly GCA_049240625.1. Lineage (GTDB taxonomy): Bacteria > Bacteroidota > Bacteroidia > Chitinophagales > Chitinophagaceae > Lacibacter. Next base: position 10,552 of record JBMLSG010000043.1, on the reverse strand, counting down.
GGGATCATTCCCGCACTGGAAACAGCACATGCATTTGTCGCATTGGAACAGTTGCAATGGACGCCCACCGATCGGGTTGTTATTTGTTTGAGCGGAAGAGGAGATAAGGACCTCGCAACTTATATGAAATACATCTGATTTTTGCATCCTTTCAGAATAGAATTAGTGGATCAACAACGAATATGATATGAGTAGAATTAAATCTTTGTTTGAACGGAAATCACATCGGATTTTGAATGTGTATTGTACGGCCGGCTATCCTGCGTTGAACAGTACGCCTGATGTAATGAAGGCATTACAAACTTATGGAGCCGATCTTATTGAATTGGGAATGCCCTACAGTGATCCGCTGGCAGACGGGCCGGTTATTCAGCAAAGCAGCTCCGTTGC
>JBMLSG010000043.1:0-10062 GCA_049240625.1 Lacibacter sp. | reverse complement strand
CCGCTGATTCAAAAATATGGTTTGGATTTTATTGTTCTCGTAACCCCGGAAACTGAGCCTGAACGTGTGTTGAAACTGGATCGGCTTTGCAGTGGGTTCCTCTATGCTGTATCTTCTTCTTCCACAACAGGATCGGATAAAAACATGACGGATGTAGGGGCTTATCTTCAGCGTTTGAAAAGTTATCCGCTAAAAAATCCGATCTTAGCGGGGTTTGGAATCAAGGATCACGCATCGTTTGAATCTGTTTGTCAATATGTAAACGGAGCCATCATCGGATCGGCTTATATACAGGAGCTTGCTGTTGCCAAAGATGTTACGAGTCAAACCCGTACTTTTCTGGAGCGCATTTTGAAATGAGAAAGGCAAAACGTTTTTCCGACATCAACAGAAAAAACGATTCAGGAAATGGTGCGTGACTTAAAACCTCAAAAAAGTACATGGAAATTGTAATCGTAAAATACAATGCAGGTAATATTCAATCGGTCTTGTATGCATTGGAACGTATAGGGATTGACGCCATAGTGAGTGATGATCATGAACGCATTCAGAAAGCCGATAAAGTGATTTTTCCCGGAGTAGGTGAGGCCAGTAGTGCCATGCAATACCTTCGTGAACATAAACTGGACCAACTTCTTTTGTCGCTGCGACAACCGGTGCTGGGCATTTGTCTGGGTATGCAACTGATGTGCCGGTTTTCGGAAGAAAACCATACAGATTGTCTGGGTATTTTTGATGAAGAGGTGAAACGTTTTTCTGATTCCGGTTCGAACAGTGGGTTTAAAATTCCTCAAATAGGGTGGAATACCATTTCAAATTTAAAAACGCCGTTGTTTGCCGGGATTAAAGAAGAGAGCTATTGCTATTTTGTTCACGGCTATTATGCCGCGTTAGGAAATCATACCATCGCAGAAACCAATTACATCTTGCCGTACAGTTCGGCGCTTCATAAGGACAATTATTACGGTGTTCAATTCCATCCCGAAAAAAGTGCTGAAGTTGGGGAGTTGATCTTACAAAATTTTATCAGACTGAGTATATGAAAATCATTCCGGCAATAGATATCATCGACGGCAAATGCGTTCGACTGACACAGGGCGATTACAGCCAAAAAACCATTTACAATGAACATCCGCTTGAAGTGGCTTTGCAATTTCAGGATGCCGGATTAGAAAGACTTCATCTGGTAGATCTGGATGGTGCTAAAGCCGGACGGGTTCAAAACTGGAAGGTGCTTGAAACGATTGCAGGTAAAACCAATCTGGTCATTGATTTTGGCGGTGGCATTAAAACAGAGCAGGACCTTGATATTGTTTTTCAATCGGGTGCTGCACTTGCAACCGTTGGCAGTATTGCGGTCAAAGATGAATCACGCTTTGTAGGTTGGCTCGAAAAATATGGTCCGGATCGTTTTTTACTGGGTGCGGATGTTAAGGATGAACTGATTGCCGTGGGCGGATGGCTCGAAACCACTCAGATTCGTATTTATGATTTCATACAATCGTATGTTCAACGAGGAATCGTTCAATTGTTTTGTACCGATGTGAGTAAGGATGGAAAGTTAGAAGGTCCTTCGCTTGCATTGTATCAAACAATCATTGAACAATTTCCCGGTCTTCATTTTATTGCAAGCGGTGGCGTAAGTTCCGTCAAGGATCTGGAAGATCTGGCTTCCATTGGTTGTTCCGGGGCCATTGTTGGTAAGGCGATTTACGAAGGTCGGATTCCGCTAAAAGATCTCAGTCGCTTTAGTGCGCTTTAATTTTTCTTCCATTTTGTTCGTAACTGTTCTGTCAATTGCAATGCATCGGGTGTAAGACGAAACAGGAATATGCCCGAAATAAAGAGCGCTGCATACAAACAGCTCCGGTATACAATTCCCATCCAATTGTGATTGTCTTTAAAGAGGACATAGGCGATGCCGTAAACTACAACAGCCATCACGATACTGTATAACGTTTTCATGTTAAACGGTTGCAGTTTGTAATGTGTCCAAAGAAAAAAGTAACGTATGGTATTGTAGATTGTAAAGGAGATCAGGTTGGCATACGCACTTCCGATGATGCCTAAATGCTTGACTAAAAAATAGTTCAGCGGCAGAATTAAAACGACCAGAATGATACCGGTATAAAATTCAAATTTCCATTGGGAAGAAGTGGCTATGATTTGTGCATTGACTCCTGTTCCTGCATCTATGATTTTGGTAATTCCCAGGATCAGAATCACATACAATCCGGTTTCGTATTCACTTTGAATGTGAATCAGTCGAAAGATCTCGTGTATGTTGAGCCAGATGCCCGTGAAAATGAACAAGCCCAGTAACAGGAGATTGATGGACGTTCGACGGTACAACCGGTTGATCTCGGGCAAATTTTTATTTTTCCATGCGATAGACAATGCAGGAACGGTTACGGCGATGATGCTCCGTTGCGGCACTTGAATCAGGTTGGCGATATAAGTTGCCAGGTTGTAGACGCCTGCATCGTGAATTCCTTTTTTACTGATCCCGGCAATAATGATCGTGTCGGCTACCTGCGAAAGAATCACAATTATGGTTCCGGAATATACATATCCGGATAAGGCCAGCATTTTCTTTTTGAATTTTTGTGTGACGGTACTGATTTGGAATGTAATGCCGAAATAGTTTTTTGCTTTTAAGGTTACACCTAAAATAAGGGCGATGACCAGAAACAAAAACGAGAACAGTTTGATGAACGTATCAAAGCCGATGAACCTGAAATAAAACAGGAGCAGAAGGATGGACGTGAGTATCCGCAATCCGGTTTCCCGTAAAAAATTCGGAAGAATGGTTTGCTGGTGTGTCCAGGAAAAGGTCTCAAATATGGAAAACAATAAGGTCCCCAATCCAAAAAAGAACACCCAGGGATAATAGAGTACAAACAGTTCGGACCGCTCACTGAATTTCCGTACAATCAATGGTTCAAAGAGGAAACCACCAATCAGTACGAGCACAAATCCAATGAGTGGGAAGACCAGTGTCCAGGTGTACAGGTCGTTTTGTTTTAAAGGTAATCGGTCCCTGTAGTATGGAAAGAATTTGAGCAATACCGGTGGAATACCCAAACTGGCAACGGCAAAAATGAGTTGTCCCAGATCAAAAAACAAACGGGTTAGTCCGTATTGTGCCGGTGTAAAGGAATGTTCACCGGACCGTATAAACAACCAGGTATTCACAAAGCCAATGGCAAATCCGATATAGGTTACAATACTCGAGATGATGGCTTGTTTCCTGATTTGTCCCATGTATTCTTTGCCTTTGTTACAGTAACGTTTAAGTCGCTAAGGTAACTTGTTTCTCCAAATGATGGTATTTGTTCTCCTGCTTCAGTTTCGGGCTGTTGTAATCTTTTGGTAGAGGATGTAAAAGTCCGGATGCAAAAATGACTCAATCGCCTGGTCTTTGGTAAAGCGGGTTCTTAGTTTTTTCCATTTTTCGGTTGCCAGAAACAATCCGTAATGATTTTCGGAATCCGGCAACAAAACAGGCATATTAAATCCTTCAATGCAATTGTTCCAGCGATAATTCAAGATTGTTTGTCCGTTTTCTACACTCAGGAAATACTCGAGTGTGGGTATTTGAGTCGTACGCAAATACTGATCAAAAACTTTTTGAAGTTGAAATCCTGTTCGCGTAGAGATAAACGCTTCTATTTCCTGCGATGAAACTGTTTTGTGAAAATACCTTCGATTCAGGTCCAGCAACATTTGTCTGAAACTGGAATCGTTTCCAATGATTTGTCTGATGGTATGAATCAGGTTGCTGGCTTTGAAATACATATCGCTGCTGCCTTCCCGATTCACGTTGTAAGGACCAATGATGGGTTTGTCGTTGAGGACGCGTTTACGCAGACCGCGACAATACGCATTGCCGGCTTCGGTTCCAAAGAAGTAATCGGTAAACAGGACCTCGGCATAGTTGGTAAATCCTTCCTGAATCCACATGTCGGCCGCGTCTTTACAGGAGATGCTGTTTCCAAACCATTCATGTCCGCTTTCATGCACAATCATGAAATCCCATTTCAATCCCCAGCCGCTTTCACTCAGGTCTTTTTCATCATAGCCGTTTTTAAATCCGTTACCGTAAGCAATGGCACTTTGATGTTCCATTCCGGGATAAGCCGCTTCAATAAGTTTGTAACCGTCTTTGTAAAAAGGATAGGGGCCAAACCAGTATTCAAATGCTTTCAACATCTGTTTAACCTGCAGAAAGTGGGTTGCTGCTTTGATCCGGTTCTCTTCCAAAACATAGTAGTCCAGATCCAATGTTCCGTTTATTCCTGTAAACGTATCCCTCAGGTGCGCGTACTTTCCAATGTTCATGGTTACATTGTAGTTGTTGATGGGGTTTGATGTAAACCAGGTCCATGTTTTGGAATTGTTTTCGTGGTTTCGTACTGATCGTAATCTGCCGTTAGAGATGCACATCAGCGTATCGGGTGCGGTTACATGAATTTGCAAACTGTCCGGTTCGTCGTAGGGATGATCTTTACAAGGCCACCAGGCACTCGCTCCCAGACCCTGACAGGCGGTATTGATCCACGTGTTGCCTTTAGAATCTTTACCCCAAACAACACCTCCGTCCCACGGTGGTTGAATGGCCGGCTTTGGGATGCCCTGAAAATAAATCGTGAGTTGCTGCAACGGTGCCTGCGGACGTTGGTTTTCGGGAAGCGATTTGGGCATTTTTTTTAAAGGGATGCTTACAAACCAGGCATTTCCTTCTTTTCGAATTCGAACCAGCCTGTTGTTGAGAAAAGCACTATCGATTTGCATACCCTCCTGTAAATCGATTTGCATTTCTGCTTCGGGTTGTTTGACGATTATGAAATAGATTGTGTTTTTCCCGTTCAATTGGTAGTTCTTTGCATTGGGAGTCAAATGCAAATCATACATGGTTACATCCCACCAGGCTCTCTCTTTTGTAATACAACCTCTTAGTGTATCTTGTCGGCTAAAGGATTCTTTTTTTTGAAAGAATTGCGCACCTGCGGATAATGCAAAGGTTGTCAGGAACTGAATCACAATCAGATCTCGATAGCCGAATTTCTTTATCATTGTTGTAGATATGAATTATAAAAATAGACGTTTCGTGCTATGAATGGTGTTAAAAAACGGAGTTGGGGTCGAATCTTTCGGTTTCATTTTCTCTGCATTTTATGTGTCGCATTGCAGCTCGCTTGCGGAAAACGTGAAACAGCGAATGGCTATTTTCAGTACAACGAACAGGCCGGTATTGCCACGCTGGATCCGGCTTTCGCAAAAAATCAAGCTACGATTTGGGCGGCGCATCAATTGTACAATACATTGGTGGAGACCAACGATCAAATGGAAATTATTCCTTCACTTGCACGAAAGTGGGAACAAAGCAGTGACGGACTTCAATTCACCTTTTGGTTGCGGACGGATGTGTTTTTTCACGATCATCCGGCGTTCAAAAATGGAAAGGGGCGCAGAATGACGGCACGGGATGTTGTTTACAGTTTCAGGCGTTTAATGAATCCTGCAACGGCCAGTCCGGGCGCATGGGTGTTTCGTCATCATGTGGATCCCCAAAGCGGATTTAGTGCCTTAAACGATTCTGTTTTTTCGATTCGGCTCAAGAAGCCGTTTCAGCCTTTGTTGGGTGTGTTAACCAATCAATACTGTTCGGTCGTTCCAAAGGAAGCAGTGGAAAGTTCTTCCTTGCCTTTTCGTAATCATCCCTGTGGAACAGGTCCTTTTCGTTTGAAGGCCTGGGAAGAGGGGCAGGTCTTGTTGATGGAACGGAATCCTTCTTACTTTGAAACCGATAGTGCGGGACAACCGCTACCGTATCTCAATGGAGTGAAAGTGAGCTTTCTGGAGAGTAAGGCAGCCGAATTTTTGGCTTTCCGACAAAAGAAACTTCATTTTTTAAATGATATCGATCCCACGTTCAAAGACGAGGTTTTAACCCGACAAGGCGTTTTGCGTAAGCGTTGGCAAGGCGTCTTTGTTTTACAAAAGCAATTGTATTTGAATGTTGAATACCTGGGTATCTTACAGGATACAACGGACTTGGCTGTACGAAATTCACCGCTCCGGTTCAAGGCTGTTCGTCAGGCGATCAATTATGGAATCGATCGCAGAAAAATGATACGCTACCTTCGCAATTCAATTGGAAACGTAGCAGAGAATGGTTTTGTGCCTCCGGGTTTGCCGGGTTTTGATTCCGCTAAGGTTGAAGGCTACACCTACAATCCCGAACTTGCACGGAGTCTGCTGCAAACAGCTGGGTACCATCAAAAGAACCCGGTACCGATAATCAAATTGTTGACCATTCCTGCTTATGCCGATCTTGGCAGTTACATTGCAAAACAACTGGCAGACATTGGAATACGCATTCAGGTGGAAGTGATGCCTAAAAGTTTGTTGCTTACGCAAACAGCCAATGGCGATGCGTTGTTTTTTCGTGCAAGCTGGATTGCTGATTATCCCGATCCTGAAAATTTTCTAAGTGTTTTTTATGGTGAAAATCCCGCACCGCCCAATTATACACGTTACCGCAATAAGACCTACGATCTACTTTATGAAAAGGCAATTCGCGAACCCGATGTTCAACAACGGATCAATGCTTACCGGTTGATGGATCAGATGTTGATACAGGATGCGCCCATTGTTCCGCTTTGGTATGATCAGGTAATCCGATTGGTTCAACCCGAAGTATCGGGATTCAAAACCAATGCGCTCAATTTATTGGATTTGCGGAAAGTGAAACTCCCGAATCCGTAAAGTTTAAGTTGATTTCTTCAGAATACGTTGATGCCTTCTCCGGCAAAAATTTGCGTTTGGATTTCTCAGAAACGAGTCTGAGTGCTTTAATTCTCTTTCTTCAATTTGTTTTTGAATACTTTTTCGAATTTTTCCAGTTTGGGTCGGATGACATAGTAACAATACGGATTTGAATTTTTATTGAGGTTGTAATAATTCTGATGGTATTGTTCAGCCTCCGAATAGTTTGTGTACGGCTCAATCGTAGTAACAATTGGTTGGGTGAAAGCGCCACTTTGGTTCAACGCTTTTTTATAGTGTTCCGCTTTTTCTTTCTGTTCCTCGTTATGATAAAACACAACGCTTCGGTATTGCGGTCCTTCGTCGTTACCCTGACGGTTGAGCGTGGTGGGGTCGTGTGTTTGCCAGAACACTTCCAGCAATTCATCGTAGGTTATTTGTTGCGGATCGAATACCACTTGAATCACTTCGGCATGTCCGGTTGTTTTGTTGCATACCTGTTCGTAAGTAGGTTTGAGTACGTGACCGCCACAATAACCGCTGCTCACTTTTAAAACACCCTTGAGTTGTTGGAACACCGCTTCCACGCACCAAAAACAGCCGGCACCGAGGGTGGCAGTATCGGTTTGGGTTTCGTTCAGTAAAGAGCCGGATAAAGAAGCTGAAGCTTGTGACATACTGTTTGTTTTATGCTCTCCCGTTACACAGGAGAGTAGCTGTATCATTCCGTAAAGAAGCGCCGTAAACAAGAAAATCCTTCTAAACTTCATTTGCACAATTTGAAAATCAAATTTAGATTCCTTTTCCGGTATAGTCATTTGTTCGAAACAAATCACGGGAATTTATCTTGCTTTTAACGTTTGTTTAAGGCTAACAAACAAAACATGAAATCGTTCATTTTAAGCCCTGTTTGTTTTGAGCCTGTCTGTAATGGAGAATAGGTATAAATTTGCTCTTCCTAAAATCGTTTCTTTCTACTTATGAAGGTGTTTCCCGAATCGGCTCCGGTTCAACTGGAGTTCGATAAAGTAAAAGAGTTGTTGCATGCTCATTGTTCGACCGAATGGGCCAGATCCAAGGCCCTGGATCTGCGCATACATACTCATCGTGAGTATATTCAACGGGAGTTACGCCAAACCTATGAATATAAATTGCTGCTCGATCAGGGACAGTATTTCCCCAATGATCAGGTATTAAACCTGAACCGTGAACTGAAATTGCTTTCGATTCCGGGAGCCGTTCTTTCTGAAGAGCAATTGGTGTTGATTCGCAAACTTGCCCAAACCCTGGAGCGTATCTTTCGTTGGTTTGATGCGGAACGAAGAACCGCCTTTCCGGCCCTGCATTTCCTCATCAAAGACAGTTATTATGAAAAAGCAATCCTGGAATGCATCGATCAGGTTTTGGATGATGGCGGACAGGTGAAAGATGATGCCAGCGAAGAACTGGCGCGCATTCGTCTCGAATTGTACAAAAAGCGAAACGAACTGAGACGTGAATTCGACAAAGTAGTGAAGCGTTTACAAAAGCAAGGATACGTTGCCGATATTGAAGAATCGTTTTTAAACGGACGAAGGGTAGTGGCGTTGTATGCCGAACAAAAACGACAGGTAAAAGGAATTTTGCACGGTGAGAGTGATTCCAGGCGCACGGTGTTTGTAGAACCGGAAGAAACGATTGAGTTGAATAACGATCTCTTTAGTCTTGAAAATGAAGAACGGAAAGAAATCTACCGTATCCTGCGTGATTTAACGGCTCAAATTTCGATTTATGCGTCCTTGCTAACCACGTATGCACTTGTATTGGGTGAATACGATTTCATTCGGGCCAAAGCGCGTTTGGCGGTTGAAATGCAGGCCGCTCTTCCTCAATTGAGTGATCGGTCCGAGATTAAATTGATAGCCGCTCGTCATCCGTTGCTGTTCCTCTACAATTTGAAGAACAACAAGCCCACGATTCCCACGCAATTGACACTTGACGATCGCAACCGCATCCTGGTAATTTCGGGTCCCAATGCCGGGGGCAAAACCGTAACAATGAAAACGGTGGGCCTACTGCAAATTATGGTTCAAAGCGGTTTGCTGGTGCCTGTGCATCCCGACAGTTCATTTGGATTGTTCAAGCAAATCATGATTCATATAGGCGACACCCAGAGTATTGAATACGATCTAAGCACCTACAGCAGTCATTTGCTGCATATGAAACATTTTATGGAGCATGCCAATGGTCGAACCTTGTTTTTTATTGATGAACTGGGTAGTGGGAGTGATCCCAATTTAGGAGGTGCCTTTGCCGAAGTGATTTTACAGGAACTGGTCAAAAAGCACGCTCTGGGTATTGTTACAACACATTACCTCAACCTAAAGGTTATGGCAAACCATACGTCCGGTATTTTCAATGGTGCCATGAGTTTTGATGAATCCAGTTTGCAGCCATTGTACAAACTGATCATCGGTAAGCCGGGAAGTTCGTACACCTTTGCGATTGCCGAACGCATCGGGTTGGATAAAAAGTTAATTGATCGTGCCAGAAATCTTGTAGACGAAGATCATTTCAGACTCGATAAATTGTTGAATACGGCAGAACATGATTTAAGACAGATCGAACGCAAAGAACACGAGTTGCATCAATTGATAAGAGAAAACGAGCGTTTAAAAAAAGAGATGGAGCGCGTGTTGAATAAAGAAAAGCATGTGCAGCAGGTGGAACTCTTGAAACAGCAGAATAAGATTACGGAAGATCGCATTCAGTATTTAAAGGATATGGACCGCAAACTCAAAGCCCTGGTGCAGGAATGGCGGCGTACCGATGACAAGACCGAAGCCATGAAGCAAATCCAGCTCTTGTTGTTTCAACAGAAGCAGAAACAGGTAACCGAGAAGAAAGATAAAAAGCTGGACGAGAAGTTCATGATCATTGGGGGCGCTGTTAAAGTGGGCGATCGGGTGAAAATGACCAAGAACCGTCAGGTGGGAGTGGTGAAAGAGCTGCGGGGCAAACATGCTATTGTACAATTAGGGTTGATGCCGCTTACCGTTCCATTGACGGATCTTGTAGTAGTAGCGGAAAAGCAAAATGAAGACACGACTTCCTGAAACGAATTTCGAGCTGAAAGTCTTGCTCCGTAAGGCTTTCCATTTTTTTCATGTGTAATTACCTACTTTTTTTTGGGACAAATGACCTGTACTTGTATTTTTGCCGCGGAGAGATGGCAGAGCGGTCGAATGCGGCGGTCTTGAAAACCGTTGAAGTGAAAGCTTCCGGGGGTTCGAATCCCTCTCTCTCCGCCAG
>JBMLSG010000042.1:0-23111 GCA_049240625.1 Lacibacter sp. | reverse complement strand
ATTGGTAACAGTAGCATCTATTTTCCATAAAGGAAGATCAAATCCTTCGATATCTTTTTCAAGTGTTGCTGGGTCATTAATAAATTTATCATCTACGCCATCAAACGTTGCTTTCATGACACCTGCGAACGGGCCTGCAAACCAGAAGTCCAATACGATGTTTTCTTTTTTGCCTAAGAGCCACTGCGCACCAAATACAACGCCCGCACCTACACCATTGAATTTTCCGGTGACGTTGGCAGTATGTTTGGTATCGTCACTGTCGGTAAAATTGTATGCCTGTGTCAATTTCATATTGGTGTAACGTGCAAAGGGGGCAACGTAAAATCCACCGGGTGCTTCTTTTTTGCCTAAGTAAAAACGATATTCCGGCGTGATTGTAAACTTGGTGAATTTGGTTGATTCAATAGCCGATTTTGCATCTGCATTGCTTCCAAAGGCATCCATCAAAGTTTGTTTAAAGGGAAGTGAAACATTGGGTGAAATACCAAAGCCAATGGCAAAGGATTGTTTGGGGTTGATGACCCGTTCGTACTGGATGGCATAATGCCCAATGGCTGTTGCGGTTAAATTGTATTTGATTATATTTTTTCCTGTTACCGGAGAAGATTGTGCAAACAAATCACCGGAGGCTGTAAGTCCGATTGCTACGGCAATCAGACCAAAAACTTTTAACTTTTTCATGTTGTTCGTTTAAGCGTTAGAAATGATTTATCAAATATCCGTATTTCTGTCTGATAATGGATGTTTTCCGGATCAATAGTTCAATTCTTAAACCCGGTCCAGTTCTTCCAGTGGCAGTGGCTTCATGCAAAAAAACCAATCCTTGCAATAAACGCCTTCTTCCTGTCCGTTCATACGTTTTTCAGCTTGTCCACAACTATTGGCAGGAGGAACAATTACATCTTCTCCGGGTTGCCAGTCGGCAGGTAACGCAACGCCAAATTGATCGGCTGTCTGCAGTCCGATTAAAACCCGTTTCAATTCTTCGAAATTTCTTCCAAGGGCTAACGGGTAATAGATCATTGCCCGTATGGTACTATGCGGATCAATAAAAAAGACGGCTCTTACGGCTTTGGTGGAACTCTCATTGGGTTGAATCATGCCGTATTTACGGGCAATTTCCATTGTTATATCTTCAATCAATGGAAACCGCACTTCCACATCTTTCAATCCTCTGAATTCGATTTTTTCTTTAATGGTCCGCAACCAGGCAATATGACTGTAAAGACCGTCTACACTCAATCCAACCAGTTGTGTGTTGAGTTTTGAAAATTCGTCCTCTAACGCTGCGAATGTAATAAACTCGGAGGTGCAAACGGGGGTAAAGTCGGCAGGATGACTGAAAAAGAGAATCCATTTTCCTTTATAATCGTCAGGGAAATGAATAGGTCCCTGTGTGGTTTCGGCTTTGAAAGAAGGTGCCAGATCTCCAATACGTGGCAAACTAACGGAGAATACTTCGTTATGCATAATCATATTTTGAATTTTTAATGTGTCCAATTTACAAGTCGGCACTCACTGCTTACGATGAGTTGTGTCATTGGATCGAATGATTTTAATGGTACAAACGTTTTAACGCAAAAAAAAGCCGACACAGGAATGTGTCGGCTTAACGCTAAAAACAATAACGTTTATTCTACAATGAGTTTTTGTTTTAGAACTCCTTGATCAGTGATCAGTTGTAAATAGTAAATGCCATTTTTGATGGGGCTGTGTAACGGTAACGGAAAACTTCCGCTTTGATTTACGTTTTGACCTTGGTCAACCAGTTGTCCCATAGCATTCATTAGCCTCCATTGTTTTAGTTGCGATTGTCCCAGTTGAAGAATGGGAATTTGATTTTGTGGTAATGGATTGGGGTAAACCAATTGATTCGAAGGATTTGAACCAGTTTGAATGCTTACAATATAACTGTAAGAAATTTTTCCCGTTGGAGTAGTTATTTTCAGACGGTAATACTGTCGGGGAAACAAGACATTTTCCTGATACGAAAAATGTGTTTGTGTCGCATTTCCGGTTTGGCGGTTTTTGGTTGTGAAATTTCTGCCATCAGTACTGAATTGCAATTCATAAATCGTTCCGGCAATCAATTCTTGTATATTCCAGTCAAGCATAGCTTGTGAACGTTTATAAACGCCTCTGAAACTTAGATTTTCAGCAGAGGTTACAACACCGCATTGAATTCCCGAACTTGTTGGATCCTTAACGGAAAACTCGGTTGACTGTACACTGCTTGTTTGTGTTGATGTGGTACCCGAGCAATTTTTCAGATAGGTTTCAATGTAAAAATCAATTCTCCAGGTTCCAATATCTGAGCTGGAGAAAGTGGAAGGTAAAATATTGGTAACTTCTGTGCTGCTGTTGGTGCGCCATCTTTGATCCAGAATGTTGTTTAAGTTTTGACAAGAGCCGCCTCCCGGAAATAAATTTCCTTCCGGACTTCCGGCAGGAACACCTAACGCATTCGGACAATTGTCGCTAAATCCGATATTCAGAAAAGAGTAGGATGGGGCCGTTGCAGTTGTTTTATAAACCCTGTAGTACAATCTGGATCCGGTAACATCGGCCGAACAACCTGCAACACCACTACGTTTAAACACATTTACTTCAGCACCCAGTGTGAGTGCGGGTGCAGGATTGTTGGGGCAAATTCCTCCGGAAGGAAGGCTTCCAATACCGTCAATGGATGATGGTATATTGGGATTGCCCGGTTGAAATTTTCCATTCTCAAGATCATAATAAATGCCACTTAACACAAGCATTTGCCTGTACGCACCGGCATCGCCTACCGTAAAATATCTCAGCGACGGGTTGATCTCCTGCATCTTATCAACCAATGTGCCACCAACGGGGTCACTCGCTCCGGATAAACTGCATCCGGCAGGAGGGGTATAATAATTCCCTGTTGATCCGCTGCTTCCGGCTGTTAAATAATAAGAAGGCGGACACATATAATTCCAGGTAGTTCGGGTATTGGAATTGTCGTATGGGTTTGCAGAAGGTAAAACATCGGCTTGTATTTCAACACTGTAACGTCCGGCGATTCCGTTTACAGCCGATTTTAAGTTCACATAATATTTATCGTAGTTGCCGCTTTTGCCGTTACAGATTCCTGTTACATAGATAGGGGCTGAAGCTATGACGGAAGAGGGGTCATTACTACTCATTTTTCTCAATACAACTCTGGAAGCGGTTTTCGTTCCACATGGGTTTGAACTCGTTACTCCCGTTGCTCCTACTTCATAATCAATATAAATGTCGCTTGTAGGCGAAATGTATTGATTGAACACATTATTGCTGCCGGAACCAATGTTGTGGTTCGTAATGTTGATGTACGTTATCTGGGCGTTTGCACAAAAGCCCCAAAGTGTCAAGAATAAAAATAATGCCTTTTTCATGCCGGTAATCATTAATGTTAATTGCTGAGTTACTGAACGGAGCATCCTTATCTAATGCTTTTTCCATTGCAGGGCTACACAGGATATTATGATTGGATATGACAACCCGAATAAACAATACAAGTAATGCATTGCCTCAATCAGGAAAAAGTGATAAACGTAGGTAATTTGGCAGCATTCGAAAGGTCGGATCAATCAAGTCGAAGGGTAATCTTACTAAGGTAATGTGTTTTGAACTAAAATACTACTTTACGGAGAAGTATTTTCTGTTCCTAACATACGTAAGTGTAAGTGAATGAGTGCATTACTTCCGGTTTTAGGGCCGAAAGCATTAAAAATACCATCTTTTGAACGCTTCCATTGCTGCGTATTGTGTGAGGCCCAGTTTGCCAAAAAGATTTGCGGTATGAGCGTTTCGTTCTTCAGCCCGTTGCCAGAATTCACGACTGTCGTTACCCTGAAACGGAATGATATCTTTTTGTGATTGATGGATAAAGATGCCGTTTCGTTTTTTAATGACCTGATCGGGACTCATGGGTACTGCCATGTCAATCTCTTCCAGATCCCATTCCTGCCAGGCGCCCTTGTAAAGCCATACTCTACAATCTGTGAGCCAATCCACCTGCTGCTTTTTGAGTTGTTCCAGAGCTTTTGCAACAACATTAAAACACATCAGATGTGTTCCGTGCGGATCTGCAAAATCACCTGCACAAAAAATTTGATGCGGTTTTATGGATTCAATCAGTGAATGTGTTAATTCAATATCGGTGGCACCTATAGGCTTTTTTTCAATTGTTCCGGTTTCATAAAACGGAAGATTCATGAAATGCCATTGTCCTTCGCTTAATCCAACCGAACGACAGGTTGCAATGGCTTCGCACTTCCGGATCAAGCCTTTGATGGATCGGATTTCCGGACTGTCAATTTGATTTGATTTTTTTTGTTGAAAATAATCGGAAATACGGTTTCTGATTTCAATGGATCGTTGAATGTCTGTTCCCGCCATTTCTTCAAAACCAATAGTAAAATCTAAAAACCGTGTTACAAACTCATCCGTTACAGCAATGTTTCCACTTGTTTGATAGGCCACATGGACCTCATGACCTTGATCGTATAAACGTTGAAGGGTTCCGCCCATGGATATGATGTCATCATCCGGATGGGGTGAAAAAATCAATACTCTTTTTGGATAGGGGCTGCTTCGTTCGGGGTGTGCAGGAATTGAGACATTCGGTTTTCCTCCGGGCCATCCGGTTATACTGTCTCGCAGTTGATAGAATACCTGCAGATTGATGTCATAGGCATCACCTTTTTCTGTCAGAAGATCGCCCAGTCCGGATTCAAGATAATCGTAATTGGTAAGGTTGAGTATGGGCTTGCCCAATTGAAATGCCATATTTACAACTGCCTTTTTGATTAAGGCATCATTCCATATACACTCGCCCGTGAGCCACGGACTTTGAAATCGGGTAAGATGGGCGGCAGCTTGTTGATCGGTAACAAACAAAACGTCCTTGTGATTTTGCAGGAGTGAAGCCGGAATCTGTTCATGGTCGTCACCCTCAATCGCTTGTTTCACGGCTGCTGCTTTTGAAGCGCCCCATGCCAGCAAAATGATTGTTCTAGCTTTGAGAATGGTTTCAATTCCCATGGTTATGGCCAGACGGGGCACACTGCTGATATTGCCAAAATCTTTTGTATTGGCAATGCGTGTGGAATTGGTTAGGGTAACCAATCGGGTTTTTGTAAAAACGGATGAACCCGGTTCATTAAAGCCGATATGCCCATTCACACCAATGCCTAACAGTTGCAAATCGATTCCGCCGCATGCTTCAATTTTTTTTTCGTAATTCAAACAGAAAGTTTTCAGCTCTTCTTTCAAAAGCGTTCCATCCGGTATATGGCAGTTTTGGGGATCGATGTCTACTTGGCTTATAAAATGCTCCTGCATGTAACGATGAAAACTGCGGATGGCATCTTTTTCTATGGGATAATATTCATCGAGGTTGAAGGTGATCACATTTCTGAAACTCAGATTTTCCTCTTTGTGCATGCGTACCAGTTCCCTGTACAGTGATATGGGTGATGAGCCGGTGGCAAGACCCAATACGGCTTTCTCGCCTTTACGTTGTTTCTCTTTAATGAGTGCGGCAATCAGATTTGCAGCAAAGCGTGAACCTGCTTCTTCATCTTGAAAAATTTGTACCGGTATCCGTTCGAAAGAATCCGTCAGATCTACTTTCTTCGCATCCATAGGCAAGTCGTGTTTTGTTTTAAAGTTACGGACTAAAATCAATGCTCGATCGATTCCGGCGTATTTAGCGTACTTCTATTTCGCTCAAAAAAAACAGCTTGCTACGTTTGTTCTTCGTTTGTAACAATGCAGGATTGTCTTTTAAAATCTTAAGTTTCAGATAACGGGCATGAACGGGCTGCATGAAATCAAAATACAATTTGTGGTTCTCTATCCGTCGTGTTTTCGTTGCTGTTTGCGTGTAAACGGAATCATTGTCCGAATACCAGACCGATAGACCGTAAGGAAAAAGAAAGTTGCGGTATTTCAATTCGAATGTGTGCAGTACAATGGATTCTATGTTCGTTTGAATTCCAAAGTCCAATATCACTTCACATGCCGAATCGGTAAATCCCAATAATTCATGTGAACGAATCAATCCTTTGGTATTGCAGATGCCATTGATCAGTGTAAAGGCACCGTCACCCTGATAGACTGGCGAGGTTGGTGTTAAAAGCCGGATACTCCTTCCGGTAGATTTCGAAAAGAGGAAGTCCATTTTCAGGATCGGACCCTGAAATGCACCGGCTCCCGATTCCAGGTACGCTGTATAACCGGCTGTTTGATTGATTGTGCGTTGCATCGTAAACCGGTATTCAAAACTGTCTACCTTGTTTGAATGCGGAAGTTTTTGAATCAGGTGTATTTGATCCTGATCGGTACGTCCGCTGAGTTGCCAAAGTAATGTGCCGGGTTCGTCTGATGGTCGTATTTGGTTGTTTAGTTCAAAAAAACTGTTACTGAAGTTCAGATTTTTTATTTGGTATCGTTTGAGTTGATATGGTAAGCGACGCTCAAAATCCATCCGGTTTTTGTTAGAGTGATTTGTCCACAACATTTCGGAAACGGCACTCAGTCGGGGTAGTGCCATATATTCCAGTTTATTTGTGTTTGTAATGTACTCGGTCCAGATATTGGCTTGTGCACCCAGTATATAACGACTACTGACCGTATCCAGCTCTTTTGCTATCGGATTGTATTGGTAAATTGCTTCCAGAGGGTTGTATCCGCCAATCACCAGCGAGTCTTCATATTTCGATTGGGTATGGTCCAGATACAGCGGCTGCGAGGGTGACATGATCACGTAATGCCCTTGACGAGCAGCGGCAATTCCTCCTTGTTCTCCGCGCCAGCTCATGACCCGGGCATTGGGAGCCAGTCCGCCTTCCAGAATTTCATCCCATCCGATGATATTTTTGCCAAGACGATTGACGATGCGTTCAATCCGATGGATGAAATAACTCTGCAATGCTGTTGGGTTTTTGAGTCCGCCTTCCAGCATGCGTTTGCGGCAGGACGAACAGTTACTCCAGGATGTTTTTGGACATTCATCTCCTCCAATATGTATGTACGGGGAAGGGAAAAGTGAGGCTACCTCTTTAAGTACTTGTTCTAAAAACAAAAAAGTGGATTCTTTCCCCGGACAAAGTACATCTTCAAACACGCCCCAGGTTTCCTGTACTAATTTGATACGACCCTTTTTTTGTTCGGCTATGCTTTTTTTCGAAAGAGTTCCAAAAGGTATGGTTGTTGGCCGGTTGGGGAAACAACTGAGATGGGGGTAGGCTGCAATCGCGGCACTGCTGTGTCCGGGCATTTCAATTTCAGGTATAATTTCAATACATCGTTCCTTTGCATAGGCAATAATTTTTTTGATTTCTTCGCGTGTATAATAGCCGCCGTATTGTTGATTGCTGTTGCCGGTTCCGGGATAGCGTCCCAGAATGGTCCCGTTTCGTTTGGAGCCTATTTGTGTTAATCTTGGATACTCTTTGATTTCGATACGCCATCCTTGATCATCTGTTAAATGCCAGTGAAACGTATTGATTTTATGAAAGGCTAACAAATCAATAAAGTTTAAGATTTCGGCTGCCGAAAAGAAATGTCGCGCTACATCCAGATGAACGCCTCTATAAGCGAAGGCAGGTTGGTCGCTAATGTGCACACAGGGTAACTTGAAATCGGCCTTATGCAGCAACGCTTCCTCAGTGGGCAACATTTGAAGCAATGTTTGTACACCATAAAACAGACCTTTGTGATTTCCTGTTACACGGATTTGATGCTGAGACATCTTTATTTCATATTCCTCCTCCGCATAAGAACTATCATAGTGCAAACTGATTGCGTTGCTTTCCGGTGTTGGTTGTGTAAACTGCATTTGAAACTGTACGCCGGTAAGTTTATACAATTGGATCACATAATAGCGTGCCGTTGATTCACCGGTATTGGAATCGTAAAGTATTCGAAGGTCTTTATGAAAGTGAAAACTGTCGCCGGTAACAAGTATCTGAGCAGGCTTTGGAATGATGTGAAACGGATCCTGTGCATTTGTATTCAAAGCCAAAAAGAAAAGAGCACTCAAGATAAAAGTTCGTAACGGGAATGGGATCTGCGCTTTCATGAGGGTTGCATTTATTGGTTTTCACACCAGTCCTGCGTTGCAATGGTGGTCCATTTTCCGTCAACGAGTTTCAACAGTGAAATGATTTTCGTTTGAAAACCGGCGGTAAACGGTGCGTTCGAAAAATGGGCCCATGCTTTTACAAAAGTATCGGGGAGCACATCCCGGGTTGCAATGGTTACATGCGGTTGAAAGGGCCTGCTGTCCGGTTTGATGACTTCCGGAAACGCATTTTTGAAATGTAGTTCGGCATGATTCCGCAAAGCACCCAGATCGGGATTTTCTTCTACTTTGATATAAAGGACCCGGTCGCCAAAATGAGCGAAACCGTTCATGCTGATTTGGAGTTCATTTTGTTGAGAGCGAAAGGCGTGAAACCGGAGTTCCAGTTCTTCTTGCCGGGATTCTTCCAGCCAAAAAGGGGGGATCAGTGTAATGTGTCCGGGCGACCGCATAGCTACTCTGCATCCAAAATGACGGTGCATCCATTGTTTGTGTACCATTACTTGCTCATCAATGGACGGCGGACAATTAATGGAAATGAAATAAAGTCGGCTTGTTGCAGTTCTTGTCATGCTTTGGATTAAGGTTACCGGCTTGAATCCGGTACTCTAATTTAGAACTGTTTTGGGGAATTACAGTGTTTCTGTGAATTGGCTGGCGAGCAAAAAAAAAACGCCCCATTAAGGGGCGTTTAGCGTATTGATACATCGGATTTATTCAACAACCGATACTTTGATCAGATTGGTTGGTAAATGCAGATGAACGGGAGTACTGCCTGTATTGACAACAATATCACCTGCTTTGAGGAAGCCGCGTTCTTTTAAAATATCAATTTGATCTTTGATGATTTCATCTACACTTTCCTCTTCAGCGTAGTAAATGGCTCTTACACCCCAGCTAAGACTTAGTTGATTTACCAGTGTTTTTTCTTTTGTAAAAATGTACAGTGGTGCTTTGGGACGGAAAGAGCTGAGCATAAAGCCGGTGTAACCGCTTTGCGTCATACCGATCAGTGCATTGGCCTGTACGTCTTTTGAAATTTCGCAGGCATTGTAACAAATCGCATCACTTAAAAAGGAGGGAGAATGGGGCTGCGGTTTCAGATCTTCCTCACGATCGTATTTGTAATAAGCACTGCTTTCAACTTCTTTAATGATGTTGCACATCGTTTCCACAACGAGTGTAGGGTGTTGTCCGGTTGCGGTTTCGCCACTCAGCATTACGGCATCGGCTCCTTCTAAAACGGCATTGGCAACGTCTGTAATTTCACTCCGGTTGGGTTTAACCCGGTCGATCATACTTTCCATCATTTGAGTGGCTACAATCACAGGCTTGGCTCTGTGGATGCATTTTTTGATGATCTCTTTTTGAATCAGCGGTACTTGTTCAACAGGGAGTTCAACACCAAGGTCGCCCCGTGCAATCATGATACCATCGCTTTCCAGAATGATGTCGCGGATGTTGGCAACGGCTTCCGGCTTTTCGATTTTGGCAATGATTTTAGTTTTGCTTTTGCGTTCTTCCAGTTTGTTACGGAGTATAATAATGTCTTTTACATTTCGTACAAAGGATAAGGCTACCCAGTCCAATTGCTGATCAATGATAAATTCCAGATCGGCAAGGTCTTTTTCAGTAAGGGCGGGCAGTGATATTTTTGTGTCGGGTAAATTGATTCCCTTTTTAGACGACAGGCGACCTCCCAGTGTTACTTCAACCTGTACATCATTGGATTTGGTGATGCCCACAACACGTACTTCCAGTTTGCCGTCATCAATTAAAATGATATTCCCCGGTTTTACATCTTTATGAAGGTTGGGGTAGGAGACATAGATTTTTTCTTTGGTGCCAATTGTTTTCTCATTGGTGAATGTAAGGATGTCACCTGCTTTTACATCGATTCCTCCGTTTTCCATTTCACCCACGCGCAGTTTAGGTCCTTGCAGGTCGCCTAAGATCGCAATGTTAAAAGGTTCTGTTTTATTGATGTTGCGGATGTGCTCAATGATTTTGGCTTTGTCTTCATGTGCTCCGTGCGAGAAGTTCAACCGAAACACATTCACGCCTGCTCTCACCAGACCCAGTATCTGGTCGTATTGATCACAGGCCGGACCCACAGTTGCAACAATCTTTGTTCGGTGATTGATGTGTTTGAGGGCCGCTTCTTTGTCCATTTCTTTGTGCAGGTATTTGGAAACGTTTTTTGACATACGCGTTAAGCTTTTTTTACGGGTTAATTGATACTGTAATCGAATTGGTTCAAATAAAAAAGGAGTGCCTTACGGAGACTCCTTAAAATGATATGTTTTAACTGGCAAGAATGCGAACAATTTTCATCCATTCTTCACTTACCTTTTGTTTGGCTTTGATGGCCTTATCCAATGGTGTATAATGAAGTTTGTTGTTTAAAATGCCAATCATGGTATTGTGTTTCCCTTCCAGCAAGGACTCTACGGCCGCATAGCCCAGTCTGCTGGCGATCACACGATCCAGACAAGACGGCGATCCGCCTCTTTGGATGTGTCCCAAAATGCATACTCTTGTATCCAAATGAGGCAAACGTTCTTTAAGGATGGCCGCTACCTCGTTTCCGCCACCTGTTTCATCACCTTCCGCTACAACGATCATGTTCACCAGTTTTTTTCGTTTTTCTTTTTCTTCAAGTGATTCAATGATGAATTCAAGATCGGTTTTGGTTTCCGGTATTAAAATATGTTCTGCTCCGGTTGCAATTCCGCTGTGTAAAGCAATGTAGCCGGCATCGCGTCCCATCACTTCAATGATGAAAAGTCGGTCATGCGCATCGGCGGTATCACGGATTTTATCAATGGCTTCGATTGCTGTGTTGACGGCTGTATCAAACCCAATTGTAAAATCGCTTCCTGCGATGTCTTTGTCAATGGTTCCGGGTAATCCGATACAGGGAATGTCAAATTCATTGGAAAACTTTTGCGCTCCTCTGAAACTTCCGTCACCGCCAATGATCACCAACCCGTCAATACCGTGTTTTTTCAAATTGGCATATGCTTTTTTTCTTCCTTCTTCGGTTAAGAATTCTTTACTTCTGGCTGTTTTTAAAATTGTGCCGCCACGTTGGATAATGTTAGCAACACTTCTGGAATGCATGGGAACGATATCATCGTCAATCATTCCCTGATAACCCCGCATGATGCCAAAAACTTCCATATTGTGATACAGACCTGTACGCACAACTGCCCGGATGGCTGCATTCATTCCGGGAGCATCACCACCTGATGTAAGTACGCCGATTTTCGTTACTTTTTTACTCATTGTTTGATACGTTAGAAAACTTGGTTTAAGTCCAGTTTTGTCCGGTATTTGCTCCGGAAAATCTAAAATGAACCTTTGGTTAACTGCTTTGTTGGTTTGTATTAAGACACCTTTTTTTAGAACCGTGTTTTACTACAAGTTTGAAAAGCGGTCAAAATTAAGGAAATGGCTAATAACGATTGTTTGTAATTGGAAGGCGAATTTCTACTGTGTGTTTTGTTGGGGTGCCTGCTACGGATTTCTATGAAATTTGTTAATTCTGTATTGAATTTGAAACAATTGTAGATTTATGCTTTTCTTCATGTGCAAAATCGATTAACGGCAGAATAAGTACACTCGAGTAAACAGAAATTCAACATCAATATGATTTCTGTTTTTCAGGTGACTGGCAGGTAGCCGATGACAAACAACAGAAACTAATCAGATGAAACTATTTGTTACCGGAGCCAATGGAATGCTGGGTCAGCATCTGATTCGTCAGCTGGCCCAGGAGGGAAAGTTCCAACTTCACATTACCGGCAAAGGGCCCGGCAGAGTTCCTTACGGAAAGACCAGCAATGTTACGTACCATGCACTCGATCTTGTTGATTTCAAAAAGGTTCAGGCGCTGGTTGAAAAAATACAACCCCATATCATCATTCATGCAGGAGCTTCCACACAGCCCAATGATTGTGCAAACGACCCCGCACAATGCTGGAAAGTGAATGTGGGTGCAACGCGTTCGCTTTTGCGAGCAGCACAAAAAACAAAATCCTATTTTATTTACGTCAGTACTGATTTTGTGTTCGACGGACAAGACGGTCCTTATGATGAAACAGCCATTCCCAATCCGGTCAACCATTACGGCGAAAGCAAATTGCTGGCCGAAGAAATGGTTGAGATGAGCGGATTGCATTGGGCGATTGCAAGAACAGTTTTGGTTTATGGTAACAAAGTTCCGGGCGGACGCTCCAATTTTGTTCTTTGGGTTGATGACCAATTGAAAAAAGGAGGTCCCATCAAAGTGGTCGATGATCAGGTTCGTACTCCAACTTACGTCGAAGATCTTGCCAAAGGGATTATTTTGATGATGCTGAAGCACGTGAAGGGAATTTATCACATAGCGGGAAAAGATACATGTACACCTTATGAACTGGCTTTAAAAATTGCGTCCTTGAGGGGCTACGATGCAAGTTTAATTACCCGTGTAAATTCAAATACGTTTGTTGAGCCGGCAAAAAGGCCCTTGAAAACCGGCTTTGTCATCCACAAAGCAATACGCGAACTGGGCTATGTGCCCGTTTCACTTGATGAGGGATTAAGGGAAGTGCTGTCGCGTCATCAAAACCGGGATTGATACTTTTGGGTTCCTGCACACATTCTTTTTTGAACGAAAACTTAACATCTGCTTGTTTCAAAAAGATGTAATTTTTACTTGTGAATCCATGGACAGTTTATATTGATAATCAGATACACAAGGCACTTGCAACGCACAAAAAATACGTGCGTACCTGCAACGAAGAAGACTTACACGATTTAAGGGTGCATTTAAAAAAAATAAGGTCCGGACTTTTCTTCATTCGTCAGCAATCTGCTCACCATAAGAAAGAATTATCCACGCAATACCGTCAATTAAAACAATTCTTTCGGCTGGCAGGAATGGTACGGGCAACCGGGTTGCGTTTGAACTGGCTGAAGGCAGAAGGATTAACGCCTTTGGCAGCCGCTTCCAACAGTTACTCTTCCTTGCAACATCAGCAGCAAACACTTGTTAAACAATCAAAGGAGTATCGATCTGTATTGCGAAAAATCCTCAAAAAACTGCGTATACATCCGAAGTGGGGGCAGGGTTCCGCCGTCAAAAAATACATCGGTCAGCTAAAAGACGCAATCGTTATCATGGCTTTGTCGGGCAGCAGCGATGAATGGCATGAGTTACGTAAAACGATCAAACGATTACTGTATGCGCTGCAAGGGCTGAAACCGGATGAAGCACGTAAGTTGATTACAAAAGTCCGACTTCAAAAACTGGAACAGTTGCAGGAACAGATTGGCTTGTGGAACGACTTAATCGATCATCGCCAGTGGATGCATCAACAGCAGTTTGTGAGCAGTAACAATCCGGAATTGAAGCAATTAAGTACAGCCGCCATCAAACGAATAAACAACCAACTCCGGTTGCATTCCCAAAAGGTGGATTTGCTTCTGCAAGAGGTCGTTTCAGGAATGTGAGCGTTGCATCACTACCTGTTAGGACTTCTTTTTCTCCGGAAGAAAGATTTCTGCCATCATACATCGTGCGCTGCCTCCTCCATTGGTTTCGATCACCGACAGCTCTGAATGAATGATTGGATTCATTTGTTCCAGTTCGGCAACTTGAGATGGGCGCAGTGCTTCGTATGCACAACTGCTCATAATCAAAAAGGGTTGCCCTTCCCGGTTGCGCACCTGTAACATATTGCCGGCAAAGGCATTCATTTGAGCATAACTGATTTCAATAATTTTTTTCCCGCTTTCGGTGAGCGTATCTACAACGGTTTGTCGTTCATTCGCGTCCGGTATGCTTTCCAGACAAACAACGGCGTAGCGATCTGCCACACACATCATAACGTTGGTATGGTAAATTTCATTTCCGTTGGAATCAACACTGTAAAATGCGCAAGGCCTGAATTGCAGGGCGTTACACCACTCGTTCAGTAAAGCCTTATCGGTTCTTGGAGAGATGCAGGCATATGCGATTCTGTTGGTTCGGTCCAGCACCATACTGCCCGTTCCCTCAAGAAATCGATTTTCTGTTTCGGTATGGGTAAAATCCAAACGATTCAAAATTTCAAATTTGGATTCAATGGCATCCAGTACATGTTGTTTGCGCTCCGCTCTTCTGTTGACGGCATACATGGGATAGAGAACGATGCGACCATCTTCATGAAAGCTGATCCAGTTGTTGGGGAAGATGCTATCGGGCGTATGCGGAATGGGTGTATCCTGCACAACGGTAACATCGATTCCGTTGTTCCTGAGTTTCAGCACAAAGCGGTCGAATTCGAGTGAGGCCTGCTGTTGTGCATTTTGAGCATTCCCTTTTTGCTGAAAGGCATTGTTAACAGCGGTTTCGGCATTGTAGGTGAATGCAATGGGTCTGATCATCAACAAATGGGAAGTGGTTTGCTGATCTGTATGTTTTAGCATGTACTAAAATTTGGAATGAGTTCATTTGGGTTTACAAAACATCTCGCAGCAACGGCATACTCATACAATGACTTCCGCCGCGTGCTCTGGACAATTCAGCCGATGGAAGCAGGAACAACGTATTTTCAACCTGCTCCGGATCCAGCCCTTTTTCAAATTGTTCAAAGGCTTCAGTAGTCGTCATGACCGAAAATCCTGCGGCACGAAAAGCTTCGGCTGTTTTATCATTTCGGTCGTAACCAATAACAACGCCTTCTTTTAGTGCAACCACATTACAACTGTCGGTCCATTGTTCCCGTTCATCGTGCGGAAACACATTGCCGCCGCTGTAGATGATCTTTACATCATCGGGATGTACATTGAAATCTTCGATACTGATCTGGCGTAACAACGCTTCGATACCGGGCAGTTTATCACCTACGCTGTAATCTTTTGTTTTGCTGTATGGTTCATCGGATGGCTTGTAATATTGCAGGATTTCCACCTGTTCCATTTCCAGTTGCCTCGGTTGGTGAGACAGTTTGTTCACATAACTGTGTTTGCTGATGTGTTCGGCTCGCAGGATGTTTTCACTGAAGCGACCGTACAGCACCCATACGTTTCGTTTTACCTGTGTAAAAATGGTATCGATGTGCATTTGCGCCCGGTTGCGTGGTATTTTAACCACCGATACTTTTTCAATTCCCAGTTCCGGTTTGCTCAACAGGGTGTGAATGATTTCATTGACGGCGCTGCTGCTGGTACGGATGCTGCATCCAATCACAAAATGTTTTGGATGGATCATCATCACATCACCGCCTTCAATACTGATGATGCGGTGTTTCCGCTCTTCTTCCTCATAAAGAAAGAAATCACTTTCTTCAATGATCTCCAGAATTTTATGTGGTTCTGTTTTATAGAAATAATACAGTGAAAGGAATTTGGTCAAAAGCGATTCCCTGCGCCGTGCAACGGTTGCCATTCGGCTCAGCAGAATATGATCTTTCACCATAATACCGATGTCGCGGGTAAAAATAAAATTCGGAATCGGAGGGAAGATGAAGAGGTCTTCGCCCGAACCGTTTTCATCGGCCGGCAGAATTCCGGTTATGAATACTTTCGCCAGCACAGCCGGATCGGAGATGTTTTCCAGGATTTGCTGAATGGCGTAACTGGATTCTTCATACGAGCAAATGGCCGAGATCAAACGCAGTTTCACCGTCTCGTCCTGAATGATGGTAGCCAGCAATTGCTGTGTATCCAGTACTTTATCGCTGTTGAAGTATTCTTTTTTTCCGGGAATGAAGCACCAGGATTTTTCTTCGGGTTTGCAGGCAGACTGGTACTGTTTAATGTATTCAATTTTTTCCCGGTCGAGAAAGTACAACAGCAACCGAATGTAATGGTTGTACTCTTTTTGCATGCTTTTGAGATGCACAATATCGTCGTATAAATTATCGGCAAACGTACCGGGAATGATTTTTCCGATTCCGCCATCAGGACTGTGGATGATCAGTTTTCGCAATCGTCCCAACTCGTTTTCAACATAGTAATCATGTTTGATCATATAGCAATTTTAAGGATTCAGTTCATGGGGACTTACAACGCTCACGTTGTTGCCCGGAGATTTCATTCGAAAAAGGGAAAAATAACGGTAATCAGTAGTCGGGTAAACTACCTTCTCCTGCCGCAATGAGGTTCAGGAAATAGGGAAGCATCAGATTGATGTTGATATGTTTTTGGAAAAACATGCGGCAAATTACATGATTTCTGCGGAAGCGTCAAGGGCTTTTCCTACCGGGTTGCGGTCCTTCAGGGAACCCATCGTTGCAAGAAGGGCAAAGCGGACAAACATTTCTTCCGCATACCAGCGTTCTTTGTGCGTTAATTGAATCACCTCTACGTGGTTTTTGCGCTTGTAAGCGAAGGATTTCATGGCTTCTTTCGATTCCCAAACCGAAAAAGTAGCTTGCCGAACCCACGGGGCTTCACCAATTCCTTGTGAAAAAATCAAACCGTTTGCCTCCGCTATCTCCGCGCCGGTGGGAGCCACAAACTTCCAAAACCGGTGGAGTTTGGACAGCCGGATGCTGGCTCGGGTTAAAACAGCGATCGGACCGGTAAAGTCTTTTTGTACGGTAAAGGGGCCAAAAACCGTCTTTCCATCCCAGGTGCCTTTACTTTCAAGGGGTTGCAGTAAAACGGTTAAGGTTTCACAGCCCCAGAAACGCCACCAACGGGTGATCCACGAACCGTAAATGACACGCAATTGATCCTCTAAACGCTGTTGTTGGCTTACTTCCTTGTGAATGGATTCTTTCACCACCAAAACGGCCCATTGCTGCCAGTCGGGCAGGATACTGAACGAACCGCCTTTTCCGCAGCCCATCAATTTGTAAAACCGAATCTTTTTTTGAAGCAGTAACGGAATATGAAACAAGGCCATGGCTACCAAAGCAAAGTATACGTACCTTTTTTTATATCGCACAATCGTCAGGGCTGTTTCCATGTTCTTTCGATGAATGTATGACAAAATAATCCACAAGTTGTTGAAAACAGGTTGAAAACTATTAAAGACTTCCCAAAAATCAGCAAGCGTTTATAGGGTTGAAACGTATATATTTGTCGCCTTCCTAAAATGTAAAAATTGTGCGATTAAAGACCCTCGAGATCAAAGGATTTAAAAGTTTTGCCGATAAAACCGTTGTCAGTTTTGATGAAGGCGTAACGGGTATTATCGGACCCAATGGCTGCGGTAAAAGCAATATTGTCGACAGCATTCGTTGGGTAATTGGCGAGCAAAAAATCAGCCACCTCCGTAGCGAAAATCTGGAAAGTCTGGTGTTCAATGGTTCCAGAAGCAGAAGTGCATCCGGTTTGGCTGAGGTGAGTCTGACGTTTGAAAACACCAAAAATCTGCTGCCTACCGAGTTCAATACGGTTACGGTTACCCGCAAATTCTACAAAAGCGGTGAGAGTGAGTACCGCCTCAACGATGTGCAGTGCCGGCTAAAAGATATTCAAAACCTGTTTCTGGATACCGGGGTTAGTACCGATAGTTATGCCATCATCGAATTGGGTATGGTGGATGATATCATCAAAGACAAAGACAACAGCCGTCGCAGAATGCTGGAACAGGCTGCCGGTATCTCAATCTACAAAACCCGCAAAAAAGAAGCGAAAAGCAAACTGGATGCAACCGAGCAGGATCTTGCGCGTATTGAAGATTTGCTTTTTGAAATCAACAACCAGTTAAAGGCACTTGAAAATCAGGCGAAAAAGGCAGAGAAATATTTCGAGATCAAGAAGGATTATCGTGAAGTGAGTATTGAACTGGCCAAAGCGGCGCTGGAAGGCTTTAACCTTACCTGGAAAACACTGAACGAACAACAGGAAACAGAAACCAATAAAAAAATTGAATTAGAAGCCAAAATTGCTACCGACGAGGCCGCCATCGAACAGGAAAAGGTGGGCTTCATCGAAAAAGAACGTACACTCCAACAAATGCAACAGGCATTCAACGAGCACGTACAGCAATTGCGGACCAAAGAAAACGATAAAAATCTGGCACAGCAGCGATTGGTGTACCTCAAAGAACGCGCTGCCAGTTTGGATGAGTTCTTGCAAAAAGCAGGCGGACAGTTAACCGGTTTGGAAGAAAGCATCAGTTTCTCAACCAAGCAGGTACAGGATGAGGAAGCACAATTGCTGCAAATCAATTCACAACTGGATTCGCTCAGAACGCAGGCAGAAGAGAAACGGAAGTTATACGACGAAAAAAGAGCCGGAGTAGATACCATTCGTAAGGAGAATCAGGGCGTCCAGCGCGGTCAGTTTGAAGCCGAAAAAAATGTGGCCGTTGCGGAAACCAGTTTGCAAAACCTGCTTCGGTCTACGTATCAGTTAAAAGAGGAACAGGCGCAACGCAAACAACAAATTCAGCAACTGGAAGAGGAAAAGCAACACAAAGATCATGAGTTGCAGAATAAAAGGGATGAGTTGTCGCAGTTGCAGGAGCAACATGAATTTACAAAAGATCAGATTCTGCAAACACAGGGACAACTGGAAGGTCTGCGCAATCTGTTGGCCGATGAAAGTCGCAAACTGGATGCAAAGAAAAATGAGCATGCGTTGTTGAAAAGTCTGGTCGACTCAATGGAAGGCTATCCCGAGAGCGTAAAGTTTTTGCATAATAACGAACACTGGCGTCGTGATGTTCCCTTGTTGAGTGATGTCATGGTTTGTAAGGAAGAATACCGCACGGCCATTGAAAATTTGCTGGAACCCTACCTCAATTACTATGTTGTAGAAAACATGCAGGAGGCTTTGGAAGCCGTTACGTTGTTGCATACTCATCAAAAAGGAAAGGCCAATTTCTTCCTGCTGGATCAGTTTAACGGACATCCGGTTCTGCAAACGGTACCGGAAGGAACCACGGCTGCTTTACAGGTTGTGGAAGTTGATGCCAGGTATCAGTCGCTGGCGAATTATTTACTGGGTCAGGTAGTCATTACTTCCAATGAACATCACATTCCCGAAGGATTTGGAGGTGTGGTTTTAGAAAAGACCGGTAAGTTCTACAAAGGGAAATATACTTTGAGCGGAGGTAGTGTAGGCTTGTTTGAAGGAAACAAACTGGGTCGTTCCAAAAATCTGGAACGTCTGCACGAAGAAATTCTTGCTCAGGAAACTGTGGTGCTGGATCTTAAGCATCAAATTCAGGTTCGTCACAACGAAGTCATCGGCTTCAATGAGCAATTGAAAGAACATGCCATCCGCGATACCGAAACTGCTATTAACCAACTGGTGAATCAGTTGTACGGTATTGAAAACAAAATGGAGAACCTGCGGAACCAGGAAATCAATACCGAAAACCGCATCCAGGATCTGGAAGGACAACTCGATGATTTACGCGGCAACCAGGAAACCTACAATGAGCAACTGGAGGCCTTCAATACACAATTACAGGAGTTAGCCGATCGTTTGTCCGGATTGGAACAACAATTCCGTGCAGCCGAAGAGGAATACAACGATGCCAGCCGACAGTACAATGAACACAATCTGGCCGTTACCCGTCAGCAAAGTAAGGTGGCTGCTTTGAAGCAGGAACTGGAATTTAAGACCAATCAGTTGGCCGACCTGAAACTGCAAATCGAAAACAATTCACAGCAATTGGGCGAAACGGCCTCGCAAATCGAAGAAAGCGACCGTTTATTGCAGGATGTTTCTGCTTTGCTCGTCGAAATGCTGCAGCATAAAGAGGTAGAGGAGCGCAAATTGAATGAAGCCGATCAGGCGTATTACAATTTACGGAACTCGTTGTCTGGGAAGGAAAGTGAATTACGTCACAAACAAAAGGAAAAAGAACAGATCGATCAGTTGGTTAATGAAATCAAAGACAAGCTGACGGATCTTAAATTGCATCTCTCCGGAACCAAAGAACGTTTAAGTGTAGAGTTCAAGGTGAATCTGGAAGATATCATGGATGAGCCGCGCATTGGTGAAGATCCGGTGGATGAGTTGCAGGCCAAAGTGGAGCGTATGAAAAAACGACTCGACAATCTGGGCGAGGTCAATCCAACAGCCATCGAGGCGTTCGAAGAAATGCGGAAACGTTATGAATTTATACTCGAGCAGAAAAACGATCTTGTTACCGCAAAAGATTCGCTGCTGCAAACCATTCAGGAAGTAGAAGCTACGGCCAATCAGCGCTTTTTGGAAACCTTCAATCAGGTACGTGAAAACTTCCAGAAAGTATTCAAGGCTTTGTTTACCGAAGAAGATACAGCGGATTTGGTTCTTGAAAATCCCGAAAATCTGGCAGAGACAGGCATCGATATTATTGCCAAACCCAAAGGGAAACGTCCCAGCAGTATTACACAGCTCAGTGGGGGAGAGAAAACGCTTACCGCAACAGCGATGTTGTTTTCCATCTACCTCATCAAGCCGGCTCCGTTCTGTATTCTGGATGAGGTGGACGCGCCGCTTGACGATGCCAACGTAGGTAAGTTCACCAACATGATTCGTAAGTTCAGCGAAAACTCTCAGTTCATCATTGTAACACACAACAAAATGACGATGAGTGCCGTGGATGTCATTTACGGTGTTACCATGCAGGAGGCGGGTGTAAGTAAACTGGTTCCGGTTGATTTTCGTGGGCTGAATTAAAATCGACAGCTTCCTGATTACGAATCAGAAAAGGATTACGCCCCGATTTACAACGGAGTTTCCGGTAGCTTTTAATTCTGTTACTTAACCCGATCTTGAAACGATCAATCTTAATACGACATGGAATATCCCAAATGTCCCGAGTGTAAAGGAGCGAATACGTATCCTTTTGAGAATTATTTTATTTGTCCGGATTGTGGTCATGAATGGAATCCTGCTGATGCGGAAAAGGACAATGCACTCGTCGTAAAGGATTCCAATGGTGTCATACTTCAAAATGGCGACACGGTCGTAACCATAAAGAACCTGCCTGTTAAAGGGGCCTCTCAGTCCATTAAAGCCGGAACCAAAGTAAAAAATATCCGGTTGGTGGATGGTGATCACAACATTGATTGCAAAATCGAGGGCTTTGGTGCAATGGCATTGAAATCCGAATTTGTAAAA
Organism: Lacibacter sp.; assembly: GCA_049240625.1. Classification (GTDB taxonomy): domain Bacteria; phylum Bacteroidota; class Bacteroidia; order Chitinophagales; family Chitinophagaceae; genus Lacibacter. Next base: position 1,966 of record JBMLSG010000042.1, on the reverse strand, counting down.
AAAGTATAACAGACCTTTTAATTCTGTTGATCTGAAATAACAGGATCTGTGATTAAATCCATGGATCTATGAAGGATCAGCCGACAACCAAAAGTCCCTTTCTTCAGGTTCATCAATCCGTTTCTGTTGGTCATTCAGAAACATTCCCGATCTTCGAAACCTAATTCACAGGCATGCAACGAATTGGTCTTTTCCCCGGAACATTTGATCCCATAACAGTCGGACATTTAGATATCATCCACCGTTCACTGGATCTGTTTGATGTACTTTACATTGGTATCGGCCGCAATGCCGCAAAAGTTCCGATGTTTTCCGAAGAACAACGTATTCAGTGGATCGAAGAGATCTTTAAAGACGAACCCCGGGTAAAAGCGGTTGTGTATGAAGGTTTGACCATTGAATGTTGCCGTCGGGTGGGAGCTAAATTCATCCTACGCGGTATTCGTTACGTCAATGATTTCGAATACGAGAAAGCCATTGCCGATATGAACCGTAGCTTGGATCCCGATGTTGAAACCATCTTTCTCACCTGTTTACCCCAATACACGTCCGTTGCATCTACCTTGGTGCGGGATGTCATTCGTAACGGTGGCGATGCGTCTCCCTTTTTGCCGGAAACCGTTGTTCATACACTTTCGAAATCAAGCTGAAGCCTAAACGATTATGGATCCCATCTGGTTTCGTCAAGAAGTAACAGTAGCGTCGCTCAATGAGCTGAGCATAGGCACAATGGGTGAACACCTCGGCATTGAATTTACGGCTGTGGGGCCCAACTTTCTGGAAGCGCGAATGCCGGTTGACCACCGAACCCATCAGCCCTACGGACTCTTGCATGGGGGCGCCAGTTGTGTACTGGCCGAAACGCTCGGCAGCGTTGCGTCTGCTCTGGTTACCAATCCCGACAAGTTCAAATGTGTAGGTATTGAAATCAATGCCAATCACGTACGATCGGCCAAAAAAGGATGGGTTACCGGTACCGTCACACCGTTGCACCTCGGAGCGTCCACCCACGTTTGGGATATTCGGATTACAGACGAAAAAGCGAAACTGGTTTGCATCAGTCGGCTCACGGTTGCCATTCTAAAAACCTCTTTATAGCGCGTTCAGCACATCCCGGATCGACGGGTAGGATTCCGCGGCATAGCGGGCCCGTTCGGATGGCTTTATCCATCGAATTTCATGAATATCTTCTTCCGTTTGTGGTATCAGGTTTTGCGGACCTTCAACATACATTTTATACCAGTGGGAGTCTTTCAAAATGGATTTTCCATGCTCTTCATAAGTGTGATAGGTAACCGTGATGGGTTCTGCAAGCCGTACTGAACGCAAACCCGTTTCTTCTTCCACTTCACGAACGGCACATTGTTCCAACGATTCGCCCGGATCCTGTTTGCCTTTGGGCAGGTCCCATTTTTCTTTCCGGAAAATGAGCAGGATCTCGCCGCGTTCATTTTCCACCACGCCACCTGCAGCCGTCACGTTTGTAAAATGATGGAAAAACAGGCGTTTCAATGCATCCATGTCCTTGCCGATGAAGATACCTTGTTGAAATTGCGGTTTTTGAATTTCATGAATCAGGGTATGAATGGAACGCACCGAAACTTCATCCAGCAGAATCGTTTCGGGTTGATGCTGCAAGGCGTTCAGTTCTGCATCCAATTCGTTGCAAAGAAATACGGGTTTGTCGCCAAAATAAATTTTTATGACCATTGTGGGATGAGCTTGAGTTTGAGTGCGACGCCGGCCACCTCTTCCAACTCATCGACTCCGCCCAGCGCCACTGCGCGCTCGCGCAGCGCCTGCAAATCCTCTTTGTGTTGCAGAGTGTAGCCGTGACCGCTGACGGCATCAGAGAAGGCAGCCAATGCCTCGCCGGACTGCAACACACAACGCACAGCCACAACGCACACGGCACAATTAGTATGCTGTTCAAACACACCAAGCGAAACAGCAGAGGCAGACACAC
>JBMLSG010000041.1:0-6079 GCA_049240625.1 Lacibacter sp. | reverse complement strand
CCTGGGACAATCGACATTTGTTGTCTTTTACAGGCGGATACAAATTCAAAAAGAATTGGGAACTGGGTGTTCGTTTCAGATACCAGGGCAATGCGCCGGCAACACCCTATGATATTGATGCCAGTTTGAATAATTATCCGTTTACCAATCAGGCAGTGTTGGATTTTGACCGATTGAATACGTTACGTTTAAGAGCGTTCAATGCAACAGATATCCGCTTGGATAAAAAATGGAATTTCAAAAAGTGGTCGCTCGATGTATTTCTGGATATTCAAAATGCATTTAACAGTAAAAACCCGACACAGGATGGATTTACGCTGCAGCGAAATTCGGATGGATCGTATGCCACTAGAGATGGAAGTGTTTACAATCCGGGAACGTTCAATGATCCCGAATTACCTAATACACGGGATAAGGCTATACCGGTTTTATTGTCCAACAACAGTGGATCAAGAGTTCCTACCATTGGGTTTGTTGTTGAATTTTAAACCTTTTTTCCGATGAATTGCTGTTACATTTGTTACTGAACAGTAATCGTTGCTATGCAGTTACACCAGCATTTTTCATTAAAGCCCTACCATACATTTGGAATGGACGTGTATGCACGTTCTTTCGCACGTTTCCATTCTATCGAAGAATTAGAGGCATTGCTTTCAATGGACATTGCATCGAAACGCTTGATTCTTGGTGGCGGCAGCAATTTGTTGTTCACTCAAGATTACGATGGTTTCGTACTGAAAAATGAGTTGCAGGGAATTGAGGTTGTGAAGGAAGACGCAGAATTCGTCTATCTCCGTGCAGGTGCGGGCGAAAATTGGCATAAGGTCGTGATGCATTGTGTCAACAACAATTGGGGAGGACTTGAAAATTTAAGTTTGATTCCGGGAAATGTAGGTGCCAGTCCTATGCAAAATATTGGTGCCTATGGTGTGGAGATTAAAGATGTCATGGAAGAGCTGGAAGCGTTTCACATTCAGGATCGAAAAGTCGTAAGGTTTACGAACCGGGATTGCGCGTTTGGTTATCGTGAAAGTGTTTTCAAACAAGGACTGAAAAACCAGTTTGTTATTTTAAATGTAACCTATAAATTAAAAAAAGACCCTGTCTTTCATACATCCTATGGGGCCATCAATCAGGAACTCGAACGGATGGGTGTACACACTTTAAGTATTCGTGCAGTATCTGATGCCGTAATACGTATCCGCTCTTCCAAATTGCCCAATCCTGCAGAGATTGGAAATGCAGGTAGTTTTTTTAAAAATCCACAAGTCTCCGCTTCGCAATTCCACCAATTGAAGTCACAATTTCCTTCAATTACCGGATATCCGCTGGAGCAAGGCTCCATGAAAATAGCGGCGGGCTGGCTAATTGAGCATTCCGGTCCTTCCGAAGGCGTTTCATGGAAGGGTTATCGCAAAGGCGATGCAGGTTGTCATGCCTTGCAGGCGCTCGTGTTGGTGAATTATGGTCATGCGCAGGGAATGGAAGTGTTCCGGTTAAGCGAAGCCATTGTACAAAGTGTAAAAGAGAAATTTGGAATTGAGCTGGAACGCGAGGTTAATATTGTTTGATTGTTCGGATTAGCTTAAGACCCGACTCATCATTAATCCATTTATAAAAGAGTAATGTGTGATCAGTTCTGTATAAACCGGTTGCTGAATACTGCAATGCAGGATGCCTTCATTCAAACTTCCTTCTACCGCAAGAATGCGCAAGTGATCACTAAAATCAACTCCTGCTGCGCTGTTCCATTTGAACAAGGCCTCTTTGCAACTCCAAAATAGAGTAGTCATTTGAAGTAATTCTTCTGTACTCCCGGTTTGGTTGATCAATTCGGTTTCTCGTTGGTTGAGGAATTTGTGCGCGATACGGAGCACTTTAAGCGTGGGGATCTCAATATCGATTCCAACCCGATGCGTAGAGCTGGCAATTGCTGCCGCATATTGTCCGCAATGCGAAATGGAAAAATGATACTGTTCATCGGGCAGATAGGGTTTCCGGGTATCTGCGATCAGGATCTCATTTAATGGAAAATCATCAAAAAGAATTGGAAGTAAATAACGCCCGGCAAGATGCTGCAGTCTTTTATGTGGATGTGAAACTTGTCCGGGTACAGGCACCCGTTTCAGAAAAAAATCTTCGTTCTCTTCAATGTGCCAAAGTCCTGTTTTCGAAGTCTTGTTAATAGTATGTTGATAAACCAGTGACAATTGATAATTTTACAGATTAGATTGCAGCACGTTCCAAAACACAAAGATAACCATGATACTTTCTGATAAACGCATACTTGAAGAAATAGCAAAAGGAACCATTAAAGTGGAGCCTTATGATCGAAAATGTTTAGGCAGTAATTCATACGATGTACATCTGGGAGGTACTCTGGCTACTTACAAGGATCACATGATTGATGCTAAGAAGCACAATCAAATCGAATATTTTGAAATACCTGATGAGGGGATCGTTTTATATCCGCATGTTTTTTATTTGGGTGTAACACTGGAATACACCGAAACTCATGCGCATGTTCCTTTTCTGGAAGGAAAATCTTCAACCGGTCGTCTGGGAATTGATATTCATGCTACTGCTGGTAAAGGTGATGTTGGTTTTTGTGGTAACTGGACGTTGGAAATATCTGTTAAGCAACCCGTTAAAGTGTATAAAGGAATGCCGATTGGGCAATTGATCTATTTCCCTGTTGACGGAGAAATCGAAGTGAAATACAACCAAAAGTCCAATGCCAAATACAGTGGTCAGCCCAACCGTCCTGTTGAAAGCATGATGTGGAAAAATCAATTCTGATTACTGTTGCAAACGAGGTGCCACTACCGGTTTCAGTCGTGGAATCAAAGCACATGAAATTTCTTGTGGTAAGCAATCAGCCAGCCGGTCACTTCATTGTAGCTGCCGATGCCTTTTCGCTGACGGTTTTTCCTTAAATAATAATCGTAAAGTTCATTGGTCCAGTTTTGTAAAAAGGTACGGTGCTTCAGAACAAATTCTTTGTAGGTGCGAAGGTCTCTTTTCACGCCCTCATGCAGTTCTTTTCTTAGTTCCTTTGCAGCAACCGAGTCAATAGCATGTAAGTTGTTCCAGGATGAGAGGAACATATCCAGGTAGGAAGAATAATGCAGCAATTTGTCTTTGGAATGGATGGCTGCGAGAAATCCTACAAAATTGGCTTCGCTTTCACTCGCATATCCCAGTTGATGTGCCATTTCGTGGCAGGTGACAAATGGTTGAACAAAATTTGGAATGCGGGTATTAATTTGTGCTTCTCCCGTAAAAGGATTGTAGTAACCTTGAAAACCGACATAGTTCCCGATTTTTCCAAAAAGCGATGGTTTCAGCGAAGCATAGCGATAGTGTATAAAAGGGAATTTTGTTTCCATTGCACGATAACCTTGAAGTGCTGATGTAAACATGCGTTCGGATGTCATTAAGGTGTCATTGTTTTGCAGACAAACCTGTTTGCTGGCATTCAATCGGGAAATCAGCAACGCATTCAGAGATAAAAGTTCCGAGCGGGTTGCAGTGGTAGGTTCCAGTTTCAGTTGAAATTCAATTCCACGTCTGTAGTAGTTAAGCCCCCAGAAAAGATAGAAGTACACATACACAAACAAAACAATGAGTATAGCGCTGCTAAGGGGTTGCACCTTTTGATGCCAAACGGTTCCTTTTTGAAAAATGCCTTTTAAGAACACGCCTAGTTGGTACACAAACAAAATTCCCAGCGTGGAATAAATCAGATCGCCTATGCTGAACGGAATCCATCCGAAAAGAAAACGAAGTGCCGAACCGAGAACCGGGAAAAAAGTGGTAGCATATTGTTGTTCAATCCAGTCGTGAAATCCGGATAGCCAGAATATGCTCAAAGCCATGATAATCAAGGCGATAATAAAAGAAATCCGGATCAGTTTGCGATAGGTCATTAGGTCCAAAAATACGGCAGATCTGTTTTGCAACCTCCGGAAAAAGGAGGATGAGCTGTTGTGGTAAGGGTTTTACGGTTTCGATCCGGGTCGTTTGCCATGAAACAACCGTCGGGAACAGGAAGAAAACCTTCAATTCGTTTGGCAGGAACAGGTTTTTGGTCTACCTTTGCAAACTCTTTAAAAAGAGCAGTATGAGCAGCCGCCGGGAATTTGAAATAGCATTTGTGGGGTTGAAACCCGGCCTTCACGAATTTCGGTATGAAATCGATGATCGGTTCTTTGAAGAATTCGGACCGCAGGATTTTAAAAACTGCAAGGGCCAAATCAAACTCCAGCTGGAAAAGAATTCCGGCTTCATGATGTTGAAATTTGAAGTAGGAGGGACCGTTCAAGCGGTGTGTGACCGATGCGGAAATGATTTGCCTTTGGAGTTGTGGGACGAATTTGAAATACTGGTAAAGATGACGGACGAGCCGGAGAAAATGAACGATGAGGAAGAAAATCCCGATGTATATTACATCGCACGAACCGAAAGTCATCTTTACATCAAAAACTGGATTTATGAGTTTATCAATCTCAGCATCCCCATGCATAAAATGTGTGCCGATGCCGAAATAGGTGGTCCCCAATGCAACAAGGAGGTATTGGCAAGACTGCAGAAACTCAATCCGGGAGCCAATGAAAATAAATCGATCTGGAAAGATCTGGATAAATTTAGAAACGACTAAAAAAGAAAGATATGCCAAATCCCAAACGCAGACACTCTCAGCAACGCAGTGCAAAGCGTCGTACGCATTACAAGGCAGAAACGGTAACGTTGAGCAAAGACACTACAACCGGAGAACTGCATGTACGCCATCGTGCACATGTAAGTGAAGGTAAACTGTATTACAAAGGAAAAGTGGTAGCTGAAAAAGCTCCTGCAAAAGCTTAATTGTTTACGATACTGAAACCCGTCTCATGACAATTGGTATTGACATGATGGGAGGCGACTACGCCCCGCAGGAGACTCTGCAGGGCGTAGATTTGTTTTTACAGGACGCCCGTCCCGGTATCCGTTTGAAATTGATCGGCAGGGAACATCTTATCCGTGAACATTACCCGGTTCTACCCGATCATGTTACGCTGGTTCATGCTCCGGATGTGATCGATATGAATGAGCATCCAACACGTGCTTTGCGTGAAAAACCACAAGCTTCCATGAGCATCGGTTTTCAATTGCTGGCACAAGGCGAAATTGATGCCTTCATCAGTGCAGGGAATACGGGAGCGATGATGGTAGGAGTGTTTTATTCCATCAAGGCCATTGAAGGGGTATTGCGTCCAACCATTTCCACGGTTATGCCTAAGGCACATGGGGGTTATGGTTTGATCCTCGATGTAGGTTTGCAGGCCGATTGCAAGCCCGAAAATCTGTTACAAAACGCCATTCTGGGAAGCATTTACGCCCAAAATATTCTGGAAATTGAACAGCCCACAGTTGGTTTAATCAACATTGGTGAAGAAGAAGGCAAAGGCAATTTGCTTGCACAGGCAGCCTATAAGTTATTGAAAGAAAATAAGCTCATACATTTCATTGGTAATATTGAAGGTCGTGATTTGCTCACCGGAAAAGCGGATGTTATGGTGTGTGATGGATTTACCGGCAATGTGATTCTCAAACTGGGAGAATCAATTTTTGATATCGCCAAGTCGCGTCAGTTGCATGAAGATGACTATTTCCAGCGCTTTAATTTTGAGACCTATGGCGGAACACCTATTCTGGGTGTAGATAAACCGGTTATTGTAGGTCATGGTATTTCCACGGCCAGAGCGTTCAAAAACATGATTCTGCTCGCCGTAAAAATGATTGAAACTCGTCTACTTGAGAAAATGAAACAAAACTTTGTTACGGAGTAAGTTTCTAATCAATCCTGCCTTCTGTTTCTTCTCTGATTTTTGAATTTTGATTCTTTACTAAGTTTTGATTCCCTTATTGAGTTATTAGGCTTGTTTAAATACCTGCTTGTTTGCAAACGTATATTTAAAAGTAGAATAGCCTTAAAAAGCAAAAGCCTTCTTTCGAAGGCTTTTGTGATCCCGCTGGGACTCGAACCCAGGGCCCATACATTAAAAGTGTATTGCTCTACCAACTGAGCTACGGAATC
>JBMLSG010000040.1:72808-84807 GCA_049240625.1 Lacibacter sp. | reverse complement strand
CATGTTATAGTGAAGTTTTTTTCCGTCGGGACGACTAGATTCGAACTAGCGACCCCTTGCACCCCATGCAAGTGCGCTACCGGGCTGCGCTACGTCCCGTCAATGACCATTGAATATTTTCAATGGGTTGCAAATGTAAGATTTAAATGTATTTGCAGCAAAATCAATCAAAAAAAACGATCTTAGCGGAACCAAAGTTTGAACGGCTCCATGACGATATTAATAAAGCAGGCTCAAATATGTGACCCCACCTCTCCTTTCCATCAAACAATTCAGGATTTATGGATCGAAAACGGAGTGATACAGCAAATTGGATCAATAGCAACAACAGGTGCTGATAAGATTATTGATCATCCCGGTCTCCTGATTTCACCCGGTTGGGTTGATTTATTTGCTCATTTTTGCGACCCCGGATTAGAATACAAGGAAAGCATTGAATCCGGCATGGACGCCGCTGCGGCTGGAGGTTTTACCGAAGTGATGGTGCTCCCTAACACGTCTCCGGTTGTTTCGGGCAAGTCGCAGGTCGAATACATTATACAAAAGGCAGCAAGCGGAGCAGTATCAGTCCATCCATTAGGCGCCGTTACAAAACAAACCGAAGGAAAGGAATTGGCCGAAATGTATGACATGAAAGCTGCAGGTGCCGCTGCTTTTACGGATGGGCTTCATTCGATACAATCATCCGGATTGCTACTAAAAGCGTTGCAATATGTCAAGTCATTTGATGGCGTGATTTTGCAAGTGCCTGAAGATAAATCCATCGGTACCTACGGATTAATGAATGAAGGCATTATCAGTACACAACTGGGATTGCCTGGCAAACCAATGTTGGCGGAAGAAATTCAAGTTGCCCGTGATATCAAACTCACAGCTTACACTGAATCCCGATTGCATTTTACAGGCATTACTTCTCCCAAGAGTCTCGAATATATAGAACGTGCCAAACGAAATGGTACTGCGGTAAGCTGCTCCGTAACACCGGCACATCTTTATTTTACAGATCAGGATCTCACAGGTTACGATACCAATTTGAAACTCTTTCCCCCTTTACGCACTCAAAAAGAACAAAATGCTTTAAGAGAAGCAGTTTTAAATGGCACTGTCGATTGCATTGCAACGCATCACCAACCGCACGAGTGGGACAGTAAGATATGCGAATTCGAATATGCAAAACCTGGTATGATTGGGCTGGAAACATGTTACGGCGTTATGGGTGCTGTATTTGGGGATGCATTAAATCCTGAACGCTGGGTGGATCTGATCAGTATTCGTCCACGTACCATCCTTGGATTAAAAATCCCGTCCATTCAGGTTGGCAATGTCGCCAATGTGACAATGTTTGATCCTGCAACAGTTTATACCTTCACTGAAAATCACTTGAAATCCAGTTCAAAAAATTCGGCTTTTGTCGGAAAAGAGCTCAAAGGGAAAGTGATTGGTATACTCAATAAAAACAAACTCAAGCTCAATTGATATGGAACAAAAAATAACTTCACATTTTGCCAAAGGTTTGATTATTGGTCTGGTTATGGTTGCCATTGGAATGACATTCCAGATTATGGGAATCTATGATCGGTGGATCCAATGGCTTGTATTGAGCATTTACCTTGTTGCGATTGTTTGGTCCTGTGTATCATACAGTAAAGATCTTGATGGCAATATTACTTTTGGAGGTGTTTTTGGACATGGGTTTAAAACGGCTTCCATTGTTGCGCTCATTTCGATCGCCGCTTTTGTGCTAACGACCTGGATCTTGCCCGAACTAAAAGACAAAGCACTTGAAATGGCCCGCATCGAAATGGAGAAAAATCCACAAATGAATTCTGAAATGATTGATAAAGCATTACAGTGGACGGATCAATACTATTTTTTATTTGGTGTCATTGGTTCTTTATTCAGCTACGCTTTAGTGGGTGCTATTGGTTCTTTGATTGGAGCCGGACTTGCAAAAAAGAATCCTCAATCCGGCATGCCTCAATCTATCTAACATGAACTTAAGTATTATCATTCCTTTAAAAGATGAAGCCGAATCGCTTCCCGAATTATGTGCCTGGATCGAACGGGTTGTACACAGGGAACAGTTAGTATATGAAATCATTTTAATCGATGATGGCAGCACGGATACATCATGGGAAGTCATTTCAGGATTGCATACTTCCAACCCACGCATCAAAGGAATACGATTTCAGCGTAATTATGGAAAATCTGCGGCTTTAAACGAAGGATTCAAGGCTGCTTCCGGAGACGTTGTGATCACAATGGATGCCGATTTGCAGGACTCTCCGGATGAAATTCCTGAACTCTATAAAATGATCCAAAGTCGTCAATACGATCTTGTAAGCGGATGGAAAAAGAAACGATACGATCATACGCTCACAAAAAACATTCCGTCCAAGTTTTTTAATGCTGCAACACGTTCTATGAGCGGCATTCATTTGCACGATTTTAACTGTGGATTAAAAGCCTATAGTAAAAAAGTGGTCAAAAGCATTGAAGTATATGGCGAAATGCACCGTTACATTCCGGTACTGGCAAAATGGGCAGGCTTTCGAAACATAGGTGAAAAAGTTGTCGAACACCGGAAACGAAAATACGGCACAACCAAGTTTGGATGGAGCCGTTTTGTTAACGGCTTTCTGGATCTGACAACAATCATGTTCATGGGCAAATTCGGCAAACGGCCTATGCATTTTTTTGGACTTTGGGGCACCCTTTCTTTCTTAGCAGGCTTATTTATCAGTATCTACCTCGTTATTTCAAAGATTTGGAATCCGGAATATGCTATCACCAACCGTCCGGCTTTTTATATTGCACTCACAGTAATGCTCATCGGTACTCAATTGTTTCTGGCAGGATTTACGGGTGAATTAATTGCTCGCAATGCAACAGAAAGGAATAATTATCTCATTGAAGAGAAAACCGGATTATGAAAATCATCATCATTGGACCGGCCCATCCTTTGAGAGGTGGACTTGCCTCTTACAATGAGCGGTTAGCCCGTGCTTTTCAATCAGAGGGCCATCAGGTTCAGATTTGTACGTTTTCACTTCAATATCCGGATTTTCTATTTCCGGGCACCACACAATTTTCAACGGAACCTGCCCCCGAAAATTTGGATATCCGGATCAAAATCAATTCCATCAATCCCTTGAACTGGATTTTGACCGGTTTCTACCTTAAAAGACAAAAGGCTGATATCATCGTTGTTCGCTATTGGCTTCCCTTTATGGGCCCCTGTTTGGGAACCCTATTGCGCATAGCAAAAAGCAACAAGCACACAAAAGTGATTTGTATTGCCGACAATGTCATCCCACATGAAAAGCGTCCCGGTGATTTTTGGTTTACAAAATACTTTATAAAACCTGTGGATGCATTTATTACCATGAGCCATCAGGTACTTGAAGATTTAAAGACATTCACAACTAAAAAAGCGGCACGGATGATTCCTCATCCACTGTACGATAACTTTGGCGAACGAATTCCAAAAGAAACAGCGCGTAAACATTTGTCGATACCCGAAAATGCTTTTGTGTTTCTTTTCTTTGGGTTTATACGTAAATACAAAGGACTTGATCTCCTGCTCGAAGCTATTTTGCTTTTAAAAGAGCAAAACCGTCTGGATCCAAACACACGCTTTTTGATTGCGGGAGAATTTTACGATGATTCCAAGCACTATGAATCTTTGCTGCGCAATCCTAAAATTGCACCACAGCTCCTCTTGTTCACCGATTTTATTCCGGATAGCGAAGTGAGATATTTTCTCTGTGCAGCAGATGCTGTTGTGCAACCCTATCGAAGTGCTACACAAAGTGGCGTCACTCCCCTCGCTTATCATTTTGAAATCCCAATGGTTGTAACCAATGTTGGCGGATTGCCTTCATTGGTTCCTCACGGTAAATCGGGACTTGTTTGCGAACCCACAGCAAATGCCATTGCAGATGCTTTAGTCGAGCTTCAAAAAAAAGGTCCGGAATCGTTTAAGGCATCCTTAACACAAGAAAAGCAAAAATACAGTTGGCAACGAATGACCGAAGCGATAGTTGAACTGGCACAATAAAGGGTTTTTATTGAATAAGACTTACATTTGAAACTGAGATAAAAGTCTACCTACTATTATGATATTCAGAAGTAAAGCTCCCTTACGTCTGGGACTTGCCGGAGGTGGTACGGACGTGAGTCCTTATAGCGACATCTATGGAGGTGCCATCCTAAATGCGACTGTTTCTCTCTATGCATCAGCACATATTGAACTACTTGAGAAGCCTGTGATCGAATTACAGACATTGGATCGGAATGAGCAGGAATTTTTTCCACGTACACATGAATTACCTGTTAACGGGAAACTCGATTTATTAAAAGGCGTTTACAATCGCATTCAAAAAGATTTTGGAATTGAAACAACCGGCTTTCGATTGTCCACACATGTAGATGCGCCTGCAGGAAGCGGATTAGGAACTTCTTCTACCCTGGTTGTTGCCATCATCGGAGCTTTTGCCGAAATGTTGAAATTGCCACTGGGTGAATACGATATTGCACATTATGCCTATGAAATAGAACGGAATGATCTGCAACTCGCCGGCGGGAAACAGGATCAATATGCAGCTACATTTGGCGGCGTTAATTTCATGGAATTTTATGAAAATGACAAAGTAATTGTGAACCCTTTACGGATCAAGCAAGAATATTTAAATGAATTGGGTAACAATCTGCTTTTATACTTTACGGCCACCAGTAGAGAGTCTGCAACAATCATCAAAGAACAACAAAAGAATGTCCGAAATCAAAATGAACAAAGTATTGAGGCCATGCATTTGTTAAAAGAACAGGCACGCCGTATGAAAGAGGCTTTGTTAAAAGGACGCTTGCATGAAATTGGTGAAATTCTTGATTATGGATTTCAACAAAAGCGAAAAATGGCTGCCAATATCTCCAATTCATTGATGGATACCATTTATGAAACGGCCCAAAAAGCCGGTGCCAGTGGAGGTAAAATTTCCGGTGCCGGTGGTGGTGGATTTATGATTTTTTATTGTCCGGGAAACACCCGTTTTAATGTGATGAAAGCATTGGAACCTTTTGGAGGCGTGTTCAGGAATTATGAATTTACCAATCAGGGATTAACGACCTGGACGGCTCAATAAGGAATAAACAGAAGGCCTATTCCTCTTTAGGATGGTCCTATATTTGCACAATTGAAGAGCGTTGTCGATACAGTTATGATAACTCTTATTCAAGATTGAACCAATTAATTTAAGTTACATGCAAACTGAAATTGCTGCTATTATTCGTTCCAGCATAGACGTGAAAGAAGCTATTCTACAAAACCAAGCCTTGCTATTAAGACTGGAAGAAGTAAGCCGTTTGATTGTACATGCATTTAAAAACGGAAAGAAAGTACTTTTTTGCGGCAATGGCGGAAGCGCTGCCGATGCGCAACATCTTGCTGCAGAATTCAGCGGAAGGTTTTACACAGACCGTGACGCGTTGCCGGCAGAAGCATTGCATGTAAACACCTCTTATTTAACAGCAGTAGCCAACGATTACAGTTACGATGTTGTTTATGCTCGATTGCTGAAGGGTATCGGAAATGCGGGTGATGTATTGGTGGGTTTATCCACTTCGGGAAATTCTAAAAATATTATCGAAGCATTTCGTGTTGCAAAAGAAAAACAAATTACCACAATTGGGTTAACCGGTGCTTCCGGTGGTGCAATGAAAGAGCTCAGCGATTTTTTATTCAATGTTCCGTCCAACGATACGCCAAGGATTCAGGAAAGTCACATCTTACTTGGTCATATTATTTGCCAGTTAGTAGAAGAACAATATTTTGGTACTACCCGAAACCAACAATAGTTTAAATGAAGTTAAAGACTGCAATTATTCTTGCGGGAGGATTGGGCACCCGGTTACGTTCGGCCGTACCCGATTTGCCGAAGTGCATGGCACCTGTTGCAGGAAGGCCTTTCCTGTCACATGTGATGGATTATTATCTGAAAGAAGGTATTGAAACCTTTGTGTTGTCGTTGGGTTATAAGCATGAAATCATCGGGGAGTTTATTTCTGAACAGTATGCGGATAAAGATATTCGGATTGTAATTGAAAACGAACCTCTTGGAACAGGCGGAGCCATTTTAAATGCACTCTCAGCCACCAAAGATGAACATGTACTTATTCTCAACGGTGATACACTTTTCAAAGTTGATGCCGACGTCTTGTTTCAGTTTCACCTAGCACAAAAAGATGCATGTACATTAGCTTTAAAGCCCATGCAGGATTTTGAACGTTATGGTGTTGTTGAATTGAACGAGGATGCTACAATCCGGAGTTTTCAGGAAAAAAAGCAATATGCACACGGACTAATTAACGGCGGTGTTTACATTCTCGAAAGAGCATCTTTTCTACGGTTACATTTACCCATCAAGTTTTCGTTTGAAAAAGAATATCTTGAGCCGTATTATCCAAAGCAAAAAATGTCGGGTTGTATACAAGACCGCTATTTTATTGACATCGGAATACCTGAAGATTTCACGAAAGCACAATCAGAACTTTCATAAATATGCCACAACACAATCTTCCACTTAATCAGTTGCCCGTTGTTGATTCAGGATGGACATTGTTTCTTGATCGTGATGGTGTTATCAATGAAGAAGTCATAGGTGGATATATCCTTCACCGGGATGAATTTCGTTTTCGTCCGGGCGCATTAGAGGCCCTGAGGCTACTCACAGGATCTTTTTCAAGAATCGTCGTTGTTACCAACCAGCGTGGCGTAGGTAAAGGATTGATGACGGAAGAGGAATTAAGTAAGATTCATGAGCAGATGCTCCAAAATATTGAATTAGAAGGTGGCAAGATCGATCGCGTTTATGCTTGCTGTGCATTGGATCGAAAAGATGTGAATCGAAAGCCAAACCGTGGAATGGCTCTTCAAGCCAGACAAGATTTTCCGGAGATTGATTTCACCCGTTCCATAATGGTCGGGAATATGCCTTCGGATATGTGGTTTGGTCGTAATATAGGTGCCTATACGGTTTACCTGCCAACCCGTGAAGATGCTTGTCCGGATGATTCAACTGTGGATGCAACCTATAAAGATTTGTTATCATTTGCGCAGGCACTAAAAAGAACTCATCACGTTCAATAACTTTATTTACAAGAGTCATGCATACATTGATCAAGAAACTGTTTATATTTTTCATACTGTTGTGTACGGCACACAACTTATTTGCACAACTTCGAACACCTGCTGAAAATAAATTCTTCCGACAAAAAGAGGACTCGCTCAAACGTTATGCCTACGAAATCGTAAACGGCAAAGATGCTGCTGTACGTTTCCGGAGCGACAGCAATTTTACCAAAATCATCGTACGTGCTCTTTTGCAGCCAAACTCATTTTTTTATCCTTTTGATTCCTTAACCACGATTTCTCGTTTATATGCTCCGGATAGTATGTTTCGGATTTTTACCTGGCAGGTTGTACGTGATGACAATTATTGCCGGCAGCGAGGTTTCATTCAAATGAAAACCGCGAATGGTCAACTCAAACTCTTTCCACTTCGCGATGTGAGTGAATTTACGGAAGCAGATGCCGATACCATTGCCAATCATGGTGGATGGATTGGCGCTGTTTATTACCGAATCATACTCAAAGAGAAAAACGGAAAAAAACTGTATACTCTTTTGGGCTACGACGAAAACAATGCACGTACAACACGTAAGTACATCGAGGTTTTATCATTTGATGAACAAGGCCAACCCGTTTTGGGTATGCAGGATGTTTTCACCTTTCAAAATGATTCATTGCCACAACCACCTAAAAATCGGTTCGTTCTTGAATATAAAAAAGATGCCAGAGCGCGGTTACAATATGACGACGAAATGAATGTTATCATTTATGATCATTTAATTTCCGAATCCAATGAACCCAATAAAAAGTATACCCTGATTCCGGATGGCGATTATGAAGCATTTGAATGGAAGGACGGAACCTGGCAACACATTGATAAGCTCTTCCATTTTAAACTTAAAGATGGGGAGGCACCTGTACCTGTCCCTTTAGAAAAAGAAGGAGGAAATCAGTTGCTTACTGAACCACCTCAACCGAATGCGGTACAAAAGCCCGGTACAAAACCTGTGAATACGAAAGGGAAACCTTGATAAGAGAAGGATCAAGATGCATCGATCAGAAACGTGCCGAGATCGACCCACTCTCCTTCGCCCATTTTGAAACGTTCCAAATCTTTTAATGAAAGCTCTTCGAGCACTTTACTCGTAAAGATGATCTTGTTTTTATTTAAAATCACGAAGAAAAAATCAGGCTTTGCTTCATGAAAGGCGGCTTCATTAACAAATGCATCATGGGCAAATGTGATGCGGATTCGCCCCTCTTCATCTAATAGGCTTTCTCCCAGATAATCGTTGTCAACGACGTCTTTATCGTATAATCTTACTACATAATCGTTACCGGTTAAGGGTGCATCCGCTCCTTTCACGATAAAACGGGCTGTGACAATTAAATCAGGCTCTTTATTCAAAGTAAAATCGGTCATAAAGCGTGTTGTCTGTTGATGAAGTTACCTATAAATCTGCTTTTTCTTGCTACTCTTGTTCAATGAAAAATACATTGATTGATTCAATGCGATCTAATCGTCCAGTTTCAAGACAGCCAGAAAGGCTTCCTGTGGAACTTCTACATTCCCGATCTGGCGCATTCGCTTCTTCCCCTCTTTTTGCTTTTCGAGGAGTTTTCGTTTCCGGCTGATATCTCCTCCGTAACATTTTGCCGTTACATCTTTACGGATAGCAGAAATATTCTCACGCGCAACAATTTTAGCTCCGATAGCGGCCTGAATAGCGATCTGAAACTGTTGACGCGGAACCAGTTCTTTTAATTTTTCACAAAGTTTTCTTCCAAAATCCTGTGCGCGGCTACGATGAATCAAAGCGCTTAAGGCATCAACTTTGTCGCCGTTCAGCAGAATATCCATTTTTACAATGTCGGCCTCACGCATTCCAATGGGAGAATAATCAAATGAAGCATAGCCACGTGTTTGACTTTTCAGCTTATCATAAAAATCAAATACAATTTCGGTAAGCGGCATTTCAAACGTCAATTCAACTCTTGATGGAGTTAAATAGCTTTGATTAATGAGAATACCGCGTTTGCCTAAACAAAGTGTCATGATGTTACCAATATAGTCAGGCTTGGTAATGATTTGAGCACGTATAAAAGGCTCTTCAATTCGATCCAGGGCCGTAGGTTCCGGCATTTCTGAAGGATTGTTGACCAATACTTTTTCTCCCCGTGTGGAATAAGCTATAAAACTTACGTTGGGCACGGTTGTGATGACCGTTTGGTTGAATTCTCGCTCCAGCCGTTCCTGGATGATTTCCATGTGTAATAATCCCAGAAAACCGCATCGGAAACCAAAGCCCAGCGCTTGAGAGGTTTCCAATTCAAATGTCAATGAAGCATCGTTTAACTGCAGTTTATCCATACAGTCGCGCAATTCTTCAAAATCTTCGGTTACAACCGGAAATATGCCGGCAAACACCATTGGTTTTACTTCCTGAAAACCACTAATGGGCTCTTTGGTAGGATTACTTGCGAGCGTGATGGTATCACCAACTTTAACCTCTTTGGCATTTTTGATTCCGGTAATAAGGTACCCCACATCACCACAGGTTACTTCCTGCTTCTCGGTCATCTTCAATTTTAAAATTCCGATTTCTGATGCATCATAATCCTGATCCGTACTCACAAATTTCACACGGTCACCTTTGCGGATTTTTCCGTTCAGGATACGATAGTAGACAATCACACCCCTGAAACTATTAAAAACACTATCAAAAATCAATGCTTGTAACGGTTCATCTGGCTTTCCTTCGGGAGCCGGAATGCGTTCAACAATGGCTTCCAGGATCTCTTCAATTCCAATGCCCGCACGTCCGCTTGCAAGCAATATTTCTTCGGGTTTGCAACCAATCAATTCAACAATTTGATCTTTTACCTCTTCAATCATCGCACCATCCATATCAATTTTATTGATGACGGGAATGATTTCAAGATCATTTTCAATCGCGAGATACAAGTTGGAAATGGTTTGTGCCTGAATGCCCTGCGCCGCATCTACAAGAAGTAACGCACCTTCACAGGCTGCAAGTGCACGACTAACCTCATAGCTAAAATCCACATGTCCGGGTGTATCAATCAGGTTCAGAATATAATCCTGCCCATCTTTATACTTGTAATTGATTTGAATGGCGTGACTCTTAATTGTGATGCCCTTTTCACGTTCCAGGTCCATATCGTCCAATACCTGGTCCATCATTTCACGATCACTGATGGTATTCGTTGTCTGTAATAATCGATCGGCCAGTGTAGACTTTCCGTGATCGATATGGGCGATGATGCAAAAATTTCTGATATTCTTCATTCCGTAACCTCTATTTTCAGGTGTGCAAAAGTAACGAAAAAGGTTCAGTCACCACTCGAAAGCAAAGGAAGCTTTCATTAACCTATTTCCGGAATCATACATAAAAGGTTAAAATCAGTCAGAGTACAATCGCCGGGTTTTACTTTTTCGATAGCATTTTGTAAATTAAGGGTAGAAACTTTTAATCGCATCGTTATGAAGACATTATCTGAAACCTGGTTTGCAGACGGAACCATTGATTTTGAGTTGAAAAAGTATACACTTTTAGCTTATTTACAATGTGTAAATCAATCTTTCAATGAGGTTCGACTCTATCCTCAATTGGGTGATTTAATTTTTCATTACAATAATCTGGTTGCTTTTCGTGAGAACAAAAAGTATCTCAGGGAGCAATTTCCTAAGAAACTCACCGGAATCCAGATGGAAAAACTACAGTTGCTTTATGAACAAATGATTGAAGATGATGAATTGATGCAGGAATTGGAAAGCATTATTCACTATTCGATTCCTACACTCAAAACAACGATTCAAAACGGAACTTCTATTTATGAGCAAGTAGAACAAAGTCTCTGTATTCAACCCATTGGCCTCATTCCGCTTGATATAACAGAGGGATATCTGTTTATCAGAAGCAAGACCGATAGAGAAACACGTGTATTTCAATATCGGTTGAGTATTTTTGAACGGCATGATGAGCAATACCGTACGCTCAAAACACGGTATGTTGATTCCTGGTACAGCAATACTGTTACGACCTATGACAGCATTAAAAACGAATTGATTCGAAGTCAAAAAGAATTGCCCCATCCTGCTGTTTACAGCATCGAAACACCGCTCTCCTATCCCGTTGATGAAACATTATTACCTGTTGTAAGGCGAAGCTTTGCCAAGTTTATCACGATGGCCGCATAGCAACAAAAAAGCATTGTAAAAATTACAATGCTTTTGAGGATGTTGTATCAAGAGATGTTATTACTTTATTTCAATGGACTTGAAAAAACGCTCTTTTGATTCAGGAGCCGAAGTTTCGGAAGAAGCATAGACAAAACTGTAGTCCTTACTTCCTACAAAAATATTTAATGAGTAAGTCAGAATTTTTTTTCCGTTTTTATCAGCTTCAATCACGATGTCATAAGCTGTGTAATTTCCAACAGTAATGATCTTAGCTTCTTTGATTTCCGCACCCGGTAATTGCTGCGTCATTCCGGCTTTAAATTGTTCAAGAAACATTTCCTGTGTTACCATCGCCTGAAGTGTAGCCGAATCCATACCGAATTTGGAAAAATCGATCACGTTAACAGCATAGGCAGCACTGTCTTTGGATCTGAAACTGTAGCTTAATACATTTTGTTCGTCTTTTTTCTCGGGTTCTCCTGGAATTTCGACGGATACGATTTCATCAATGGATGTTCTTTTCCATTCAGTCTGGGCTATTCCGTTAAAAAAAGAGAATCCCAATACGAAGAGTAGTAATGTTTTTTTCATTGTTTGATTTTCTGTTGAAGGTTCAAAAGTAATAAAAGCTAATGGTGTGAATGTTAAAAAATCGCCAACAAACTG
>JBMLSG010000040.1:14960-72708 GCA_049240625.1 Lacibacter sp. | reverse complement strand
ACTTCTTGTATTTTGAAATGGAGTTTCCATGCCGCAAACTTCATTTCAATCTGAAATGCATAGCCAACAAAAGTGATTTTGTCCAGATTCATGGCTTCCAGTGTTTCTTTGCGGTAACAAACAAATCCCGCTGTGGGATCTTTGACCGGCATCCATAAAATCATTCGGGTATAAAATGAAGCGCCTTTGGATAATAAGATTCGATCCCAGGGCCAGTTTTCAACAGCTCCGCCTTTGATGTACCTGCTCCCAACGGCTAAATCGGCACCTTCTGCTTTACATGCATGATAAAGACGATCTAAATCGGCCGGATTGTGACTGAAATCGGCGTCCATTTCACAAATAAACCGATACCCTTTTTGCAGGGCCCACTTGAATCCATGAATGTAGGCTGTACCTAATCCTAATTTGCCCTTACGTTCTTCTAAAAAAAGTGAATCGGAAAATTGAAGTTGCAGTTCTTTTACAAGTTCTGCTGTGCCATCCGGCGAGCCATCATCTATTACGAGAATATGAAAACCTGTATTCAATGAGAACACAGCACGGACAATATTAACGATATTGTCTCTTTCATTATACGTTGGTATGATTACAATTTTTTCCAATCGTCTTTTTGGTGCTGCAAAATAATAATAATACTTGGTTGGAAGTAATCTAGAGTATGGATTATCCTTTCTTCAGCATGGTCCTGTTGAAGATCTCGGATAATTTCTGTTTTGTATGCAAGGGGAAATCGCCTTTCATCATCCAGTCGTAATATTGTGGTTCCTGTTTCAAAACCAACGAAACAGGTTTTCCTTTGTGTTTTCCAAAATTGAACACCTCTACTCCATTTTCAAATACAAATCGTCGGGCAAAATCAACAATTTGATCTTCACCCGTAAATTTAACAATTGACTCAACGGAAGCGCCCAGTTGCGGGTAACGTTTTACCTGTGCTTCCAGTACTTCAAGGGTTGCTGTAACATCTACTTCTGCACTGTGGGCACCATGTAACTCTTTATCACAATAAAACTTATAGGCAGCGGATAAAGTGCGCTGTTCCATCATATGAAACACCTTTTGTACGTCAAGCAAAAAGCGATCGCTCAATTCAAGATCTTGTCCGGTTCTTAAAAATTCCTCAACGAGCAATGGTATGTCAAAACGATTTGAGTTGTAACCTGCCAGGTCACAATTGGAAATAAACATTTTGATTTCATTGGCCGCCTGTTTAAAAGTGGGTGCATCTTTCACCATTTCGTCCGTAATTCCATGCACATCGCTGGATTGCTTTGGAATGGGCATTTCAGGATTGATCAGTTTTCGTTTTATCTGACGTGTACCATCCGGCATGAGCTTAACGATCGCAATCTCTACAATTCGATCCAGAGAAATATTAACACCGGTTGTTTCAAGATCAATTACTGCAAGGGGTCTTGATAATTGTAAATGCGTAGAAAAATGGGCTTCAGGCTTGTTTTCCTCAAAACCAAGATTTATTTGGTTGCTCATACGCAAAATAACCAAATAAATTCCATTCAAGAGCAATCATAAATCGCTGTTCTATACGTTATAGTGACATAAGTTGCACATATTTTCACGAAACTTCTTTATTTTTACCGACTGTAAATCCTTTTTATGAAAAAAATGCTCGTTTTAATCGTTGCAGTATCTTTTGTAACCTTGTTGGTATCTTCATGTGCCGGCAGTCGTAAAGGAATGGGATGCCCTACCAGTACCGTCAATCGTCCTTTTCGCAGTTAAACAATTCAGGTAATGGTTTGGATCGATCTGTCAACTCCAGAAGAATTGGAGCAACTTATTTTGGATTCACAAAAAAATCCTCAATTAATATTTAAGCACAGTACACGTTGCAGTATCAGCAGTGTGGCCAAAAGTCGGATTGAAAAATCTCAGATCCCCGAGGGTTACACAATGCATTACCTGGATTTGATCCGATACCGTTCTCTTTCCAATCTGATTGCTGAGAAATTCCGGATCACCCATGAATCTCCACAACTTTTAGTAATTGCTAAAGGTCTTTGTGTTTATCACGAAAGTCATCTGGCCATATCCATCAATGATGCTATGGAGGCTTTGGAATTTGGTTCGGAATCCATTGAAAAAAATATTGTTTAAATTAATTACTCCCCTTAATTTTGCGGCATGAAAAAAATGTCTCATATACATCATCCTTCTTGCCTGTTAGGGTAAGCCGATGGTGCTATGTGTCACACATAAAACTATTAAAAGGCTTACCGATTGGTAAGCTTTTTTTATTTATTCATAATATTTTGAACTATGAGTCAAGTCAAACTGAAAATTGCCATTCAAAAGTCCGGTCGTCTCTATGATGATTCGATCAAGCTTTTAAACGAATGTGGCATCGAATTAAGAAACGTAAAAGATCGCCTTAAGACCGAATCGGATAATTTTCCGATGGAGATTTTCTTTTTGCGTGACGATGATATTCCACAATATGTTGAAGACGGAGTGGCAGACATCGGTATTGTTGGCGAAAATGTACTTTTTGAAAAAAATAAAAAAGTAGAAATTGTTGAAAAACTCGGTTTCAGTAAATGCCGTTTGTCGATTGCCGTACCACGTAATGAAACTTATGAAGGCCCCGGATATTTACAAGGCAAACGAATTGCCACAAGTTATCCGTTTCTGGTTAATCAGTATCTTGAAAAGGAAGGTATTAAGGCTGAAATTCATGAAATCAGCGGCTCTGTAGAAATTGCACCGGGCATTGGTTTGGCTGATGTGGTTGCCGATCTGGTCAGCAGTGGCTCAACGTTGTTCATGAACGGATTGAAAGAGGTCGCATCCATTTTACAGTCACAGGCGGTTTTAATCCGCAATTCCGGAATGGATGAGTTGAAACTTCAAATCCTTAACAAGTTACTCTTTCGCATCAGCGCTGTTAAAAAATCGAAACGTAATAAATACGTTTTGCTGAATGCGCCTAACGATCGACTGGATCAAATCATTGCTCAATTACCGGGCATGAAGAGTCCAACTGTTCTACCTCTTGCCGAATCCGGTTGGAGCAGTGTGCACAGTGTGATCAATGAAGATGAATTCTGGGATAAAATTGAGGCATTAAAAGCCGCCGGAGCACAGGGCATATTGGTTGTTCCTATCGAAAAAATGATTGTCTGAACCGAAAGAATTATCAGTTATGAAGATCAGTATCAATCCACAACGTTCAGAATGGAAAGCGCTCATACAGCGACCTGTTTTTGACGCATCTCACCTGGAAAAAAAAGTGGATAAAATCCTGAAGGTCATTCAACAAAAGGGTGATCGTGCCATTCGAAAGTATACCAAAGAGTTTGACGGTGTTACTGTTCGAAAAACGCTTGTTTCATCGAAAGAGTTGAAAAATGCCGAACGTTCTGTTTCTGATGAGTTGAAACAGGCAATCCAATGTGCAAAAGCCAATATTGAAGTTTTTCATAAAGCACAAATTGCAACACCTGAAATCATTGAAACGATGCCAGGCGTTCGTTGTTGGAGAAAATCGGTTGCAATCGATAAAGTTGGGTTGTATATCCCCGGCGGATCCGCACCTTTGTTCTCAACCTTGCTCATGTTGGGTATCCCCGCAAAACTGGCCGGCTGTAAAGAAATTGTTTTGTGTTCTCCTCCCGACAAAGAAGGGAATTTGCATCCCGCTATCTTGTATACTGCTTCCCTGATTGGAATTTCAAAAATTTTTAAAATAGGTGGTGTACAGGCGATTGGTGCAATGGCTTTTGGTACCGAAACGGTGCCTCAGGTTTACAAAATCTTTGGTCCCGGTAACCAATATGTGACTTGTGCTAAACAACTCGTTCAAAAAACCGGAACAGCAATCGATATGCCGGCGGGACCCAGTGAAGTATGTGTTTTAGCCGATGAAACCGCAGATCCTGAATTTATCGCATCAGATCTTCTTTCTCAGGCAGAACATGGACCTGACAGTCAGGTGTTTCTTGTTTCTACTTCCGAGAAATTGATTCAAGAAGTACTTCAGGCAACACAAGCCCAATTAGAAAAATTGCCCAGAAAAGAACTGGCTGAAAAGTCATTACAGAACAGTCAAGCCGTTTTTCTTCAAAATATGAGCGAAGCCGTTGAATTGGTGAATGAATACGCTTCTGAACACTTAATCATCTGTTGCAAAGAAGCCGGTAACCGGGCCGATCAGATAACCAATGCCGGTTCGGTATTCATTGGTTCTTACTCACCCGAAAGTGCCGGCGATTATGCCAGCGGAACCAATCACACGCTTCCTACGAATGGCTTTGCAAGAGCATACAGTGGCGTTAGCATCGACAGTTTTGTGAAGAAAATCACTTATCAGCATTTGACACAGGAAGGATTGCATGCGATCGCTCACACAGTTATTACAATGGCTGAAACAGAAGGGCTACAGGCTCACGCAGAAGCCATTCGCGTACGACTGAAAAACAAGGTTTAATTTTCCGGCATTAAATAACGTTCTATGGCTTTCGATATCAATCAACTATTAAGACCCAATATAAAGGCGCTTGTCCCCTATTCATCGGCACGTGATGAATTTAAAGGAGAAGCAAAGATTTATCTGGATGCGAATGAAAACAGTATTGGATCCCCACTACTGAAATGGTACAATCGCTATCCTGATCCTTATCAACTCAAGATCAAAGAAAAGCTTTCAGCAATCAAGGGTGTTTCCGTTGAACACATTTTTCTTGGAAACGGAAGTGATGAATGTATTGATATTTTATACAGAGCTTTTTGCAATCCGGGCAAAGACAATGTAATTATTTGTCCGCCTACCTATGGCATGTATGAAGTAAGTGCTAATATCAATGATATTGAAATCCGAAAAGCACCGTTGCTGGATAACTTTCAGCTTGACCTGGTTCATATGGAAACCTTAGTGGATGAACATACGAAGATCATCTGGATCTGTTCACCTAATAATCCAACCGGAAACAGCATTCATCATGAAGATATTGAAGCCGTTTTGAACAACTTTGACGGAATCGTAGTTGTGGATGAAGCATATATCAATTTTGCACGTCAACATTCGTTCATTCAACAATTAAAAGAGTATCCCAATTTAGTCGTGATGCAAACCCTGAGCAAAGCCTGGGGATTGGCCGGTTTACGATTAGGAATGGCTTTTGCAAGTGAAGCAATCATCAGTGTCTACAACAAAGTAAAACCTCCTTATAACATCAGCGAAGCCGTACAGGAACTCGTTTTGGAAGCGCTTGATCATGTAGAAGATGTCAATGCAATGATTCGTGAACTGGTACAGCAAAGATTGCGTTTGGAACAGGAATTGTTACAAGTGCCAATCGTACAACGGATTTATCCTTCCGATTCCAATTTTCTTTTGGTTCAGGTTCAGGATGCACGTGCTGTTTATGAATGGTTGTTGACTCAAAAAATAGTTGTGCGCGACAGAAGTAAAGTCATACTTTGCGACAATTGTTTAAGGATTACGGTGGGAACGGAATCGGAAAATGCAGAATTGCTTAATGCACTTTTACAATTTCAGGCAGCATGAGTGAATCTTTTCATTCATTCAATCATGTTGAACGTCATTTATTATTTCATTCATAGGATTTAATATTATTTAAAAGCATTCGTATGAAACGAGTTTTGTTTATTGATCGCGATGGAACTTTAAATAAAGAAGCACCCCCTACCTATCAAATTGACAGTTGGGAAAAACTTGAATTCTATCCTGAAGTGTTTCAGTATCTAAGCCGGATTGCTAATGAACTGGATTTTGAATTGGTGATGATAACCAATCAGGACGGATTGGGAACGGAAAGTTTCCCTGAAGCACATTTCTGGCCCATTCAACAACACATTATTAAAAGTTTTGCCAACGAAAACATCCATTTCAAACAAGTTTATATTGACAAAACTTTCCCACATGAAAATGCGCCAACCCGCAAACCCGGAACCGGCATGGTGGCATCTTACATCAACAATCCAGACTATGACCTGGAACATTCTTTTGTCATTGGAGACCGGATCACCGATGTACAACTGGCTAAAAATTTAGGATGCAAAGCTATCTGGATGAATCAGGAACCCGGATTGGGCGCAACAGAAATCAGTGAAGCAATTCAATCGTTGAAATCTGTAATCGTTTTGGAATCTACTGAATGGAAAGCGATCTATACGTTTTTAAAGGCCGGACTAAGAGAAGTTGAACATGAGCGCAACACCAACGAAACGAAAATAAAAATAAAAGTCAATCTGGATGGGAATGGCCAATCTGATATTAACACCGGAATTGGCTTCTTTGATCACATGCTTGATCAAATTGCTCGTCACGGAAAAATAGATCTTACGATTCTAACTCAAGGTGATTTACATATCGACGAACATCATACGATTGAAGATACCGGTATTGCTTTGGGAGAAGCTTTTGCAAAGGCCCTGGCTGATAAAAGAGGTATTGAGCGATATGGTTTTGCGCTACCTATGGATGAGGCTTCAGCAAAAGTGTTGATTGATTTTGGAGGACGCAACTGGATGGTGTGGAATGCACTCTTCAAACGCGAAAAAATTGGAAATATGCCTACAGAAATGTTTTATCATTTCTTCAAGTCCTTTAGTGATGCGGCCCGTTGTAATTTACACATCGAATGTCATGGTGACAATGAACATCATAAAATAGAAGCGATTTTCAAAGCATTTGCAAAGGCCATCCGAATGGCCGTTAAGCGCGATCCGTTTTCAAATCACCTTCCATCTACAAAAGGTGTGCTTTAAAACGGCATGATGAAAAGAAGTTGAAACTCTGACTTTTATCATCTTGGGAAAAATAAACAACGGTTAGTTTTACATCAAAATTAAAAAGTTTGATATGAAAACCTTACTCGTTCCTGTTGATTTTTCAGACACCTCATTGAATGCGGCACGATATGCTGCCGGCCTGGCAAAACAGGTTGGAGCTAAAGTCATATTGATTCATGCCTATGAGCCTCCTGTAAGCTACCCTCTTCGCGATGGGATTCAAGTTTCCGATGATGGAATAAAAGAGATCAATCTTCAGGAACTTAAAAAAATAGCGGATGATCTTTCTGCCCTGGAACCGGTTGTTAAATACGAGATCATGCAACTGGATGGTACTCTTCTTGATGTCATCAAGCAATTTGAAGATAATGTGGATATATTCATGGCTGTGATGGGCATAACCGGAGCAGGGTTGTTAAAAGAAAAATTAGTTGGCAGCAATACGCTAAAAGTGGCAAAAGGAACTTCCGTTCCTGTTATGATCATTCCTAAGGATGCAAAATATTCCGAGTTGAATGATATTGGACTGACAACAGATTACCGTGATGTCGCCAATACGGTTCCGGAAAAGAAAATCAAAGAATTTCTGAATGCTACCGGTGCCCGACTCCATATTTTAAATGTTGATTTCGAAGGCGAATATGTTACTGAAAGTACTCCGCAGGAAAGTGGAATCATGGAAGCTATGTTTCAAGATGTGCATCCCAAATACCACTTCATTCAATACCGGGAAATTGCGGAAGGCTTGAGTGAATATTCAGTAAACAATTCGATTGAAATTATGATTTCAATACCCAAAAAACACTCGTTTTTTGAAAGCTTTGTACATCCGGTGAACATGACTAAGAAATTGATATTTCACAGCAAAGTTCCGGTGTTGGTAATGCATTATTAAATAGAAAACGATTGCTTGCATTTCTATATCAAAAAAGCAGCTTAACGCTGCTTTTTGTTTTTTTTAATAAAATTTTACTCAAAAAGTTCTTGCTGCGGAGTTGCTTCTTCCTTGATCCATTCCATTTCAACACTCTTGTTGTAATCGGCCAACTTTGCACCTACCGCTTTCCAACCCATGATATCGGCCACTTTCGCCAATTTAATTTTGGCTTTACGAATTTGTGTTCCTTTTCCGCTTTGCATATGTAAGACCGGTTCACTTTCAGTTGTAACAGCTTCTATATAATTTCCTTTCCCTTCTTTAATGAAGAAGAATTTATTTCGAAGAGTTGTTGTTTCGATCTTAAACCTCTTGACATTATACTGCATTTTTTCCTGATCCAGATAAACGGCCGTAACAATGCGTTCCGGAAGGAAACGTTCAATCAGAATTACATTTTCAGGATCAAATTTCTGGGTTGTTTCCTGATCTGTAATCTCATAATAGCCGTCTTTATAAATGACCAGTATGCGGTCTTCAGGTTGAAAACTTCCCAATAACTGCCCCTTTTCTTCAACATTCAAGCGACCAAACTGATCATCAAACCATATTTTTTTGCCGGAAAGAGTTGATCGTCCTTTCTCTTTAAGTTTGATACTTTTTACGGGGTATTTAGTCACCTGATTACCCATGCTGCTGCGGCCCTTGATCTCGAGTTCTTCAAAATAAAATTCCAGCTCTTTGTTTCGGGCACTGCAATTGGGACTTAATAACACTTTTACAACTTCCGCCTCACCGTTGGGGTTGACTGAAAAATAAATCACCTTACTTTTATCGTCGCCTTTCGTTAAATCATATACTTTATCTCTTGTAACCCCTGTTATATTGAAACGTTTGGCATAGCTGACACCACTTTTCCCATCCGAATAAATCATATTGTAAGTGGTCCGTTCATCATTCTTTTGAAAAAGAGCAACATGAATGATGTCTTTTCCAATATAAGTTTTGTCTGACACTTTAACGACTTTCACAATTCCCCTTTTGGTGAAAACAATCACATCGTCCAGGTCTGAACAATCACATACAAATTCATCTTTTTTAAGAGCCGTACCCACAAATCCATCTTCGCGGTTGATATAGAGCTTGGCATTTGCAATGGCAACATGTTTTATCTGTATGGTTTCAAAAGGTTTGATTTCAGTTTTTCGTTCTCGGCCCTTTCCGTATTTTTTCAACAAACCTTCGTAATAGGCTACGGCATATTCAACCAAATGATCCAGATCGTATTGAACTTGTTTGATCTCATCTTCGAGATTGCGGATTTGTTCGTTCAATTCATCAATATCCAATTTGTAGATTCTGCGAACAGGCTTTTCTGTTAGTTTGATGATGTCCTCTCTTAAAACATCACGTTTTAACTGTTTTTTAAATGGAACAAAAGCTTTGTCGATGGAATTCAAAACCACATCCCAGGTTTCATGTTTCTTCTCCAGTTCTTTATAAATCTTTTCCTCAAAGAAGATTTTTTCCAATGAAGTATAATGCCATTTTTCCTGAAGTTCGGCCAGTTTGATTTGGAGTTCTTTTTGTAGCAGTTCCTTTGTTTGATTTGCCGAATACGTCAACAATTCAGTCACACCCAAAAAACGTGGCTTCTGGTCAACGATGACGCAGGCATTAGGTGAAATGCTAACTTCACAATCCGTAAATGCATAGAGGGCATCAATTGTAATATCGGGAGATATACCGGGAGCCAGATCAATTTGTATTTCAACTTCAGCCGCCGTATTATCTGTAACTTTTTTAATTTTTATTTTCCCCTGATCGTTGGCCTTAACAATACTTTCCATCAATTGGGATGTTGTTACACTATAAGGCACATCCTTGATGAGCAATGTCTTTTTGTCTACTTCTTCTATGTGAGCCCGAACACGAACCTTACCGCCTCTCTTTCCATCATTGTAATTGCTTACGTCTACCATTCCTCCCGTCATAAAATCGGGATAGATTTCAAAACGCTTACCTTTTAAACACTTGATCGATGCTTCAATGAGTTCACAAAAATTATGAGGAAGGATTTTGGTTGAAAGTCCAACCGCAATACCATCGGCACCCTGTGCCAATAATAGAGGGAATTTGACCGGTAACACAATGGGTTCATTTTTTCGTCCGTCGTAACTCAGTTGCCATTCTGTTGTTTTGTTGTTGAATGCAACATCAAGAGCAAATTTCGACAACCGTGCTTCAATATAACGGGCTGCTGCAGCATCATCACCTGTTCGAACATCGCCCCAGTTACCTTGTGTATCAACCATCAGATCTTTTTGGCCGATATGAACCAATGCATCTCCAATGCTGGCATCACCATGCGGATGATATTGCATGGCTTGTCCAATGATATTTGCCACTTTATTGTAACGTCCATCATCCATTTCTTTCATGGCATGAAGGATTCTTCGTTGTACCGGCTTGAGTCCGTCTTCTATTGCAGGAACAGCACGTTCCAAAATAACATAAGAAGCGTAATCCAGAAACCAAGTCTTATACTGTCCCTGAATTCCACTTTCGTTCTCAAATACATTCTCTTTCTTTTTTTGAGCACTCATACAATTCACTATTCTTCTGTTAACAATTCTGCAGTTTGAGCAGACTTCCCTTTTACTTCAAAATCTTTCATGTTCTTTAATTCACCCTGCACATCATAAGCCCCCTCGGCAATCAGTTGTTTCAAACGCCAAAGTAGAAATGCATCGCCGGTGGTTTCTTTGTTTTTAGATAAAAACTGATGAATGATTTTACTTCCTTTTTGCCAATCGCCAGTTATGTATTTCTTTAAGTCACTGTCATAGTAGTGGTATCCGTGAACAGAAAGTTTTTTTCCGCCTTCCAAAATCCGAACGCCTTTGTCATCGGAACAAATTTTGCTCCATTCATCGGGGTCCACTTCAAATTCACTCATTGTAATTAATCGAGCAAGTTTTTTGGCTTTCAAAAACTCCTTAGGTTGAATTGCGTGAATCCATTCAGGGTAAAAGATTTGACCTTTTTCATTGATAAAGGGCAAATTGTTTAAGTATAAAATATAAACACGTCCCTGGTAGGATTTTAGTTGACTCATGAGCCAGTAATAACCACAAACGTCGTGTTTGTTTTGAGCTGCCCAAATCCATAAAACTTCACCGGATTGATCATCCAGTCTGGCAATAAGATTTTGTACTAAGGCCGGATCATTAACTTCATTTTGATCAACTTTGCCATCATAATCACCGCCGGCAAGAATTTCACGCCACCAGTTTTTTCGGTTTTCAATTCCCTCTTCCGTATCAATTCCGGTTAAAGGACCAACCGCATAATCATCTTTTACCTGCATGATTTCACCTGCAAGTGTTTCATCTAATTCCTGTGCCTGCTTCAAAACCGAAACATCGGCTTCGTTAAATACGATGTGTATCATGTGAATTCTTAATACTTTTTAATGGTCCGTTATTCTTCAACTATATCCAGTTCAAGTTTCAGGTTATCAATAATGAATTCCTGACGATCTTGTGTGTTTTTGCCCATATAGTCTTCAAGTAATTGGGGAATATGTGTATCGGGCAAGAGCATGACCGGCTCTTTTCGCATTTCGGAACCGATGAAACGGGCAAATTCATCCGGACTAATTTCACCTAATCCTTTAAAGCGGGTAATTTCCGGTTTCCCTCCAAGTTTTCTGATTGCAGCCTGTTTTTCAGATTGGTCGTAACAATATATGGTTTCCTGTTTGTTACGAACCCGAAACAGTGGCGTTTCCAAAATATACACATGTCCATTTTTTACCAAATCCGGAAAGAATTGCAAAAAGAATGTCATTAGTAGCAAACGAATATGCATACCATCAACATCGGCATCAGTTGCGATGACAATATTGTTGTAACGAAGATTCTCGTAACCTTCCTCGATATTGAGTGCATGCTGCAGCAAATTAAATTCCTCATTCTCGTATACGATTTTTTTAGTAAGACCGTAACAATTCAATGGCTTCCCCCTTAAACTAAAAACGGCTTGTGTTTCAACATTTCGTGCTTTGGTGATGCTGCCGCTGGCCGAGTCACCCTCAGTAATAAAAATCGTGCTCTCTTTTTGTTTTTCCAGTATCTTATCTTTTTCTTTTCCGGTAGCCTCATCATTGTAATGAAAACGGCAGTCCCTCAGTTTTTTGTTATGCAGGTTTGCTTTTTTAGCACGCTCGTTGGCTAATTTTTTGATGCCTGCCAGTTCTTTACGTTCCCGTTCGTTTTGTTCGATACGTTTTTTTAGTGCATCCGCTACTGCCGGGTTTTTATGCAAAAAGAGATCCAGATCACGGGATAAAAAATCGCCGATGAAGTTCTTCATGGTTGGACCGCCTTCCGAAACGACGGTTGAACCCAATTTGGTTTTGGTTTGACTTTCAAAAACGGGTTCTTGTACTCTCACGCTGATTGCGGCACAAATACTGCCTCTGATATCTGTAGCATCGTAATCTTTTTTATAAAAATCACGAATGGTTTTTACAAACGTTTCACGAAATGCGGCAAGATGCGTTCCTCCCTGAGTCGTAAACTGTCCGTTTACAAAAGAATAGTACTCTTCCCCATATTGATTTTCATGTGTAATGGCTACTTCAATGTCATCTCCTTTCAGGTGTATGATAGGATAGCGAAGTTCATCGGCATTCGTCTTGCGTAACAAAAGATCCAGCAATCCATTTTTTGAAATGTATTTTTTGCCGTTGAAATACAAAGCGAGACCGGCATTTAAATAACAATAATTCCAAAATTGATTATCGATGTATTCGTGAATAAAATGATAGTTTTTGAACACGCTGTCATCCGGAATGAAAGTGACAAGTGTCCCGTTTTGCTCCGTCGATTTTTGTTCTTTATCATCACGTACGAGTACTCCTTTTTCAAAAACAGCAGTTTTCATTTTCCCTTCTCTGTAAGACGTAACCGTAAAGGAACTGCAAAGTGCGTTTACAGCTTTGGTTCCCACCCCGTTGAGACCAACACTTTTCTGAAAGACTTTGCTGTCGTATTTGGCCCCGGTGTTGATTTTACTTACCACATCTACTACTTTTCCAAGAGGAATACCTCTGCCATAATCACGAACAGATACCGTACCCTTTTCAAGAGTTACTTCAATTTGTTTTCCATAACCCATTGTATGTTCATCAATACAATTGTCGATTACTTCTTTGAGTAAAACATAAATACCATCATCCGGACTACTCCCATCTCCTAATTTACCGATGTACATACCCGGACGTAAACGGATATGTTCTCTCCATTCAAGTGTTTTAATGGAATCCTCGTTGTAATCGAATAATTGCTTTTCTTCTGCCATAGTTCAAAATCTCCTGCGTTTAAGAAAAAGTAAAATCAATGCTTGTAACTGTAATCCGATCCGGCATGAACTTAGTTTCATCCGTTATGAGGAACTTGGAACGAATTGCAACGGGCAAATATAATAAAACCGATCCCCCTGCCACCGAAACTAATTGTTCACATCCCTGTTAATAATTTTTGTGCTTTTCGTTTTTATTTTGCAATTTCGCAACACTAAATACTTACAGATGGACGGCAAAATTTATACACTCCTCACAATTTATATCATTTATTTTCTGACGGCTGTATCAATGGCTTTGTTTCCCGGAGTTCAAAAAGTGTTGACAGGGCTCATTTTTGGAGGCATGGGTATCGTGCTGTTCCTGATCTCCTTCCTGGTTTGGGTTTTGAATCCCAAAAATGAAGGATAATCGAATCAATTCAATCGAACTTTGATGTGAAATATGGGGAATTTAATCCCATATCAAATCTATTTTTCATGAAGTTTTTGGTGCTACTTTTCTGTTTATTTTTATCAGACAAAATCAAAGCACAGCAACAAGAATCTCTTCTTTTAGACAGTTGCTTTATTTATGCAAAAACCAACGAACAGATTGCCGGTCAAATGGTTTTAAGGGCTCAACGCACGGCTACCTGGAAGCAATCCGACATTTCTTTAGAACGTTTTTTTGAGCGTTTTTTTAAACCCTATCTTCAAAAAACCGCAGGAGGTAACTTAAAACTGAGTTTACTCATTGACCCTAACGGCCACTGCTGTTTTTTTAAGGTTATGCCCAATAGCAATGTTCGTCCCGATTACTCCTCTCTGAAACAGCAGTTGGACCGTAGCATCTGGAATCCTGCAAGTTATCAGGAATCCGAGATTCACATGGTCAAAACAATTCAAATCCGGTTTGAAGGAAAGAAATTACACGTTTCAGAACTTGATTAAAGTAATTTTGGCCTCTATGACAGCAGGATTTTGTCTGCTTCTAGTATTTTTTGTGCTAAATAGTCAGGATGTCTTATTTTTAACAGCAGCAATATTTTACGATTCATGAACATCAGAGTCTTTATTCTATTTATTTTAATAGCAACATCCCAACTTTGTTTTGCCCAAAAAAAGGTAAAGGAAAAGGTGCAACGAGAAGATCCGGCGTTGTCACCTCAGGCCTTGCATGATTTGTATATAAAAAAACGGAACGAGAAGCGCCTATTCGGCTGGACCCTGATAGGTGCCGGCACTTCAATGGTTATAGGCGGTTATGCAAAAATGAAGGCACCAGGTTTTCAAAATACGAACAAATCGGATACACGTTTAATCTGGTTACCCGTTGCCGGAATCCTCACTGCTGCTTCGGGTATTCCCTTGTTATCCTCGGCTAAAAAATTCGATAAAAAAGCTGATGCCGCTTTGCAGGATGAAGAGGTTTTTATAGCTCCGGGATTGCCTTATTACCGTTATCCGGCAATTGCCTTACGCATTAGACTCTAATTCCAAAAGAGCTTAAATCGTCTGTTCTTAAGATGCTTAAAAAAGTATTCGTAAAATTCTATTCCAATCCAACCATTGTTGTCGTATTAATTGCTCTTGTTACATTAGGAATTTCAATACAGGTTGCCTTAATCGCCCCACCAAAGGTTTTTGAAGCCAATGGCCCGATCTATACGCATTACAACAACTTTGTGATTTTTAAAAATTCATTCTTTCATCTGGTTCAGGGGACCGATTTGTACCGTTTGTATCCGAATGAATATGCCGATTTATATAAATACAGCCCCACGTTTGCGCTCTTGATGGCCCCCATCGCCGCCATGCCTGTTTTTCCCGGACTGTTGATCTGGAATCTTTTAAATACCGTTGTACTTGCACTTGCTTTACTGCGTTTGTTTAAAGAGGATAACAGAAAATATGTCTTGAGTATCGGAATTGTTTTACTTGAACTGATCACTTCTACACAAAACAGTCAGAGCAATGCCCTGATCGCCGGACTGATCATTTTAGCGTACGTTTTACGAAAAGAAAACCGGATTGGACTTTCGGTTTTGTTCTTGCTGCTCACAGTTTTTATCAAACTCTTTGGTATTGTAGCTTTTGCTATGTATTTACTGTTCCCTAATAAGGCCAAAACGGCTTTTTATACTTTGGCTTGGGGACTGGTATTGATTTTAATGCCTTTACTAATAATCCCTCCATCCGAATTGGTTTTTCAATATAAAAGTTGGTTTCAATTGCTTAAAAACGATCACGATGCCTCTTTAGGTTTATCAGTTGCCGGTTGGGTGTGGACCTGGTTTCATATTGAGGCGAAATCAATTGTCTTGTTAGCAGGAATTCTCTTGTTTTGCATCCCTCTATATAAGATCCGTGCATATCAAGAACCTGCATTTCAACGATTATTTTTATCCTCAATTCTATTGTGGATTGTAATTTTCAATCACAAAGCCGAATCGGCAACCTTTGTTATTGCCGTTGTCGGAATTGCTGTATGGTATTTTGCAGGGTATCAAGATAAGATTTCCGGACTGCTCTTGCTTTTTGCAATTGTGTTTACGGTGCTCTCACCCACAGACTTGTTTCCCAGGTTCATTCGCAATCAATACGTTATTCCATATACGTTAAAAGCTGTTCCCTGTATTTTTATCTGGACCAAAAACATCTATGATCTGATTCGTTTTCCTACTCATCCTGAAAATCTAGCACGCACGACTTAAAGAATCTAATTGAATAACTTACAGTTAGTTATCTTTTTTCAGATTTTATTATTCCTTACAATGTGTCTTTAAGATAATCAATATTCTATGACAAACTGTCACGAATTCGCCTTTGTTTCTTATTTTTACAAGCGATTTTGAATACATTTTTATGCAGTTGACATTAGACACGAAAGCACACGATGAAACAAGGCAGGGAGAAGTATTTTCTTCAAAAACAACCGACGAAAAGCGTTTTGTAAAACATTTTTATATCGAAAGTTACGGTTGCCAGATGAATTTCAGTGATAGTGAAATTGTAGCCAGTATTTTACAAGACTCGGGCTTTGGATCCACACGCAATCTGGAAGATGCAGATTTAATACTGATTAATACCTGTTCCATTCGTGAAAAAGCAGAACAGACGGTTCGGAAACGTTTGACTGAATTCCGTAAACTAAAAACAGCCAAACCGGCCATGCTTGTTGGTATATTAGGATGCATGGCTGAACGCTTAAAAGCAAAATTACTGGAAGAGGAAAAATTGGTTGATATCGTCGTTGGCCCTGATGCCTACCGAACCTTACCTTCTTTAATTGAAGAGGCAGGAACAGGCCAAAAGGGAGTGAACGTGTTATTAAGTCGGGATGAGACTTATGCCGATATAGCGCCAGTTCGTTTAGAAAGTAATGGCGTCACTGCCTTTATATCGATCATGCGGGGTTGCAATAACATGTGCAGTTTTTGTGTTGTACCCTTTACCAGAGGAAGAGAACGAAGCAGAGATGCGCATTCTATAGTAGCCGAAGCACGGGATTTATTTGAACGTGGTTTTAAAGACATTACCCTTCTCGGTCAAAACGTAGACAGTTATTATTGGGTTGATGAAACAAACAATGAAACCGTATCCTTTGCCGGATTGCTTGAGCGAGTAGCCCTGATTCATCCGGATTTGCGTGTTCGGTTTTCAACATCACACCCCAAGGACATTACCGATGAAGTCTTGTTTACAATGGCTCGTCATGAAAACATTTGCAACTACATTCACTTACCGGTTCAAAGTGGCAACACTCGTATCCTGCAATTGATGAATCGAACCTATACACGCGAGTGGTACATGCATAAAGTAGATCGTATCAGAGAAATATTGCCCGATTGCGGAATCACAACAGATGTCATTACCGGCTTTTGTTCGGAAACAGAAGAAGAGCATCAAGATACGCTGAGTATTATGGAATACAGTCGGTATGATCATGGCTACTTGTTTTTTTACAGTGAACGTCCCGGAACGCTTGCTGCAAAACGCTACAAGGATGATGTTCCTGATGCTATTAAAAAAAGAAGATTACAAGAAGTTGTTGATCTTCAAAATCAACTTTCGAAGCAAAGCAATTTACAGGATATCGGTAAAACGTTTAAAGTACTGATCGAAGGAAACAGTAAAAAGAGCGATACGGATTGGTATGGACGTAATGCCCAAAATAAAGTCATTGTTTTTCCGAAAGAAGCATACAAACTAAAACTTGGTGATTATGTACTGGTTCATGTACATGACTGCACAAAAGCAACATTACTTGGGAAAATTGTTCCCGAATCAATGCAATAACAGACCAGCGAAACAAGAATAGAAATGGATTTACAAAGTATTAAAAACAGATTTGGAATTATTGGGAATTCTCCGGCTTTAAATCATGCACTCAATGTTGCCGTGCAAGTTTCTGCAACGGATCTTACCGTTTTGATTAACGGCGAAAGCGGTGTTGGTAAAGAAGTATTTTCGCAAATCATCCATGCTTTGTCCTCCAGAAAGCACAATCCTTTTATTGCTGTCAATTGCGGCGCCATTCCTGAAGGAACTATAGACTCCGAATTATTCGGTCATGAAAAAGGCTCCTTTACAGGTGCTGTTGACGCCCGAAAAGGATATTTCGAAACAGTTAACGGTGGAACCATTTTTCTTGACGAAATTGGCGAAATGCCTTTAGGGACACAGGCACGGTTGTTACGGGTGCTCGAAACCGGAGAATTCATACGTGTAGGTTCCTCAAAAGTGCAAAAAACAGATGTTCGGGTTATTGCTGCAACCAATAAAGAGCTGCTTGAATATACCCAAAACAACAAATTCAGAGAAGATCTTTACTACCGTTTAAACACTGTCCCAATTCGCGTTCCTGCTTTAAGAGACCGCAAGGAAGATATTCCACTTTTGTTCCGTAAATTTTCGGTAGACTTTGCAGAACGTTATAAAACAACACCGGTACAACTAGAGGAAGATGCACGAAATTTACTTATTAGTTATCCGTTCCCGGGAAATGTTCGTGAATTAAAAAATATTGCGGAGCAAATTTCTGTTCTGTCAACCAACAAGATGGTCGCTGCCAAAGAGCTCGCTCCTTTTTTGCCCGAACGTAGTTTTAATCGCTTGCCGGTTTTGTCGCATCCCCCGGGCCTGAATGGTGGCAGTTCGCATGATTTTTCCAATGAGCGTGAAATTTTATACAAGTTGTTTTTTGATATGAAAAAAGACGTAACAGAACTAAAGAAAATGTTTCTGGAAGTCTTACAGCATGGTGGTTCGTCCGTGAACTTACCGGGTGGATTTTTCAACGAGCCGCTTGTGCCCGAACCTAAATCTTTTGAATACAGCCAACCTGTTGTACCTGCCTCTCAGCAACAATCGGTACTCATCAGCAACAACGATATTCATGAGCATATAGAAGTGGAGGAGAGTTTGAATATCATGGATAAAGAAAAAGAGCTCATCATCAAGGCGCTCAAAAAGCACAAAGGGAAACGCAGAGATGCTGCAACTGATTTAGGTATCAGTGAACGTACACTCTACCGAAAACTCAAAGAATATGATATCGAAGATTTATAAATCAACAGGCTTGTCGGGAAAATTTTCATTGTACATTTTGATCTGCATGCTTTTGAATGCCTGTTATTCTTTTCGTGACGTGAGCATTCCGCCGGAGGTGAAAACCGTACGGGTACAATACATTGAAAACAGAGCGCGCATCATCAATCCTCAGCTTAGTCAGCGCCTGACCGACAAGCTGCGGCAAAAAATCATCAATCAAACGAGATTGATTCAAACCAACAACGAAGAAGCACATTACGATATTAGCGGTCAGATTACTGATTATTTTGTAACTACATCCGGGATATCCGGACAACAGTCTTCGATAAACCGTTTAAATGTAAGTATGCATCTGATTTTTAAAAACCGTCTGGATGAAAAAAAGAATTTTGAAACAGACTTGTCGCGTAGCTTTGATTTCAATGCCGGCTTATCTTTGAATCAGGCAGAAAATCAGTTGACCGATCAAATCATTCAAAATCTGACTGACGAAATCTTTAACCGGATTTTTTCGAACTGGTAAACATCAATGAATATGCATGCAGATCTGTTTTATAATTTAATTCGTCAGCCTTCAGCACTTTCCGATACACCAATCGAAAAAATAGAACAGTTAACCAGAGAATATCCCTGGTTTGGAGCTGCACAACAACTCTTATATTTAAAAAAAGCTGCTCTTCAGTCGAATGATGCACAAGAACAGTTTTTTAAGGCAGTCGTTTATACCCAACCGCAACGGTCACTTGAACTGTTGAATTACAAAGCGGGATGGAACAATGAATCCGCATTGCAGACAACTACCCATTCCTCCACATTATCAGAATTGAATACCAGTCTTGATCAACTGGATGCTTTGCAAGATGCAGTAGCAACGATTGAAGCGGAGGAATCCATTGATCTTTTACACGGACAAGATCAGGTATCGTTGGAACAATTGGACATTCCGGTATCTGTTACTCCGTCTACTTTTCCAGATCCATTACTGGAACAAGACCTGGAGGATGCTGCTGCCGATGCCATGGCCAATGTTGAAGTTGCAGATCAACAGGAAATCAACGAACAGGAAACGGCTAAAAACAAAACATCCAATTCAACATTTACGGAAGCAGGTTCGCAACAATTAGCTGATAACGAAACGAAACCCAAACCGGATTTATTATTTGAACCTTACCATGCGGTTGATTATTTTGCTTCGCAGGGAATCAAACTAAAAGAAGAAAAATTAGGCAATGATGAATTGAGCCGTCAGCTAAAAACATTCACGCAATGGCTTCGTACCATGAAAAAAGTGTATGTGGAAGATAAAAAAGAACTGGACCCGCAGCAAGAGAAGATCGTCATTGATATTGCCTCCGTCAGCAATCAAAATGCAGAAATTCTAACCGAAACGATGGCCGATGTGCTGTTACAACAGGGCAAAAAGGAACAAGCTATAGAAATCTATCAGAAATTAATTTTGCTTCATCCTGAAAAAAACAGTTATTTTGCCCAGCGTATTGAATCCTTAAAATCATAAAAAATGACTATTTTATTTATCATACTGATTCTTCTGTCCAGTTTGTTACTGGGTTTTGTTGTTTTAGTTCAAAATCCCAAAGGGGGCGGACTTAGTGGCAATATTGCCGGATTCAGCAACCAGTTCATGGGCGTTAAACAAACAACAGATGTGCTTGAGAAAGGCACCTGGATCTTTTCGGCCTTAGTTGGAATTCTATGTCTGATTTCAACACTTTTTATCAGTAAAACGGATTCAGGTTCTTCTGAAAACTCAATCGAGCAAATTCCGACAAGTCAGCCGGCTCAACAACCTGCCAAGCAATCGGCACCCACGCTCCCTACCCCTGCATCTCAACCATAACTTAATCAAAATACTTTTGAACCCTGTCAAAACTGACAGGGTTTTTCATTTAAATTATGCAACGTAAAATCCTGCTTACTGCGGCAATCCTTTTGATGTTTCTGCTGCTATTTTTAGGAGTTCTCTTGTTTGGACCATCCACTGAGTTTCAAGCACCGTATCAATATTTGTATCTACGAACCCACCAAACAGATCGTCTCAAAATTCAGGAGCAGATCAAGGCTGGTTCTTTCACAAATCGAGAACAACTCCTGTTTACGTTCATGGATTACTTCAAGGTATGGCCCCGTATCAAACCAGGGAAATACAAGATTCATAAAGGAATGAGCTTGTTTTCGATTGTTCGAATGTTTCGAAACAATCAACAGGAGTCTGTTGATTTGATACTAACCAAAGTCAGAACCAAAAAGGACTTTGCCGCGCTGGTTGGGAAAAAAATGGAATGCGATTCGCTTGAGATGATTCAATTTTTAAATTCTAACGACTCGCTCAAATCGTTTCAAGCCGACAGTAATAGCATTATGACATTGGTATTCCCGGATACGTATCGTTATTACTGGTCTGCAACTCCTTTGGATATCTTGCAAAAAATGAGTGATCAACACAAAAGATTCTGGACAAAGGAACGCTTGAAACAAGCTTCGAATTTGGGTTTGACTAAGGAAGAGATTTACATTTTGGCATCAATCGTGGAAGAAGAGACCCTGCAAAATAAAGAGAAACCACTTGTTGCGAGTGTCTATCTCAATCGGTTACGCAAAGGGATGGTTTTGGGTGCAGATCCTACTGTTAAGTTTGCAGTTGGTGATTTTACCATCAAGCGGATCTTGTTTAAGCACATTCAGGAAACCTCCGCGTCCCCATACAATACATACAAACATAAAGGATTGCCTCCGGGTCCTATTTGTACCCCGTCATCTACAACGGTTGATGCTGTTCTTCAATCGCCAACTACAAACTATTTGTTTTTTTGTGCGAAAGTCAACGGAAATGGCTTTCATGTATTTGCCGAAACCGATCAGGAGCATTTGCAAAATGCAAGAGCCTATCAAAAATGGCTGAATGAAAGGAACATTCGCTAAGTAAATTTTAAATAAATTTACAAGCATGCTGCTAAAGACACTTCAAAGAATTCCTGTAATCCGAAATCTGATTGCAATTTCAAAGAAACTCATACTCCCGGGATTTGAAGGAGTCCCTTTGTTTGATGTGGTTCGTTTTTTTTTCCATCAGATTCAGCGTATCGGACTAAATGAAAGGGCAGCAGCTATTTCCTTTAATTTTATTATGACCATCCCTCCTGTTTGTATTTTTTTATTTTCTCTGGTCCCATTATTTCCCATTGCCGAGCAGTTTAACAATGAAGTAATGGCTTTAGTAAAAGACCTGACACCCAATATTGCAACAAGAAATCTTATACAGGATTTTTTGAATGATTTCCTCGGTCGTCCCAGAAACAGTTTATTGTCCCTGGGTTTTTTTATTGCAATCTATTACTCTTCCAATGCCGTTCTTGGTATTATACACAGTTTTAACAGGTCCATACACGAAAAAGAAGACACCAGTTTTTTTGCATACCGTTGGAAAGCCATCAAACTAACCTTTATGATTTTGCTTTTGTTTGTAGGAAGTATGCTTTTGTTGATGACACAAGGAACATTGTTTAACTGGCTTATGGATTTGTTATCAATCCAAAACGACTTGGTAAAATGGTTTATTTTGATCCTGCGATGGATCGTGATTTTTGGATTGTTTTTTTATTCAATAGCGTTCATTTACCGACATGCTCCTACCGTTGAAAAAAAATGGAAATTGATTTCACCCGGTTCCATTCTGGCCTGCACACTCCTCATTCTTTTGATTTTCGTTTTTTCGTTCTGGATCAACAATTTCGCCACTTACAATAAAGTTTACGGTCCTATTGGAACCGTAATGATCATCATGGTGTTGATCTATTTAAACTCACTGATCCTGCTGATCGGATTTGAATTAAATGTCAGTATCAAATATTTAAAACAACAGGCATTGAAACGGATTGGAACGCATGCTTAATGCTGATCCGCAGTATCGGATTCAGTTTCATCTTGCATGCCCCACTGTGTCTTTAATTGCGAAAGAGTTGCCGTATCCAATCTCGAAGTTTGATAATGTCCGGCAACTGATTTTTGGCGCATGGCTTCGTAAACAGTTACCGCACAGGCTACGGAGATATTTAATGACTGGATCATTCCAACCTGCGGAATGATGAAATTGCCATCCGACAGTAATCTGATTTCTTCAGAAACACCCGCATGTTCGTTTCCAAATACCAAAGCTATCCGGTCGGTAAAATCAATCTCGTAGAGTGAAACAGCATCGCTGCTCAAATGTGTAGTTAAAATACGATTGTACTTACTACGTAAAACACGGAAACATTGCTCTGCATCTTCAAATTGATGAATGGTTAGCCATTTGGCAGCACTTGAAGAACTCCGTGCACCCCATTTTTTATGTCGTGGTATTTTGGTATTCAGTACATAGATTTCCTGTATGCCAACAGCATCACATGTACGCATAACCGCTGAAATATTGTGCGGATCAAATACGTTCTCAAGAACAACCGTTAAATCGGGCTGACGTTTACTTAAGACGGACTCAATTCGTTCTGTTCGGCGCGGCGTCATATTATTTTCTTTGACTGCAAATTAAAGAATAGAATATAAGTAAGCGCCTTTAAAGAATGTTTAATCCGCTTTTATAACCTTTTGGACGAATCTTCGTTTGCCGGAAGATGTTTCCATTCGAACCCAATAAACACCTGCAGGAAGTTCTTTTACCGAAAGCACTTGATTTGACATTACATACTGGTGTATCTGCATCAATTTTCCCTCGTAACTGTATATACTGATATTCAGTTTTTGATCACC
Source organism: Lacibacter sp. (assembly GCA_049240625.1). Taxonomy (GTDB): domain Bacteria; phylum Bacteroidota; class Bacteroidia; order Chitinophagales; family Chitinophagaceae; genus Lacibacter. Next base: position 49,388 of record JBMLSG010000040.1, on the reverse strand, counting down.
ACCCATCAGATTAAATGAAACTTGTATTGAATTGTGAATGGGATTGGGTGCAATTCTCAAATACTCGTTCTGATACAACTGCGAAATCGAGGTGAAAATAAAATTATAGGAATCCGACAGTTCACTTTCGCAGGAACTCAAGGTTGTTTTTACCGTGTATAAACCACTTTCAGTTGGTGTATAAATTTGACCGGTCGCACCCGAAATCATTTCGCCATTCAAATACCATTGATTGCCGGATACATTACTCGAACGTAACTGCTGACCGTCCTGAACTATGATAGGTTTGGTTGGTATGGCATTTACGACTACAGACAACGTATTAGAAAAAGACGATGTACAGTTGAAGGAATTGGTTGTCTTAACAGAATAAACTCCCGAAGTTGTTACTATTAAATTTGTAGATGTTTCATCTGTGATTGCTGTTCCATTTCGATACCATTGATTCCCCGAAGGTGCATTGGACGATAATTGTATGGATGCACCCTGACAAAATTCCTGAGGTCCATTGGCAGTAATCGTCGGTGTCTGAGGAAGAGGATTAACGACAATGGTCTTGCTGTTTGAACTTGATGCAACACAATTAAAGTTGTTGGTTGTTTTTACCGTATAGACACCTCCAGTTGTGGCCATTAAATTTTGACCGGTCTTACCGGATAAGAGTACATCATCTTTATACCATTGATTGCCCGAAACAGCAGATGAAATAAGTTCTACGGATCCTCCCTCACAAAACTCAAGCACTCCGTTTTCTGTAATAACCGGCGTTGACGGCAATGGATGTACAACCAAACTAATTGGATCGGATTCAAGTGGTGGACAATCAAGGGTTATGGTAACCAAAACCTTGTAAATTCCTGCTTGACCGGTTGTAATGGAAGAAGATGTTTCATTTACAATTTCAACACCGTCCTTATACCATTTATAAGCCATCCCGTCTGTAGCCTGAAGAACCATGGTCTCGCCTTCGCACAGTTCAAAATCGCCGATTTCCGAATTACTGATAATCGGTTTTTCCGGAACAGGTAATACGGCGAAGTAATACTGATCCTTACCATCCAGACCGGTGAAATTTCCGCCTGTAAACAATTGATTGTTGTTTAAAAAGATCGTGTGTACTTCGGCATTGGGATTGGGCTTCCAACATATTGCTTCACCATTAGAAGCATTCAAGGCTGCCAAATGCGTTCTGGGCTGACCGCCAATAACATCGAAATAACCACCGACATAGATATTGTCAGCACCAAACGCAAAGGTTTGAACGACTGAACCGGCATTGGGATTCCAACTTGTTGGAGTGCCGTTTACAAGATCAAGTGCTGCTATAAAATTACGTGCCTGTCCTCCTATCGTTGTAAATTCTCCTCCCGCAAAAAGCGTTTGGTCCTGCAAGGTTAATGCATATACTCTGGAATTGGGTTGTGGGTTCCAAGTCGTTGGTTCACCTGTTATACGGTCGATGGCGGCAATATAATTCCGGTCAGTTGTTCCAATTTTTTGAAAGAAACCGCCTACATAAATCGCACTACCATTTACAACAATCGATTTTATAATGGAATTGGGTTGAGGATTCCAATCGTTCGCGATTCCTGTTTCTGTATGAATGGAAGCTAAAAAATTACGTTCCAGATCACCAATCGAATCAAAATAACCTCCGGCAAAAACTTCATTTCCATTTACGGCAAGCGTAATCACTTCACCGGATGCTTTTGGATTCCAACCGGTAGCAATACCCGTTGCAGAATCCAGTGCTGCAATATAATTACGTGCACTTCCGCCAATACGGTTGAAATACCCACCCGCATAAATTTTAGACCCTTTACAAACCAACGAATACACAAAATTATCCGCATTGGGATTCCAGTCGGTTATCTTTCCGGTTGTACGATCCAGAGCAGCAATGTAATTTCTTTTTTTGCCCCCGATACTGGAAAACCAGCCCCCTGCGTATAATTTATCATTTTGAAGTGCTATTGTTAATACGTGTGAAGTTGCATCTGCATTCCAATTCTCAAGAGCACCGGTAGAACGGTTTATCGCAGCAATACGACTTCTTGCCTGGGTTCCGATTGAAGTAAAATAACCTCCGGCATAAACGGTCGTTTCATTAACTACAATGCTTAAAACAGCACCATTTGTATTTGAAATCCAATTGGCTGCCAATCCGGTTGTTGCATCAATTTTTGCAAAATTAGCTCTGGATTGTCCTCCTATTGTTGTGAACAGGCCACCTGCAAAAACTTCGTTGTCCCTTACAGCCAGGGATAAAACGTCTGCATCGGCATTTGGATTCCAGGAAGTTGCCGCTCCTGTAATTAGATCCAGGGCTGCAATTTTATTTCTTGTTTGTCCGCCTATCGTATTAAACCAGCCACCTGCATACAAAACACTCCCGTTCAATGCCAATGCATATACATTGCTGTTGGAATTGGGATTCCAAGTGGTTGCCAGTCCTGTTGTAAGATCTACGGCAGCGATCCGGTTTCTGCTCAGGCCACCTATTGAGGTAAATTCGCCTCCAACGTATAACAAATTTCCATTACGAACCATTGACGTAATAATACTACTTGCATTGGGGTTCCAACCGGTAGCCAATCCGGATGTTACATTCAAAGCTGCAATACGATTTCTGTTCTGACCGCCGATGAAAGTAAACAATCCGCCAACATAAAGTTCATTCCCGCTTAATAACATCGTGTAAACCGTGTTATTGGCTCCGGGATTCCAGGGATGTAAAGTGCCATCTGCATTCAATCGAGCAATGTAATTGCGACTTTGACCTCCTACTTCGGTAAAGTCGCCTCCAATATACCATCCACCCGAACCATCTGAAATTGCTACACGTACCGTTTTATTGGGATTTAAATAATTCATATCCGGAACGCCGTCACTTGTATTAATCGCCACACCATAAGGTTCATTTGGCCCAATAAATGTGAAATCACCTGCGATATAAACAGTTTTACCCTGAGTCTCAATAGACCGTACTTGTCCGTTTGTCGTCCACCATTTTTTATCCGGTTGAATTGATTGACCGAAAATGACTTCCGAATGGAAAAACAAAACAATCGAAAAAAAGAGTAAAGAAGAATGCGTACGTAAGAAAGGTATCATGGTTATCGCTTATTTCAAATGAAAAAATACTGATTATTTTCTATTCAAACCAATTCCGTGTCAAGATAGGATGAATGAAAATTCAATTCAATGATATTGAGCAGTTTATAAACAAATTCTGTTTTGCCTGCCAAGAAGCGGATGATTCCCAATGCTTTAGTTAAAATAGAAACAAGATAACAATTGTTCTGAATGCACTATTTTCGCAAAAAACATTGAAATGAAACCTTTTTTCCTACTTGCTTTCATGGCTTGTGCTTTTCATTCAAACGGCCAGATAACACTTACAACATCCCCATTAAATGAAAATTTTGATGGAATTGCCGGCGGTTTGCCATCAGGCTTCTTTGTGCAAACCGGTTCCGGAGTGAACAGTACCGGTACGAATGCTACGTTTACAACCGCAAAAACATTATGGACTTTAAAAAACGGCGGTTTTTACAATTGTGCTTCTGCCACCGGTTTGACTAATACAGCTACTGGTACACAGCAAGATAACAGTACCAATCGAGCATTGAGTGTTCGACAAGCTACTTCATTCGGCAATCCGGGTGCTGCTTTTGTTTTTAAAATCACTAATACAACCGGAAAGACCAATTTCCGCCTGAATTTCCGCATGATGTCACTGGATTTATCTTCAGAAGGTGTATCTGCCTGGGGTGTTGATTATGGAATTGGTGCCAATCCTTCGTCATTTACATCTGTTGTAACCTCTCCTACTCCTGTTCGTACAGGTGCAAAATCCACAACTTCAAACTATAAATTCATAACAGACGTTTCTGTGAATTTTGGCACAGGTTTAGACAACAAATCTGATATTGTTTGGATTCGTGTATGGGCTCCGTCCGCAGTAATCGCAATTCCAACATGGAATGCTGATCCTACGATGAGTGCTATTGATGACTGGCAATTGAGCTGGGACACACCGGCAAGTGTTTCAAACATCAGCAAGGAATTAAACAACACAAAAGTCGTTGCCGGTCATTCAAACGGTATTCAAATTCAATTTAACAACGCATCTGCCTTAAAAACTTCGATCCGTTTAACCGATTTGTATGGTCGTATTTTACAGGAAAAACAAATTGCCCGAATTCTTCAAGGGCAAACAGAAACGATTCAAACAGGTGCTTTACCAAAAGGAGTTTATCTGATCAACATTCAAAATAAATCGGGCATTTTTACACAAAAGATTGTTCTTTAAACGGATTGTTTAAAAAGATAGGATTAAGGCTTCTCATTTGAGAAGCCTTTTCTTTTGGACGATCAGTATGCCTTCATTTCAATTTGACCTGATCGATGACAAACTGCATCATTTTTTGAGCGATTTTATTTTTGGCAATAACAATCATCCAGATAAAATAGACCAATGCACCCATCACGATACTGAAACAGATTTTAATAACGGGTATAAGATGAATCTGTCGAATGGCTACAACGACCACACAGATGAGTAAACAACCAATAAGAATTTCTCCGATCGTGCGATAAGAGACTTGAACATACGACTTGAAATTTCGTTTTGCAAAATAATAGCTCAAACACAACATCAAAAACTCACCTAGTAAGAGGGCGATAGAAGTCCCATTGGCTCCCATTGCGGATGACAGAAAAAACGACGACAGACAAAATACAAGTGCACCCGCTGAAACAATCCATAAAACAACGCGATCCTGATTGTGAGAGAGTAAAACTTGTCGGTTGATATAGAGTTCAAAAGAACACAAAACCGGAAACAATGCAAGAATTTGTAAGTTTTCGGATACCGGAGAAAAAGAAGAGCCAAAATAAAAAGCTGTAAAATCGCATGAAAGCATAAAAATCCCAACGGCAAGTGGCATCGAAAGTATAAAAATCAGTTCCGATGAAGTTTGATAATTAGCCACAACCTTTTCTTTGGATTCGTTTTCCAAGACCTGTACCGTTTGCGGAAATAAAACCAGAAACAGATCAGTAACCAACATCGTGCTCAGACGGATGAATTTGATTGAAAAATAATAATAACCTGCTTCTGCTTCATTGGAAAGAAGGCGTAGCATGGGTGTATCGAGCATTAGAAAAATGCTGTAAGCCAGATTCATCCCGTTCATACGCAACAATGGACCCACATGTTTTTTTAGCTGCAGATTATGAAAGCGGATTTTGATTTCAGAGAACAAGACCATCATATTACTGATCAGCACAAAAATGGAGGTGCCCGATATTATCGCGTAATAAACCCAGGCATCTGTTTGCTTACGAACAAGTAGAAAAATTAAAACAACACCGGTTATCCGAATCAAAATCGAACGTATTGCAATATACTTGAACCGTTGACGGCCCCAGAAATACCATTCGCTGTAAAAAAAGTTAGCGAAAAAAAACAAGGCAGAAAAAACGACCATCCTCTTATCTCCTATCTTTTCCCACAAGAGCCAAATTCCTGCTACATAAAAAAGCATCGTACACAAGGAAACAATCAATTGAATGGATAACAATTCAGAAACCAATTGTCGTAGTTGTTCCGGCGCATGTTGTACTCTTGCGATTTCACGTACACCGTAAGTAATGATACCAAACTCGGCAACAGCCATGAAAAAATAGGTATACGAATCGATAAATCCTACCTGCCCAACGCCACCCGGATCTAATACGCGTGAGATGTAAGGAATTGTTATTAATGGAAACAAAACCTGACTGACCGATAAAATAAAATTGTATGTTAAGCGCTTGGATAAACTCATTTCGTTCAAATCACATCATAAAAAAATCAAGACAGAAACAATTTGAATTTTATAACATTAAACAGGAACAGTTAACGCTTTAAAAATAATGATATTGAACGACAAAACGGCCGAACCGGTTCTCGCCATATATCCTATCTTTACGAAAATCGTCGTCCGGCAACACTCATGAATATTGGAATTTATGAACTGGAGCATTTTGAATCGGTTTACCCCCTCATTCGACTGTTAGACCAGCCGGAGAACCGTCTGTTTCTGTTTGTATCAAACCATGTACAGCATGAGTTAATGCAAAAGCTTCGTAATACGAATGCAACTATTGTATGGTTTATTAAACCGGAACAACAATCGATTCGAAAATTTCTTTTTAAAATCGAGCGAGAAGCCCAAAAGCACGGTTTCCATCGCCTCTTCCTGCATACCGTTTCCAGCAACCATCTTTTTTTTGCTTATCTGATCTTTCGTATACAAGATAAAACACGTGTGATTGTTACACTTCATGACGTCAATAATTTATTTCAATCACATTTTACATTTCATCCCAAGAGATTAATTCGTCATATCGGAAAGTTATTATTGATGAGTCAATGCAAACATTATATGACGATTGCCGAATCGGTTGCCACCTATTTAAAAACTCTCACCCAAAAAAACACTACAGTACAATGGTTTCCCGGCGGATTATTTGAACCTGAACATTACAAAACACCGGAACCTATCACGAACAATCTACAACTTGTTGTTCCCGGTTCTGTAGATCCCAAACGAAGAAACTATGAAGATGTATTTCAATTGATTGAATTGTTGCGTACAAATAAGATCGACATTGTAATTCGTTTATTGGGCGGATTCGCTGATTTGGAGAACAACGACTTATTAAACAAATGCAGAATCATTAAACAAAGTTATCCGGGCTTCAATTTTTACGAATCAACATTTGTAGAAGGAAATGAATATGAGGAACAACTGCAAACAGCTCATTTTATTTGGGTGCCATCGGTATTACATACAATCATTGCCGATAACATAGAGGAACTTTATGGAGTAAGCAAGTCGAGCGGCACGTTGTTTGATGCCATCCGATTTGCACGCCCCGTTATCGCGCCCATTGAATTGAAAACTGATCAACATCAATCTGCTGCAGTTTACTCCTATTCAAATCTGAACGATTTATTGCTTTTTATAAAAGCGAATTTAAACGACCCCAATACCTATAGCATATGGAAAGATCGCGCATTTGAAACATCCTGTTTTTATCGAATCGAACAACTGCGAACAACACGGCCTATTGCTTAACTACAACGAAAGACTATGGCATTCTTCAACAAAATCAATACGAAAAGCAAACAAGAATTGCATACAGGTTTTGGAACCGACCGAAGTAAATATGGAAGTCGCTTCATGGAGAAAAACGGCAAACCCAATGTTCGAATAGAGGGTATTAGTTTACTTAAAAGAATCAGTTTGTTTCACACATTGATTCATATGAAATCAGGAATGTTCATCTTTCTGATTTTATTGTTCTTTGTAGCGGTGAATTTGATTTTTGCAGGATTGTACACATGGATTGGAATTGAACAAATTGGTGGCATACAACATACACGGCTTTACGATCAATTCTTAGAAGCGTTTTTCTTCAGTTGTCAAACGTTTACGACTGTAGGTTATGGACGACTGAACCCTGTAGGCCATCTTTCAAGTCTGATCGCAGCCATTGAAGCCTTTTCCGGTCTTTTATCCTTTGCAATTATTACCGGTTTATTGTACGGACGATTTTCATTGCCTACCGCATACATCAAGTTTAGCGACAAAATGGTTATTGCGCCGTTTCAACAAACTAAAGCACTGATGTTACGATTGGCTCCTTATAAGAACAGTACCTATACCGATGCCGAAGCAAAAGTACTTTTGGCCTTATCGGTTGAAGAAAATGGAGTTGCAACCAATCGTTTTTATGAACTGGATCTGGAATACAATAAGGTCAATGCTTTAACACTTAACTGGACCATCGTACACCCCATTAACGAGACAAGTCCTCTTTGGGGTATGAGTCGTGAAGATCTGCTTCTTATGAAAGCCGAAATCATCGTGTTTTTAAAAGCATTTGATGAATCTTTTTCGAATACTGTTCTCGCCCGCTCATCTTACAATACAGACGAAATTTTATGGGGACATAAATTCGTACCGATGTTCGACCGATCCGCAGAGGGAAGTAAAACCATCCTGAATTTAAAAAAGCTCAGCGAAACTATGGAGGCAAATCTTAGTTTTGCAGATACATCATCCGAGAAATAGCAAAACCGGTATGCATTGGAATACAACAATTGGAACAGATTTGAATCGTGCAGCTTCATTTCTCAATGAAGGAGAAGTGATTGGTATTCCAACTGAAACCGTATATGGGTTGGCTGCAAATGCTTTTAATGAGGATGCTGTTTTAAAAATTTTTAAAGTTAAGAACAGGCCCACATTCAATCCGTTGATTGTACACACCTCGCACCTTGACAGAGTTCATGATTTGGTACAAGAAATACCGGATGAAGCACGAATTCTCGCCAATCATTTCTGGCCAGGCCCCCTCACCTTATTGCTAAAGAAAAAGCCGAGTGTATCTGATCTGGTCACAGCGGGAAGTCCGTTTGTTGCGTTACGTATTCCCAATCACCCGCTTACGCTTGCCTTATTGAACGAGCTTGATTTTCCATTAGCTGCTCCCAGTGCAAATCCATCAGGTTATGTGAGTCCAACGAGTGCGATACATGTATTTGAACAGCTCAAAGGAAAAATTCCATTTATACTGGATGGAGGTTCTTGTCCGGTTGGTCTCGAATCCACCATTTTGGGATGGAATGATCAAAACGAACCTGTTCTATACCGTCATGGAGGCTTATCAGTCGAACAAATAGAAGCAGTACTCAATAGACCAATTCGGCAACTTACCGCTGTTTCTGAGGATCCCGACACGCCCGGACAGTTGAAGAGTCATTATGCTACAAACACTCCGCTTTATATGGGCGACGTGGAACAAATCATGAATCAAACTCAATGCAAAAAACCGGTATTGATTCGGTTTCAAACATTCTATCCGGGTTTACCGGAAACACAGCAGTTCATTTTATCTTCCAATGGATCAACCGATGAAGCCGCCCGTCATTTGTTTCAATTGATGCGAAAAGCAGACCAATCAGATGCAGATATTGTAATTGCTGAACCGGCACCCAATACAGGATTAGGTATTGCCATCAACGACCGATTGAGAAGAGCACAGTATGTGATGAAGCTTTGACTATTCCCAAAACTTAATCGGATAATTTATACAATAATTTGTCCTTGGGAGTTGTAATGAAGCGCCAATGCATTCCAGATCTTGCTCAAGAAGATTTGTTTCTAAAAAAGGAAACAAAACACGTTCCTCAAAACGAATATGTTGTTCCATGACGGTAGCCCATTTTAGAACCAGTTCCGGTTTTCGTTCAGTACAAATTTGAGTGACCAGTTCAGCAAGCGTTCGATGTTCCTGCAGAATTCGATTGAGATAATTATCAAGATCAACTTTACGATCTGCGAAAGGGAAAAGCGCCATTTCCTCAGAGTGAAAATGACGCTTTAAACAGGTTTCCTGAAAGTCAACAATAAAATCAATCAGTACATTAATCGGGCGTTGTTTCTGTAATCCCTTTTTTAGCAAAAGAACAGCCATCAACACATCATGATGTTGATGTGATAAAGGAATTAAATGCCGATTTCTTTTCAACCGATTTATTTTAAACCGGCAATCACTTGTAAAAACTCTTCGGCTTTTAATGAAGCACCACCTACTAAGCCTCCATCGACATCCGGCTGACCGAATATCTCTTTTGCATTAGATCCTTTCACACTTCCCCCATAAAGAATCGGAATCAGGGAGGCCACTTCCTGTCCATACTGATCGGCCAAAACTTTTCTTAAGTGCGCATGCATTTCCTGAGCCTGCTCGGCGGTAGCCGTTTTGCCGGTTCCAATGGCCCAGATGGGTTCGTATGCAATCACAATCTTTTTCAATTCATCGGCACTTAAATGGAATAAGCTCTCCTGCAATTGTTTGCCTACATAATCATTTTGCGTATTCGCTTCTCTGATCGAAAGTGCTTCACCACAACAAAAAATGGGCGTTAATCCATTCGCTAATGCAATATTTACTTTTTCTGCCAGCATTTGATTGCTCTCAAGAAAATACTCGCGACGCTCCGAATGACCCAGAATAACATATTGTACACCAACAGAAGCAATCATTTCGGCTGAGGTTTCACCGGTATAGGCTCCGGATTTTTGCGTATAACAGTTTTGGGCTGCAATTCCTACATGATCAATGCTATTTACTTTATCTACAGCCAGACTGAGATAAGGAAACGGAACTCCAAGCGCAATGTATTGGTCTTCCGACAATTCAATTTTATTTGCAAAAAGTTCATTCAACAAATCCTTCGCTTGTTGATAGGTAAGATTCATTTTCCAGTTTGCTGCTGCAATTTGTTTACGTGCCATGTGTATGATTTTTTGAGTGTGTATACCAATTGTTTAAGACGCTCTCTTCCCTTTCGTTCAGTGTTTGATGTTTCAGTTTTTTCCAGTTTGAAACATCACGTAAAAACTTTTCAAAATGATATGATTCATTGGATTGCGCATTCCATGTAAAATCCGGTATGTATTTGGGCTGAAAACCAATACCAAGCAGGTTACAACCAATTCCCGCAACGGTACCTGTGTTGATGGTCGTGTTGATTGCTGCCTTACTGTAATCTCCAATGAACGCACCACATTTGATTCCTGCATGTATCCATTGACGCATAAACGGATTCCAATAACTAACCGACTCAGCCGTATTTTTGATATTGGAAACAGAAGTTCCCGCTCCCAAATTACACCAGGATCCAATCACAGAATCACCAAGATACCCATCATGTGCTTTGTTGGCGAAATCAAAAAAAACTACATTTTTGATTTCACCTCCTACCGTGCAGGATCGACCAACGGTTGTTGCTCCATAGATTTTACTGCCCATTTTAACCACACCTCCTTCCAGTAAAACAAAAGGTCCGCGAATCACCGTTCCTTCCATCACCAGACTGTTTTTTTCAATATAAACCGGACCGGTTTGTGCATTGATAATGCAATGTTCAACGGTCGCACCTTCTTCAATAAAAACGTTGTTGCTTCCGGAGATTTGATTGGTTTGTGAAGGAATTTGCCATTTTTTACCCGGTGAAAACAATGGCAATTGCAGATCAATGCAATGTGCGTTCCATTCGGATATCTGGTGTGGAAATTCCAATTTCAAGAATGCACCGGTATATGCTTTTAAGCGGAGATTCGAAACCGTTTCAGTTTTGAAGTCATACGGTAAAACCTCTGCTGTCCGTATTGCGAGGACTTGATTTTCCTGTTTTAATACGGTCTCTTGTGACAGTTGCCGAATGGCTTCAACAAATATTTCGTTGGGCAATACGCGTGCATCAATGTACAAGTAATCCTTTTCTGAAGAATCTATAAATTGTTGCTCCAGGTAAGTCTCTGAAAGTATATAAACCGGCTGATGGAGCAGTTGTTCCCACCAGGACTGTATGGAATCAATACCGATTTGAATTGCTGCTACTGGACGCAATGCCGTAAACGGATACAGCGAAATTCTTTCGGGCGTATCAAACAAGACCACTTTCATCGGGCTCAAAGATCGTCACTTCCTGAAATTCAGCAAATTAAAATCCCGGCCTGAAACAAGCCGGGATAGAAAAGTATACTTAATTATCAATCTTAGAGTGACAAGGGCAAAGGCAATAATACCTGATCTATTTTATGTAGCACACCATTTAAATAATTCAAATCACTGGACAATGCCGGTGGAGCTGTTTTGATGATATTAGCCGGAGTTGGATTGATTAATCCTTTTACTGTAAATCCCTCAGTAATATTTCCACTTAAGGTCAACCCTGCATGTGAACTTAAAGCAGCATTCAACAAGGTTTTTACATTAACAGAAGCAGCAGGAATGTTCACAGAAAACACACGAATACCGGGAGGCGCAAAAGTGCCGGACTGTGCACCTAAGATATGATACCCTACAATTCCCTGTGCCAATGTAGGTGTTACGATTGCTGCAATATCAGGTCCAATTCCGGGAATGGATTCCGGATTTGAAAACAAGGTTGGTCCAACGAAGTTTACGATTTGAGTTGCTTGTGTAGTTGCCGCCGGATCGGTAACGCCATTGGAAAGTAAATAGCCTCTGATGGCGCCAATTAAAAAAGTTTTGAAGGCATCATCGGTGGGTGCAAAAACCGTAAGATTGGCACCGATATTCGCCAGAGCATCCTGAATGCGTCTGCCTGCAGGCACATCTTTATCCGCCCGTTGAATGGCGGCTTTAAAGAACGTCAGACCGGGATCGGTGTTGATTTTTTCCAACAAGAATTGTGAAGGTGGCATGAGCACACGCGCAACCCGATGAATCATTCCATTCACAACCGGTATATCCCGTTCAATGATGGGAATATTGTTGGCCCAATACAAGTCTTTGTCATTCAATACTCCGTTTTTACTCAAAAAAGAAGTCAGACGTAAAATCGGACTCACAGAAGGTGCAGGATTCAGCAACGTGGGATATTGCAAATTAGGGAATGCGACTGATGATAGTCCGGCAGACGGAACGATTTGTGGCAAAATGTGGTATTGCACAATCGCATAAACCTGTTCAACCGGCAATGAATTGATGACATCGATACTTGGAATTCCCGAAGCAATAAACGCATCGTTGTCCGGTGCCAAAACCGTAAAACGGAACTCCGGATTGGCTAGTTGTTGTGCAACGGTTGGAGTTGCAGGAACCAGACTGGCACGATCTACTGCCGCCTTTAAAAACGTGTAATTGGGTCCGCCTAAAACTGTTGCAAGTGTAGGAGTACTTGCTTGTGTAGGTCTGGGTATGGGAACCGGAGCCTCAATATCCTTGTTACATGCCGTTAACATTAAAAACAATGAAACGGTCATGATTTGCAGTATGGATTTAAAACCGATGTATTTTTTCATAACTGAGTTTTAATAATTTTCGATGAATGCGTTTTATAAATTATACCCGTAGCTCACATAGTACAAACCTCCGATGGAAGGATTTCCAACACCCTGCACATAGTATTGATTGAGCAGGTTGTTTGCACCGAGCTTAAATAAGGATTTTGTTTTTGGCAATTTATAGCTCACTTGTGCATCTACTATTTGAACTTGGTTGACCGTACCGGTTATAAAATCGCTCTCATACAAAAACTGTTCCTGCCATCTATAGACAACAGCAAAGCTGAAACTGTTGGAAGGTCCAAATCCTGAATTTCCGGCCTGTACGTTTGCTCTATACTTGGGAGCATTGAAAAACGTGATGAATCCTGGTTCCACATCGCCCAATACATCGGAGGAAGCATTGACCGCAACAAAAAAGTTCTTCGGCAGTTTGTAATCCAGACTAAAACCGAAGCCATAAGTTGAAACTTTTTGTTTTGAATTAACCGGTACAGAGTAAATAGAACGTGTATTGGAATTAGCGAGATCAGCGGGATTTCCTGTTGCAGATTGCACCACCAAAGTACGAACAATAAAATTCTGATACTGGCCATAATAACCATAGATATCTACGAGTAATTTTCCGTTGGCATGTAATCCTTTATATCCGATTTCATAAGAACTAACTGACTCGGGTTTGAAATCATCAAACGATGCCTTTGCCGGAGCCCCACCCAACACACTTGTTAAAGTGTACACAGGATTGGAACCGAATTTGTAATAGTCTTTCAAATCCTGAACACCTCCCAATAAGCGCACACCACCTGCTACCACTAAATTGATCCACTGTTGTTGTGTAGAAGGAAAACGGTAGGCTGTTTGGTACGACAAACGAATATTGCTGTTTTTAGACACTTTATACAAAGCAGTTGCCCGTGGTGTAAAGCGTCCCTTAAAGTTTTGATTTTTATCGTAACGTCCCGAAACAGTCAATATCAGATTATCATTCAATAGTTTTTTCGTTGCCTGAACATAAGCACCGTATTCGTTGATACCAATTGTACCTGCAGAATCTGCAAACACGGTTCCTTGTGAATTCAATACGAAACGACGGTAATTACCGCCAATCAACACATCCGCAAAGGGGCCGGTAATATGCGATAAATTGTATTGTCCATCAATCGCATACAGGTTGGTTTGATCAACAAGCAATCCACCTCCCTGAGAAATGGGAACTCTCCGAACGTCATTGAAAATCTTTTTGAATTGAGCACTGCTAACTGCGGGAGCTCCTTGATCTGCTGCAGTTCTTGCAAGATTGTGCGCGTCAATATTCTTTAAGCCGGAAAGCATTCCACCCAAATAATTTTGAGCATATACTACTGCCCAGTCTGTCGTTTTGGGAGTGGGTTGTCCGTTGGTAAATGTGATTGTAGGACGAATTTGTTCATTCACTAACCGAGTGGTCACTGTTGTATTGTAGGATTGACCGGCATTTTCCTGTGTGGTCCATCCTCTTAGAAACCAGTTTTTAGAATTAATTTCCACTTTGTATTGTCCCATGTTCAAACCTCTAAACGAATAACGATCGCTTCCTGTGTAAACGGTATTTCCTGTTCCCCAGTTCGCCATCACCATCGCTTCGGTCGTACGATTGATTTTATAATGGAACGCACCTCCTAATTTGAAATTGACGGTGTAGGGGTCAATCAAATCAATTTCCTTGTATCCGGTTCTGGAAACATTGATGGGTTGTGCAGATAACGTACCAATAAAAGGAGCCAAAAACGGAGCCTGTGCAGCAATACCTCCTAAAATCTGACGAAGATCTAATGTTGTTTCATCACCATAAACGTTCACGCCGTCATAGTTAGGGTCTGTTGAACGTGTTCCCGGTACAATCAACCCGGTTGTTCCCGTTCTCAGATAATTGCGCTCATCAGCACCTACCCAATCTTTTGCCTGAATGAATTCGGATGTGAGTTTAAAGGCCGCTTTCGTTCCAAGTTTTTGCGCCCAGCGTACACTCCAGTTGTAATACGGAGACGCTTCGGGACGGTATTTTTGATCGGTATGCAAAACACCCTGCTTGATTTGAACGGATAATCCCTGGTATTTAAAAGGATTCTTGCTTGATATCAACAAAGTTCCATTCATACCACCAGGACCGTATAATGCAGAAGAAGCACCCGGCAATAATTCCATGTTATCAACATCCAACTCAGACAAACCCACCATGCTACCTACTGCAAAGTTGAGACCCGGAGCCTGATTGTCCATACCATCTACCAATTGATTGAAACGGACATTACCACTTCCGGAAAACCCTCTTGTAGTGGGTGTTTTAAAGGTGAGCGATGAGGTGAGCATGTCCACACCTTTGAGATTGGTAACCACATCATAATAGGATGCAGACGGTGCATTGCGGATGGCTGTTGTGCTCACTCGCTCAATGGAAACCGGTGATTCCAGAATGCGCGTTGCAACACGCGTTGCAGAAACAACAATTTCCTGCCCCAGACCCGACGAAACTTTTAAAGTGATCTCTAAAGCATCCTGTGGACCCGATACCGCCACTTCTGCATTTTCGTAGCCAACTGAAGATATCAACAAAACAAGGGGGAACTTTGAAACCGAGAGACTGAAATTACCATTCTCATCGGTATACGTTCCAATTGACGTTCCTTTAATATTGACTGAAACAGCCGGTATATTTTCCTTCGTACCGGATGCTTTTACGGTTCCTTTTACAATAAGGTTTTGAGCCTGACTGTAAAGGGAGAGCAAACACATCGTTAAAAGCAGGAATAATCCTGGTAATTTTCTCATCATGGTCTTTTGGTTTTAATGAAATAACATTCCAAAATAAATATTATATAACGGAAACAAAAATTTTCTTTTTGAACCGTTACCGAGATGTGAATAACTTGTATAGGTATTAATTGTTGGGCCGCTTCCTCTATTTTACTTTCGGCCCATGAATTCGTTTACTTTCCCCCTACAAAATAATGTTTATCATGGCAAGGTTCGTGATGTTTATTCCATTGGCGAATCAACACTGGTAATGGTAGCCAGCAACCGGATTTCCGCTTTTGATGTCATTCTTCCCCGCCCTATTCCTTTTAAAGGACAGGTATTGAATCAGATCGCTGCGTATATGTTGAAAGCGACCGAATCAATTTGCCCCAATTGGCTGATCGATGTCCCTGCGCCGAACGTGAGTATCGGAAAAAGATGTACACCGTTTAAAATTGAAATGGTGGTTAGAGGCAATCTGGTTGGTCACGCCTGGCGAACTTACAATAGCGGAGAACGCATTTTATGTGGAGCATTCATGCCTGAAGGATTAAAAGAAAATGATTTTTTCCCAACTCCAATTATAACACCCAGTACGAAAGCGGATGCCGGACACGATGAAGACATTGCCCCCGACGAAATCATCCGTAAAGGACTTTGTACTGAAGAAGAATGGAAAATTTTATCCAACTATACACTCCAATTATTTGAACGAGGAAAAGAATTGGCGTTAAAACAGGGATTGATTCTGGCCGATACTAAATATGAATTCGGAAAAATCGGAGATACGATTTACTTAATGGATGAAATTCATACCCCCGATAGTTCCCGTTATTTTTATGCCGATGGATTTGAAGAGCGTCAACTAAAGGGAGAACGTCAAAAACAACTCAGCAAAGAATTCGTGAGAGAATGGCTGATTGCAAATAACTTCATGGGAAAAGAAGGGCAACAAGTGCCGGAGATGTCCGATGAATGGATCCAAACCATTTCAAGCCGTTACATCGAATTATATGAACAAGTCATTGGCTCACCTTTCGTTCCTCAAGAATTATCGGATACGGAAACCTACGAATTAACGGTCAGTGCGCTCAAAAAACATCATTTGATCTAAGAATCAGAGATCCTTTCCCAAACGTGGTCGCAAGCGAACGGCACGTGATTTATTAAAAATGTTTCGGCCTTTGTCTTTGCCGGCTCGCAATACTTTTTGCTGTTCAACAGGCAAATGAATAAAGTCATAGCACTCATTAGAACAGGTGCCTTTCATTTTTTTGTTGCACTCATCACACTGAATGAATAATAAATGACAGGCATCGTTCACACAATTCACATGTGTATCGGCAGGTTGTCCGCATTGGTGACAAGCTGAAATGATTTCTTCGGTTACACGCTCTCCCAAACGCTGATCAAAAACAAAGTTCTTGCCGTGAAACTTATTTTGTAAGCCCTTTTGTTTTACTTCATTCACATAATGAATGATGCCGCCTTCCAGGTGATAGACATTTTTAAATCCCTTATGCAACATGTAGGCACTTGCCTTTTCACAACGGATTCCACCGGTGCAATACATGATGATATTTTTCTCCTTATTATTCTGCATCATATCCGCCGCCATCGGCAACTGTTCACGAAACGTATCGCTCGGAATTTCGATGGCCTTTTCAAAATGCCCCACTTCAAATTCATAATGATTACGCATGTCAATGACAACCGTGCTTTCATCGGCCGTGAGCTTATTAAACTCTTCCGCATTAACATATTTCCCTTTACGCTGCATATCAAAGTCGGGATCATCAATTCCATCTGCAACAATTTTGGATCGTACTTTGATATCCAGAACATAAAAACTTTTCCCGTCATCATCAACAGCAATATTCAAACGCAATCCGTTTAAAGGACCGATAGCGTACAAACAGGAACGAAATGCTTCAAAGTTTTTAGTGGGAACACTCATTTGAGCATTGATTCCTTCATGGGCAACATAAATACGGCCGTATACTTCCAATTGCTTGAACGACTGGTATAATTCATTTCTGAATGTATCCGGATCTTCGATCGGGAAATAACAATAGAAGGAAATAGTGGTTCTTGGAGTGGGATCATCCAGAATGCGTTGTTTGAGTTCCTTACGCGAAACACGGTTGTGCAGTAGTGCCATATGTATGAATTTTAATTCTGTCGATTCGTTTTGAATCGGATGCTCAGAATCCCAATTGCAGGTTGGGCAAAATTCCAAAGCAGTGCAAAAATACGAAATTCATCAATCGGCCGAACTTCCAATTGAAATGGATGTACCTATTCGATATTCCGGCATTTGAACACGACCATTCAAATAACCGCTAACCAGATCAACACGAAAAAAACGAAAGATGTTTTCAAATCCAACATGCCATTCGGCATACGATACAGAAGGATACAACAAGCAACTTCCTCCGGCTACCAAATTCCAGTTCAAGGATTTAAACACCGGTATTTTATTGGTTAGCAATCCATTAAAATGATGCTCACCAAATAAAGCAAGGGATCGGTTGGCGGTGTTGCTGAAGGTGTAATAGGAAACAAGTTGAAAGGTTGAAAGAAAATCACTTG
This sequence comes from Lacibacter sp., assembly GCA_049240625.1. Taxonomy (GTDB): domain Bacteria; phylum Bacteroidota; class Bacteroidia; order Chitinophagales; family Chitinophagaceae; genus Lacibacter. Next base: position 31,140 of record JBMLSG010000040.1, on the reverse strand, counting down.
ACTTATACAAACGGTTACCGGGAAAATGTTGCATGTCGGGCAACTCAGTACGTGTAGCATTGATAAATCCACCGGCTTGAACCTTATAGTCGAAACGTCCTGCCAGTTTCAGATTGACTTGATCATAAGCCCGAATCATCCATTGATCAAAATCAACATCACTTCCTGCTATGTGTTGAATTCCTTTTTTATACTGCAATGTAAAAATCGGCCACTTAGATCCTGTATTAATCATGCGATCAGGCAAGGAAATGTAACCGGCTCCCGGTTGCCAATTGATTCCGCCTGTGATGAAGAATGCCTGGTGGCTTGCAAAAGTATTTGCAGAAAACTCATCCGGATAATTGACTGTATATGGTTTAGCCCGATTAGTCCAACTATAATCCGTTCGATTTTGTAAAGGACTACGATCCTGATATTGTAATGAACCGTAGACTGACAGGCCATGCCCTACTCCTTTGCTGAATGAAAGGCGTGCAAAAGTTGCCGCATACAATTTCATGAAATTGTTTTTATACAACAAAGACGAAATGGTGTTTTGAAGCGGCTCAATCGGATTGTCGTTGTTGAATTGAAACACACGTTTCCCTCCGGAAACAGCAACAGCAAAGCCATAATCCGATTTAGATGCATAGCGCACGGTACCCCATCCAAAAACGGTACGACTTGTAAATCCGTAACGTATATGCGGAGAAAAAACCAATCTTTTTTGATTTTTGAATTCCCTCATCCATTTGACGGGAACATCAAGAACAGCGCCCTCTACCGTGTTGAAACCAAGAACCTGAATCATTGCGGGCAGTTCCAAACTGGTTTTAGTGCGTTGCCAATTCAATGTTTTTCCGGTAATTAAAAGTGATACCGGTTTGATTCGGTTTTGTATACGGTCAATCGAGTCCAGATAAACAGGATCTTTTCTTCGTTGTTCCAGACTGTCTTTCTTTAAGTAATCCGTTCGTTCTTCAAGGGTCAACGGCAAAGGGCGGATACTATCCCAATAATCGAGCGGACGCTGATTGCTTCCTTTTTGATAGGTTAGTACAATGCGATTAAAAAAACCCTTTTCAAACTTCGGATGCAAATTCATAGCTCTGTAAACATTCGAAAAACTGCCGTAAGCATCAAAGCCCATGAAACGTATCGAAGGATACAGAACCTGACTTTGCATGACCCATTCTCCTGTGGAAAGAGGACTATACAATTGTTCGATCCGCAACGTATCGGCCAGTTGCATTTGATTTTCTTTGGTCAGCATCAATTGTATACTGTGGATCCGCCATTCGTCTTCAACCAATTGTATGACACCTGAGAACAAGGGCTCGTATTTTCTTTTGGGAAATACACGAATGCGATTGATCAGTACACCTCCTTCCGAAAAAGCACCTTCATAACGATAGCGATAGTATTGCAGGGCGTGATCAGAAATCGGAGATACAAACCCTCTTGGATTCAAAGAATTACTGATCTGAACATTGTTTTGATAAAAAGAAAAAAAGGAAGCGCCTGCAAGTCCGTACCCATCACTTTGTCCGCTCACGCGGGAAGAAAGGACTTCAATTTTAGAATCCCCTCCTCTGCCTTTTGAAAGTCTTGACACCGTTTCGGACAAATAAATCATCTTACGTTTGGATGTATCTCCATCCTCAAAATCAACTTTCTGTCCCAGGAACGACAATGGGAAATCACGCAGATTCAGTACTCCTTTACTGTATACATCACAAACATATTCGGGGTGTTCCTCCAGATGCTCTTTACGTTTTTTGATGGCACTGCGAATCATCGCATAGGCCGGATCCTCAGAACCCGGCTTGATTACAATTTCCTGTAAGGACACTTTCTGTGTACTCAAAACAAAATTGAGCTCCAACGAATCGTTGGCACGTACTTGTATGCGCTGCTCACGACGTTCATAACCAACATGCTGACAAATAATCGTGTAGGTTCCGGCATTCAATTCCAAAAAATAGACCCCTTCGTTGTTCGCTAAGGTGCCGTAATTGGTTTGTTGCACGGTAATGGAAGAGAACGGAAGTACAGTTCCATTTTCAGTAGTTACTTTCCCGAAAATCTTTCCGGCTGTACCCACTTTACAAATAAAGAAGAAAAACAGAATCCCAATTAAACGACGCATGGTGTGCGAAATTACCTGCCATCGGGTTCAAAAAAAATTAATTCTGAGGAAAAAGCCGTCTGCAAGTCGCCCCGGATAATGCAGCCAAACCTCCTACCAGAGCAGCCAGCAACCCGGTAACAGCAGTAATAAGCAAGGAAGAAGATTGTTTAAAAAGTATCTCGGATATTTTTAGAGACAAAATGTGATGATTCCGGAAATCCAGATAATAAGCCAGAGCAAACCACAAAATAAACAAGGCGATAAATCCGGATAAAAAGGCACGGAAGGGCGATTGCTGAATCAATAACGCGACGAGAAAAGCAGCTACAGCAATGATCCACCATGGAAACCAGAAACCGGCAGCATAACTTAAAAGAGCCGTCAACAGAATTGCAGAAATAAATTTCATTTGAATGAGTTAAATGTGAAAGTTAGAAATCAGGATTTTGAAAAAGTCATCCTCCATTTAATTGCAGGATTCGACTCCTGACCTTTTCGGAAAATCCAGGCTTTGTAGTAGGATCCGTTTGCCCAGGTATCGACAAACTGGTCGTAATATCGGCTTCCGGGGTTTCCACTTTGTCCGCCCGGATACACGACAAACGCTTCGGTTTCCTGCTTCAGATGTATGATCATTTTCCAGCTTGGGCCATGATTGTGTTGCGTAGCATTTACGATATGTCGTCCACCTCCAATTGGCAAACCTGTACGCGCAAATGGCATTAGTGACGAGCGCAATAAATGATAGACCGTTGTATTTTTATATACACCCCATTCCATCTTTTGTTCTTTCTCCAGTTGCATACACTTTGGAACAACGGCTTTGAATGATAGAAGAACCATATCTTTCCAGGTTTCAACCTGCGGCGTACGTTTGTCGTCAATATAGGAAAAAGCAGAATCGCGCAATACGGCTTCCAGCAGCGTTCGCTCGGCGGGATACAATCCAAAATCTTTCATTTTAGACAATTCATCATTAAACACCATTTGCATCAACGTGTCGTACCATAAAACAAAAAGCGTTGCACCCTTTTCTTTGTATCCATTTTGAAGATTCCACTGTTTGAAAACATCATAATAGAATTTTTCTTGTGAAGACAATAACGAGTCGTTTAAGTTTTTCAACAAAACCGGCTTGGCAGTTGCCGCAAGTGAATTGTAATTGTCGTTCTGCAACTGCTTCATGTCTTCAACCGTTGCGGCAGTTAAAGCACGTAAACGGTTATTGATGGTGATACCACGATAAAGATCATAACCTCCCGGAATAAAATAGGGATACCCGCCATCCACCGGACGTTGATTGGCGCTGCTCAAAAAACCTTGCTCGGGATTGATGGAATGAGGATTTTCCGATTGAGGAATCATTCCCTGCCACATATAGCTGCTATCGACACCCGGCATAACGTACAAGCCTTGCTGATTCCAGCGAGCAGGAAATGTACCCTGTTGCCAAATGGCGATATCACCCGATTTGGAAGCAAATACAAAATTTTGAGCCGGACATTGAAACAGCTGAATCGCTTCGAGGTATTCTTTATAATTCCGTGCGTGATTGAGCTTGAAAAACGCCAACGCTTCATTGGAAGGATCATGCGCTTTCCAGCGAACGGCCAGTGTTTTGCCAACGGAAGCATTGTTACTGAAACGGTCGTCATACATTACAGGACCAAAAATGGTATAACTCACGGTATCATAAACATTTGCTTTCCCCTTTACTTTGATGGTCTCCACCCTCATACTTGCTTCTTTCCATTGGTTTTGAAAACGGTAATGCGAACGTGTAGCATCTTTGAATTGAATTTCATAATAATCACGCACATCCCTTTGCGAATTGGTTACACCCCAGGCAATACTGTCGTTGAAACCAATTACAATTCCGGGAATCCCGGGAAACGATGTACCATAAACGTTAATATCGGGACCCGACATTTGCATTTCATACCAAATTGCAGGGAGAGTCAATTCCAGATGCGGATCATTACATAAAATGGGGGCTCCGCTTTGTGTTTTTTTACCGGCAACCACCCAATTGTTACTTCCGTTATCAGGATGCGGTTTGTCGATTTCACGAATGGTTAAAGAATCTTTTTTACCCAAATAGGCACTGTCGCTCCCTGCAGGCGCAATCGGAAGAATTCCCGGCGGATCAAAAGCAGTACCTTTTGGTACAATCGGATCCAAAGAGTCCGGTACGGCAGGAAACAGCAATTGCATCTGCTCGTTGGTGAACCATGATTTAACGGCTGTGAAGGATAAATCTTCGGCATAACCGGCCAGTGTTTTGTTCATTGCCTTCACAAAAAGTGCAATTTTTAAATTATTCCAACGCTCAGGTTTGTAGCCCAACAATTTGTATTCAACAGGCAATTGACTTTCAGGCAGAGATTCTATATACGCATTCACGCCTGCAGTATAGGCATCGCACAAACTTTTTGTTAACGGATCTGCCTCCATGACTTCCAGCATATTTTCCGCAGCATAGACCATCCCCAAACGGCGTTGTTCACGATCGTAATTCAAAGCCTTGTCTCCTATAACTTCACTGATTCTTCCTGCAGCCGCATGTGTTTGGAATTCCATTTGCCAAAGCCTGAATTTGGCGTGTAAATAACCTTGTACATAAACCGCATCCAACTGGTTATCGGAATAGATATGAGGCACCAATCTTTCGTCAAAATACACATTTACAGGTCCATTGAGTCCGGGCAACTTAAGATCGGCATTGTAATCAGCATCATATGCTTCCGCATTTTGCCAGAATCCGTGTTGCGGACTTAAAAACGAACCGAATGCAGGTGCAGGTCCTATTGGCTGATTCAGAACATACACAAGCGCAATGGCAAGCAGTGAAGAAATCAGGAAAGACGCAATTTTCATGTATCTGTTTTATAATGTTGTTATTGAAACCATGTTACAGCCTCAAAGATGATTCGCATTGAGCATCCGGTGCTCGTCGGGGCTATTTCATAATGCAAGTATAGGTAATGAAATTATACAAAAGCATGCATTCAACAAATTCCGGTGTTCGATTATTTAAATTACAGGTATAGTAAATTTGCAATATGGAAGAAACAAATGAATCGGTTAAAAATATATTGGGATTGCAACTACCCACCGATCCCCGCTGGGTAGATCTGACTATGCTCTCCATTGAAGAAATTCTTACCGATCATGCTTATTGTGAGCAAAAAGCAGCCACAACCTGTATTTCATTGATTCAACGCTACAGTCAGTATGAAAAAATGGTGGTTGAATTGAGTCCGATCGTAACGGAAGAATGGGGCCATTTCAGAGCAGTTCTTGCCGAACTGCATAAAAGAGGACTCCGGTTGGGCAAACAACGAAAAGATCTCTATGTAAATGAGTTGATTGCTTTTCAAAAAAAAGGCGGACATGTGGAAGATCGATTTCTGGATCAAATGCTCACTATGGCGTTGATTGAAGCCCGAAGTTGCGAACGGTTCAAACGATTGAGTGAGGGTTTGGAAGATGCTTATCTCCGCAAGTTCTACCGCAAATTCATGGAAAGCGAAGCCGGACACTACACCTTATTCATCAATCTTTCTGAATATTATTTGCCAAAAACCAAAGTGCGGAAAAGATGGAAAGAATGGCTGGAATTTGAAAAAGATCTGATGCAGCGCATTGAAATCCGTGGTGACCGGATACATTAAAAAAGAAAGGCGCAATCTAATTGCGCCTTTACTATAGGAGTCTCCGTTTTCAGTGGTTCATTATTTTCTTATTCAGGTTTTTCCTTTCTGTTCCGTTTTAAGGCGTTTTTGCATTTTTCCGAAAACTTAGAACCTTTTTCCATCATTTTCTTTCGGAGATCCTTACCTTTCTCCGGAGCCATCAGCATTCCTGCCGCTGCTCCCGTTGCCATTGCAACTCCTAAACCTACTAAATAACCTTTTTTCATATAGAACCATTTAGATGCTTATCGCATGATTCGAAGTTAGTTCATATGAAACCTGATTAAAATGACATTCATCATAGTTTTGAGACAAGAACCAAAAAAACGAAATCTGTTAATAAACAATCCGTACTTTGATGGTTTCCTTTACAGCCTTTAATAGTTGTACAGCCTTGCCTGAAAGACTCTGATCCACATCCAAAACCACGTAACCAATTTGATCATTGGTTTTGAGATACTGACCCAGGATGTTGACTTTATGCTTACTCAGTTGGGTATTGATTTCACTCAGTACACCCGGAACATTGTTGTGAATATGCAAAATGCGATGCGTTCCTTCCTGAGTAGGCAGTGCCAGTTCCGGAACGGTATGCGATCCGGTAGTGACCCCATGTTCCAAAAACTGTACAAGTTTATTGCTTACATCTTCTCCAATGTTTTGTTGTGCTTCTTCGGTACTACCACCAATATGAGGTGTCAAGATCACATTGGGTAAGCCTTGCAATGGTGTTTGAAAACGGTCTCCGTTCTTTTCAGGCTCCCAGGGAAACACATCCACCGCTGCACCCGAAATATGTCCGTCGAGTAAAAACTTCTTCAGCGCTTCCAGATCAACAACTTCTCCCCGGGCGTAATTCAGAAGAATAGAACCCTTCTTAAAATACTTGAGATTGGTTTTATTGATCATGTTCTTTGTTTGTGCTGTTTCCGGAACATGTAAGGTGACGATATCCGACTTATTCAAAAGGTCCTTTAAACTTTTAATTTGAACGGCATTACCAAGAGGTAATTTTGTTACGATATCGTAATAGATCACTTTCATTCCAATGGATTCGGCCAGTACACTTACCTGACTTCCAATATTTCCATATCCGATGATGCCAAGTGTTTTTCCTCTTAATTCATAACTGCCCTTTGCATCTTTCATCCAAATACCTTCATGTGCCGCTTTGTTCTTATCAATGATTCTGCGGATAAGCAGGATACTCAATCCAATAACAAGCTCCGCTACACTCCTTGTATTGCTGTAAGGAGCATTCATGACCACAATTCCTTTTTTTGTGGCCGCTTTCAGATTGACCTGATTCACACCTATACAGAAACAACCAATGGCTTGTAGTTTTTCTGCTGCCTGAAGCACCTTTTCGGTTATCATGGTTTTGGAACGAATACCCAGCAAATGCACATCTTTGATTTCTTTTATCAAGTCCTCTTCACTCAATGCGCCGCTCAACTTTTTTACACTTGCATAGCCGCTATCTTTGATGTGTTTTACAGCTGTTTCACTGATGTTCTCCAGCAATAAAATTTTGATTTTTTCTTTGGGATAACTTGTGGTCTTTTTTTCTGCCATGATTCGATTGTTTGCTTATTTTGCAACGCAAATATACTTGAGCATTTTTCAATATTAAAGTCTCTATGCCTTTTTACATGAGAAGTCTGCTTTTAGCAGCCATCCTAAGCTGCCTACTTGCAGGCTGTAAATCATCTTCCGAAAAAAAAGATGATAACGAATATTTGTTAGAATATAACGAACCCAAACCGTCGCCTCTCACAAAACAAGAAATCCGGCACTCCATTCGAACCATAGAGCACTTTTATGATTCTTCACTGAAACGAAGAGGTTTTAATGGTGCCTTTCTGGTTGCCCGTAAAGGGAACATCCTTTTTGAGCGTTATCAGGGATCTATTCATGTCGGACAAAAAGACCCGATCCTGCACACCACTCCTTTTCACATTGCTTCTACCAGCAAAACATTCACAGCGGTTGCGTTACTGCAATTGGCACAGGAAGGGAAATGTCAACTGACCGATTCACTGGTTCGTTATTTTCCCCAATTTCCTTTTCCTGCTATCACCATCCAAATGCTGTTATGCCACAGAAGCGGATTACGTCATTACGGCTATTTTCTGGAAGACCTCAAATGGGACAAGAAAAAACGAATCAACAACGAAGGCGTTCTGCAGGCAATCATTGACCAAAAACCCCACCTTGAGTTTGAACCCGGAAAACGGTTCAGTTATTCCAACACCAACTATGTTTTGCTGGCCTTACTTATTGAAAAACTCAGCGGCCTTTCCTACCCTGTATACCTGAACACACACTTCTTCCAACCGTTGAAGATGCACAACACCAAAGTGTTTACATGGGCCGATAGTGCAACCGCCACGCCATCCTACAGAGCTAATGGAACAATGGAAGCGATGACCTGGCTGGATGAAACTTACGGAGACAAAAACATCTACAGTACGGTCAGGGATTTGCTGAAATGGGATCAGGCCCTCTATACCGATTACCTCCTTACAAAAGAATGGAAACAGAAAGCATTTTCTCCATATAGTTTCGAACGTCCGGGAATACACAATTATGGATTGGGCTGGCGTATGTACACATTGCCTCAGGAAAAAAACATTGTTTACCACAATGGCTGGTGGCATGGAAACAATTCCTGTTTTTACAGAGTGATTACCGATTCGCTGACGATCATTGTGCTCGGAAACAAGATCAATAACAACATATACAAGGTAAAACCGCTTATTGAAGCTTTAACTCCTTTAAGGTTTCAATACAACGCCAATGAGTGAGAATGGGTACACCGCAACCGTTACACAACAAATTGATGTTTTTGATTGGGTAAAAGATTTTCTCTGGTCCACTCTATACGCTGTTGAAATGGTTTTTGTCGCACCGTGCATTGTGTAAGCAAACAATGACTGCAACTGATGGGCAAACATGGATCAGTATGAATGAAAAATTCAATCGATCCCTTTTCAAATTCTGCATTTAGTAGATGATCCATTTCCGTAATAAGTTCATGAACCTGTTCGAGTTTGTAATAATACGGCAAGGTTATATGACAATCAATGTGGTAATAATTTCCAAAGCGCTGCACACGTAAATTGTGTATATCAATCCAATCCTCTTTGCGGTTCTTTTTCAAAATTTCAATTAGTTCTTCGACGACTGATGTGTCGGTTTCGTCCATCAACCCTCTGATCGCTTTCCGGATCAAACGATAGCCGGTGTAAATAATGATGAATGCGGCTACGGCCGATGCAATCGGATCAATCCAGGTATACCCCGTTGCAAGGATCAGAAGCAAGGCCGTGATCACACCAATACTCGTATAAGCATCACTTAAAATATGTTTTCCGTTACCTTGTAAGGTTAAGCTACCGGACTGCTTCCCTTTTCGAACAAGAAAATAACCTAATAAAAAATTCAAGAAACCGGTACCAATCGTAAGCCATAAACCAACTCCAAGATCATGAACCTGTACCGGTCGGAAGTAAAAAGACCCGGCCTGTATTAAAATTCCTACTCCGGCAATCAATATCATCGCACCCTCAAAGCCAATGGAAAAAAATTCAATTTTCCCGTGTCCGTAAGGATGATCGGTATCCCTTGGTTTGTTCGATAAAGAAATACTATACCAGGCAAAGGCGGCACCGGCCACATTGATGATCGACTCCAGCGCATCGGATAAAACAACCAGCGAATGAGTAAACCACCAGGCGATGAACTTTATCAGACAAATGAGTGTACTGATTAAAAAAGAAAAGCGGATATAGGATAATTCTTTTTGATTCAAGCAATCGATGTTTAAACGTGTTCAAAAAATTACAGACTCGTTCCAAAAAACAAATACGCCATTAAAATAGAGGTGATAACTCCCACCAGATCCGCAAGCAACATCGCGCCAACGGCATACCGTGTGTTTCGTATGGCAACAGATCCAAAATAAACTGCAATTACATAAAAAGTTGTGTCGGACGAACCTTGTAAGATGCAGGATAATCGGCCGGCAAAGGAATCGGCACCAAATGTTTTCATGGTATCAATCATCATTCCTCTGGCTCCGCTACCACTCAGAGGTTTGATGAGTGCGGTAGGCAAACCGTCTACAAAACGGGTATCAGCTCCCATCCACATGAAAAATGATTTTGCTCCTTCGATGATCAATTCAAACGTGCCGCTGGTACGTAACATACTAATGGCAACCAACATCCCAACGAGATAAGGAATGATCCGGACAGCCGTTTCAAATCCACCTTTTGCCCCTTCTACAAACGAATCGAAGACATTTACTTTTTTAATTAATGCCCCGGAAACAATGGCAAGAAATATGAATAAAATCAAACCATTGCTCAACAGTTTTGAAAACGACTGTACATGATCTGCATTCAAAGAAACCAGGTATAAGACCAATCCTGCAATCACCGCCGAAATTCCAAGTACCCAGGCAATGATGACGGGCTGCAGGAGATTGATTCGTTGTTTAACAGACACAATGATCATGGCAGCCATCGTAGCAGCAAACGTTGAAACCATACAGGGAACAAAAATATCCGTTGCATTTACGGCTTTTAAAGAAGCACGAGCGGCAATAATACTCACCGGAATAAGTGTAAGTCCGGAAGCATGCAAACACAAAAACATGAGCTGGGAATTGCTGGCCCGGTCTTTATTGGGGTTTAATTCCTGTAAACTCTCCATCGCTTTCAGGCCAAAGGGTGTGGCCGCATTGTCGAGGTTCAACAAATTCGCACTGAAATTCATCATCATATGTCCAAAGGCGGGATGCCCTTTGGGTACTTCCGGAAAAATGCGGGAAAAGAACGGTCCAATGATGCGTGAAAGAAAACGAATTCCTCCTGCGTTTTCGGCTATGCGCATGAAACCCATAAACAAGGCCATGATACCTATAAGGCTCAAACAGATGTTCACAGCCGATTTACAGGTTTCAATGATACCGTCCACATGCGTCAGATTCGTTGCGTCATCGGCTTTCCCAACCACCATCCAGTAAAAAATCTCGTTGAACTCCGGAAACAACAACCATTTTACAACGGCTGCTCCAATTGCAATGATGATAAAGGCACTCCAGATTCTGCTTAAAGCCATACGGTGAAATTCGTTTAAAAATCAATTTCTGAATGTTCGATAAAGAGTACCCAAGATTGTAGTTTTTTGTTAAACTACCAAAATCATCTTCTTAAATGTTTATGATTGGGAATAAAGAACAACATATATAGGTTTTAACTGTGCATCTTCCACCCTGTTATGAGGCGTTTCGGAAAGAGCAATTTCAATCCATGATTTCGAAGACTTATCTTTGCGGCCATTGTTGAAAACGGAGGAACCCAACAACTTCCGGTTTCACTTATTGATCACTAATAAATTGTTTTGTTCATGGGTTTAAAAGCCGGGATTGTAGGATTGCCCAATGTAGGAAAATCTACTTTATTCAATGCTGTCAGCAACAGTGCCAAGGCACAAGCCAGCAATTATCGTTTCTGTACTATCGAGCCCAATGTGGGTCTGGTTGACGTGCCTGATGAACGGATCAACAAATTAGCCGAACTGGTGCAACCACAACGTACCGTACCCACACAAATTGAAATTGTGGATATTGCCGGATTGGTTCGCGGAGCCAGTAAAGGAGAAGGTTTGGGAAATAAATTCCTGGCCAATATTCGTGAAGTGGATGCCATCATTCATGTGATACGTTGTTTTGAAGATGAAAATGTGCTAAGAGAAGAAGGCGCCATCAATCCCGTGGGCGATAAAGAAATCATTGATACCGAATTGCAGTTGAAGGACCTTGAAACAGTGGAGAAAAAAATTCAACGTATCGAGAAACAAGCACGTGCCGGAGATGCCAAAGCCAAATCGGAACTGGAAGTTTTACTCAAATGCAAGGCCCATCTGGAACAAGGTAAAAGTATTCGCGGACTCGATCTCAATTCCGCCGAACTGGAACAAATTCAGGATTCTTTTTTCCTCACACAGAAAAAAGTCCTCTATGTAGCCAATGTAGATGAAGCGAGTATGCATACCGGCAACAAGTATTCCAACGCACTCATTGAGGCGGTTAAAGATGAGGGTGCCGAAGTAATTGTGATGAACAATTCGATTGAAGCGCAGATCAGTGAAATGGAAGATCCCGATGATCGTCAATTGTTCATGGAAGAATACCACATGAAAGAACCGGCGTTAAACCGATTGATTCGTTACACGTATCATTTATTGAATCTTCAAACTTATTTTACTGCCGGCGTACAGGAAGTAAGGGCCTGGACCTTCCACAAAGGCTGGAAAGCCCCCCAAACAGCCGGTGTCATTCACACTGATTTTGAAAAAGGCTTCATCAAAGCAGAGGTTATTAGTTTTGATGATTACGTCAATTATAAAACCGAAGCCGCTTGTAGGGAAGCCGGAAAACTACGAATTGAAGGCAAGGAATACCTGGTTAAAGACGGCGATGTGATGCACTTCCGTTTTAATGTTTAAACATGTCAATGAATGATGAAAGCCGGTTACAAGCCGGCTTTTTTATTTTAGAAACGATCTCTAGGACACAAGCTGTAGTACAAAAAAAATCCTCCCGATTGAGGAGGATTCGATAAAACGGACCGAATTGAATCGGATTATTTTTTGGCGTATTTCTTTTTGAATTTATCGATACGACCTGCAGTATCCACCAAAATGTTTTGTCCGGTAAAGAACGGATGACTCATATTGGAGATCTCAAGTTTAATCAATGGGTATTCATTGCCATCTTCCCACTGAATGGTTTCTTTGGAAAGAGCTGCAGAACGTGTCAGAAATGAGTAACCGTTACTCATATCTTTGAATACCACAAAACGATAATTAGCCGGATGAATTCCTTGTTTCATGACTTTTGGGATTTTTCAGCACGGAATGGCCGTGCATAGTTTAAAATGAGGTGCGAATTTACATCTTTCTGTCCTATCAGCCAAAGATTCTGGTCCAGAAACTTCAGCACTGAAGAATCTACCCATTCAGGAACGCATGTTTTCATATTGAAGCGGTATTTCCAGCCCCCAGCCTTTGGAAGCCTGAATCACTTCCTGTAAATCATCAATCTTTTTCCCGGTAACCCGTACCAGATCATCGTTAATGGAAGCCTGCACTTTTAAACCCGACTCCTTAATCAGCTTTACGATTTTCTTGGCATCTTCCTGTTTCAGTCCGTTACGAACCGAAAGCTCTTGTTTAACGAGTTTTCCGCTTTGATAGGGCTCCTTGCTTTGATCAAAAGCCTGTGGTGCAATTCCTTGCTTGTGTGCACGACTGATGAGAACATCAATCAGTTGACGCAATTTCATTTCATCTTCCACTTCAATACTGATTTTGAATTCTTTTCGATTCAAATCAATAACAACATGGCTCCCCTTAAAGTCAAATCGGTTTCCAATTTCTTTGGTGGTGACATTTACGGCATTATCCAGTGCCTGAACGTCCACTTTACTTACAATATCAAAAGAAGGCATAATATCAAATTTTGGAACAAGATTACAAAAAACCGTTGCAAGATGAAAATCAATTCCGACAGATCAGGAAACGGCAGCTTTTTTGCGGCAAACAAAATACAATACAATTCCAAGCACAACCAATCCCAGTGAGATTAATTCGGCCTGTGTGGGCTGAAAAGGCAATCCTTCGTATTTGGTATTTACACGGATTTTTTCAATTGCGAACCGCTCCATTCCATTGAAAACAAGATAAAGGCAAAACAAGCCACCGGGCAGTTTGATCTTGGAACGCGCTGCTAAAAGAACAACGAACAAGAACAAACTGATTACGGTTTCATAAAAAGGTGTTGGAAAAACCGGCAAAGGCAAATAGGAACAATGTTCCTGTAATTCACAACCCGGGAAATTAACACCTGCACTAATTACATTGTGCGGATAGGTATAGGCTACCATCCATTCCGGAAGAAAAGAAGGCGCTTTAAAAGATGCATGCGGAATAGCTTCCGGGTTGGCGGTACGAAATTCATGCATCAGGTATACACGGTTACGCTGCAATGCCTGTTGAAAATCCTGCTCCTTAGCAAGTTGCACCTGACCCGTGGAATCGGTAATGTAAGCGCTGTTGGGAATACCCCAGTCACCATCTCCACTCACCTGACATCCGATTCTTCCAATTGCATAAGCCAGCATGAGTGCGGGGCCAAATGCATCTGTTAAATGCCGCAAACCAATGCCTCTCCGTTTTGCATAAATTGCAATGGCTATGGCTGCACAAATGAGTCCGCCGTAAAAGGTCAGTCCGCTAAACGAAAGCAAAGCCCCCACGGGATCAGAAATAAAATCATTCCAGTTTTCCAGATTGTGAAACAGCTTTGCACCGCCAAAACCAAATAGAGCCGCCAAAACGGTCATGTCACCTACCCGTTCATGCGGCCAGATACGAACCATTCGTTCTTCAGGTTTGGCCACTTTGACCTTATTCTTTTCATACCATTTGATTCCGGCAAACAGCAGGGCCAGAAAAATACCTGCAGGCCAGTTCCCTTTTGAAGAAAAAATAAAGGACTGCGGATCCATTCCTTCTTCTGATGCGCCCAAAAAAGCACCCAGAATTTTATACCCCATAAAAAAACCCAGAAAAGCATTTAAAAGCAATTCTCCCAAACCTGCAGGTTTTCCAAAAACTTGTTTTTCTTCATACGGCAACAATAGTCCGGCTTGTTCTTTCAGTTGAAAGGCTTTAGTGAGTACAAAGGCACTGAGAACAAAGGCGATGGCGACAAAAAAACCGAATGAATTCAGAAAACGGGCCCAGTCCCATTCCACACCAAAAACATCTTTAAAGAAATAATACAAATTGGGATACATAGCATCGAATTGATTTGCAATGATACTCTAAAATTTATGGTTCACAAGAGGAAAATCAAGGTGGTCAAAAGGAAGATCTTCATCATGCAAACACGAACGCAAGCTTATGAAGTTATAAGGAAACTCTAACGATTGTGTTAAATGAAAACAAGCCATGAGGACTTCCATCCTATGGCTTGTAATTCTTTCATTGTCATCCGACAATCAAGCAAGATCAGACTCTTAATTGCAATATGTATCAAAAGCACCAATCAGATTTTGAGCGATCATTTGAGCCGAACGGCCTTCTATGTTATGGCGCTCAATAATATGAACCAATTGACCGTCTTTAAACAGTGCAATAGCAGGTGAACTTGGAGGATAAGGCAACAAATGCTCTCTGATTTTTCTTACAGCATCGGTATCAAAACCTGCAAAACTGGTCAGCAATTGATCAGGACGTTTTCCTGAATTTTTTACTGCCATTAATACACCCGGACGAGCACTGCCGGCGGCACAACCGCAAACAGAATTGATGAATACCAAACTTGTTCCCTGCTGCTGCAAGGCGGAATCCACTTCCGGTGCTGTCAATAATTCCTGAAAACCTTCATCGGTCATTTCTGCCTTCATTGGCAATACTATCTCTGCTGGATACATAAGTGATTTTGTTTTGAATTGCAAAGCTAACCAAAAGTTCAATCGGTCAGACGCAGTCATTTTGTCATCACGATCGCACAAACCACGCCCTTTTGTCGCATCGTGATTTGCAAAAAGGCAACAATGACTTACTTCTTAAGACGGAACAAGGTTTGATGGTTGGTTTAAAACAAAAAACATTCAACTATGACACTTGTACGACTCAACAACAGACCTTATCGCCTGGACAATTGGTTTCAGGAATTAGAAAACAGTTTCGAACCGTTCTCCAAAAAAGCAGGAAGCAAAGTTCCCGCTGTTAATATTCTGGAAGACGAAAAAGGATATTATTTGGAATTACCGGCCCCCGGCAGGACAAAGGAGGCATTTGCTATTTCAGTTGATCAGGATGTTTTAAAGATTCAATACGAAGCTCCCCAAACAAAGGATGCTTCCGATAAAAAAACCATTCGGAGTGAATTTGCACTGGAAAGCTTTACCCGCAGTTTTTCACTGGATCAAAAAATCGATAGCAACTTGATCGAGGCAAACTATGTAAACGGAATCTTAAACTTATTCTTACCTAAGAAAAAAAATATTCAACCTGAACAGAAAAAGATTCAGGTTCAATAATAAGAAGCTTGTTTTAGCAGTTGGTTTTGGTTCAACCCCATTGTTTCTACAATGGGGTTTTTCATTTCAACACGTCTGTTTGGTTAATAGCCCAACTACTGGCGCAGGTCTCCCGACCTGTTGCCTAGTCGTTACTTAGTTTACAAATTCACACACCTACTTCAACTTACCGACTTTAGAATGATCAATTAAAAAGTTGGTTTATTACTCAAGCAATCATTAACAGTTCAAGCAACCCTTTCTGATTATAC
>JBMLSG010000040.1:0-14860 GCA_049240625.1 Lacibacter sp. | reverse complement strand
AGCTTGTTTTAGCAGTTGGTTTTGGTTCAACCCCATTGTTTCTACAATGGGGTTCTTCATTTCAACACGTCTGTTTGGTTAATAGCCCAAGATCTTAAGCATGCTTTGTGCCGTTTGCTCTTTGGCATACAACCAATCCACCAGCTTTCCATTTCGATCGTGACCAACAATCACATGTTTGGGAGAAGGAATCATGCAATGTTTAATTCCGCCATAACCACTGATCTGATCCTGGTAGGCACCGGTGTGGAAAAAACCAACGTACAACGGTTCCGGCTGTTCGTTGTTTAATTTAGGCAGAAACACTTCGTTGATATGCTCTTCAGAATCGTAGTAGTCGTGACTATCACAGGTAATACCGCCTAATACAACGCGATGGTATTCGTTATCCCATTTGTTAATAGGCAGCATCAGGAATTTTTCACCAATCCCCCAGGTGTCCGGCAGCGTCGTAATAAATGAGGAATCGATCATGTACCAGTTCTCACGATCGTTCTGGATCTTTTCACCGATTACGGAAAAGATATGCGCCATACTTTCCCCCACCGTAAAGCTCCCGAATTCGGTATAGATATTGGGCATGGGAACGCCCGCTTTTTTACAAGTCTTTTTAATGGTGCCCACAATTTCGGAGATCATGAACTGATAATCGTATTCAAATCCGAGCGAATGCTTAATGGGGAATCCGCCGCCGATGTTGATGGAATCCAGTTCCGGACAAATCTTTTTTAACTGACAATACAAATTCACGACCTTGTTCAATTCACTCCAATAGTAGATGTCGTCCTTAATGCCTTTGTTCAAAAAGATATGCAGCATCTTTAACTGGAAACGATCTTCATTCCCTTCAATTTTATCAACGTAAAACTCCAGAATATCACGGGCACGCATACCGAGTCGTGATGTGTAAAACGGAAAAGTAGGTTCTTCTTCTGCAGCAACACGAATCCCAAGTTTGAATGGCACTTTAACTGTTTTCTTTAGTTGCTGCAATTCATCTTTGTTATCCAATACCGGCGTTACATTTTTAAAGCCTGAATTGAGGAGCTTTGCAATGCGGTTGATGTAACTTTTTTGTTTGTACCCGTTGCAAATGATTTGTATATCCTTATTGATTTTCTTTTTTTGATACAGCTTATTGATGATTTCTATATCATAAGCAAAGGAGGTCTCTAAATGAACTTCATGCTTCAGAGCCTCTTCAACAACAAATGAAAAGTGACTGCTCTTGGTGCAATAACAATAGTAATAATTCCCTTCGTACTTGTGGCGCTTAAACGCAGTCTCAAACATCGCTTTTGCTTTCCGGATCTGCATCCCAATCTTCGGCAGATAGGTTAGTTTCATCGGCGTCCCGTACTTATCGATCAAGGCTTTAAGGTCAAGACCATTGAATTCCAGGTACCCGTCCTTGACATCGAAGCCTTCCTGCGGAAAATTGAATGTTTGATTGACGAGATCAGTATAAGTAGCGTTCGAAAGTTGATAGGGATTGTTGTGCTGCGTCACTTTTTTTGTTTGCAAACTTATTGTAAATAATCATACGCAGACAGGAAGATTTTAAGAATAAAAAAAACGGGTGTTGAAGCACCCGTTTTGACTTTCTTTTTGCTTGCGTTTATTTTACTGAAGCTACCAGTTTTTTGAAACTTGCGGGTTCGTTCATCGCCAGATCAGCCAAAACTTTACGATCCAGATCGATATTTTTAACTTTCAGCTTGTTGATGAATTCAGAATACGTAAGACCTTCTTCACGAACTGCCGCATTGATACGGGCAATCCATAAACGACGGTATTCACGTTTTTTCAGCTTACGACCCACATAACTGTAGGTCATACCTTTTTCTACTACGTTTTTAGCAACGGTATATACATTTTTACGTTTGCCGTAAAAACCTTTAGCTTGTTTTAAAATTCTTTTGCGACGTGCTTTGGAAGCAACTGCATTTACTGAACGAGGCATATAATAATTCGTTTAATGTTAAAGAGATAAGGGTTTATTTCAAACGCAGCAGGCGTTTTACAAAATCTACATGTGATTTTGCCACGGTTCCATCAATGCGCATGTTACGCTTACGCTTTTTTGACTTTTTGGTGAGAATGTGACGTTTGAAACTTTTCTGATGCGTGATTTTACCTGTGCCCGTTACCTTGAATCTTTTTTTGGCACTGGAGTTGGTTTTTACCTTTGGCATTTGAATGCACTTTAATGTTAACCCCTTCGGGCGGCACCACACCGGTGGTACACTTATGGAGCCTTTCGGGAAATAAAACCCTTTATTCTTGTTAAAGGGCTGCAAAGGTAAGCCATTTCTATTGAAATTTAATGATTTGGCATGAAGATTTTATGCCACGATTAAGAATATTACCGCAACTATTAAAGTCTTCAATACTGCGAACGAAATCAATAATTCAATTTCAGAAAAGGTAAAACAAACCGCCTCCTACCCGAAATTGTTTCCGCATAAAGCCAGTAATTCCCCGAAGCAAGCGATCCCACATTCAACCAATCATTCGAACGTACGGATTGAAACTGCGCTACCTGTATCCCCTGCACATTGTAAATTTTCACCTGCAACAGATTCGATCCATTGAAATAAAATCGGAGTTGTGCCTGACTTCCTGTTACTGTAGAATTTAATCTAATAAACTCATTATCAAACAACTGATAAATACTTGTTTGAATATAATTATAAGCGTTGGACAGTGGACTAATGCAACCGTCCCTTGTAACCTGCACTGTGTAAAGTCCATTTTGAACAGGGCTATAATTTTGTGCATTGGCTCCATTGATGGCCACTCCGTTCAAAAACCATTGATTACCGGAGGGACTGCTCGATTGTAATTGAGTCCCATTTAAAGTTATGCTCGGTTGTGACGGATTCTGTACTACCGTCACCTGCTGCGTAACACTATCCTTACAACCAACCGTATTAGACACAATGAGTTTAACATCAAAAACACCCGAACCCGTATAAGTATAATCCACTGCAGCTCCGGACAAACTGGATCCATCGCCAAATTTCCAGAGGTAAGAAACTGTTCCGGAACAAGCGGCAGAACTTACTGTAAAACGAAATTGATTGCCTGTTAAGCATTGTCTGGCATTGTTGATTGTAAATGCTGTTTTAGGTGCCGGAGCCACCATGTCCCGTTCAAACAAACCTCTTCCGTAGGTGGCGAGTCGCAGTTTACGTGTATGTGTAATCACGATATCGCTCACCAGCACCCCATCGCCCAACCCTTCATTGTAAGATACCCAGGTAAGTGCATGTGAACCACCTAAAGGTCCTGTTACAGGTACATCACGTGCATAATACACTCCCTGGTCGTTTCCAACATAAATGATATCCCGGTTGTCGGGATCAAACGTAACCGTATTGTGCGGGATGTCCGGTAAACCCACTCCTATGTCGGTCCAGTTGTTACCACCATCCAGACTCAAAAACACATGCGACGAATTAAAACCCGATAAGGTCACCGCAATCCGTTTGTCATCAGTGGGATCAACCGCTATATCCGTATAATAACGATCCGGCAAACTTCCCGTGATCTCTGTCTTACGGGTATAAGCGTAAAAGCCGCCCGATAAGGTATTGTTGGTCACGATGCGCCACAACTTACTGCGGATCGCCGTTCCCGATGTGCTCGGCGTGGTACTGCAATACAAACTGTCGGAACTTTGATTCGCTACCGTGATGGTGAGCACAGGTGAATAAAAGCCACTCACATACGAGGTGTTACTGCCCACAACTGCAACGTTTGTGAGCGCATCGACCGACTTGCGCAGCAACGCTGTACCACCGTAGATCTTGCTTGCATTTGAAGGTGCGATGGCGAACGGCGCATTGAAGCAGGCGGAGATCGGACCATTGTAGTTCCCGTAGCCCATTAAGGCCGACTGGCTAAAACTTACTGCCTTATTCGTCGATTTTAAAACATCCAGATTGTAAGAGGCAATGTAACAGTTGTTGTGATTACTCGGACTGATCCCCGCATGAAAACCGTCACCCAGATTGGGTACACGCCGGCAACCGGGATTGCCTTCATATACCAGCCCCTCGTTGTCCTGCATCCCCATCAGCATAAAATTGGCATCCGTTCTTGATACAGCCGCCTGTGCGTAGATCTGTGCCGTTTGCAATCCGCCGTTTAGTGTCTGAAAGGTCTGACAACGGTCTGTACTGCGAAACACTCCCCCGTCTGTTAAAATGTATACCCAGTTCGTGTTGTGCGGAGAGGGTAAAATCCGGTGGATATCCGCATGCACATATCCATTGCTCGTCCCTTCCTGCAAGGTTCCCACCGTGGTATTGTTCACATTCCAGGCACTCCATGAAGAACGTATGCCAAACGATACGCTGCTCGCACTCGTACCATTCACCGAACGGTACAAATCCAGTTCGCCCCAATAGATCGTATCCAGCGAGGTGCGCGATACGGCTATATCGTGCGCATACCAACCCTGCTGACCGATCATGTTACTGCTCGCAGGGCCCGACCAGCTTGCGCCTTCATTGGTACTGCGGTAAAAACCTTCTGCATCGGCCGTGCCGCCTGGTTCATGTCCAATGCTGGCGTACACACGAGCAGGATCGGCAGGCGTAACCGCCAGTTGGATCTTACCCGTGATCGTAGCAGGTAACCCGCTCGTAAGTTTGGTAAATGTAGGCGTAACACCATCGGCATTCGTGCTCTTATAGATCCCGGAACCGCTGCTGCCAAAGTTCCCGAACGTTGCATACAACACCGTTGAACTCCCCGGCTTGTATTCCAGATCCATCGCCAAACGGGGACTTCCGCTCACGCTGATCAACGACCAGTTACTGCCGCCATCCGTTGTACGGTACAAGCCCGAGGTGGTGGCGGCATATAAAATTTGTGTATTGTTGGGGTCCATCACCAGATCCATGACGGCGATCGCACCCGAATAGGAAAAATCAAGACTCTTGGTCCAGGTGGTTCCACCGTTCGTACTCTTCAGGATCCCGATCCCATACGTGCCGCGGAATGATCGGTCGTGACCCGAACCTGTTACACCGCTGCCCAATGTGGGTGTCTGCGGATCTTTATAAACTTCGCCTGTACCCAAATACAACGTATTGCCATCCGGACTCACCACAATCGAACTGATGCCCAGTACAGGAAAACCCGTCGGCACATACTGCCAGTTGATCCCGTCGGCAGCACCCGTGCCACCATTGGTGGTCTTCCACAAACCTCCTGACGCACTGCCT
Organism: Lacibacter sp.; assembly: GCA_049240625.1. Classification (GTDB taxonomy): domain Bacteria; phylum Bacteroidota; class Bacteroidia; order Chitinophagales; family Chitinophagaceae; genus Lacibacter. The sequence goes on along the minus strand of JBMLSG010000040.1, from coordinate 9,623 downwards.
ACCCACATCGTATTGGGATCCGTGGGATGAAAACCCATCGACAACACACGACCCGCAAAATTCTTAGGTGCCAGTGCCGTCCAGGGTGCTACGGTCGTACCGCTCACACGTTCCCCGCGGGAGCGACGGGCGCCAAACGACATCCAACGACTCATCTCATAAGCCTTCGTATAAGAACCCGCACGAAAATCACGATTGGGATACATACGCATATCACCCCACTCGTTCATCGCACGCAACGCACCGGGAATGCCCTCCGATTCTTCGATCGTATCAACACCCAAAAAGATGATACCGGAACGATAGGACCATAGTGTGAATGCAAACCCAATAAGAATACAAACCAATATTGAATGGATAGATAATTTCATGATAAAGACCAAAAAATGCGATGATTGAAAAAGATGCTGATCAAAGTTCCTGATTTTTCACCTTTCAAACAATTGTATATTGATGATAAAAAAGAGCCTTTGATTTAACACCAAAGGCTCTGCATTGAAAGATGTAGGATTAGCGCCCATTCTTAATAAACTGTTTCACATACTTCTCTTTTCCGGACCCGTCCGTTATGATTGCAACATAGGGACCGGCTAATAATTGCCGGAGATCCAGGCGTGTATCGGAATACGCACCGCTATAATGCACAAAGGTCTGTCCGTTGATCCCCACAATCTGAACATGCAAGGTTCTGATTCCGGACTTGTTCCCTACTGCAATCAACAAGGTCTGATTGGTTGCCAAATCCAATTGCCGAACGAACTGAGGATTCGTTTCTGCTTTCAACTGAACGATCGGACTGTATTTGAACTGACCGTCCTGATCCACCATTTTCAACCGATAATAAACAGATGTATTGTTTAAAAAAATGTTTTGATCTGAAAACTGATAATTCAGGATACCGAAAGACTGATTGCGGGCCAAAACAGTTCCCGCTTTTTGGAAGTTTTGTGTACCGCCGATACTGCGTTCAATCTCAAAACGATCGAGATTCAGTTCTGCCGTGGTTTGCCAGTTTAAGTCGGCGTGACTACCATACGTTTTACCTTCGAATTTTAAAAGCGTAACCGGTACCGGAACTGCGGGCACCATCTCCCGTTCAAACAAACCTCTTCCGTAGGTGGCGAGTCGCAGTTTACGTGTATGTGTAATCACGATATCGCTCACCAGCACCCCATCGCCCAACCCTTCATTGTAAGATACCCAGGTAAGTGCATGTGAACCACCTAAAGGTCCTGTTACAGGTACATCACGTGCATAATACACTCCCTGGTCGTTTCCAACATAAATGATATCCCGGTTGTCGGGATCAAACGTAACCGTATTGTGCGGGATGTCCGGTAAACCCACTCCTATGTCGGTCCAGTTGTTACCACCATCCAGACTCAAAAACACATGCGACGAATTAAAACCCGATAAGGTCACCGCAATCCGTTTGTCATCAGTGGGATCAACCGCTATATCCGTATAATAACGATCCGGCAAACTTCCCGTGATCTCTGTCTTACGGGTATAAGCGTAAAAGCCGCCCGATAAGGTATTGTTGGTCACGATGCGCCACAACTTACTGCGGATCGCCGTTCCCGATGTGCTCGGCGTGGTACTGCAATACAAACTGTCGGAACTTTGATTCGCTACCGTGATGGTGAGCACAGGTGAATAAAAGCCACTCACATACGAGGTGTTACTGCCCACAACTGCAACGTTTGTGAGCGCATCGACCGACTTGCGCAGCAACGCTGTACCACCGTAGATCTTGCTTGCATTTGAAGGTGCGATGGCGAACGGCGCATTGAAGCAGGCGGAGATCGGACCATTGTAGTTCCCGTAGCCCATTAAGGCCGACTGGCTAAAACTTACTGCCTTATTCGTCGATTTTAAAACATCCAGATTGTAAGAGGCAATGTAACAGTTGTTGTGATTACTCGGACTGATCCCCGCATGAAAACCGTCACCCAGATTGGGTACACGCCGGCAACCGGGATTGCCTTCATATACCAGCCCCTCGTTGTCCTGCATCCCCATCAGCATAAAATTGGCATCCGTTCTTGATACAGCCGCCTGTGCGTAGATCTGTGCCGTTTGCAATCCGCCGTTTAGTGTCTGAAAGGTCTGACAACGGTCTGTACTGCGAAACACTCCCCCGTCTGTTAAAATGTATACCCAGTTCGTGTTGTGCGGAGAGGGTAAAATCCGGTGGATATCCGCATGCACATATCCATTGCTCGTCCCTTCCTGCAAGGTTCCCACCGTGGTATTGTTCACATTCCAGGCACTCCATGAAGAACGTATGCCAAACGATACGCTGCTCGCACTCGTACCATTCACCGAACGGTACAAATCCAGTTCGCCCCAATAGATCGTATCCAGCGAGGTGCGCGATACGGCTATATCGTGCGCATACCAACCCTGCTGACCGATCATGTTACTGCTCGCAGGGCCCGACCAGCTTGCGCCTTCATTGGTACTGCGGTAAAAACCTTCTGCATCGGCCGTGCCGCCTGGTTCATGTCCAATGCTGGCGTACACACGAGCAGGATCGGCAGGCGTAACCGCCAGTTGGATCTTACCCGTGATCGTAGCAGGTAACCCGCTCGTAAGTTTGGTAAATGTAGGCGTAACACCATCGGCATTCGTGCTCTTATAGATCCCGGAACCGCTGCTGCCAAAGTTCCCGAACGTTGCATACAACACCGTTGAACTCCCCGGCTTGTATTCCAGATCCATCGCCAAACGGGGACTTCCGCTCACGCTGATCAACGACCAGTTACTGCCGCCATCCGTTGTACGGTACAAGCCCGAGGTGGTGGCGGCATATAAAATTTGTGTATTGTTGGGGTCCATCACCAGATCCATGACGGCGATCGCACCCGAATAGGAAAAATCAAGACTCTTGGTCCAGGTGGTTCCACCGTTCGTACTCTTCAGGATCCCGATCCCATACGTGCCGCGGAATGATCGGTCGTGACCCGAACCTGTTACACCGCTGCCCAATGTGGGTGTCTGCGGATCTTTATAAACTTCGCCTGTACCCAAATACAACGTATTGCCATCCGGACTCACCACAATCGAACTGATGCCCAGTACAGGAAAACCCGTCGGCACATACTGCCAGTTGATCCCGTCGGCAGCACCCGTGCCACCATTGGTGGTCTTCCACAAACCTCCTGACGCACTGCCTACCCACATCGTATTGGGATCCGTGGGATGAAAACCCATCGACAACACACGACCCGCAAAATTCTTAGGTGCCAGTGCCGTCCAGGGTGCTACGGTCGTACCGCTCACACGTTCCCCGCGGGAGCGACGGGCGCCAAACGACATCCAACGACTCATCTCATAAGCCTTCGTATAAGAACCCGCACGAAAATCACGATTGGGATACATACGCATATCACCCCACTCGTTCATCGCACGCAACGCACCGGGAATGCCCTCCGATGATGCTTCACCATCCACACGACCCGTTATCATTCCGGAGCGACTTGCCCAAATTATAATGGAACCTAAAAAAAGGAGGAGCACGGCAAAGACCTGTAATAGCTTTAATTTCATTGTATTAAAAGTAGTTATGGCTTTAAAAGCGGCAATCGAATTGCAAATTTCGTGCTAAAAATGTTCTAATACGCTAAACTTAGAAAAGTTTGATAAAATCATTCCGGATTTTTGGTTCCGGCATACAACAAGCCCATTGCCATGTAGATGATTGGGGAAATCAGAAATTCTACGATGGGAGCAACCGATCCGCGAATTCCATAAGGAAGTGGAGCGATCAAATATTCATAAGTGGCGGCAAGAAGCAAATAGACGATCATAACGACATGCACAATGTTCCAGATAAAAAGCAGCCATTTGATGTGCATGGTACGGATGACTAAAATGCCTACCACATACACAAACGTAATATTAAACCAACGAATGGATTGACGATATTGAAACCATGATTGCGGAATAGGAAAAACGGGATGATAAAATAAGAATTGAACCAACGTATAGGCAAGAGAGAGAATAATCAATCCCTTCCAATAATTTTTAGGCAATTTGCTTTTCTGAATCATGCTTTTTGTTAAGACCTGTTACATAAATGACCCACAATAAAAATGTAAATGCATAAACAACAAGGTTAAAGATGTATTTATGAGCAAAAACAAAATAGCGGGGCATTTCTAAAACAACAATGCCAAGAAAGGCACAACGTAAAACATTTATGATAAAAAGTCCAATTACACCCAATAGGATAAAAATAATTTTTCGTAACCAATTTCCACTAAAACAAATGATGAATCCGGCATAAAGAATCATCAATTCCAACCCATTACAAGCTTGATAAATACCAAGTAAATTTCTACCACTACCTGTATTGATCATTGAATACGTAGCATTAACAGTGTCCCTTCCATAGACCTTGGGACGTGTTATATCGTCAGAACGAATTTGAAGTTTTGGATAAATATAATCCAAAATGAAAGCAGTTCCTTCACCAACCTTTTTTACAAGCCAGGAATCCGGCATTTGGTTGGGAATCAATATAAGAATATAAAGTGCTTTCCAAAATACAAATAGAAACACTGCCCTCCAAAGAAATGTTTTTACTTCAGAGGGCAGTGTTTGTAATGAATGTATATTACGATACATTGTTTAAAAATTACGTTGGCTATCCTCCTGACTTTGACTCTTTTTTTGTTTCATGTCGACAGCCTTTTTTGCACCGTATCCAAGTCCGGCACCCAATAATAAAATAAGGCCAGAATCGATTGGAACAGCAGAATTGTTGTTACCTCCCGGATCGCCACCTCCCGGATCGCCGGGATCCTGAGCAAAAGTGGACAATGATACGGAACTAAGAAGAATCGTTATCAAAATGGAATAGAGTTTTGCTTTCATTGTTTGCGATTAAATAATTTAGTATGCTAAAATAATGATAATTAATATATCCCAACTTTAGAATTAATAGATAGTTAATTTAAATTGTTTGCGTTCACCCTTTTCACTCAAAATTTCAGCTATATACGATCCTGCTTTTAATGACCCGGGCAAAACAAGCTTGTGAATGAAACTACCTCCGTTATGAACTACAAAATCATTATGAACTTGTACTCCCAATACATTAAACACTTTCAAAGTATAACGACCCGGAATTTGATTTTTGAAATCAATCTGAATGGTTCCAGATTTTGAAATCGGATTCGGATACATAGACACATTTTTAAGTGAAGTTATTTCCCGAACCGGAGTTATTGCAGAAGTACGGAAAACAATCCTGAATCTATTTTCAGCACTTGCTACATTTTCTCCAACTTCAAAAGAATACTCAGATTTGCCACTTAAACTCAAGGGCATTTCCTGGTTTAAATACAAATCTTGTAGTGTAGCAATCAAGCCATTTTCAAGACTAAAATTCTGAGCTGCCAGTACCAATTGATACCTTTTCTGTTGCATTTTGTGTAACCGTAAATAAATCGTGTCCTTGGAATCAATTAACGGTCTGAATTCAATACTATAGTGTTCATTAAAACGTACGATGGAGATATTTTCGGTACCAAGAGAGAATTTCTTGGTATCCATTGCATCATTATTTACAGAAGCTTCATTGTTGTAAGCCGCTGCAACTCCGTCATACATAATATCCCCTTCTATATTGGTCATATTGATATTCAATATTTCAGTTTGACTTCCCAATCTAAATGGACGAAGATTTCCTGTAGTTTTATCGACTTCATCAAAACTGATTTCACCGCTACCAGTCGATTCGATCCAGAATGCCCCACCTGCTGCTATTTGTGTATTGGTACCGGAAATACCACTATAACTAGCGCCGCCAGGAGCAAATACGCCATTACTGTAAGACTGGTAACCACCACCCGTGTAACTTCCACCCAATAAAGGATCCCATACCCAGAATTTGTTGTTTACATTGGTGCGTGTGGCACCTGTAAATTCCAGTTGAGATGGATAAGGATTGGGGATCATGTGGATGCCGGAAGCTAACCCGCTCTTTGTATAATTACCTGTATAAAGAACCCCGGTTGCCTTAAGTGTTGTATTACCAAAGCCGGTAACCATATTGCCAACATTCGCTCCAGAACGATGCTGATCTGTAACAAACACCAAATAGGGAACAGGACCTGATGTATTAAACAAGACGGCTGATGTTGTGCTAGTAGGTGTACTAAATGCACTTACTCCATATGAACGAAGATTGGTTCCTGCTCCGGAGGTTGAATTTTGATTAAAGCCCCCGGTTCCTGAAGGATTCCATAACAATACTCCTGTGTTGGCTATAACGGAACCTCCATTTTGCCATTGACTGTAAATAGATTGTGAGCCCGAAGAAGTTTTCAATGGAACAGACAATCCTCTCCACGCTCTCCTTCCGGGTATATACCGTTCTACAGTTACACTTGTTGCTCCGGTTAAATTTGATCCATTGTTCCCAATGATTCCAATTGAACCATTACCTGAACTGGTTGAACGTATAGTCACAGGTCTTCCACCAAAATCCGCTGTTCCTGTTACAATCAATTGCACTCCCGGATCTATAATTAATGACCCACCTGTTAAAGTAAGTGTTTTACCTGAAGGCACTTCAAACAATGTATTTAAAGTTACAGTGCCCCCCGGTATTACAACATTCGTTGAACCATCAGGTGCAGAACCGCATGACCATTTCGTACCATCATTCCAATCTCCTGTTGTACCATCCCATGTATTTACAGTATTTACAGTTGCAGTTACCGCAGTTCTTGACCCCGTTGTACAACCATTTATTGTTGCATCAACATAATAAGTTGTTGTACTTGAAATGGAAGGTGTTGTATAATTAATCCCTGTATTGATTGAACTTCCTCCACTTGATGCAGTGTACCAATTGATGGTGCCAGCCGAGGCTACTGCACCCAACTGTACGGTTCCTGTTCCGCATCTGCTGTTATGGCCTGCTGACGTAATTGTTGGAATGGCCGTTACTGTTAAGGTTACAGGATACCCAGCGCTTTCGCATCCGGTTCCAGAATTTCTTACCGTTAACGTTGCATTATATACAGCTGCTGCAGCACCGCCAGGAATTGTAAGTGTGAGCGGACTACCAGGTAATGATGTATACGAGACATCTGTAAATCCAGCCGAATTGGCAGCACCATCGTAGTCAATTTTGTACTCATCCGAACTACCGGTTGAATAGGACAACGTTGTACTTGTGGTTCCAAAACAAACAACCGGATCTGAACCCAGTGATATTGATGGGTTTCCATTAATAGTGATTGAAATTGAATAGGTTCCGCTAACACATCCGGTCGTGCTATTGCGTACTGTTAGCGTTCCGTTATAAACACCTGTACCTGCACCGGGAACCGACACAACTATGGGAGTTCCTGTAAGTGATGCATTGGTTACATCAGAAAATCCAGCAGTATTGGCTGCACCGTTAAAATCGATACTGTATTGATTTGGCGTACCGGTAGTTGCACTATAGGCAAAGTTTACATTTGCCGGACCGGAGCAAGTAGATGCAGTATTACTCGTTAAGGTAATTGTGGGCGTAGTATTGAATGTTATGGCGCCCGAGAAACTACTTTGGTCATTACTACATGTGCCTGAAACAACACAATAATAGTAGTACGTACCCACTGTACTAGGCGGAGTGTAGGTATCCGAATTTGTACCTACCGGTGTTGCTCCAACTGTGGATGCACTTGTATTTTGATACCATTGATAACTCAACCCCACCCCTGTTGCTGTTACGGATAGGGCACTTGCAGATTCTGCAGAACACAATGTTTGAGCACCAAAATTGGTTTCCACAGTAATATTTGTTGTAGGATTTACGGTTATTGAAATGCTGTACCCTGTCCCCGTACATCCTGTGCCGTTGTTGGAAGGTGTTAATGTTGCAGAATAAGTACCGGCTGCTACTCCACCTGGAACAGAAATCGAAATTGACCCACTGGGCGTGGCAGGCAATACCGTTGCAGTTCCTATATCGGTAAATCCTGCTGTGTTGGCTGCTGCATTAAAATCAATTGTATAGTGGGTTGAGCTACCTGTTGAATAACCCAAACTGGCAGTTGTAGTGCCCTGACAAATATCAGCTATAGCATTCAAGCTGATTGTTGGGATACCATTCACCGTTAATGTGAGTGCATAGGTTCCACTTACGCATCCGGTTGTACTGTTGCGTACTGTAAGAGTTCCTGTGTAAACTTTATAAACATCCACAGACGGTACAGAAACCGAAATCTGTGACAAAGGCAATGTAGCATTTGTTACATCCGACAACCCATCTGTGTTAGCTGTTGCATCCCAGTCAATACTGTATTGATTGGGGCTTCCAAGAGTTGCACTATAAGCATAATTTACAGTTGCCGGACCACTACAAACAGATGTGGTATTATTCGTTAATGTGATTGTTGGGCTTTGATTGATTAAAACAGCACCGGAAAAATTACTCTGTGCGTTTGCACAAGTACCGGAAACAACACAATAGTAATAATATGTAGTACCTATATCTGTTGGTGTATAGGAAGCAGAATTGGTTCCTACAGTGGATGCACCGGAAGTAGTTGCAGAGGTGTTACGATACCATTGATAACTTGATCCGGAATACCCGGCCACTGAGAGTGTGGCTGCACCTGCTGAAGAGCACACTGTTTGTGCAGCAAAATTCGTTTCTCCTCCAATAGCAGGTCGGTTCAATGAAATAGAATTGATAAAATAATCATAGGAAGAACCGGATCCGGCATTTGCGTTGAAAAAACGAATCTCTTTTGGCACCTGACTTCCTCCGGTAGCACTAAATGTACGACCGGTAAAGTAAACGGTCGTACCGCCTGCAGCCGGTGTTACAGACATGGAATAAGTATTTGCAGCTGTATAAGTTATCGCAATATTGAAGCCGGAAGTTGAGTACGGAATTGTAGTAGCTGACGCCCCGGCATTATCACTGATAGTATAATTAGATTGACCTCCTGAGAAATAAAACTCCATCAAATTCTGACTGGAACTATTACGTAAAGAAAATCCAATGGTACCCCCGGTTTGTACAAATCCATTGTCAATAGAAAACCTTAATGTAGATCCAACGGACATGCTGGATGTAAAAGGACGTATCGCATTGGCCTGCCCGCTGCTACTCGCGTACATAGCCCATGAGCGACCACTAACATTAATGTCTGAACTACCCGTAAAATGACCAGATGTACCACTGGTTATCAAAACCCATGAATTCAATCCGGTTGTTCCATCATCCTGCGAACTGGCCCAACTTGAATTGTATGTAGTAGCAGCCGCATTACTTTGGTCAACGGCTACAGTAAGGACATTGCTTTCAGCAGCACCGGTCCAGTCAGACATGCAGGAAACTCGTGCCAAACGTTTGTACCAGGTAGTTTGGCTGATCGCAGATCCGGGAGTATAAGCGGCAGAAGTTGCACCTGAAATATCCGAAAACCCGGAACTGGCACTTGTTGTAGAAGACTGCCATTTGTATTCCAAAGTGCCAGAATTTCCTGAAGCGGCAGCACTGCTGGTAAATGGAGAAGGAGTCGCATTGATACATATATTTTGTGCTGCACTTATGGTTCCTCCGTTAGTAGGGTTTACACAATTCGAGTAAGCAAGTACTCCTGCTG
>JBMLSG010000039.1:0-10906 GCA_049240625.1 Lacibacter sp. | reverse complement strand
AAAAAAGTCACTGTAAAGTGACTTTTTTTATTATCAACATTTAAGCAATCCTTCCATCACGAATGACGCCAATTCCACTGATAGCGAAGCAGGGAAACTTGGTTCTTTAATACTGAAACAAAACCAGCACCTGGGTTCAACCTGTAACGCAATAAGATTGTACTCCTAATTTTTCCTTTTTTTAAAAGATTCAAAAACACACCGGAAAAGAAGATTTTTATACACCTATTTACGTATTGAATTGGAATGAATCTGTACACGCATCGTGTTAGATGCAACCAAGAAGGTTGCGAATAGTTTTGTTTAAAGTCAAACAGGACGTCCGTTATTTTGAATAAAAAAAACAAGTACTTGATTATGGCAAATCTGCCATTGTTAACCGTTGCCAGTTAAAAGACTTTTGCACAACCATATGCACCTTACCAAAGAAGAACTAACGCGACTCGTTGGAAATAAAATTCGGGAATTACGGCTTATGAAAAAACTATCTATCGAAGAAGTGGCAAATGAAGCCGGTATTGAATATACCCAGCTCAGTCGTATTGAGCTGGGTAAAATCAATACAAGCATCTATCAAATCTACCGAATCGCCGTTATTCTTGATGTGGAAGTTCACGAATTGTTCAACGGCCTCAACCATCAACCCGGATAGATTTAAGTTTCAAACTTCCTGTTTTGATTTTTTTACAAGGTTTTTTTGAATCAAAATTGACTTGGTTCAAATACATCAATCATTTCAATGAATCGATCCAATTCGTTCGAAAGCATTTGAATGTAAGTTGATGAAAATAAGGTCCACCAAAGATCACTCAGAACCCCATCGGCCCAAACTTCATTTGTGATCGTCGTTTGATGGTTGTGGTATCCTACAAAACGCCGGATGTGGATCGTTGCCAGAAGCGTACGAAACGAAAGCGTATAAGACGAACCCGGAGCGAAACCTGATACCTGAAACCTGACCCTTGATCCGTTGCGGTAAAAAACCTCTCCCCTTTTGCCTTTTTCCAAAGAGCCACTGCATGAAACCTTTCGGATTTTTTCGTTCCACTGATGCCAACGTTGATGATCCATTAACACATCCCATACCAAATTCAATTGCACTCTTGTGATTCGGGTTTCCGTTACAAACATATCATACCATTTAAACTTGAAGACCTTAATGCAACATTGCACTTTGAAACTGCAAGATTGAACAATATCAAGTTTCCCATCAGTTCAATGGATTACGTTTTCATTAAGAAATTGTTACGAAGTCTGATCTGCTATTTAAAAATGAACTATTTTGGCCATTCCCGGAAACGGGAATACAATAATGAAAATTTCTTTTTGGTCTGTCGGCAAAAATCATGATCTCTACGTTAAAGAAGGTATCGAACTCTTTACCGGAAGAATCAAACACTATTTCCCGGTTCAATGGAACATTCTTTCGCTGCCTAAAAATACAGGAGCGCTATCCGAAAACGAATTAAAAAGAAAAGAAGCGGAACTCATTTTAGGTCAATTGCAAAAAGAGGATTACCTGATTGCTCTGGACGAAAGAGGTCAACAATTCTCAAGTGAAGAACTCGCCACCCTCTTACAACGAAGAAGCAACGAAAGCACAAAACATCTTGTATTCTTAATTGGAGGTGCTTACGGACTTGACCCGGCTGTTTTGCAAAGAGCACAACTGAAATGGAGTTTATCGAAACTGGTCTTCCCCCATCAACTGGTAAGACTCATTTTGAGCGAACAAATTTATCGGGCCTGCAGCATCATTAAAAATGAAAAATACCACCACAGCTGATTGCATTTAGCAATATGTACAGAATATCCGGCACTAGACCTGATCTAAACAACCGAATCTGTATTGTCGTTTTTTAATTTCAAAATTCAATTTACATTTAGGCATGGAATTAACAATTACGATCGTGATCATCCTGTTAACAACACTGATCAGTTTGACAGCAATGAACAACGAAAAAATCATCAACGATCTGATCTTTTGGCCACCGATGATTCAAAAAAGAAAACAATATTATCGGTTTGTAACGTCAGGCTTTTTGCATGCTGATTTCGGTCATCTTGCTTTCAATATGATCACTTTGTATTTTTTCGGTCGCGTGATGGAAGTCTTTTTCGTTACACATATCGGTAAAATCGGATACCTTTTGTTCTATTTAGCAGGGATCGCCGTTTCAGAAATTCCTTCTTACATCAAAAACAGAAACAACTATCATTATCGAAGTCTGGGGGCTTCCGGTGCTGTAACAGCCATACTTTTTTCATTTATCTTACTTGCACCATGGGAAACGCTCTATGTGTTTTTCTTTCCGGTTCCTGCAATCATTTTTGCTGTTCTTTACATCGGTTACACCATCTATATGAATAATAAAGGGGGCGATTATATTAATCACAGTGCCCATTTGTGGGGCGCCATTTATGGTATTGTTTTCACACTAGTGATGCAACCCGGTGTATTACCACATTTCGTGCAACAATTATTGCACCCGCATTTCAATTTTTAAAACCGTCTTTGTTTGGTCGGTCAATTTAAAACGATCATCGATTCTGTAACCTGAAATCCAAATGATTTTTTTATTGGACTCTACCAGCAGGACTTGTTCTTTTTGAGTTGCAGACAATTTGGAATCGATAAAAAAACGAGCGAGTTTTTTCTTTTTACGCAACCCAAGCGGATAAAAATAATCTCCCTTTTGCCAACGTCGTATCAACAGTGGATAGGTGATCAAGTCTGCATCCAAGTAAGCAACAAGAGGATTTGGTTCATGAAACATATGCTCAGAAACAGGTAGCCTATCAAAATGAAAAACTTGACTTATGCATTGAACCGTATGGTCATTGATTTCAACAGGTTGAAAAGCCTGTTGTATTGTTGTATGCGGCACAATAATCAAACGATTCCTGTTCTTGATGATTCTATGAGAACCGGAACGAATGAAACTGCCATTGGCGGCATCAAACAAACGAATCACTTCATCTGTTTGTGAAGAGGAAAAACCAAACTCCTTTATGATCTCATAAAGTACTGTTCTAAGAGGAATCACTTTCTTTAAAAGCAAAATCGGAATCTGTAATTCCCCACCTACTGTCTCCAGCAATTTCTTTTTGTGTAGTGCAACAGCTTGAAGATACAGTTGTTCTGCTTCCGAAAAACGTACAAGGTTGGACGCAAGGTTTTGCTCTACACCGGGATACACTTCCCTGATGGAAGGCAAAATATTATTTCTAAAATAATTGCGTGTGTATGCATCGGATTGATTGCTTTGATCTTCTCTCCATATCAAACCCTCCTCTTTTGCAAACTGAATCAGTTCTTGCTTCTCTGCAAACAATAAAGGACGGATGAGTTGATCGACGCAGGGTTTCATGCCACGCAGTCCCGACAATCCGGTGCCACGAAAAAAATGCATGACCGATGTTTCAATATTATCATCCAGATGATGTGCGGTTACAATACAATTCGGATTTGAAGTATGTTTTCCGGCCAGGTATCCTTCCCTGTTCCCTTTAAGAATTTCTCTAAACCAAGAATAACGAAGTGTTCGTGCTGTTTCCTGAATACTGCTTTTCATTTCCTGCGCTCGTGCAGTGGTTTCAAATTTCCGATACCAGATCGAGGCGTTGTATTTTTTTGCGAGGTTCTGCACAAATGCCGCGTCCGCTTCACTTTCAAAATCCCGCAACTGAAAATTGCAATGAGCGATTGAAAATTGATACCCTGCACGATGACAAAGCTCACATAAGACAATGCTGTCAACACCTCCGCTTACAGCAATCAGAAGATGATCCTCACTGCGTATGAGTTTATGCTCTTGAACAAAGGAAACAAAACGATTCAGAAGTGTCATTTAATCAATTAATTCGTCGTAAGCTGCTTGTAATTCATTTAATGCATGACGATCATTTTTTGCTCGAGCTGCATCGATTCCCTTTTCGTACCATTTCATAGCCAATGAGCTTTCCCCTTTTCGCTCCAGCAACTTAGCCAAATGATAATAACTGCCCACATAACCCGGATCCTCCTCTAACAAAGCGACAAACAAAGATTCGGCAAGAGCATCCTCACCCAGTTTCACATGTTCCAATGCCAATGCATGACGAAGAAATGAATCGTTGGGATTGTCTTTTAAAAATGTGCGGATTTGTTCAATTCTACTCACCATAATTTGTTTTTCATTCCACAATCGAATGTGCAAACCATCAAACTGAATTATCTTTGCTTGGTTGCATATGCAACTAACTGTTGTTAGTGTGTAAATTAACCCTATTTTTGCCGCCCGACAGTTGACTGTATATTTTTAATTCAATTGATAATTAGCCGAAAATGAAAATTTTAGTTTGCATCAGTAAAACGCCGGACACTACGGCAAAAATAGCCTTCACGGATAACAATACGAAATTTGCAACCGAAGGTGTTCAGTGGATCATCAATCCTTACGATGAATGGTATGCCCTGGTTCGTGCGATCGAGCTGAAGGAAAAAGATCCTTCCACCATCATTCACCTTGTAACGGTAGGATCGGCTGATGCAGAACCCATCATTCGCAAAGCTTTGGCTTTGGGGGGCGACGAAGCAATTCGCATCAACAGCGATAGCAGCGACAGTTATACCATTGCTTATCAAATAGCAGAGATTGCCCGTCAAGGTGCATACGACCTTATTTTCACAGGGAAAGAAACCATTGATTACAATGGCTCTTCCATTGGAGGAATGCTGGCCGAATTACTGGATACCCCCTTTGTTTCACTTGCAACGAAATTCGAATTAAATGGCACAACCGCTACCATCAATCGCGAAATTGAAGGTGGTGAAGAAACCTGCGAAGCCAATTTACCTTTGGTTGTTAGTTGTCAAAAAGGAATGGCAGAACAACGAATCCCCAATATGAAAGGAATTATGAGCGCCCGTACAAAGCCGCTCAAAGTAACAGAACCTGTTGCCGTTGATGCGCTCACATCAGTTGCTTCCTTTGAATTACCGCCAGCAAAAGCCGGTGTTAAATTGGTGGATGCCGAAAATGTTGCAGAACTGGTTCGTTTACTGAAAGAAGAAGCTAAAGTTATATAACAACAGTAAGCAACCGAACGAAAAGATTACCATTAAAAATCATTACAAAATCGAAAACCATGTCTGTTTTAATATTCATCGACCAATCCGAAGGACGTATCAAAAAAACCTCATACGAAGTACTCACCTACGGCTCTAAAGTTGCAGAACAATTGGGTTCCGAAGCTGTTGGTGTCGTACTGGGTTCTATATCGGATGACCTGGCAGCATTAGGTAAATATGGTGTTAAAAAAATCCACCATGTATCTGATACAAATTTGAATCATTTAGACGCACAAGCCTATGCAGGAGTTCTGGCAGAAATTGCAACCAATTTGGGTTCTTCTGTAATTGTAGTGTCCAACAATTTAACAGGTAAAGCAGTAGCACCTCGTTTATCGGCACGACTGAAAGCCGGTTTAGTGTCAGGCGCCAATGCTCTACCCGATACGTCTAACGGTTTTACAGTTCGCAAAGGTGTATTCAGTGGTAAAGGATATGCACATATCAGCCTTCACACGCCTGTAAAAATTATTGCTCTCAGTCCCAATTCATACGAAACACGTTCCGGTGAAGGTACTGCCGAAGTAGTTCCTGCTACAACAGCAGCCGTCACTTCAAAAGTGAAAGTGGTTTCTACACAAAAAATAACCGGACAGGTCCCATTAAGCGAAGCAGAACGTGTAGTAAGTGGTGGACGCGGATTAAAAGGACCCGAAAACTGGGGCATGATTGAAGAATTAGCCGGTTTGCTGGATGCAGGTACTGCCTGCAGCAGAGCTGTTGCTGATGCGCACTGGCGCCCACACCATGAACATGTTGGTCAAACAGGCGGATCCATAGCGCCCAATCTTTATCTGGCTATCGGCATCTCCGGTGCCATTCAGCATCTTGCGGGAGTTAATCGCAGTAAAGTGATCGTGGTCATCAACAAAGATCCTGAAGCTCCGTTTTTCAAAGCAGCCGACTATGGAATCGTTGGCGATGCGTTTGATGTGGTTCCTAAAATAATAGCCGAGGTAAAAAAACTGAAAGGAATCTAATCCATTTCAAATAAGCCAAGGATTCATAAAGTCTTCCGTTTTTTGGAAGACTTTATTGTTTAATTTTGAGAATGGATGATGTTCTATGTTGAACAGCTTAGCATAGAACTGAAACGAATTATTAAACAATCAGAAGTCAGTGTTCAGGGAATGAAAAAAATCGAATTAGAGATCATTGCATTATCACATAGTATCACCCAAACGCAATCCTACGCCGTTGTTTTGGGAGAAGTGAATGGATTGCGCAGAATTCCAATCATCATTGGTGGGTTTGAAGCACAGGCGATCGCCGTTGCGCTGGAACGTATGCACCCGAGCAGACCTTTAACACACGACTTGATGAAAAACTTTTTTCTTGCATTCAATATTGATTTGCATGAAGTGGTCATCAACGATTTACAAGAAGGCGTTTTTTATTCCAAGTTGATTTGCTCCTCCGACAATGACACACTTGAAATCGACTCCCGTACATCCGATGCATTGGCTCTAGCCGTTCGTTTTGGATGTCCCATTTTCACGTACGAGCATATTTTAGAAAATGCCGGTTTGCAAATTGAAGATGAAGGCAAGGAAAAAGAAGTTCAGGAAATACCGGTAACCACTTCTTCTTCCTCCACTCATAAAGACCTTAAAAAAATGAGTCTGGATGAATTGCACCAATACCTCAATGAAGTATTGGATGCCGAAGATTATATTCAGGCCATAACAATCAGAGACGAAATCAATTCACGGAAGACCCCTTAACCCTGCGGCATTCGTCACATCGAGCCTTTCATTATGAACAAAAATCCATTGGCATGATTGTTTTTCCGGGTTGCAAAATCAATCTTGGACTGAACGTAGGAGATCAGCGTGCAGACGGATTTCACAACTTAGAAACGGTTTTTTATCCCATTCCGCTTTACGATGCACTGGAAATCGTGCGAGCACCTGTTGACAGCAATGAAGCGATTCGGTTCAGTTGTTCCGGACTGCAAATTGATGGCAATCCGGAACAAAATCTATGTGTAAAAGCTTACCGCCTTCTTAAAAACGATTTTAAGGAATTACCTCCCGTACAAATGCACTTGCATAAAACCATTCCAATGGGTGCCGGACTGGGTGGAGGAAGCAGTAACGGAGCCGCTGCACTTAAACTACTGAACGATCAGTTCCGGCTCGGTCTTCGTGAAGATCAATTGCGAACTTATGCATTGGAATTAGGAAGTGATTGTCCTTTTTTCATCATCAATGAACCCTGTTTTGCCACAGGCCGGGGGGACCAATTACAAAGAATGGATCTTGATCTTTCTGCATACAGCATCACATTGATTAATCCGGGTATTCATGTAAATACAGGATGGGCTTTTACACAATTAAGGCTCCGTAAAAGTAAAAACAGTCAAACATTCAATCTAAAGACACTAACCCAATTACCCATCAACGAATGGAAACAACAGTTGGTGAACGATTTTGAAGCAGTCGTTTTTGAACAACATCCTGAAATCGAAACAATCAAAACACAACTCTATCGGGCAGGCGCCTTGTATGCTTCTATGTCGGGCAGCGGCAGTACGGTATTTGGAATTTTCCCTAAAAACCAGTTGCCGGTTCTGCAACTACCGGATCATTATTTCATCAAGACCCTTTTGTTGGATCAAGTTCCTGTAACAAATTTTCAAGGTGTAAAGGATCGGTAACCATTTGAAGATTTCCTTCCTCATCAAAGGGCCACAATTCTGTGGGCTTATCCCAATACAGTTCAATTCCATTTCCATCGGGATCTTCAAGATAAACCGCTTCGCTCACTCCATGATCGGCAGCACCTATAAGAGGATATGCATGTTGCATCAGCCGTTGCACAATTACAGCCAAATCTTTCCGCTGAGGATAAAGAAAGGCTACATGGTACAAGCCGGTATGATGAGCAGCCGGAGCTGCAGCTCCTTTACTGTGCCAAACATTTAAACCAATGTGATGATGGTAGCCTCCCGCTGAAAGAAACAATGCGGAATGACCGTATTCCTGCGTCACTTCAAATCCTAAAAGTTGACAATAAAAGGCTTTGGAACGCTCCAGATCGGATACTTTTAGATGAACGTGACCGATTCGAGTGTGTTCAGGCGCTTTGTACTCCATAGAAAATAGTTTTAAATATGAAACTAAGAAAGTAATTTTGTAAAGATGCAGATTCAAAAAATACAGGTACACTTTTTATGTTCCAACCTTGATTTCCTCAACCACTGAGGTGTCTTACTTTTCCATTTATCGTCAAGTTTTTCGCATCTTTTTTTTACAATTAAAATGATTTTATATGCAAACAGCATTTGCAATATCCGATACAACGCAGCAATATCTGAACTTAGAACATGAATATGGAGCTCACAATTATCACCCCCTACCCGTCGTACTGGAACGCGGAGAAGGCGTTTTTATGTGGGATGTGGAAGGGAATCGTTATTATGATTTCTTAAGCGGTTACTCTGCCGTGAATCAAGGCCATTGCCATCCTGCAATTGTGGACGCCCTGATTGACCAGGCGCGCAAACTCACACTTACCTCTCGTGCTTTTTACAACAACCTACTGGGAACCTATGAAGCCTACATTACCGATTATTTCGGGTTCGACAAAATACTTCCCATGAATACCGGAGTGGAAGCCGTAGAAACAGGAATCAAACTAGCCCGTCGATGGGGCTATGAAGTGAAAGGAGTTGAAGCAAACAAAGCACAGATCATCGTTTGCTCGGAGAACTTTCACGGAAGAACCAGTGCCGTCATTTCGTTCAGCACCGACCCTTCGTCCTATAAAGATTTTGGGCCCTATATGCCGGGCTTTACCGTCATACCCTACAATGATTTGAATGCATTAAAAGAAGCTTTAAAAGACAACAATGTTGTTGCTTTTTTGGTTGAACCCATACAGGGCGAGGCCGGCGTTGTGGTGCCGGATCAAGGATATTTGTCTACTGCCAAAAGTTATTGTGAGGCCGCCAACGTTTTGTTTATTGCTGATGAAATCCAAACCGGATTGTGCAGAACAGGCAAACTACTTGCCTGCGATCACGAACAAGTTAAACCGGACATACTCTTATTGGGGAAAGCATTGAGCGGAGGATTGCTTCCCGTGAGCGCTGTCCTTGCTTCGGATGAAATCATGCTAACAATCAAACCCGGAGAACATGGTTCAACCTATGGAGGCAATCCTCTGGCATGTGCCGTGGCAATCGCTGCACTTCAGGTTTTGAAGGATGAACGTCTGGATGAACATGCCGAAGAAATGGGCCAATTATTTCGTGACCGACTTGCCGCATTGAAATCTCCCTATATCAAAACCATTCGCGGAAAAGGACTTTTGAATGCGATAGTTATAGACCATCCACGTCCCGAAGCTGCCTGGGATTTGTGTTTAATCATGAAAGAAAATGGAATTTTAGCCAAGCCCACACATGGCGACAAAATACGATTGGCACCGCCATTGATCATAACAAAAGAGCAAATTGAAGAAGCGGTTTCCCTGATAGAGAAAAGCCTGAATTCATTAACAGCCTAAAACAGGTCTTTACACGACGGGTTCCGGCGATCCCTTATTTTTGCATCACAAAACCAGCGGCATGAGTGAAGAGAAAAGTTTGAATTTTATTGAAGAAATCATTGAGGAAGATCTGAAGAAAGGTACGTATCAACACATTGTAACCCGTTTTCCACCGGAGCCCAACGGATACCTGCATATTGGTCATGCAAGCAGCATTTGTCTGAACTTTGGATTGACACAAAAATATCCGGGGTATACCAACCTTCGATTTGATGACACCAATCCGGTAACAGAAGAAACGGAATACGTAGAAAGCATCAAAGACGATATCAAATGGCTGGGCTTTACATGGAAAAACGAACTGTATGCTTCCGATTACTTTGAACAGCTGTATGCATTTGCCGTGAAACTGATTCAAAAAGGACTTGCCTATGTAGATGACAGTTCAAGCGACGCCATTGCTGAAGAAAAAGGAACACCTACAAGTCCCGGCAGACGAAATGCCTATTCCAACAGAAGCATCGAAGAAAACATGCAACTCTTTTCCGCGATGCGCGAAGGAAAATACAAGGATGGCGAAAAAGTATTACGTGCCAAAATTGATATGGAGTCTCCCAACATGCTGATGCGAGATCCGATCCTGTACAGAATTAAACATGCGCATCACCACCGAACAGGAAATCAATGGTGTATTTATCCGATGTATGATTTTGCACATGGACAAAGTGATTCGATCGAGCACATTACCCATTCGATTTGTACACTTGAATTTGTACCACATCGTGAAGTATACGATTGGTTGATAAAAGAACTGGAGATTTACCCTTCACATCAATACGAGTTTGCAAGAAGAAACATCAATTATACTGTTACCAGTAAACGTAAACTCCTCCAACTCGTTCAGGAAAAGTTTGTTGCCGGGTGGGATGATCCCCGGATGCCTACTATCAGCGGCTTGAGAAGAAGAGGCTTTACTCCTGAAAGTATCCGTGATTTTTGTGATCGTATTGGCATCGCGAAACGTGAAAATCTGATTGATGTCAGTTTATTGGAATTTTGTGTCCGTGAACACCTGAATAAAATTGCACATCGCAGAATGGTGGTCTTCAATCCGGTTAAAATCGTAATTGTCAATTACCCGGAAGATCAAACCGAAATTCTTTATTCCGAAAACAATCCCGAAAATCCCGATACAGGCAGCAGAGAGCTCACCTTTAGTAGAGAAATTCTGATAGAGGCCGATGATTTCATGGAAAACCCACCGAAAAAATTCTTCCGTTTAGCGCCGGGCCAGATGGT
>JBMLSG010000038.1:0-1151 GCA_049240625.1 Lacibacter sp. | reverse complement strand
GGCGCTTCAACTTATACCATTTCCGACAATGGTGGTACGTTGAATTCAACAATCAATTATACAAAAGGAGGTTTGGAAGTAACCATCAAGCGCACAGCAGCCGCAACTTATGAAATCAAAATCTTGCGTAAGGAAGATGGAACCGTAGCTACGTTTTCAAGAACCTTTAGCAATCCTTCAGGCGGACAGGTGCCTGCACAGGTTCGTTTCTTTAACTCCAATGCAGGAGTTGGTGGTGATTATGATTTCTTTATCAACCATCTTTCCGTTTCCAATCCGGTCATAACGGCGCAGCCATCCACATCCACACAATCGGTTTGTAAGGATGCTTCTGCCGCTGCCTTATCTGTAACCGTAAGTGGATCCGGCTTAAGCTATCAGTGGTATTCCAATGCCTCCAACAGCAATACAGGTGGGAACTTGGTGGACGGCGCAACTTTAAGTTCCTACACTCCATCAACGGCTGTGGCAGGAACACTTTATTACTATTGTATTGTAACAGGAACCTGCGGATCTGCAACCAGTAATCCGTCGGGTGCCATTACTGTTACGGCTCTACCTACCATTACTTCCGGTGGAACCGTAACGGCAGTCTGTTACAATGTAGCTTCTCAAACAACAACATTAACTTATACCGCAACAACCCAAACTCCTGTTTCTTACAGCATCGACTGGGATGCAACCGCTAATTCTGCGGGTTTAAGCGATCAAACTACGACCTCGTTTTCTTTTGCATCGGGTGGTGGAACGTTGAATACAATTGCCATTCCGGGTAATGTAACGGCCGGTACTTATAATGGAACCATGACCATTACCAATGCTTCCAATTGTACGGGAACACTTGCTGTTACGGTTACTGTTCAGGCTCTTCCAACGATTACAACTACCGGAACTGTTGCAGCGGTCTGTTACAATGCAGTGTCTCAAACCGGTACACTTGCCTACAGTGCAACAACCGGTTCACCCACATCTTACAGCATCGATTGGGCAACACTCACCGATCAGGGATCAACGTCACTGGCTTTCAGTGCAGGTGGCGGATCCATTACGGATATTACAATTCCCGCAGGTACAGCAGCCGGAACATATACCGGTACCTTGTCGATTACCAACGCCAACGGATGTTCCAATACACAAGCGATCAGTGTAAC
>JBMLSG010000037.1:39933-80903 GCA_049240625.1 Lacibacter sp. | reverse complement strand
TGTTCGTTACCAGAATCTCATCCATTACGCCTGTTAACAACATTGTACGAAATGACCGGAATTTTATTAAAACAGTCTATCCAACGCTTGTAAACAATCAGGTGAATTTTGCAATTGGAAATTTGACCGGAATCAAAAAAATAACAGCACGTATTTTTAGTTTGTCCGGAAGTCTGATGCACCAGAAAGAAATGGGTTATGTAAACGGGATGATTGAAACAAATCGTCTCGCTCCCGGAAATTACATTCTGGAAATCACAAGTGATAACGGAAAACATAAACAAGTGCAACAATTTATCAAAGGCTTCTAATGTAAAATGGTTTAAACACTTTATGATCCCTGGCAATCTGATAACCGGAATACTTTTTCTCATTGCTGTCTGCACAACAGCCATGCAAAAACCGCAAACGTATCCGGTAAAACGAATCTATGGTTATAAGCAGTCGATCATAACAGGTGTTAAGCCTCAAAACAAGGGAGCTGCTGTTTCCGAAAAACAGTTCGTTTATCTTTTGATTAAACAGGATTCCAAAATTGATGTCGCTCATGTTTGGCTGAATGGTGCTGACGTGGAGTTTTCGGTTCAGGAGGTAAAAACACCTGTTGTTCTAGACTTTGAAAACCCAACTTTAAACAAAACAAGACACTTGACACTTGTTCCAAAGCGGGATGACCATGTACAACAAGTTGTTCTTGCAGGAATTAAGCATACAACCTCAAGAGCAATTCCAAACCATTTGAAATCATTTGAATTGTTGATTGCTTACCGGCATTTGGGTAAAACCTATTATCTCGGTAGCAAAAAATTGAAACCATTACCAACAGAAGTAAATCCCTGATATCATTTTAAAAAAGCCGGTTTTATACCGGCTTTTTTTATTGATAACTGACTGCTGATTATAGTTAAGTTCAACTCGATGTTGCCCGGGATGTCATTCGAAGCAAGAGGCTTCGTACCTTTGCAGCTATGACCGATTCCAAACAAACGACCAGGAACATTCGCCACTTATCGCAGGATGAGCTTGTAGCGTTTTTTGAACGCATCGGTGAAAAGAAATTCAGAGCGCATCAAACTTATGAATGGATCTGGCAAAAACATGCACACAGTTTTGCCGACATGACCAATCTCAGTAAAGAATTACGTCAACAACTGGGCAATCATTTTTCACTTCCTGCCTTAACGATTGACGCAACCCAGTACTCGGCCGATGGAACCATCAAAACACGCTTCCGGACACATGAAGGACATCTGGCAGAGGGGGTTTTGATTCCAACCGACGATCGTAAAACAGCATGTGTATCTTCTCAAATCGGCTGCTCGCTCTCCTGTAAATTCTGCGCAACGGGGTACATTGATCGAAAACGGAATATGGACTATGATGAAATTTATGACGAAGTGGTTTTGATCAATCAACAGTGTGAACGTGTTTATGATAAAAAGTTGACGAATATTGTTTTTATGGGCATGGGTGAACCCTTGCTCAACTATAAAAATGTACTCAAAGCCATCGAACGTATCACTGCACCTGATGGATTAGGCATGAGCCCAAGAAGAATTACCGTTTCAACAGCAGGGGTTTCCAAACAAATCCGACAATTAGGAGATGACGCGGTTAAATTCAAACTGGCGCTTTCACTTCATGCAGCCAATGATGTGAAACGAAATGAAATCATGCCGATCAATGATTCGAACAATATTAAATCTCTGATTGAGGCACTCAATTATTTTTATAAAAAAACCGGTAATGAGATTACATTGGAATACATCTTATTCAAACAATTCAACGACAGTCTGCAAGACGCCGATGAACTGATTAAAATCTACCGACAAATACCGGCTGACCTCGTGAATATCATTGAGTACAATCCAATTGATCTGGCAGATTTCGAAAAACCGGATGAAAAAACAACGCAATTGTTCATGAAACATCTGGAAAAAAACAGGGTCAATTGCCGGTTAAGAAAAAGCAGGGGTAAAGATATTGATGCTGCCTGCGGCCAATTAGCAAACAAAGAAGTTCTGAATTCATAAGGAACATTAAATCTCTAATCACCTGTTGTAAAACAGTAAAAACAAAATCATGTCCAAAAACAGTTTCGGAAAATTTGCCGGTCAAAAATCGAACGCACAGAAAAAAGAAGAATTCCGGCAGGAAAAGAAAAAAGCCCGTGCTGAAAAGAACGAATATTTTGCGAAAAAGAAAGCTGCCGAACGCGGACTAAAAACACATTCCACAGCAGCATCACCAAAAGCACGTACATCGAAGGGAATAACAACAGCCCCTACACCCGTTACCTTTGAACGCAAGAATACAAGTGCTGCAATGCCTTTGAATAAATACCTGGCCCATTGCGGAGTTTGCAGCCGACGCGATGCCGTTGCAATCATCAAAGAAGAAAAAGTAAAAGTAAACGGACAAATCATTACAGAGCCGGGATTCAAGATTGCCGACAAAGATGAGGTGAAAGTCAACGGCAAGAGAATCCACATTCAGAAAGAACTGGTATACATCCTCATTAATAAACCCAAAGATTACATTACCACTTCAGAAGATCCGCAAGGCCGAAAAACCATCATGGATCTTTTAAAAGGTGTTACCGATCAACGGATTTATCCGGTAGGCCGATTGGACCGAAACACTACAGGTGTATTGCTTCTTACCAATGACGGAGAACTGACTCAGAAATTATCACATCCCAGTTATCAGGTAAAAAAAGTGTATGAAGTAACGCTGGACAAGCCATTGGAGAAAAAAGATTTCGAAAAAATGTTAAACGGTCTCACACTTGAAGATGGGTTCATTGCACCCGATGCTTTGGGCTATGCCGATCCCAAAAACAAAAAGATCATTGGTATCGAAATTCACAGTGGACGCAACCGGATTGTCCGCCGGATGTTTGAACATTTAGGCTACGATGTTAAAAATCTGGATCGTGTTTTATTCGCCAACCTGACCAAGAAAAATGTGGATCGTGGAAAATGGCGCTACCTCAACGAAAAGGAAGTCCGACTCTTAAAATTCCTCAACAAGTCATTTGTAAAAAAGAAAGACGAATTAAAAGGGAAAAACCGCGATGAAGAATAAAGCAGAAGTCATAGCCGAAACAGAACACTGGATTGCACTCTACAAACCTTCGGGTTTACTCTCCATACCGGATCGGAAACAATCAGAGCCTTCTTTAAAAGACCTACTGAACGAGCGATTCGGAAAAGTATGGATTGTACATCGTTTGGACAAAAACACCAGTGGCCTGATCCTTTTTGCAAAAGACGAAGAAAGCCACAAATTTTTATCGAAACAATTTGAAGAACGCACTGTCGAAAAATTTTATCTGGGTCTGGTACAAGGCCAACCTGCTCATGAACAAGGGATCGTTGATGCGCCCATCATGGAACACCCGGTAAAAAAAGCAACCTATATCACGCATCAAAAGGGAAAACCTTCTTTAACCGAGTATAAAATCTTGAAAACCTACGGAATGTATTCCTGGATGCAATTTCAAATTCATACCGGAAGAACACATCAAATACGTGTTCACATGAAACAAATCGGACATCCGATTGTATGCGATGAGCTTTACGGTTCCGAAGCTCCGGTCTTGTTATCTGCCATAAAAAGAAAAAAATTCAAGTTGTCAAAAGATGCTGAGGAAGAGAAGCCACTTCTGAATCGTTTGGCGCTTCATGCATGGAAACTTGTTTTTCAGGATCTTGATGGATCAACCGTAGAACTCGAAGCCCCTTTGTCCAAAGATCTGAAAGCTTTGTTACAGCAATTTGAAAAATGGATAAAGTAAGAGCTGCTGTGTATTCACTAGTATCGGAACAATTCTGTTCTCGAATACTTTTGTTTTGAAAATCATTTGTTTGCTGTTCGTGCTTTTGTAAGCATCTGTTTGCCATAACGATTTTTTACGTCATCAATCGCTTTGTACAAATCGGTCTTTTTCTGTACATCGTTGAACAAATTGGTTTGTAGGGCATCTGCCGTAAGCTCGCTTAATCGTACCCCCAAAAGACGAACCGGTTGTCCTTTCCTGTAAAGCTGATGAAAGAGTTCCTTTGCGTGGGCGATCAATTCATCATCGTAACAGGTATATGGAATCGTAGCCTGTCGTTGTTGCGTTTCAAAATCGGGGTAACGAATCTTCACAGCAATACACCCGGTCATTTTATTATCCTGCCGCAGTTCATGTGCAATTTTCTCGGTCAGTCGAACAATCTCTGATTCAAGGAAATCTATGTCGTTCCGGTTTTCATGAAATGTATGCTCACTGGAAACCGATTTGGCTTCATGGTAAGCTGCCACAATACTATTACTGATACCTTGTGATCTGCGCCACAGATCAGCCCCGTGTTTTCCCAGATGTTGTTCCAGCATAACGGAGTTGGCTTGTTGCAAATCCCGGATGGTTTCAATACCCAAATCAAGCAATAAATGAAACGCATGCTCACCTACACCCGGAATTTTATTGACCCGCAATGGCGCAAGAAATTCCTTTTCCCCTCCAAATGGAACAAAAATGTAATTATTGGGCTTTGCCTGATCGGTGGCAATTTTGGCGACCAGCTTATTCGATGCGATAGCAAATGAAATGGGCAGACCCGTTTCATTGATAATTTGCTCCCGTAAATCTATGGTCCACTTTAATGGATCAAAAAAACGATCCATGCCCGTCAAATCAAGGTAAAATTCATCAATCGATGCCTTTTCAAACAGAGGTGCCTTGGAAGCAATAATATCAGTGACCCAACGTGAATAGCGACTATATTCACCCCTTGAACCGGATAAAACAATTGCGTGGGGACACAATTGAACTGCTTTTTTCATAGGCATGCCACTGTGTACCCCAAATGCACGTGTTTCATAACTGCAGGTGCTAACCACACCACGTTCGCGGGAACCTCCAACAATCACAGGCTTTCCGATGAGTGAAGCATCATTCAGGCGTTCAACCGATACAAAGAACGTATCTAAGTCAAAATGTGCTATGATTTTTTGCAAGGACAAGGAATCTAAATTATCCGTTTTTTAGGACAAAAACAATCCGATAATGGATTGCAGCAGAAGTTAGGAGCCAAGATAAACCTCCAATAAGCCATCCGGCAAATTGGCAACAACTTGTTTTTTCGGATGAACGATTTGTCTGATGGTTTCCTGATGTAAAGGAATCAAAACCTCTTTTCCTTGTATTTCAAGTCTGCATAGGATTTGCAGTGGCTGTTCAATCACTTCCAAGATAACACCCAATTCTTTTTTATTATCGAATAAAGTATATCCTATTAAAGAAATGGGAGCCGATTTACCGGCGAATCGCTTAAAATCAGATTCACGTAGCCAAACTTTTTTGTTCGTTATGATTCGGGCAGCTTCTTTTGAAGCAATCCCTTCAACTGAGAGGTATACCTCCTCATCATTTTTTAAGCGGCTGGCTGTAATAAAATAAGGAAGCAGTTTGTCTTTTCCTTCCTCAACAAAAAGCACATCCAGTCCCTTCAAAGCTGTTTTTGTGCCGAGATTGTGTTTCAAAACCACCTCACCATTCAGCCCAAAGGTTGCTACAATTTGTCCGATACTGAAATATTGTTCCATTGTGCAAATTTACAAAGAAGCCATAGCGAATTCGGTTTAATCAAGATTGGGTGTTTACAAAAAAAATCCTCCGCGAAACGGAGGATTTTTTTATTGAAGAGTTTGATTATTCTTCTGTAGCAGCTTCACTTCCTTCTTGCTTTCTGGGAGCTGAAGGACGGAATCCTGAAGAACGTCTAGCAAATTTTGCTCTGCGTGCTTCATCTCTTTTTTTCTGCTCAGCAGCTTCTTGCTCGTTGTGCCATTTTTGGAATTTTTCCATAGCGGCAGCCTGATCGAATAAGCCCAGTGAAACTCCGCGCAACAAATGCTTCAAATACAATACGCCTTTGTTAGAAAGGATCTTACGTACCGTATCTGTTGGTTGAGCACCTTTATGCAACCACTCAAGTGCTTTTTGACGATCAATCTGGATCACAGCAGGTTCTGTAACCGGATTGTAAGTGCCAATTTTTTGAATGAATTTTCCATCTCTTGGAGCTCTTGCATCAGCTACTACGATGAAATAAAAAGGTCTTTTCTTAGACCCGTGTCTCTGAAGTCGGATTTTTACTGGCATCCTAAATAAAAATTTAAATGCGTTAACAATATGGTTTAAAAAAATACGGATTGCAAAATTAATGGCTTTGGCTCAAAATTCCAATCCTAATTTGCAAAAAATCTATCTTTTACCAAACCCGGGCATCATTTTACCCCCCATTGGCATTTTATTCATCATTCCCATCATTTGCTTCATTTGCTCAAATTGCTTCATGAAGGCATTAACATCGGCAATGTCTTTTCCGCAACCCATTGCAATACGCTTTCTCCTGTTAAGGTCAATCAAATCGGGATTTGCCCGTTCCTGAGGCGTCATGGAATTGATGATGGCTTCTACACCTTTGAACGCATCATCACTGATATCAACATCTTTCATCGCTTTCCCCATACCGGGAATCATCCCCAGCAAATCCTTCAAATTACCCATCTTCTTGATCTGCTCCAGTTGTTGGCGGAAGTCTTCAAAATCAAACTGATTTTTCCGGATTTTCTTTTCCAGTTTTTTGGCCTGTTCTTCGTCAAATTGCGCTTGCGCCTTTTCTACCAGCGACGTGATATCACCCATGCCCAGAATACGTTGTGCCATCCGGTCCGGATAAAACACATCGAGTGTTTCCATTTTTTCGCCGCTGCTGACAAATTTGATAGGCTTATTGACCGTGTACTTAATGGACAATGCAGCCCCTCCTCTGGTGTCTCCATCCAATTTGGTGAGAACCACACCCGAAAAATCGAGTCGGTCGTTAAAGGTTTTTGCTGTATTCACAGCATCCTGACCGGTCATGCTGTCCACCACAAATAAGATCTCATTCGGAGCAACCGCATTCTTTATGTTCGCCACTTCGGTCATCAATACTTCATCCACGGCTAAGCGGCCGGCCGTATCGATAATGACTACATTTTTATTTTTTGTTTTGGCTTCCTTGATGGCGTTCAAAGCAATGGCCACCGCATCTTTAGAATCACGCTCACTGTAAACATCAACGCCTATTTGACCTCCCAATACAGTCAACTGGTCAATGGCTGCAGGACGATAAATATCGGCCGCCACCAACATGGGAGACTTCCCTTTTTTAGTTTTGAGATAATGGGCAAGCTTACCGCTGAATGTTGTTTTACCGCTACCCTGAAGACCTGCAATCAAAATCACGGCCGGTGCGCCTTTAACATCGAGTTCACTTTCCGAACCACCCATGAGCAATGCCAGTTCATCCTGAACGATCTTGACCATTTGTTGCCCCGGATTGACCGATAACAACACTTTGGCCCCCAGTGCCTTATCTTTCACCGTATCGGTAAACTCCTTTGCGATTTTAAAATTTACATCGGCATCCACCAGAGCCCTGCGGATGTCCTTTATGGTAGCGGCAATATTGAGTTCCGTTATACGGCCTTCACCTTTAATATTTTTAAACGCGTTTTCGAGACGTTCTGATAAATTTTGAAACATAATTCACCTGCTTTTGGGGATGCAAATGTACGCAAACTCGCTCAAGGCATTACATGATGGCACACATTGCTCTTGGGACAAGCCTTTCGCAGAAGTATCTTTGCCGCTCAAACCAAATGGTTGTTTATGTTCAACGGCAAAAAAGTAGTGGTGGTTTTACCCGCTTACAATGCAGCGAAGACACTGGAAATCACGTACCGTGAAATTCCTTTTGATATCGTTGACGAAGTGGTATTGGTTGATGATGCCAGCAAGGACAGTACAATCGATAAAGCAAGGGAATTGGGCATTGAACACATCGTTCAACATCAAAATAATAAAGGCTATGGTGGAAATCAAAAAAGTTGCTACAAAAAAGCAATGGAACTGGGTGCCGATATCATAATCATGCTGCATCCCGATTATCAATATACCCCGCAATTGATACACGCCATGACCAGCATCATCGGGAACAATGTTTATCCGGTTGTGTTCGGGAGCCGTATTTTAGGCAACGGTGCACTCAAGGGCGGGATGCCGTTGTATAAATACATCGCCAATCGGTTTCTAACGTTCACGCAAAATTTATTTTTAAATCAAAAGCTTTCCGAATACCATACAGGTTACAGGGCCTTCAATAGAGAGGTTCTTCAAAAGGTGAAACTGGAAGCCTGCGATGACGATTTCATTTTTGACAATGAAATGGTTTCACAAATCTTTTATCACGGATTTGAAATTGGAGAAGTTACCTGTCCCACAAAATACTTCAAGGAAGCCAGCAGCATCAATTTCAAACGGAGTATGAAGTACGGTATCGGATGCCTTAAAGTTTCACTAATTTACCGTTTATGCAAATGGAAACTGATGAAAAGCAATTTGTACTGAGTTGCTATTTTCTGCGGTAAAACACATAACCGTTTTTTTCATAAAGAATTTCCAGATAAGCCCCATAAACATTCATCAAATCCCTGGTATAGGTATTCTTACTCACAAAATAGACCGGACGATCAACAGCGCCCGTAAGCAACCAGTTTTCGTCTTTGGACAATACATTGTTCCCCGGACGTACACGAGTATAGAAATATTGAGCATAGCTTTTATAGCCGAGTGTTTTCACATATACTTTTTGATCTTTCAAACTTTTAAAAAACTCGATCGCAGCATGTTGGGAGTACTGTTCGATACGGGGGGTAAAAAGTGTCAGCAATACCTGAATGGCAGCTATCGAAGAAAAGATAAGAAGAATGAAAGCTTTTTGAAATTTCTGTTGCCTAATCCAAACAAAAGAAATGATTACGGCTCCTAGAAACAATACACCCGGCAACACATCAGCAGTATTCCATTTTACAAGGGCCTGTGTATTGGCTAATGCAAACGCATCCTTTGATAGCAATGGACGAATCCACTCGATGTTGTTACCAATTAAAGGTAACGCAATGAACAAAGCACTCCAGATCAATCCCAAAATCAACAAACCCAATTCCTGCCACTTTTTTAAATATGCCGAATTGTGTACCACTCCGTAAATAGTTGATGCCGCCAAATAACCAATGGGCAGATATGTAAACGAAGAATAATGAACAATCTTGGTTTTCACAATCGTAAAAACGATGAGTATCACCAACAAAGATGCAATCATCATTTTCCGGAACAACAACGCCTTTTCCTGCTCCTGTTCCCGATTCCGGAATCTGAAAATCAATAAAGATGCAGGGAAACAACCAATCAGCACTACCACAAAGTGATAGAGCAAAAACCCTCCGTGTCCCGCATCCTTGGTTTGAGCCAATCGGATTTGATAGGTGATGAATTCATTTACAAACCACCATCCATGCTGCAGGATTTCCAGTCCAAACCACAGCAATGTAACTACCGACAAACACAATCCCCATATTAAATAGTCGCGAAAAAGAGCCCGAGCTCTCCCATGATTGAAAAGCAGAAACAATAAGTATGACAGGAATACAACCAGTATGGCGACTGGCCCTTTTGTTAGTACGGCAAGACCTGTAAATAGCGCCGAAAGAACCAAGTCAACTCTCTTTCGCTTTTGCATTTGTTGTTCGGATAAGAAACAAACAAGAAAATACAATCCCAGAAAAATAAATAAATTAAACCAGGGGTCAATGATGCCGCTTTTAAAATACAAATGAGGTAAAAATGTAGCCGCATAAATCAAAACCCACCAGGTCGCAAAACGGACATTGTGTAAACGTTTCCCTATTGCAAAGAGGACCAGTAACGTTGCGATACCACAGAGCGCATTGGGGAAACGAGCCGCAAATTCATTGACCCCAAAAATCTTCATGGAAGCAACCTGTAACCAAAAAAAGAGAGGCGGCTTTTCCCAAAACGGTTCATAATTGATTTGAACTCTGAAATAATTTCCGGTCTCTATCATTTCGCGGGCACTTTCGGCAAAATTGATTTCATCCCAGTCAAATAAATGGACCTTGCCGAGAGAATGAAAAAACAAACCCGAAGCAATTACAATTATGAACAGATAGGGAAAATAGCGTTTCATGATTGCAGCGAAGTTAGAAGAAGAATGGGACATTTTTGGTGGACCTTGCCTTCCTGATACATAAAAGGGAAGCCCTGAAAGACTTCCCTTTTGTATCTAAAAAGAGGCTGCTAGCCCAGATAAAACTTCAAGTGTTTGCACCGACTGTTGGTTTTCAATTTACTGATCGCCTTGTCTTTGATTTGACGAACACGTTCACGAGTCAAATTATAGCGTGCTCCGATATCTTCCAGACTTAAAGGATGATCCACACCAATTCCAAAAAAGTAACGGATCACATCTTTTTGACGGTCCGTAAGAGTATTAAGGGAACGATCAATTTCCTGTTGCAGTGATTGCTTGTGTTCAATATCACCATCCGCAGCATCTGCATTGGGATTGTGCATGACGTCCATAAGCGTTCCGTCTTCTCCGTCAGACAAAGGCGTGTCCATACTCACATGGCGTGCAGCAATGCCCAATGTGGCCGCCACCTCATCTGTTTCTAGCTCCAGCATTTCGGCCAGTTCTTCCGGAGACGGTTCGCGTTCAAACTCTTGTTCCAGTTGTGAAAAAGCCTTGTTGATGCGGTTGGTGAGGCCCACTTTATTTAATGGCAATCGAACAATTCGGGATTGCTCTGCCAATGCCTGTAAGATGCTTTGACGAATCCACCATACAGCATAGGAAATGAATTTAAATCCACGAGTTTCATCAAAACGATGAGCTGCTTTGATCAAACCCAGATTCCCTTCATTAATCAGATCAGGTAACGTAAGTCCTTGGTTTTGATATTGTTTGGCAACTGAAACCACAAAGCGCAAGTTCGCCTTGGTTAAACGATCCAGTGCTGCCTGATCCCCTTGCCGGATTCGTTCGGCAAGTTTGACTTCTTCCTCTGAAGAGATCAATTCTACTTTGCCAATTTCTTGAAGGTATTTCTCAAGACTTTGAGATTCACGATTGGTGATGGATTTCGAGATTTTCAGTTGGCGCATACTCATAAGCGTTGGATTTCAAGGATGAAAGTGGTTTTTTAGGTAGATGATTCAAACAGCTTTCGTGCTTCCGGATTGAATCCGGGAAAACGAAAACTGTTTACTGAATTTAACAAAATTTTTCAAATCACCCAAAAAAAGATTCAAAACGTGCTTATGATGTACTTGCAGGCAATGCGTTATTTATGAAAATCAGCCAGTTGTTGTCCAAATTAAAACTTTAAAAAAATTTTGAATCCTCTATTAATTTTATATTATTGCAACTACAAGCCTTTTAAATCGGTTTCTATTACATAGAATGAGCAAGAAAGTATTATACACCCTGGAATTTCCTGTAAAATGTTCACCCGGCATCCTTTATGAATTTTTGGCAACCCCCGCCGGATTGCAAGAATGGTTTGCGGACCGTGTTGATGAACGAGATGGCATTTATTTTTTTAACTGGAACGGATCCGAAGACAAAGCCGAAGTATTGGAAAAGGAAGATGATAAATTCATACGCTACCGTTGGTTGCATTCCGGCAAAGATGAATACTTTGAGTTCAGCATTGAAAAAACGGAAATTTCGAACCAAACCATTCTTGTTGTAAAAGACTTTGCGGAGAAAAAAGACATCAAAGACCAAAGTCAGTTATGGGAATATCAAATTAAGGAATTGTTTCACCGTCTTGGGAATTAACGGTCAGCAGTCCAACCATTTGATGAAAATGTTCCAATAAAAACTGTTCTGAGTCGTCCCAACGGGTTAAGTCCAATTTATAGGCCAGTTTCAACACATCCAGTTTTTTTACTTCAGCTAATGTCTTTTCATTGAGAGGACGCATTTCTGCATCTGAAACGATGTAACTCCATTCATCATTATTATAGTTGATCCATGCGTCCGTTGACAACTGTCTGATCTGTGAACCGAGTACCCCCTCGTAATCCGTTTTAAATCGGCCCTTCAAATGAAGAGTAGAACTAAAATAATGCCCCCACCAGAAGAACGTCCGTACAGCACAAACATGCTCTTTTGTAAAACAACGAGGATAATCGAGCATAACATAGGGTAAACCCTGATAATTCTCGCCTCTTGAAATTTTGGGTGGCCATTTCAAAATCGGAGACGGCAATGGTTGTGCTTCTGCACTACTCCGAAACGAGACGCTCAAACCGGAAAAGAGGCTTATCACTTTCTGTATAATAACGTTCTTAGACAAAATCCATGAAGGATCGGTTACCAGTTGTAACTCAAAG
The DNA here is from genome assembly GCA_049240625.1 of Lacibacter sp. Classification (GTDB taxonomy): domain Bacteria; phylum Bacteroidota; class Bacteroidia; order Chitinophagales; family Chitinophagaceae; genus Lacibacter. The sequence goes on along the minus strand of JBMLSG010000037.1, from coordinate 68,602 downwards.
GATGAAAGGCTTACTTTTGCCTGTTCAAGCATGAAAATGTATTTGAAGTGATTAAAAAGTTAGACAAACTTATATTAAAAGCATTTACGGGACCGTTTCTTGCAACGTTTCTGATAGCTGTTTTTATCCTGTTAATCCAATTTTTTTGGCTCTACATTGATGATTTTGTTGGAAAAGGAATTGATACGATCACGCTTTTGAAGTTTATCGGTTACGTGAGTGCCACACTGGTTCCCTTGGCATTGCCGCTGGGAATCCTGCTCTCTTCCATCATGACATTTGGAAATTTAGGCGAATCATTTGAATTGGTTGCAATCAAAAGTGCAGGCATACCACTGGTTCGTTTTATGCGTCCCGTTTTACTTGCATCGGTATTGTTGGGCATTATCGCTTTTCTGTTTTCCAATTACATCATACCCGTTGCAGAATTGAAAATGCGAACATTACTTTATGACATCAGAGTAGCAAAACCTGCTTTCGATATCAAAGAAGGCGTTTTTTACAATAAACTTGACGGATACTCCATAAAAATCGGCAAGAAAGAAAACGACTCCCTCATCCGTAACATCGTGATCTATGAACAAAACTATTCACTTCAGGATAATATCATTTTGGCTGAAGAAGGTGTCATGTCCTTTTCAAACGATCAACGATTTTTACTGTTCAATTTAAAAAACGGATGGCGTTTTCAGGAAAAAGGAGAGCCCGGAACCTTGAAGACCGACTATTACAGACTCGGTTTCGAAACCTATCAAAAAGTATTTGATCTCAGTTCTTTTAAGGTGATTAAAACAGCCGACTCCACTTTCAAGAACTACTACAGAATGTTGAGTCTGAAACAACTCAATGTGGTTGTCGATTCCTTCACACGCTTATCGAAACAATACGTTCACCGTTCCCAAACCGAATTGCCTATTTACATTCCGAAAGCGGAAAGCAACAGTAAATTACTCTCAAAGAACCAACCTCACCCACTTGAGAATAAATCGATTCAGGATCGGATTCCTGACAGTTTGAAACGAAATGTTTACAACACGGCTACAGCCAAAGCTAATTCACTTAAAAACCAGGTGGATCTGATTGCAAACGATTACAAGGAACAAAAAAAACAAATCCGTTTACACCAGATAGAGCAACACCGTAAGTTCACGCTGTCCTTCGCCTGTGTCGTTTTATTTCTCATTGGCGCACCATTAGGTTCCATTATCCGAAAAGGGGGGATTGGCCTTCCTTTGGTTATTTCTGTTTTATTCTTTATCATCTTTCATATAACCAATTCAAGCGGTGAAAAAATGGTTAGAGAAAGCATCTTATCTCCTTTTATCGGGATGTGGCTTTCCTCCATAATTCTTTTACCGGTTGGCTTCTTCCTCACTTTTAAAGCCAAGAAAGATTCGCAGATTTTCAATTCAGAATTTTACTATCGTTTTGTTCGAAGACTGAAAAATCGAAATCCAAAAGGAAAAACAGACTGATCGGAAAATGATTGTAACTTAACTGACCGGAATCAAATTCATTATTATGAAAAAAGCCATCTCCAGACGTTTGTTTATAAATCAGACTGCAAAAACGACTGCAGTTCTTACTTCAGGAGCACTGATCGGAGGATCTTTTTTAAGCGCCTGCAGTTCGTCAAAGAAAATCATTTCCACCGTACTTCCCACAACAGGTCTGGACCAAACGCCATTGCCATACTCCTATTCGTCTTTGGAACCTTTTATTGATGCACAAACCATGGAATTGCATTATAGCAAACATGCAGCAGCCTATTCCAAAAACACCAAAGAAGCCGCTGCAGCCGAAAATGTAAAACCCGGTACATCTGTTGAAACCTTACTGGCGTCAATTTCCATCTATTCGACCAAATTAAGAAACAATGCCGGAGGGCATTACAATCATGAACTATTTTGGAAGAGTATGAAACCCGGTGCTGTGGGCAATCCTCCTGAAAAATTATCAAATGCCCTCATAAAATCATTCGGCAGTTTTGAAACATTTAAAAATCAATTTACCGAAGCAGGTAAAAACCGTTTTGGTAGCGGCTGGGCCTGGTTGTATATGGATCGTGACCATCAGCTAAGAATCGGTTCAACACCCAATCAGGATAATCCGTTGATGGACGTGAGCGACATCAAAGGTTTTCCCTTGCTGGGGCTGGATGTATGGGAACATGCTTACTATTTAAAATATCAAAATAAAAGAGCCGATTACATTCAAGCCTGGTGGAACCTGGTCAACTGGGATTATGTGTTACAGCGTTATGAATCGGTTTAACTAACCTTCCTTTTTCTGAACGAAGGTTAAACAGGATGAGAATACAGAATCATTGTTCCATATTGCAGAATGGCCTAAATTCGCCCCAAATTTCTTACTCAAAAACCGATTGCTATGCAGGCTTGGAAAGACTATCAGGAACAACACAAAGAACGTTTTTTAAACGAATTACTGGAACTTCTTCGCATACCCTCTATCAGTGCAAAAAGTGAACACAAAAACGATATGCAGACTTGCGCCGAAACGGTTCAAAAAAGACTGCTGGAAGCCGGTGCTGATAAAGTCGTGATATATCCAACAGCGGGTCATCCCATTGTTTATGGCGAAAAAATTATAGATGCATCGTTGCCCACCGTCCTTGTATACGGACATTATGATGTTCAACCTGCCGATCCGCTTGAATTATGGCATAGCGGCCCGTTTGATCCGGTCATTAAAGACGGTAAAATATTTGCCCGCGGCGCATGTGACGATAAAGGACAATTTTACATGCATGTAAAAGCATTGGAAACATTGGTACAAACCGGCACGTTAAGCACCAACATTAAATTCCTGATTGAAGGAGAAGAAGAGATTGGCAGCCCCAACCTTGCCACCTTTGTGAAGGAGAACAAAGAATTATTGAAAGCCGATGTCATATTGATCAGCGATACCGCCATGATTAGCATGGATCATCCTTCACTGGATGTGGGTGTGCGCGGCTTGAGCTATATTGAAGTAGAAGTTACCGGCCCCAATCGTGACCTGCACAGTGGAGTTTATGGCGGAGCCGTTGCCAATCCCATTACCATCCTGGCACGTATGATTGCAAGTTGCCATGATGAAAACAACCATATTACCATCCCCGGTTTTTACGATGATGTAGTAGAAGCAACCGAAGCAGAACGACAACTCATGGCTGCCGCACCCTTTGATGAAAAAGAATACGCAGCAGATTTGGGCGTGCAAGCACTTTGGGGAGAAAAAGGCTACAGCACAAATGAACGCACCGGCATACGTCCTACCCTGGAACTGAATGGTATTTGGGGCGGCTACACCGGCGAAGGAGCGAAAACAGTTCTTCCTTCTAAAGCCTATGCAAAAGTATCGGCACGATTGGTACCCAATCAAACTTCGGCAGACATTACAAAGAAACTCCTGAATTATTTCAGAACGATTGCTCCGGCCGGAGTAGCGGTTAAAGCAGAAGAACATCATGGAGGCGAACCCTATATGACACCCATTGACAGCAAAGGTTATAAGGCTGCAGCCGCTGCAATCAAAGAAACATTTGGTAAAGACCCCATTCCTGTTCGGGGTGGTGGAAGTATTCCTATTTGTGCATTATTCGAGAAAGAACTGGGTATCAAAATCGTATTCATGGGCTTCGGTCTGGATAGTGACAATCTTCATAGTCCCAATGAAAAATATGATGTGGCCAATTTCTACAAAGGCATTGAAACGATACCGTATTTTCACAAACATTTTGCCTTAATAGGGTGATTGAATTTATTTCTTAAAAAAAGACGTACCACTAAGTACGTCTTTTTTTTGCAGCATCTTCACTTCGCACCCGGAGGACAGTTGGATACTAAAAATGTAGTGTACAATTTCTTTAAATGGGCAAAACTACCGGGACCTTCGCGCAAATCATGTGTACAGTTAGGATAAGGCATAAACGTAAAGAGTTTTCCATAACGTATCAATTCCTGAACCAGTAACTCTGAATTGGAATAATGCACGTTGTCATCACCGGTACCATGAACCAACAAAAGTTTACCCTTTAAGTTTTTAGCATATGTTACGGGTGACCCGTTGATAAAATCTGTTCGATTCTCTTGAGGCAAACCCATATAACGTTCCTGATAAATATTATCATAAAAAAGCTGGTTGGTAAGCGGCGCAATGGCTATACCAGTTTGAAACAGGTCCGGATATTGAAACAACAAATGCAAAGTGCTGGAACCACCTCCACTCCATCCCCAAACAGCAACTCTTGCTGGATCCAGAAAAGATTTTTGCTGCAATAGTTTTTTCATGGCCATTGCCTGATCCCGAATATTCACTTGTCCGATTTGTCTGTAGATCGCTCTACGCCATTGTGCCCCCTTGAGTGTAGGTGTTCCTCTATTATTAAATGATACATAAAAATAACCGCTTCCCGTAAAATCACCGTTAAACAAGTAATTATAATCACACCCATATACATCCTCTACAGTTGCACGTCCAGGTTCGCCATAAACATACAAAACCACGGGATACTTTTTTGAACTATCATAATTTCTTGGTTTACTGATCCATCCGTCCATTGTTATACCATCATCCGTAGTAATGGTAAAGAATTCCAGATTGCCAGGTGGTTCCTGCTTGACACTTTTAGACAAATCATCTTCTGTTACCGATTCATGATTGGGCAATCGTATAATTTGTGATCCTGTCGGAACGAAGCGATTCGTAAAACTATGAACAGCCCATCCTGCACCCGGAGACAGTTCGTAAGTATTCGTTCCTTTAAAAACCTTAGGTGTTACACGTACTGCTTTGGATTTACCATCCATTTTTACTTTATACAAATAACGTTGAGTTGGCTGATCGGGTGATGCAATAAAATAAACTTCATTCGTGGATTCATTGATGCCGGAAATAGTTTCAATATCATAATTGCCGATCGTAAGTAAGGTTGCATTTCCCTTACGATCTATTTTGTAGATGTGACGCCAACCGTCCTGTTCACTCACCCAGAGGAAAAAGCGATTGCCATTAAACAATTCCCAACCGCTTGGATCATCATCGTTCCATCGGGCTTTTATATCAATCCAACAAGGATCGGTTTCCTTATAAAACGCCTGGGCAGTTCCCGTTACTGTGTTACAGAAATACAAGCGGCTTTCATTTTGTTTTCTGTTTAACTGTTGCACAATCAGTTCCTGAGCGCCACTCCATTCCATACGTGGGAGATAATGATTTCGGGAATCTCCCGGAATGTTCATCCACACTGTTTGAGCCGTTTCAATGGATACAACACCAATCCGAACAGCAGATGGTGTTTCGCCTGCCTTAGGATACTCGACAGGAATAATTTGTGAATAGACACTATCGGTATTATTTATCATGTAAAAATCACGAGTATTTCTTGCATCCACTTGCCAGAAAGCGATCTGCTTACTGTCGGCACTCCATCGAAAGCCATCCCTGCATCCAAACTCCTCTTCATAAACCCAATCAAATGTTCCGTGTATGACTTTCAACATTTGATCTGTTGGTGTGAGCAAATCGGTTTTCCCGGTCTGTACATTTTCGCAATAAAGAGCACGTTTGTACACATACGCTACTTTTTGTCCGTCGGGCGACAATTTCGCATACAACAGTTGCTGTGACGGCTTATCGGCACCAATTCTTCGAAACGTTCCTGAATCTACATTGTACAACCAATAATCACCTCGGGTATCATAACGCCAAACCTTTGCCGTATTGGTAAAGATTAAAATACTTTTTTCATCCGGACTTACATGAAAATCGGCTATTCCGGATGAAGAAAACCCGGATTTTTTTACAGCAGGAGTTGAAAGCAAAATTGTTTCTTGCCCACTTTCCGTTTGTACTTTTACAATAGCATTATTACGCTGTTCATAAATTGCAGTGCCGCTTACCGACCATTTTGTACGATCTGCTTTAAATTGTGCCCGAAGCGGGAAAGATGCGATAACGAATACAAAGCCAATCAGCCAATATTTCATACGCCTTACTTTATTTAAAATTGATGTAACTAAAGATAAGATCTTGCTTTTTAAAAAAGGTCAAATTCATTGATGCAAAAAATAGAATGAAGTAAAAAACAGAACAAAAAAGAATAATTTGCATAACTATGAGTGTGCCGGAAAAACTTCGTATCGATAAATACTTATGGGCGATTCGTTTGTTTAAAACACGATCACAAGCAACGGCTGCTTGTGATAACGGTAAAGTAAAATGTAACGGCTCGATTTGTAAGCCTTCCAAACCTGTATCAACCGGTGATGAATTTGAAGTAAAAACAGAACACAAAAAATTGATTATCCGTGTAACCGGTTTACTACACAACCGGGTACAGTACAGCGAAGCGATTAACTATTATTCAGACATAACGCCTGCTGAGGAACTGGAACGTATCCAATTTGTTGCCGCATCATTTCACACCGGAAAAAGACAAAGCAAAGTGGGGCGTCCAACCAAAAAGCAAAGAAGAGATATCGACGATTTTTTGGAAGATCAATAACTATCTTTGTTCCATGCAGATTCACATACTCAGTATCATACCCGAACTGCTGGAAAGTCCATTGGGACACAGCATCATGAAAAGAGCCCGTGAAAAAGGACTTTTAAACGTAACTGTACACCATTTACGCAAATGGGCCGTTAACGAATACGGTCAGGTAGATGACTACCAGTACGGAGGAGGTGCCGGTATGGTGATGATGTGTGAGCCTCTTGCAAAAGCCATTGAAGAACTACAAAACGAAAAGAAGTTTGATGAAATCATTTATCTGACTCCTGACGGAGAACGACTAACACAAAAAATTTGCAATCAATTATCCCTTAAAGGGAATATGTTGTTCATCTGTGGACATTACAAAGGCATTGATGAGCGGATACGCGAACATTATGTAACCCGCGAAATCTCCATTGGTGATTTTGTACTGAGCGGTGGCGAATTACCGGCAGCGATTTTAGTTGATGCAATCGGTCGATTGTTACCGGGTGTATTGAACGATGAAACATCCGCACTTACAGATTCGTTTCAGGACAACTTACTTGCACCTCCGGTTTACACCCGTCCTGCAGAATTCAATTCCTGGAAAGTTCCCGAAATTCTATTGAGCGGAGATCTCAAAAAAATTGAAGACTGGAGACATGAACAAGCCGTTCTGCGTACAAAAGAACGGAGGCCCGATTTACTGGAAGAGGAATGAGGCCTTTTTTAATTTCAACACCTTCAAATCATCCACGTAAATTTTTTTATCGCTTCCAGAATTCCAGATAGAAACCGTTACAGCGGTACATTCACGTCTTGGTACTACGGCATCTAACACAATTGTTCTTGTTGTGCCCGGCTGAAGTACACGACAGACACGGACTGAATTGGTTTTAATCACCTCTGTACCGGAATAGAATTTCACAATGAACTGCGTCATTTTCCAGGTATCCCACTCTTTTTCTTCGGACTTAAATTTTGCCATTGCACGGAGCAGTGTACCCGGTTTTACATACATAGGAATAGTATATTCAGGAGAAAATTGATGCGTTGCATCCAAGACCAAACTTTTTCCGTTGATGCCATTCCCGGATTGAATTTGTACGGTTGTGTCCGCTTCAAAATCATTTGAATACAATATACCGGATGAAGCAGGAATAAACTGTATTTGTTCTGCATTATCCAAAAGCAACTGAACAGTTTCGTCCACTTCATAACGAAACAAGATGGCTTTCAGGTAAGCAGTTGTCATTTCACCCGGCCGCAGCAAACCACCTCTGTGTGCCTGATGCGTGAGCCACAAATTGTAGTAACCACAAAAGGCAAGAAAAGTAAAACATCCGGCAATCAGAATTGGACGTTGATTAAAACACCATGTAAAAAAAGCAGCAACGGAAAAAATCAATACCGGATAGGCCTGAACCATCGCCCTTATCCCCAAACATCCCCCATACCACCAAATATCCCAGGCAAAGCAGATATAAATGAAAAAGAATGCAAATAAAGCAACTCCGGCAAAAATGAATTTCCGTGTTCGAAATAAAAAGGGCAATCCCACAAAAAAGAGCACCCAAACAGGCGTATACAACAACCACCCTCCTTTTGCATTGAAAAATCCATCATAGAAATGCGGATGAAGCCAGCTGAACCCTTCCTGTTGATAACTGTAAACAATCCAATCTCCCGTGGCCCATTTCCAGTAAAACAATTGAACAGAAACTATCGATAACGCAATTAAAACCGGCACCAAAAAACAAACAGGTTTTTGCATGAAGAAAAGCAACCGTTCTTTCAATAAACGAAGAGAGCCTAATCCCCAGAAAACAGGAATCATAGCCGAAATACATTCTGTTGGTCGGATTAATATTGCCATACCAATTAGCAAGCCAATCCATGCTGCTTTAGAAAGCGTAGGATGTTCATAAAAACGAATCGTACTCCATAAAAGCACTGAATAGATCATAAACAGCGAATTGTGGGTCATGGCCCCATCAATAGCCGCATAATTGAGATAATTGGTTGCAAAAACAATCGTTATAATTGAAAGTGCGGTTACTCCATCTGAGAAATAACGCAATAAAACCTTTCTGAGATACCAGAGACCCACCATTGCATATATCAGCATCCCCAACCCTATTGCAATCTGATAGGGGTACGAAAACCCATCATTCAGATAGTGTGTTTTCAGGGCGATATAATGACCTGCGAAAAAAAAGGGAGACATCATAAACGCCTGCCCGGATGAATACTTCATCACAAAAACACCCGGCTTGTATTCAAATGCCTGCTGAAAATCCGGAGCCGGCTTGTATTTGGAAATGATCTTATCCCGAAACCCACACCCTTTTAAATCCTTATAGATAAACAAGGCCGGCAGGTACATATAATAGCCGGACACATCCCAACTTAAAGTGGATTCGGTGGCTTTCTGCTCCCATTTTGGATAATAAAACAATCCGGTCACCAACAACAAAGCACATGAAATAAGAAACGCGAACCGAGAAATCCAAGTCATAACATTTATCTCTTTTCCGGGAAACAAGATACTGCATTTACAATGATGCATTTCGATGCCAAAGTACATTCCGGCAAAAAACACAGCATCTGCTCCTTGTGAATGCCTTGCTTCGAAATACGTACAAAAATAACTTTTACTTCATTTTTGTACGTATTTCGCATTATATTGTATATTTATTTGAAATCCGCTATTTTATACTAAAACTACAGAACCTTATAGCTTATGTCCAACGGAAAAACTACGCTCACTATGTTAACCATAGATGACGAAATATCCATTCAGCAGATTCTGCAACATTATTTTAATGATCAATTTCGAGTTATCTCCAAAAACAACGGCAAAGAAGCATTGCAATGGATGCTGGAAGGATTGATTCCGGATGTAATCATTGCAGATATCGATATGCCTGAAATGAATGGGATTGAATTCATTCAACAAGTTCGCGCCAGTGGTTTTATGAGCCACATTCCTTTAATCATGCTCTCGGCTAAAGATGACTCTGACACTAAAATCAAATGTCTGGAGGCAGGGGCCGATGATTACATGGTAAAACCATTCAACCCAAAAGAACTTTCCTTAAGAATACAAGCCTTGTTACGCAGGGTTGGAAAACTTCAATCCTAAACGTTCAGCTTATGTCAATGAAGAAAAAAGCAATTGCTGTTATCTCTTCCGATCAAAAAATAGTTGACAATCTACGGGACATCTTAACTGATTTCTATGATGTAGATCTTTACCGGAACGGACTTGCCTTGCATTATGCGTTACAACGCCAGATGCAGTATGCCTCCATCATCAGTGATGATGAGCCCACAGGTACCAACGGCGTTGCATTAAAGCAAATGCTCGATCAGCTGGGTTACCAAAATATTCCTTTCATTCTTATGGTTCATCAAATTACAGATGCCATTCGTCATGAAGCCCTTAAGGGGAAAATCGCGGAACTGATTCAAAAACCGCTGAGGTCCGAATCCATCCGAATTCGCATACCCTATCTGACTGAACATTTTCAACTTAACACTTCTCCCGCAAGCAAAACGAAGATTTTTAAAATACCATTCGTAAAACGTGTTTTCGACGTCACTTTTTCATCTTTGGCATTGCTGCTGCTAAGTCCATTGTTTTTGCTGATCGCTATATTGATCAGACTGGAGTCGAAAGGCCCTGTTTTTTATTATTCGCTTCGTGTAGGAACCGGCTACCGTGTATTTCACTTTTATAAATTTCGGTCGATGTTTACCGGTGCAGATGCACGACTAAAAGAATTATCACATCTCAATCAATATGTTTCAGCCAAAAAAGAAACGGTTTCGGAAACCAAAAATGAGGTGAAAGAAATTTGTGAACTCTGTGAACAGGCGGGAACCCCCTGTCAGAGCCCTTTATACACCGACACGAAACCTGTCTGCGAAAAGATGTATCTGCAAAACAAAGCCGGCAAACTGGAAGCTTCATTCATCAAAATCAAAGATGATCCAAGGATTACCAGGGTTGGAAAATTTATCCGGAATACAAGTATCGACGAGTTACCCCAATTGTGGAATGTACTTATTGGAGATATGTCAATTGTAGGAAACCGACCGTTGCCTTTGTATGAAGCCGAAAAAATTACCACAGATAAATACGCCTTACGATTCATCGCACCCGCAGGAATAACAGGATTGTGGCAAGTTGAAAAAAGAGGACGGGGCGAAATGTCGGAAGACGAACGTCTGGAACTTGATAACAACTATGCGAAAAACCATAGTTTCTTCAATGACATCCGACTGATTCTAAAAACAATTCCGGCTTTATTTCAATCCGAAAACGTTTAAATCTGATCATGTATACAAAAGACGCTTTTGAAACGTTGCCAATTGTCATCACATCAATGTCACGATGGGATGGAGCGTTGTCATCAGCTTCTTTGTCACTTGCCAAAGTACTGAGCAAAAAGAATCCCGTTTTTTATATTGATTACCCCTACAGCATTGCCGATGTTTGGAGAGAGCGAAAACAGATCCATTTAAAAAAACGATTGCCTGCATTGATCCGAGGGAAAGATGCCGTAAAGTCAATCCGGGAATTGTCTGACACCTTCTATGCTGTAACACCCAAAGCAACGCTACCTGTCTTTTCGTTACCGGAAGGTCGCGCCTATGAAAAAGCAAGCCATTTCAATAATTTACAGTTGTCCAAAGTCATTAAAAAAGCATTAAAGAAGCACAACATCAAAGATTATTTATTCATCAATTCTTTTAACCCAACCTACTTGTCACAAGTAGAACGATACCTGAAACCAATCCTTAGCATTTACCACAGCAGAGATGCCATCGAGGAAGTAAAAGGTCATGGTTTACGAAAAGAGAACGAATGTGCCCAACACTATGATTTATTGATGGCAACATCACGACAACTCTGTGCAAATATTGCTGCACGGAATGGAAAAAATGTCAACTACTTTCCGAACGGCGGAGACATCCAACTCTTTCAAACCGCATTAACAGAACCACTTCCCAAACCAAAGGAACTGGAATCGATTCATACACCCCTTGTTGGTTACACAGGCGCATTGGCGCAAAGGGAAGATTATGAACTCATAGAGAAAATGGCAAAGGCACATCCCGATAAAACATTTGTCTTTATAGGACCTCGAACAGATCACTTGCATACGACCATCCGATTGGAGGAACTTCCCAATGTGTTACTTACGGGACCCAAACCTATTACCGAATTACCAGCCTATTTGCGACATTTTGATTGTACCATCATTCCGTTTCTGAAAAACAATCTGACCGGAGGAATTTACCCCTTAAAAATCAATGAATATCTGGCAGCAGGTAAATCTGTCGTCACAACTGATTTTTCAGAAGATATCCGATCATTTGCCCGGTATATTCATATAGCAGAGAACCATGATCAATTTATCAAAATGATTGACTTGGCCGTTAAGGACAACAGTGAATTGCAAAAACAAAAACGACTTGAAATTGCACGCTCCAATTCTTGGGAAGAACGAATGAATCTATTTTGGGACCTTGCATGGAATGCTTATCAAAATAAAAAGAAAAGATGATCAGCACTGCTTCATATACGCTCCCAGGTTTCCGTTACATTATTGTACCGCTTGATAATACGTGCAGGATTGCCAACTGCGACAGAATAAGGAGGGATATCTTTTGTAACGACAGCTCCGGCTGCAACAACACTGTGTTTCCCGATTGTAACACCGGCGGTTATTACCGCATTTGCGCCGATCCAGCATTCGTCTTCAATCACAATTGGAGCAGTAGTAACCGGTTGCAGATGAATGGGAACATGAATATCTGTGTACATATGATTGAGGCCGCTCATGACAATGTTCTGAGCAAGAATTACATGATTCCCAATTGTAACAGGACCAATAACTACATTTCCAATTCCAATACGCGTTTCATCACCAATCTGAACGGGCCCCACTCCATTGTTAATTGTAGCAAAATCTTCGATGGTAGAATTCTTACCGATAGAAAAAGATTGAAACGGAAGTATGTCCATTCGTGTACGTCTGCACACAACCGATCCTTTTCCACGCCGGTGTACAAAAGGATTCACAAACCATTGAACCCATTTGCGGGGACGAGCCTGGTTTTGGGGTATCAGACACCAGTGCACAAAGCGCTTCAAACGCGGATTGGATTTTATGGCATGTATCAAACTCATGTAGCAGGTTTTGGATCTGGAAGATCGAATTTAATCAGGAACGCAAATATTACCGGAGTACAATCGGTCGCTCCAATGATAAAAATAGAAAAAAGATGAATGAAGTTTTGCTTTTAATTACAATCGTTTTAAGTTTCTGGCTTTGTTTCCCTTTTTTTTCCATGACGATTGCTGCACTCAACCCATTAAAAAAAGAAAAGCAGGACGAAAACCAAACTTTTAGATTTGCCTGTATCATCACCGTTTATCAAAATCTGGATATTGCCTGGCCTCTGGTTCGATCCTTGTTGAAACAAAACTATTCCAATTATCGGATTTATTTGGTTGCAGATGGTATCACGACCCCTGTTAATTCACAAATTGAAAACAATGACCGGTTCGTTTTACTTCAACCAGACACCCCCCTTCGTTCCAAAGTTGCTTCGATTAATTATGTACTCCAGCAATTGGATTCATCGTATACACATGCTGTTATTTTTGATCCCGACAATCTTGTGCCGGCACATTTTTTAAGCGCTCTTAACTCAAGTCATCACATGGGTTTTGAAATTGTACAAGGTAAACGCATTGCAAAAAATATTGACACCGTTTATTCCGCGTTAGATGCATTAGGAGAATATTATTACGATTTCACAGTCCGACAAGTTCCTTTTCGACTGGGCAGTTCCAGTACCATCGCAGGATCGGGCATGTCCATATCGTTGGATGTTTATCGCAAAAACATTCAAAAAGAAATGGAAGAATTAAAAATAAAAGGTGTCGTAGTGGCAGAGGACAAATCCTTACAAATGGATTTTGTTGCACAACAGAAACGCATTGCATATTGTCCTCAAGCTATCCTATTTGATGAAAAAGTTAGCAGTGGCGAACAGGTTAGTCGGCAACGCACCCGTTGGTTGAACAGTTATTTCCGTCACAGTAAAGATGCCATTGTATTGCTGATTAGAGGGGTTCGGTTGTTCAACTGGAATATCTTTTATTTCGCCCTTATGATTCTGTTTCCTCCAATGTCTGTCTTAATGTTATCGTCATTACTTCTATTGGTGTTGAATCTTGTATTCCTACCTAAACTTGCTTTCATACTTGGGATTTCGATCGGAATTTTTGGGCTTTCTTTTATTCTGGCGCTGCTTCAAAATGCAACACCTGCGCCTGTTATGAAAGTCCTGCCTCAAATCCCTTTATTTATTGCGAGGCAAATGGGTGGTTTGCTTCATATCCGCAAAGCAAACAAAGATTTCATGGCCACTTCGCACAATTATCACATAGAAATTGACGAACTGTGGCAAAAGAGGAAACCCGAATTCAAAAAATGGATTACAACTTAAAACGTCAATCATTGAAAAATTCAAATACAGCAATTGGGTTATCTTTGACGAATCTATTTAGACCGGTATCTATGTCTGTAAAACCAACATCACATCTACTGCTTTTGCTTTTTTTCAGCAAATTATTTTTGTTACTGTTGACTCAAAGAGCCTTCGCACAAGAAGAGACCATCTTTCAAAAAATAAAAAAGGAAAGTTCCCTGGCTGATCAATTACCCCCGTTAGATACACTTATAAAAATAGCAGTGGAATTTCATCCCAGTATCAAAGTCAATGATGAGCTGGTAGGATCTGCCCAACAGAGACTCTCTGTCGAAAATAAAATGTGGCTCAACTGGATCTCCCCCTATGGAAATTACAGCTATGGAAATCAGGCAATCATAACATCCGGAACCACTCCTTCCGATTTGGGAAGAATTGCCAATGGCTATCGAGTGGGAATTAACATCGGCTTTCCGATAGGTGATATATGGGCGCGAAAAAACAGAAAAGCACTTCAACAACACGAACTAAAGGCCACCGAACAGAAAAGAGAAGAAGTAAAACTAATTATCAGTGAATATGTTGTGCTTGCTTACAATACAATGATTTATAATTATCGCATGATGAGTGTGCGTTATGACATGATGCAAAAAGCGAAGTTGGATGTACAATTAGCCGAGTCTGATTTCAAAACCAATAACATGACCGCGGCTGCATATACAGCTATCCAGCAAATTTATACCGGAACGATCTCAGAATATGAAAATGCACGCAAAGACTTTCTGATTGCCATGCAAAAACTGGAACTGTTGCTGGGTGTGAAACTACATACGCTAATGAAATAAACGAATTAAAAGAAATGACAGTAACGCAATTTTTCAGAATCATCAGTCGCAATTTGCATTATTTACTGGCTATTCCAATTTTAACCGGGATATTGCTCTTTTATCTTACACGCAATCTCACCAAAACCTATCAGTCGAATGTTGTTATCTACGCCATTACCAAGTCGCAATCCGCCTCGGCTTCGGGTGATGTTGTAAAAATGGACTTTTTTACTTCCAATAATTTGTTTGACAATATTACACTGATCATCAAATCGAGGGAAACCATCAAAGAAACGGGATTACGGTTATTGGCGCTTCATCTCAGTTTAACGAAACCGGTCGATTCGGTTTTATCCCCAAAATATTTCAATGAATTGCACGACACCTTCAGTAATACTCAAATAAAACAATTGCAGGTTATTGGAAACCCGGCGGCAACACTTGAACGATTAAAAAACAGTACCGGAAAAAATGCGGCGACCATTGACTTTTTGCTTCGAAATCACCCCAATTACAGCCATGCTCAGATATTGAGCAGATTGAAAGTGGCACGTAAACAATCCAGTGACATGGTGGATGTAGCGTATACAGCCTCAGATCCCGGAGTCTGCTATTTTACCTTGAAATATATTACGGAAGTATTTGCCGAACGTTACAAGAATTTGAAAAAATTGGAAAACGAAAATTCAATTGCCTATTTCGAAAGCCAATTGAAACAGGCGAAAGAAAAACTCAATCAATCGGAAGGGACTTTGAAAGAGTTTATTTCTCTTCATAACATCATCAACTACTATGAACAAGGAAAGTATCTTGACATCATGAACAGAGATCAGGATAAGTACCTGAGCGACGAAAAAGAACGCATGGCCGGGACCTATCAAAACATAGTGAAACTGGAAGATTACTTCCGACAATATGAATTTCGACAGGAAATCATTGACTCGTTGCTCGACTACCAGAGAATGTTACGAAACAAACAAATGGAAGTGGAATACCTGACCGTTAAAGGTGGAAGCGCAGCCGAAATCGAACGGAAGAAAAAAGATATTGCAACACTGGAACAAACATTACGCCTCTCGACAGACCGGTTGTTTGCCAGCAGCAACACAGAAAAAGGAATTGAGAAAAAACGTCTTGTTGAAGAATGGCTCAAATTAAAAATTGATTACGAAAATCAAAAAGAAGCTGTAAAATTCAAGCAAAAACGAAAAGAGGAACTGGATCTGGAAGCAAGTCTTTTTGCACCGCTCGGAGCAGAACTTAAAAAACTGGAACGAGCAGTAACGGTCAACGAAAATCAATATTTATCGATTCTGCATGGTTTAAACATGGCTTATCTGAAAAAGTACGATCTTGACTCCTACAGCACACAAAGTTTATTAGACCCGCCCTATTTCCCCAAGAACCCCGACCCGTCCAAAAGAATGATATTAGTTATGGGCGGTGCTTTAGCCTCATTCATCTTGGTATTGATCATCTTACTGGCAGGATTCTTTCTGGACCGATCAATTCGTACCATTGCCCGAGCCGAAAAAAATACAGGATGCACTGTTATTGGAGGATATCCCAATGAGAAAAAAGTTGGACGCCGGATCATCCAATCCAAACTAACCGATCAACTGGATGTCCATCTCCTTAACAAATTAAGGCCAACTGTCAATAAAAAAGCGCAGCTCATCTCGGTTCTTTCTCTTCGAGAGGAAGAAGGAAAAACAAAATTTCTGGAACAATTGCAGCGCCAAATTCAGTTGCTCAATAACAACTACCTATTTCATGTACCGCATAAAGTTCCGGAGCAGCTAAAAAACGCCTTGAACTATTCTTATCCTGAGGTGGGAGTAAATGGTTCAGCCTTCATACAAACATGTTTTGAAAACAATAAGGAAGGTCTGACCGTGGTAGAATTTCCGTCTCTTTCCACCCGAATGGGTTTATTTGATGTACTCAATCAAAGCGCAATGGTGATTGTGGTCATTGATGCCGGACGAAAATGGGGCGAAGCAGATAATCGTAACCTCCGGTTGTTAAAAGAATCCGTACACCAACCCATAACGGTTTGGTTGAATCGAATGAATCCAGATGAACTGGAAGATTTTACAGGAGAAATTCCTCGTCGGCGTTCCTGGATCAGAAAAAGAATCAAAAAACTGATCACCGGATAATTCATCCATGAATGCTTCTGTAACCATACAACGCACCTTCATTATCCTGCTTGGTGCATTAATCTGCAGTATGCTTGTGTACAGCTATCAGGTTAATGGTATTGTATTGCTGATTGGGTTACCACTTGCACTCTTATTGATTCATCAACTATTTCAACATCCACGAAGATGTTTAAATTTCGCTCTTATAGCCGGTTTTTTTGCTATTGGCATCACCCGCTATTTGGGAGATGTACCTACAGGCTTAAGTGTTGACTTTGCGTTGTTGCTGGCAATTCTTGCCGCTCTGTTTCACACCGGATTACAAACCGATTTCAAACAATTAAACAACCCATTGATCTGGCTTACATTAATTTGGATGGGGTATTGTGTTTTTGAAATTTTCAACCCTGAAGCACGAAGTTTTGAAGCGTGGTTTTATGCCGTTCGCGGCGTAGCTCTTTATCAGCTTTTTATCATCCCCCTTACTTTTTTGTACGCATCAACCCCAAAGGATCTGGATCGCTTCTTAAAAATCATCATTGGAATTTCTCTTTTGGGAGCCTTATGGGGATACCGTCAATTTCTGTTTGGCCTGGACGATGCAGAAAACCGTTGGCTTATGGCAGGGGCCTACAAAACACACTTACTGTTTGGTAAACTGCGCTACTTTTCCTTCTTTTCGGATGCCGGCCAATGGGGAGCCGGCAGTGCTCAAATGGGAGTCATTACTGCAATACTTGCCCTGGGACCTTTTCAAAAGAAATACAAATACTTGTTTGGCCTATTCTCACTTCTGTTTTTTCATCAGATGGCACTCTCCGGAACAAGAGGTGCCTTGTTTGTTCCCATTACCGGATTTATGATGTATTTCATTGTATCCCGAAATATAAAAACCATCCTTCTTGGCAGCTTACTACTCGGAAGTGTTTTTGTATTCCTGAAATACACCACCATTGCCAATAATAACGATCAGATTCGACGTATGCGTTCTGCGTTTAACGGTGAAGATGCATCCCTCAACGTACGTAAGGAAAATCAAAAGAAGTTTGCCGCCTATCTTGCAACAAGGCCATTTGGCGGAGGCATTGGCACATCAGGTACATGGGGCATCCGTTTTAGTCCGGGTACATTTCTTGCTCAAACAGCAAATGACAGTTGGTATGTAAAAATCTGGGCCGAGACAGGCATTGTTGGCTTAACCTTACACATTAGCTGTATTCTCTTGATTTCAGCCTTCAGTGTCTTTAAAATCTGGAAGGTAAAGGACCCTAAATTACGACAGAAACTCATGGCTCTTTTTTGTGGTTTTTTTGGAGTAGCCGTTGCAAGTTATGGCAACCCCATTTTTGGACAAATTCCGCAAGGCCCCATCATTTATATGACCTGGGTTTACCTCTTCCTTGCTCCAAAACTGGATGAGCAAATCACCACTCAAAACAACACCGTATGAAAAAAACACCACTCGTTTCCATCATCACGGTAAATTATAACGGATGTCGCCACACACTGGAATTGCTAAAATCAATTCAAGAACTCACATATACGAACATTGAAACAATTGTGGTTGACAATTGCTCGTCCGAATCAGTTGATCTCATCGCGGAAGAATTTCCATTGGTTACATTGGTGAAACTTCATCAAAACCTGGGTTTTGCAGGTGGCAACAATGCCGGAATACAGATTGCAAACGGTGATTATTTTTATCTCGTAAACAATGATACCGTTTTACCGGAAGGTTGCATCGAACCATTAATTGACCGAATAACGACTTCTCCGAAAACCGGTATGGTTTGTCCCAAAATCCTTTATCATGAACAGCCTAACATCATTCAATACGCCGGCTATACTCCCATTCACCCTATAACTGTACGCAATCGAGGAATCGGATTTCTGGAAGCGGACCTGGGCCAATACAATACTGCAACGGAAACTGCCTTGGCGCATGGAGCCGCTATGTTTATCCCCCGTTCTGTTGTAGCGGAGGTGGGATTAATGGCACCGCAATTCTTTCTCTATTATGAAGAAATCGACTATTGCGAACGCATCAAACGGGCAGGATATCATATTTGGTATGAACCCGCTTCAACCATTTTACATAAAGAATCCATGAGCGTAGGAAAAGAATCTACTTTAAAAGCGTATTACATGAGCAGAAACCGACTCTTATATCTTCGCCGCAATGTAGCCTGGCCCTTGTTTGCAATTTCTTTGGCGTATTACATGTTGATTGCAGTTCCTAAAAACAGTTTTGCTTACTTGAAAAAACAACAATTCAAGCATTTGTCGGCCTATCTAAAAGGCGTATGGTGGAACTGTTTTCATTTTCAAAACATCCATTCGAACCCACCACTTCATAAAACCGAACAATATGAGAATAGGCATTGAAGCACAAAGAATTTTCAGGGAGCACAAACACGGAATGGATATGGTTGCGATAGAACTTATCCGTAATCTCCAGGTCATTGATCATCAGAATGAATATTTCATTTTTGTCAATCCCGATTCGGATCGTTCTTGTTTCAAACCAAGTTCCAACTTTAATTTGATTGAGGTAAAAAAAAGCCCCTATCCGTTATGGGAACAATTCCATCTTCCCAAAGTTGTAAAACAACTAAACCTTGATCTGTTGCATTGTACCAGTAATACCGCACCGGTAAATTGTCCCGTGCCCTTATTGATTACATTGCACGATATCATTTATCTGGAAGGAAAATCTCATATTGCGTCCGGAAGCTGGTATCAACGTCTTGGAAATATTTACCGCATCTGGAATGTGCCGAAGGTGTTTCGTTCTGCAACTAAAATTGTAACTGTTTCCGAATTTGAACGAAGTAACATCATTCAGCACTTTCATTGCCCACCCGAAAAAGTAGAAACGGTTTACAACGGAGTAAGCCCTCATTTCAAACCACAGGACCAGGACACCATCAAAAGAGTTAAGGAAACATTTCATTTGCCCGATCAGTATTTATTATTCCTGGGGAATACGGCTCCTAAAAAAAACCTGAAAGGCGTTTTAGCGGCATTAAAATCTTTGTCTGACCAAAACAAACTGAAAATCCCCTTGGTTATGCCCGATTTCGGCGAAGCGAATTTAAATCGTTTACTGACGGAATTAAACGCTACTGAGCTGGCTTCAATGATCCATTTGACCGGTTATATTCCCAATCAACAATTGCCAGGTGTTTATGCAGGAGCTGCAGCGTTTATTTATCCTTCACTAAGAGAAAGCTTTGGTTTGCCCATTCTGGAAGCGATGGCTTGCGCTTGTCCGGTTATTACTTCCAACAATTCCTCTATGATTGAAATAGCAGAAAATGCCGCCTTGCTGATTGATCCGTTTCATCCGGAAGAAATTGCACAAGCTATCGATCAGGTCCTTACCGACAAGGAACTGGCAGCAGGTCTGATTCAAAATGGAGTGGTACGGGCAAAGCAATTCAGTTACAGAAAGGGAGCCGAGAACATCAACAGACTTTATTACGAGTTATATAATTCAACTCGAAATTAGTACAAGAAATCATGTGGCTGTATGTATTGAATGAACCGATAATTTCTACGCATGGAATTTCTGATGTAATTTTCATTTGATTTGACTAAACCCATATTCTCACTATGCATATCTTAGAATCGCTTTTTTGGATTTCTCTGGCAATCATTGTTTACACATTTATTGGGTATGGATTGGTCTTATTCCTCTTAGTACAACTTAAAAGATGGTTCCGCAAAAAAGCCACGTTTAATTCCGGCTTTGAACCACCTGTGACCTTGGTCATTCCGTGCTTCAACGAAGCCGATATCTTGGCGGCTAAAATTCAAAATTGTAAAGAACTTGACTATCCAAAAGACAAACTGCGTATTGTATTTATAACCGACGGGTCAACGGATCATTCTCAGGAGATCCTGTCCTCTTACCCGGAAATCGAAGTATTGCACGAAAACAGAAGAGCCGGCAAAACGGCAGCTGAAAACAGAGCCATGAAATTTGTGCACACACCCTTTGTCATCTTCTCCGATGCAAACACTATTTTAAACAGGGAAGCTGTGAGGTTGATCATTCGTCATTTTTCAAACGAAGAAACGGGTTGCGTTTCAGGTGAAAAAAGAGTATTGGTTGATGCAAAAGATACAGCTTCCGCTGCCGGTGAGGGGCTATACTGGAAATATGAATCCTTACTTAAAAAATGGGATAGCGAATTAAACTCCGCTGTAGGAGCTGCTGGAGAACTTGTTGCGTTTCGTTGCAGCTTGTATACTGATTTGCCGGAAGACACGTTGCTGGATGATTTTATGCAATCCATGTTAATTGCATCAAAAGGATATAAAATTGTATACGAACCCAATGCCTTTGCAGCAGAAACGGCTTCAGCCAATGTTACGGAAGAATTAAAACGTAAAATTCGTATTGCAGCAGGCGGCTGGCAATCCATGTCCAGATTAGCACCTCATTTAAGACCTTTGAAAAAGCCCCTTCTCTATTTTCAATATTTTTCACATAGGCTGCTCCGTTGGACAATCACACCTTTTTTATTGATACTTGTGTTCATTCTGAATGCGATGTTATGGAATCAGGGTCATTCAATTTATCAATGGCTTATGGCAGGTCAGTTGCTTTTTTATTCGGCCGCGCTGATTGGCTATGCATTGGAAAACAGAAAAATCCGATTCAAGCCTGTTTTTGTTCCTTATTACTTTTGCGTCATGAATTATGCGATTGTAGCAGGGCTGAAAAAATATCTTTCCGGAAAACAACAAGCAACCTGGGACAAAGCGCAGCGTAAAATGTAACCCCTTAGCTTTTACATCCTTCGAATTACTTTTGATTAATAAGTGTTTTTACTATACGATAAAGTATTTTTTTGTATATTTTCGTAGTGGTCCGGTTAAGCGATTCATAGTATTGCCCGACGTATGCAATAAATTGAATTATCAAAGAATGTTCCGGCCCATTAAACCCTGTTTGATCTTATGAAACCAACAACTGCAACAAAGATGAATCTGCATGCAATCAGGCCGACCTTGATTTGTCGTATTCAACGAAATCTAAAAAGAATCCACGCACCTTCTATACTTTAATATCCAACGTACTTCATTCAAAAGTCCAATCCTAAAAACCAGATATGAGTCTTTACGAATTCAAAATATACGTCCAAAACAATCTACTGCTACCGATCGTTCGAAAGCATCCTAAGCTGGCCGATCTTTATTATTTTTTGTTTTCAGGCGAATTCTCAAGAGAACATCAAAAAGTACTGAATGGGAAATACCTCCACTTGAAAGCTATTAGAGAAGGAAAACCCAATGCGTTTAATTTAAGGCGTCAGGTGCACCGCTTGGAAAAAGGTTTGATCATGAAAGACAGAAGAGATGTTTTTGCATTGGATTACATCTTACATGTCGTTCAAAACTATAAGGAATTATCAGCTCAAAAAGACCTCATTAAAGATATTGACGAAGGACTTTTAAACTGGACCTCTCATGTTTTACAACAGTACTTTAACTGTGTGAAAGAAGTCCCCGTTGTTAAAGAAGCAAAAGCACTCTTCCAGTCAATCGATCATCGGGTTGAGGTTGAACCTACACCTACCAATTTTGTTCCCTACAAACGATCCGATATCGAAAAAAGCACTATTACATATGAAGACTTTTTAAAACTCTCGTTACAGCGCAGATCTGTACGATGGTATCAAAACAAACCGGTTCCAAGATCATTGATAGAACAAGCCTGCAAAGCGGCAAGTTTTGCGCCCAGTGCATGTAACAGACAGCCATTTGAGTTTCGAATTTTTGATCAGGAGGAATTGAAAAACAAAGTTGGCCAAATTCCGATGGGGATACGAACTAATTTTAAAAACATTCCTGTTTTTGTTGTTGTGGTAGGAAGGCTTAGCGCCTATTTAAGTGAAAGGGACCGACATGTGATTTATATAGACGGAGGTTTAGCTTCCATGAGTTTTATGTATGCACTGGAAACACTGGGCCTGAGTTCCGTTCCAATCAACTGGCCAGACATTGAATATCTGGAACAACAAATGGAACAAATCATCCCATTAGGTGAAGATGAACGTCCTATTATGTTGATTGGCTTAGGTTATGCAGATCCCGAAGGAGGAATTCCATTCTCACAAAAGAAAACTCCGGAACAACTCCTGGTGTACAACGCCGCAAGATGACAGCAACAACGACCATACCGCATCGTTATGCACACTGGCTCGAGCGAAAACATCTTGAACAAAATCTGAAATCCAAATCGGTATCAGGTGGTATTCAAACGATCGGAGCACAAATCGTTGCATTTCTCATGAACATGGCATCAACCATTTTCATGGCACGGTTGCTGACTCCTGAAGATTATGGCATCATTGCGATGGTTACATCGGTCACCGGTTTTGTACTAATCTTTAAGGATATAGGATTGACGCAAGCTATCATCCAGAAAGACCACATCACGCAGGATGAAGTCAGCCAAATATTCTGGCTAAATCTATTGATTGGTCTTCTTTTGGGAGTAATCATTTTACTGATGGGTCCCGCCTTATCCCATTTTTACAAAGAACCCCGACTCACAAACATCACGCGTGTTTTTGCATTTGTTGGAATTTTAGGAGGTCTGGCAGCTCAACATACAGCCCTGTTAAACCGGCAAATGCAATTTAAAAAACTGGCACTCATCACTGTTTTGTCTTCGTGCATCAGTCTGGCAACAGGCATCTTGTTAGCTTACAAAGGTTGGGGGTATCTGTCTATCGCCTACATGACACTCATTCAAGCAGTTGTTCAGACGCTCCTGTACTGGACACTTTGCAACTGGCGGCCCAACGCGTTTAAATTGACAAAACAGATTAAGCACTATATCAATTTTGGAGCAGGAATCACGGGCTTTAATACCATCAATTATTTTTCCAGAAACCTTGACAATATACTAATCGGGAAACTTATTGGCGCCTCTGCATTAGGTCTCTACAGCCGAGCATATCAATTACTGATGCTACCCATCAGTCAAATACGCGACCCTTTGAATGCAGTGGGCATTCCAGCGCTCAGTACACTGAATGAACAGCCGGAAAAATACCGCACCTATTACAAAGAGTTTCTTTTTCTGTTTGCCTTTTTTTCAATGCCGGCCGTTGTACTATTATTCATCTGTGCAGAACCACTGATTCTTCTGATTCTGGGCACTAAATGGATTTCTGCAGCTCCGATCTTTCGGTTGCTTGCGGTAACGGCACTCATTCAACCCATTGCAAGTACCAGAGGAATGATTATGATTTCAACCGGTCAATCCAAACGCTACTTCAAATGGGGAATCTGGAATGCAGTTGTTGTCATTTTCGCATTCCTTGCAGGTATTCAATGGGGAGTAAATGGAGTGGCAATAGGTTACGCTTTGGCGAACTATATCATACTTGTGCCTTCCTTGCAGTTTTGCTTTAAAAACACGCCTGTAAGTGTTTCGGATTTCTTTAGGACCATTGCACCCGTTACCGGCTTTTCTCTTGTGAGTGGAGTTGCAACATGGGTCCTCTTTAAGGAGTTGCAGGTGCAGCATCCACTCACTCAAATCCTTCTTGGATTGATTCTTTTTGGAAGTATCTATTTAACATCCTGGATGCTGATGAAACAAACTCGAATGAAACTGTATGGCATCTGGAATTTAATACAAACAATCGTATACAAACGAACGAAATAAAGAAACGAATCACTACATTATGCAACATTCATCTTATCTTTTAGTTGGTGGAAATTTTATTAATAAAGGTGCTGAAGCAATGCTAAAAACAGTGCGAGGTCAAATTTTATCCTATCACCCCAATGCACAAATTTATTGCATCTGTCACCCGGTGGAAAAAGAGATCGCAAAATCTCAGGGTTTTCATCCGGTTACATCTACAATCCCCATTTGGCAACAACGGGTGCAACAATTAATTGATCGTGTAGATAGCAAAATCAAACGTCTTGCAGGAAAAGCCGGAAAACCATATGCAGACTACAGCCCCATGAAGAGCATTCGGAATATTCCCAATCTCAAAGCAGCCATCGATGTGAGTGGATTTGCCTATGGTGACAAACGCGGCTATCTGCAACCGATAGAAACAAAAAAAATTATCGCGTATTGCAAATCGGTCAACGCCCGCTATTTTTTTATGCCTCAGGCCTGGGGTTCGTTTAAAGAAGCACGTGTTGCAAAAGAATGCAAGGAGATGATTACGGCTTCGGATGCCTATTTTACAAGAGACGACGTTTCCCGGGCTTATGTTGCAGGCTTATTAGAAAAACCGGAAAAGGATGTACCTATGGCTTGTGACATTGCCTTTCACTTTCCGGTACCTACGATTGATGGGCGCCATCTTCTGAACAAAAATGGCATCATGCAGGATCCATCCAAAATATTGGTTGGAATTTCACCGAATATGCGCATTTATGAAAGGATGAATGGCCGGGGAAAAGAAAATGAATATGTGCAATCAATCGCCCGGCTAATACACCAATTAGGAGACGAGTACCAAATTGTATTGATTCCAAATGAAATCATTCCGGGTAATCAAGACAGGAAAGACGATCAGTTTTTATGCAAACTGATTTATGAAACTGTCAATTTACCCGAACGGTGTTTTCATATTAAGGGATATTATTCTGCCGAGGAAATCAAATCGATCATCAGAGAAACCGACCTGCTCGTTGCCTCACGTTTTCACAGTTTAATATTTGGTTTATCCTTGGGAATACCTTGCATGGCGATCAGTTGGTCCCATAAATACCGCGAACTATTTCGTTTGTTTGAACTGGAAGAATATGTGTTGGAAGACGAAGGCAGCAATATAAAAGACATACTTAATACTTTTCACAAATTGCAAAAGAATAAACAAGAAGTTGAAGCGAAAATTAAATCCAAATTACCTTTACTTAAAGCATCAAACGAACATGTATTCTTGTTATTAAAGGAGTAATTTTAACTTGTGATAGATTTTGTTTTTTAAATGCAAATTGAAAGCATTGATCAAACAATTAAAATGTAATAGAATACGCTGCTGAAAGACGAACCGAATGAAAGGAACTATTTTATACGCCGAAGATATCATGTCAAACTTCCTACTTGTCAGGCATGTATTGGAACAAGCAGGCATCCATGTGGAACATGCCTCGAACGGAATGGATGCGGTTCGGATGTTTTTAAATCAACCCGATGTCTATAAACTGATTTTGATGGATCTGCAAATGCCCGAATTAAATGGGTATGAAGCAGCTCGTAAGATCAGAGAAACCGCAGAAGGGAAAACTATCCTTATCTTAGGATTCAGTGACCAGGAAGAAAAAATGGCATTACAAAACTGTTTGGAATGCGGCATGAATGGCTTTATTTCTAAAACAAGTTCGCCCGATGAATGGACCCAAACCATTCTAAATTTGATTCAATAAACTTTCTTAAAAGCAGAAACATATGAATTTAACAGATGAAATGCCCGACTTTTCTTACCTGCAGATGGTCTCAAAAGGAAATAAAGATTTTGAACTTGTATTGATTCAGTCCACTTTAAAAAGCATTGAGGAAAATTTGTTGAAGATGCAAGACGGGATTTCAATTTTGGACCCAAACACAGTCAAGAAAGCGGCTCATGCAATGAAACCGCTGTTTGCCATTGCAGGCACCAAAAAACTTCAGCATCAATGCAACGAATTAGATCAGATGCAAACAAATCAGCAAGAAAAATCGTTGTTCATCAGAATGGCACAGGAAATTATCGACTACTGGAAAACCTATCAAATGAAATTACAGGACTACTTTCCCGGCATCAACAATTCCTGAGCCTCATTCGAATTCATTAAATGAACTCGAATGGAAATTCACATTATACAACCGCCCTGCGATCCATTTGCGTCCACAACTGTATTTTCTTCACCAGTTCAGATTCTTCAAATGGCTTAGAGACATAGTCGTTCATTCCTAATTCAATACAACGATTGTTTTCGCCCGAAAGTGCACTTGCTGTAAGTGCGATTACCGGAATATTGGATTTGAATTTATTACGAATCAAATCGGCAGCCTGATAGCCATCCATCTCCGGCATTTGTATATCCATCAGAATGACATCGTACTCTTTTTGTGAGAAGGCTTCGACAGCTTCAACACCATTTGTCACCTCATCAATTACCGGACCATAATATTTCAAGCATGTAGAAGCAACCAAACGATTCACTTCATTATCATCTACCAATAAGATGCGAACATTCTTTAATGAACCTGAATCAAACACTACAGATTGTTCCTGTGAAGTCGTGAAGGAAAGAGCTCCTACCTCTAACGGCAGAGTAACAATAAATTCTGAACCTACTCCCTTCATACTCTTTACTTCTATACGTCCGTCCATTAAATCGATCAAATTCTTTGTTATAAACATACCAAGTCCTGTACCGCCATATTTACGGGTAGTAGATTTCTCTTCTTGGCTGAATTTATCAAAAATCTTATTTGTGTATTGCGGATCCATACCAATGCCGGTATCAGATACTGTAATTCGCAGATTCTGTTTGCCAACGGTTGATCCGGCAAGCTGACAATTCAATTTAATGGTTCCACTTTCTGTGAATTTGGCGGCGTTACTCAATAAGTTCAAAGCAATTTGCTTAATACGATAGGGGTCCCCTTTTAAAACCGAAGCAACATTATCATCAACCGTAACCAAAAGTTTCACCTGTTCTTTAACTCTGCTGGAAATAATCTGCATACAATTTTGCATCAATTCACGCACATTAAATTCAGTTCTTTCAATGTGAAGTTTGCCGGCCTGGATTTTAGATACATCCAAAATATCATTGATAATCACCATCAAATGATCGGTAGACTTGTGCATGGTGTTTACCAATTTCTGTTGCTCCTCAGACAAATGCGTTTTTTTCACTTCGCGCAATAACCCGAGAATGGCATTCATAGGTGTTCTGATTTCATGACTCATTGAAGCAAGAAACAATTCTTGCATTTTCTCCGAGTTTTCTGCCTTCACCATATTCTTTCTCAACTTGCGACGATACTCAGCGATTTCAGTTATATCGGTTGAGATGCATCCAACGCCGTACAATTTGTTCGCCTTATCGTATAACGGGAACTTTACAACAATATGTGTTGAAAGTCCGGACTTGAATTTAATCACGTCTTCAAACTCAATGACCTCTTTGTTTGCAATTACTTTCTCATCAATAGCCTGATAACGTTTTGCCAAACGTTCATCAGCCAGATCAAAGTCGGTTTTGCCAATCACTTTCTCATTTGAAAGATCAAACATTTCATTGTACTTGCGATTCACCATTAAATAGCGACCCTCCAGATCTTTGATGAATACAATAGAAGGAGAATAATCCAGGATAGACTGCAACTTAAAGAACTGATCGCTCATAGCCTCTTCAAGAAGCACAGAATCGGTGATATCTTTTACTGTACATTGAAAACCGGTAACCTGATTATTTTCCTGAACCAGTATGCAACTTTGTTCAACCCATTTTACATTTCCGGATTTTGTTACAATCGGAAATTTCAACAAGGTATGTACTTTCGATTCACTCAACTGGTTTACATAAAAATCAAACACACGATCTTTCCATTCGGGCTCAATCAAATTCAAGAAGGAACGATTCAGTAATTCCTCCTCACTATAGCCTGTTAATTGTGTAGCCTGACTGCTCACAAAAGAGCATACACCCTTAAGATCAAC
>JBMLSG010000037.1:0-39833 GCA_049240625.1 Lacibacter sp. | reverse complement strand
ATATTCTGCAAAGTCTCTCCGAAATTCTGCATCTGTTTGACACCACGTTCACTTTTCAGAAACATGTTCAAGGTCATCATATCACTTCCGGAAGAATGAATCAAACGTAACAGCGACATCCGATTTTGAATAATCCAATTCCGAATATCCATTAAACCCTCCTTCGATTTACGATCCCAATGACCTGAATAGATCAAATTGACCAATAACTCTTCGGTATGGTTCAAATGATAAACGGCTAACTTTCGGTTTTGATTCACCTGATTGCCGTGAATTTGCAGTAAGGAGGACTCGAAATAATTGATTTCGGCATTCAGATTACTGATTTTCCGAATTTCCTCATGGGTCGTTGCAATGGATTTGCGGGAATCTACAATTTGTAAGTAGTGATAACCTATGACTCCTATAAAAAGGAAACAGAAAAAGAAAATGGCTACTAACAGCCTGAACAGTTGTTTATTGGTTTTCATCGGGTGGATTTGGACTGTAATAATACAGTACCTTTTCTAATCCTTTTTACTTATTTTAACCGAAATTTCACATATAAGCATTTTCACTTATTTTATTTAAGCTATATGTTTTACGCATCCCCAATCAGGCCACCAACAGAAGAAACAGTGCCTCATTGAACCTTTTTGAACACAACAAATAATCACAAGGAATCAATCTGTCGCTCAAAGCATCTTATTTTTAATATCAATTTACATCCCAACTTCAACATGATGCGCAAAACATTAACCATTCTTACGCTTTGCATTTTTCTAGCCGGATCCGGATGGGTCTATTGGAAGTATTTTTTTACTTACAGCAGTGGTTACCGAAGCGGTCTGCTACAAAAGTTTTCGTACAAAGGAACCCTATTCAAAACCTATGAGGGCGAAATGATTCTGAGCAGTATACGAAGTAATATGAACACCCCGTTGGCAAGTGAAAAATTTTTATTTTCCGTGGCAGATACTTCGGTAGCAAAAAAAATGGAACTTTTACAAGGACGTATGATTACGGTTCATTATCACAATAAAAACGGAACGCTGCCCTGGAGAGGAGATACACCATTTATCGTTGACAGTGTAAAAGCGGAGACTTACTAAAAAAATATTCCCGACAATTGGTTGTGCTATTGTGCCAGCAAACAAAATATAACAGGCTTTTTGTGCAAATCAGGCACTTCTTTTTTCCATTCGGAAATAGTCCGGGCTTGAATCCACTCGGTACCGGAAGTTAGATTGGCGGCCACACACAACCTTGTTTGTGGTTTACAGACCTTAAGAATGGTTTCCATCAACTGATTGTTCCTGTACGGCGTTTCAATGAAGAGTTGTGTGCTGTTGAATCGCGCCGAAGTTTCTTCCAGTTGGAGCAACTTCCTTTTTCGTTGCTGATCATCAATGGGCAAATAGCCTACAAAAGAAAACTGCTGTCCATTCATACCACTGGCCATCAAAGCTAATAGTATGGAACTGGGACCAACCAGTGGCTTGATGATGGCTTTGTGTTGATGTGCGGCTTCGATTAAAATTTGTCCCGGATCAGCAACTCCCGGACAACCGGCTTCGCTAATCAAACCAATGGTTTTCCCTTCCTTTAATTTTAATATAAATTGTTGCTTTACCGACGCCTCTGCTTTGTGGATGGTAAACCATTCATAGTGGTCAATAACAATCGACTGATCGAGTTTTTTTAAATAACGTCTGGCGGTACGCTCGTTTTCGACAAAGAAAACAGAACAGGACTTGATTGCATCCAAAACGTACGGAGGAACTGTTTGAAGATGCGACTCATCTAATGGGGCTGGAATAAGATAAACAACAGACATTAAGGATTGTCATTTGGATGATACAAACTCAAGGTGGCAGCAACAACTGCGTAAGCGGGAGCCAAAATCCAGCCTAATATCGGTATTAAATGCAGTAAATAAAACACCATGCCATTACCGATTGCAAGTCCTTTCTTACTGCTGATGAAAGCAATACTTTGGGATGTGGATAGCTTGTGACGCTCTGCACTGTAATCGAGCATCGAAAACCCATAATAGTAACACTCGACTAAGAAAGCAATTACGGGACTTACCCATCCCACCACAGGAATTAGTGAAAAAAGTAAAATTGTAATAGTGTAAACCGTTTGCCACAAGGTATTGCGAAAAGCCAACCTTATTCCACGAACGATATCTTTCATGAGTTGAGAGATACTGACCGGATAGTCGTTCCCTTCAATGATACTCTCCGTTTTTTCACTCAAGTAAGCGAAAACGGGTGCTCCCACAATTAAAAACAAATACTTGAATAAGGAGAAGTAAAATAACAAAAGAATCAACCGAAAGATGATACTACCTGTAATAAATAAGTAATTCAGCAAACTGTTTTGCATCTGATCCAGCCAATTCTTAATGCCTGCAAACCGAAAAAGCCAGTCCAAAAAATCGCCGGATGAATTCCAAAACAACCACATACCTGTCATGAACAATAGTGAGTAGATTATGCCTGGCACCAAAATCCATTTCCAGAGATTGTGTCTTCGGATGAATTCATGAGCCCTGAAATAAGCCTGAATGGATATGACAAGTTCTTTAAGCAAACAATCTTAATTTTAAATTCAACAATAAAGTCTTTCCCACATAAAACGGAAAAATACATAAAAATGCAACTGCTGCACCGAGAATTTTATAAGCGCAACAATGTTATTCAAATTGTAATGGAAATTATCGGCAAATTACAGCCAACACAAAACTTAAATAACAAAACCGCAATGGCAGCTGCATCTGCCCTCTAAATCAAAAAAAGAATGTTTCGCAAAATCAATTTTCAAGATAAATACCTGGCCCTGCCACTAGGCATACTCATAGCTTTATTTTTTGGATGGGCGAACCCGTTTGCATTAGATGCAAAAGCAAACACGGCTGTTGCTATTGCCCTTTTAATGGTTCTATGGTGGGTGACGGAAGCGTTGCCCATGCCTGTTGTTGCACTTTTACCTATCATACTTCATCCGTTGTTTCATTTAGGAACGATTGAAGAAACAACAAAAGCCTATAGCAATCCGGTCATCTTTCTGTTCATGGGAGGATTTTTGATTGGAATTGCGATTGAAAAATGGAATCTCCATAAACGAATTGCACTTCAAATTGTCAACCTCACCGGATCAAGCGGCAATAAAATTATCCTGGGATTCATGATCGCTACTGCCTTCCTGAGCATGTGGCTGAGCAATACAGCAACAACCATGATGATGTTTCCGATTGCTCTAAGCGTCATCCGTGTAATGAAAGAACATCAATCGGAGACAGGAAACACCCACAATTTTGCCCTTGCACTCATGCTCACGTTGGCTTATGCCAGTAACATTGGCGGAATGGCCACCATGATTGGAACACCGCCCAATATAGCTTACGCTTCTTTTTTTGAAAAGAAATATGGATTTACCATTTCATTTTCAGACTGGATGGCATTATGCATTCCGATTTCGTTACTTTTACTGCTTGCTTTATACATCGTGCTGACCGGTTGGCTCTACCCTAATCGACTTTATGAAAACAACAATATTCAAACCTACATTCAACAGGAACTCAAATCACTGGGACCGCTTTCAGTTGCAGAAAAAAGGATTCTGATCATTTTCACAACAACAGCATTACTCTGGATCTTCAAAGATCTTTGGAATCAATTGGGTATTCTTAAATTAGATGATACAATCATTGCAATGCTTGGCGCACTAACCTTATTCGCGACTCCGGCAGAAGTACAATCGAATACAAAAAAACAAATGCTTCTCAAATGGAGCGACACTTCCGTTATGTCATGGGGCATCCTGCTTCTTTTTGGTGGTGGAATTGCTATGGCGAATTCACTTGAAAGAACAGGAATTATGTCACAAATTGGTCATGCATTCGCTGATGCAGCAACCATCAAGGGTGTTGTCTTAATCCTGCTCATAACAACACTTTCAATTTTTATGAGTGAATTGATGAGCAATGTTGCACAGGTAATTGTTCTGGCTCCGGTTTTAGCCTCCATTGCAGATGCTTCCGGACATAACTCATTGCAATTAGGTCTCGCCATGACCCTTGCGGCGAGTGCAGCCTCCATGTTGCCAATGGGAACACCCCCTAATGCCATTGTTTTCAGCAGCAATCACATACCGTTAAAAGAAATGCTTAAAACCGGACTGATCATGAACCTGATCAGCATAGTCGTAATTACACTGCTGTGCCGTTATCTGTTTCCACTCATCTTTCAACAATCCTTTCATTAATTAATAAAGACTTTTTTAAAACTCAGCCACGAAACCTTAAATGCAAAAACAATGTCAGTCGATTATTTATCCGGAGTTATTCAACAATTCGAATACTACAAACTGCTTGGTGAAAAAACCATTGATCAATTGAATGATGAACAGTTGAACTGGTCTTATAACACAGAAAGCAACAGCATTGCAGTCATCGTGCAGCACTTATATGGCAATATGCTTTCAAGATGGACCAACTTCTTCACAGAGGATGGAGAAAAAACGTGGAGAAACAGAGATGCCGAATTTGAATCCAGGTTACTCACTAAAAAAGAGTTGCTCGAACTTTGGAATAAAGGTTGGCAATGCCTTCTGGATGTTCTCAAATCACTGAAGCCTGCCGACTTATCGAAAACCGTTTACATTCGCAATCAGGGACATACGGTTACAGAAGCCATTCATCGACAACTGGCACACTACCCATATCATGTAGGACAGATGGTTTTTATCGGAAAAATGATTCGTGGAGTAAAATGGAACAATCTTTCAATCCCCAAGGGGCAATCCGAAACTTATAATGCAGATAAATTTTCTAAACCGCAACACAAGGCTCATTTCACAGACGAATACGTAACAAAATCGCCATCCGATAAAAAAAGGACGTCTTAAGACGTCCTTACCGAAAATGTAATGAATTTATAATCCCTTTAGTGTCTGCAATCGATCCCATTTCCCATTCCGCATTTCCTCGGCTTGTTGTAAAAATACAGCCGCCATCTCCGGATCTTTAGCCTTGATAACATTGAAGCGATTTTCGTGATACATAAACTCACTAAGTGGAAGCGATGGCTCCTTTGAGTCAATAACAAAACGTTCCCCTTTCGGTTTCATTGGATTGTAATGGAACAGTGGCCAGTACCCGCTGTTCACGGCAAAACTTTGTTCTTCTGCTCCATGACTCATGTCGATACCATGTGCGATACAATGACTGTACGCAATAATGAGTGATGGACCCGGATAGGCTTCTGCCTCCAGTATCGTACGAATTGTTTGCATATCATTTCCACCCATTGCAATTTGCGCAACATAGGCGGTACCGTGTGCAATCGCCTGCAGTGCCAGATCTTTTTTACCCGTTGTTTTCCCGTTCACACTAAATTTAGCACTTGCACCAAGAGGTGATGCCTTGGATTTTTGACCACCCGTATTACTGTACACTTCTGTATCCAAAACAAGAATATTAACATTTTCACCGGTGCTCAAAACATGATCCAGTCCACCGTAGCCGATATCATAGGCCCAACCATCACCTCCAATAATCCATATGGATTTCTGCTCCAAAAAGTCGGCCAGATGATACAAATTCAAAGCCGCCATAGAACGTTGATGTTGCAAACGCCGTTTCAGTTCCTGAACCAGTTCATGCTTTTTTTGAAGTTCAGATTCAGTTTGTTCTGTTGCGTGAATTAATTGATCGACCAAATCCTCACCAATTTCAGGACGCAACTCGTCCAGTAATTGCAAGGCCATTTCCTTTTTCTTTTCACTTGCAAGTCGCAACCCTAAACCAAATTCGGCATTGTCTTCAAAAAGACTATTGGCCCAGGCAGGACCTACACCCGAGTTGTTTTTACTCCACGGTGTTGTGGGCAGATTGCCGCCGAAGATGGACGAACATCCTGTTGCATTAGCCACAATCATTCGCTCTCCAAAAAGTTGAGTCAGCAATTTCAAATAGGGCGTTTCCCCGCAACCCGCACAGGCTCCGCTGAACTCAAACAAAGGCTGAAAAAACTGCGAACCCTTCACCGTGTTTTTATTTACACGAGACCGTTCCACTTCCGGTAGAGTCAAAAAATAGTTCCAGTTTTCAATTTCCTCTTTTTGAATGGGAAGTTTATCCATCATGTTCACCGCTTTATGTCCCGGATCTGTTTTGCTGGTTATAGGACAGTATTCAACACATAAAGTGCAGCCGGTACAATCTTCCGTTGACACCTGAAGGGAGTAGGCTTCCGTATCTCTATTCCATTCTTTCCCAATAGGATCCACATGTTTGAAACTCGCAGGTGCATGTTGAAGCAAGGCTTTGTCAAAAATCTTGGGACGTATGGCAGCATGCGGACAAATAATCACACATTTATTACACTGTGTACACAAAGTGGTATCCCATACCGGAACCGCATCTGCTATATTTCTTTTTTCCCACTTGGTGGTGCCGGAAGGGAACGTACCATCAACTGGAAATGCACTTACGGGCAATGAATCGCCTTCACCTGCAATGATGCGACCCAAAACATCCTTAACAAAAGCAGGAGCTGATTCGTCGATGGTATCACCAATCGGTTTGTTTCCGATCTTATACTGTGAATAATCAATTTCATACAGATGCTCCACGGCCTGATCGACTGCTTCATAATTTTTTTGAACAACTGCCTCTCCTTTTTTCCAATAGGTTTCGTAAATCGCCTCTTTGATTTTGGCAATGGCATCTTCCTTCTTCAACACATTGCTGATCGCAAAAAAGCAAGTTTGCAAAATCGTATTGATACGGTTTCCCATTCCCGTTTCTTTTGCAACTGTGTAGGCATTGATCGTATAGAATTTCAATTGCTTATCGATGATCTCTTCCTGAATTTTTTGGGGAAGCATTTTCCAAACCTGATCCTTGGGATAAGGCGCATTCAACAGAAAAACAGCACCCTTTTCAGCATCTTTTAACAAGTCATACTTAGTTAAATAATTGAAATGATGACATGCAATGAAGTTCGCCGATTGAATCAAATAAGTTGACTCAATAGGCTTGTTTCCAAATCGCAAATGAGACACCGTTAGTGATCCCGACTTTTTACTGTCATAAACAAAATAACCCTGAACATGAAAATCGGTTTTTTCACCGATGATTTTGATCGAATTTTTATTGGCACTTACTGTTCCATCGGCACCTAATCCAAAAAACAAACCCCGAAATAAATGTTGTGACTCCAGATGAAAACTACGGTCGTAATTCAGGCTGGTATGCGTAAGATCATCGTCAATACCTATTGTAAAATGATTTTTAGGATGTTCCTTTTTCATCTCTTTAAAAACAGCCTTGACCATTGCAGGTGTAAATTCTTTTGATGAAAGTCCATAACGGCCGCCAATGACATGTGCATGATGATTTTCCTGTGCCTCGTTCAAGGCATTGACCACATTCATATACAAAGGCTCGCCGATGCCATTGGGTTCTTTACAACGATCGAGTACGGCGATACTTACCACCGATTTGGGCAATGTATTGATAAAGTCCTTAACAGATAGCGGGCGAAACAACCGAACAATGAGCATACCCACATGTGTGCCATGATTCTGATTGAGATAATCAACAGTTTCTTTTACTGTACCGGCACCCGAACCCATGATTACGATGACACGATCGGGATGCGGATGACCATAATATTCAAATAAATTGTACCGTCTTCCTGTCAACGCATAAAAAGTATCCATCGTTGATTGTACGATCGAAGGGACTTGTTGAAAATAGGAATTCGCTGCTTCCCTGTTTTGAAAAAAGACATCCGGGTTTTGTGCCGTGCCACGGATAAAAGGACTATTGGGATTCAATGCCCGGTCACGGTGAGCATGGATGGCTTCCATATCCATCATTTGCTCAATTACTGTATCAGCAATCACCTCTACTTCATTGAGTTCATGTGATGTACGAAATCCATCAAATATATTTAAGAACGGAACTCTCGATTTAAGTGTTGCAGCATGGGCAATCAAAGCCATGTCCATCACTTCCTGAGGGGTATTTCCAAAGAGCATGGCAAAACCGGTAGAACGCACAGCCATAACATCACTGTGATCACCAAAAATTGAAAGCGCATGTGTAGCCAAACTTCTGGCAGCAATATGAAACACTGCCGGTGTCAACTCGCCGGCAATTTTATACATATTCGGAATCATTAGAAGCAACCCTTGTGATGCCGTAAAAGTAGATGCAAGAGCACCACCCTGTAAAGCACCGTGAATGGCACCTGCCGCACCGGCTTCACTTTGCATCTCTATAATCTTGGGTGTGGTATTGAAAATATTCTTTATACCCTGTGCACTCCATTCATCGGCCCACTCACCCATAGCGGAAGAAGGAGTAATCGGATAAATGGCACACACTTCACTGCATTTATAAGCAATATAAGCAGCTGCCTCATTACCATCCATGATTTCAAAAGACGGCTTTGCAGTTACTGTCCGGCCCTGTTCATTGTCCATAAAAATGAATTTAAGACGCTAAATTATCTGCTCACGTGAGGACGCGAAATGACTGTTATCAGCAATGAACCTAATTTAGATGTGTTAAAACAGACAGAAAACGAAACAAAGGATGGACCATCAATTTGGAAGAGAATCAGTTAGAAGAGCAAGCAGGAATCTATCAGGGAGTTATCATATAGCCTTTGGCCAATTCAAAGAACGATTGCAATTGTGCGTCTTTCCAGCCTGCATCTTTGTTTAGCTCTTTCATCATGATCTCTGCGACCAAAGGTGCTGCTTCAACTGCAGCTTGTGCGTCCAGAAACAAGGCACGTGTACGTCGTGCCAAAACATCTTCCAGCGTCATGGCCATTTCATTGCCTACTGCCCATAAAACTTCTGCTTCGGTATAAGGAAGACGCGGATGAATCAACTGCGAATAACCCTGATGTTGTAAATAGCGAATGGCTGCCGCATCGCTGCCGTAATAACAGAGAGGATCCGAAAAATCGGGCTTTTTCATCCATCCGTGAAGTTTCATGGTTTCGGTTTGACAACGTGTATAGGCCAGCCCTCCGGCATAATGCGCTTTTAAAATAACTTCCTGTGCCATTTTTCGGTAAGTGGTCCACTTCCCACCCGATATGGAAATCAAACCACCCTTCGATATCCAAATGGTGTGATCACGCGACAACAGAGAAGTTTTTTTCACACCCGGAACTTTCAACAATGGACGAATACCGGCAAATACACTTTTGACGTCACTTCGTTTGAGTCCGGTATGGACATATCGGTTGAAATGTTGAATCACAAAATCAAT
This sequence comes from Lacibacter sp., assembly GCA_049240625.1. Classification (GTDB taxonomy): domain Bacteria; phylum Bacteroidota; class Bacteroidia; order Chitinophagales; family Chitinophagaceae; genus Lacibacter. The sequence continues at coordinate 30,550 of JBMLSG010000037.1, read as the reverse complement.
CTCCTGATTGAGCGGCAAAGGTTCTGCAACGGGATGCTCGATACCGGTATCGGTGGTACCAATAATCACTTTATCGTGCCAGGGGACTGCGAACAAAACACGACCGTCATCTGTGCGCGGAATAAACAAAGCGTGCTCACCCGGGAAAAATGTTTTGTCTACTACAATGTGAACTCCTTGCGACGGAGAAACGGTACGGGGAGCCTCGGGTTCATCCATTTGCAAAATAGAATCTACAAACACGCCGGTGGCATTGATTACAACGGTACCATGTGCTTCATACACCTCACCTGAAAGCTGGTCCTGAATACGTACACCTTGTACCGAATCCTGTTTGTGAATCAAGCCCGTAACCTTGCAATAATTCAATACAGTTGCATTCACATCCACAGCGGTCAACGCCAATGTAACACACAAACGGGCATCATCAAACTGACCGTCGTAATAAACAACTCCTCCGCTTAGTTTTTTACCATCCAGCCCTTTGATGTACTCCTGTGTTTTTTTAACAGAAAGCAATTCTGTGCGACCCAGACTGAGTTTGGCCGATAAAAAATTATAAATCTTCAGCCCAAGACCGTAATATAATTTTTCGTACCAGCGATAAGCCGGCAATACCAGTTTCAATGGATGAGTTATATGGGGCGCATTCTTCAAAAGCAAACCCCTTTCACGCAATGCGTCGCGCACAAGCCGGATGTTTCCCTGCTGCAAATAGCGAACTCCTCCATGTATGAGTTTTGTAGAGCGGCCCGACGTGCCTTTACCGAAATCATATTGCTCCACGAGCAACGTTTTATATCCTCTGGCTGCAGCATCTACAGCAGCACCCAAACCGGTTGCACCGCCACCAATAATGATGATATCCCAGTGATGGGTCGTCTTTAATTGTTGTATTTGCTGTGCACGATTCAAAAAATCAGGATTTGAACAGGTTCAAACGGCAAAGGTAACACTTGTAATGCGAATGACATGACGCGTTCCCTCAAAGCAGCAACCACAGAATACCGTGCATTTCCTTTCTTTGGTCGCCTCCACTACTTTCCGAATCATTAATTTTGAGCCTTAAACAAATTCGGAACATGAAGATTACTGAAGTCCGGAGTCCTAAGGATGCTCAGGCTTTTATTCAGGTCGCAATTGAGATCTACAAAAACGATCCGGATTGGATACGCCCATTGGACAAGGATATTGAAGATGTATTTGACCCGAGCAAAAACAAAGCGTTTCGTCATGGTGAAGCCATACGATGGATTTTAATTGATGACAATGGCCGATTGTTGGGTCGAATTGCCGCCTTCATCAACAAAAAATACAAAACCAAGGGAGATGACGGCCCTGTAGGTGGTACAGGCTTTTTTGAATGCATAGAAGATCAATCGGCGGCAAATCTATTGTTTGACACAGCCAAAAACTGGCTGCAATCTAAGGGAATGGAAGCAATGGATGGCCCTATTAATTTTGGGGAACGGGATCGCTGGTGGGGGCTTCAGGTTTCAGGGTTTCAACCGCCGCTGTATTGCATGAATTACAATCCGGCCTATTACCGGACTCTTTTTGAAGCATATGGTTTTCAGATTTTCTTTTACCAGAATTGCTATTCCCTTAAAGTTAAAGACAAGCTGCAGGACAAATTTTATATACGTCACGCCGAGCTTTCAAAGGATCCCAATTACAAAGCGGTCCATATTCAAAAAAACCAACTTGAAAAATTCGCTCGTGACTTTACAACCGTTTACAACAAAGCATGGGCCGGTCATGGTGGACTGAAACAGATGGAGGAACGTACCGTGATCAAAATGTTCAACTCCATGAAACCGGTTTTGGATGAACGTATCAGTTGGTTTACCTATTACAAAGACGAACCCATAGCCATCTGGCTCAATATTGTAGATTTAAACCAGTGGTTTAAATACTTAAACGGACGTTTCGACTGGTTGGGAAAACTCAAGTTTCTTTGGATCAAGGCAACCAAAAAGAATAAAAAATTTTGCGGCCTTATTTTCGGTATTATACCGGAATTTCAAGGGAAAGGAGTCGATGCATTTATGATCATCGAAGCCTCAAAAATCATTCAGGAAAAGCTAACATATGAGGACTACGAATTGCAGTGGATCGGTGATTTTAATCCTAAAATGACCAACATCGCCGTCAGTTTAGGAACCAGCGTCAGCCGTCAATTGATCACATATCGTTATTTGTTTGACCGCAACAAAGAATTTAAACGACATCCAATACTCTGATTGTGCACAACTGTTCCGTTATGACAATTCCGTCCTATGAGATCTTTACCTAAATTGCATTCGTTGTATGGATAAATTCATTGTATCGGCACGCAAATACAGACCTCAGACATTTGATACTGTTGTGGGGCAAAGACATATCACGACCACACTAAAGAACGCCATTCTGCACAATCAGCTGGCACATGCTTTTTTGTTTTGTGGACCCAGAGGTGTTGGAAAAACCACCTGTGCACGTATTCTTGCAAAAACGATCAATTGTCAAAACCTGCAACCCAACGGAGAAGCCTGCGATACCTGTACAAGCTGTAAAAGTTTTAACGAAGGATCGTCTCTCAATATACACGAACTGGATGCGGCCAGCAACAACTCCGTTGATGATATCCGCTTATTGATAGAACAAGTTCGCTTTGCACCTCAAATGGGACGCTATAAAGTGTACATTATCGATGAGGTTCACATGCTCAGTTCCAGTGCATTTAACGCATTTCTGAAAACATTGGAAGAGCCCCCTCCCTATGCCATTTTCATTTTAGCAACAACCGAAAAACATAAAATTCTACCAACGATTTTAAGTCGCTGTCAGATTTTTGATTTTAAACGCATCACGATCAACGATACCGTAGAGCACTTGCAGGAAATTGCCACCAAAGAAGCGATCCGCGCCGAAAAAACGGCCTTGCAAGTAATTGCCCAAAAAAGTGAAGGCTGCATGCGGGATGCATTGAGTATTCTTGATAAAATTGTAAGTTTCACCAATGGTGAGGTATCCTATCAAAACACACTCGAGCACCTGAATATTTTAGATGCCGATTACTTTTTCAAACTTCATGCGTTTATGATGCAACAACAGTTGTCGGAAGCGATGTTGTTGTTTGACGATATCAATCGCAAGGGCTTTGAAGGAGATACCGTATTGAATACCTTTTCAGAATTTTTGAGAAATGTTTTGGTATGTAAAGATGAAAAAGTTGCGCATCTTCTTGAAGTAGTGGAAAGCTTTAAGGACAAATATTTGGAAACAGCCAAAAACACGCCTTCTTCCTGGATCATCAGTGCACTCAACGTACTCAATGATGCGGAAATCAACTACAAACAAGCGCGCAATAAAAGGCTACATGTAGAACTGGCATTAATTAAGTTAACATACCTGCAACAGGCACTGGATCTCTCATCCGGCAAAAAAAAAATAACCGGCTCGACTAAAGCAGTAGCATTCCGCGCCATCAAACCTATTGCATTCCACCAGGAACAAAAACCGAATGCTACAGCTCCGGCAAAGTTGGTTATCGAAGAACCGATAAAACAAGCAGCTCCGGTAACTGAGGCTAAAATCAGCACCTCCTCTCAAAAACAAGCAGCTGCACCGAATGCTTCTGCCCGATTGGCTTCACTCTCAAAAATACGGCAACAAATCGCATCGGAAATTGACAATCAAAATCCGGCTAAACCGATTGATGAAGAGTCGCTTCAAATTGCCTGGCATGAATACATTCTCAAACTCAAGACATCCGGGAAAAATGCAGTCGTAACCAACTTTCAAATGATGGAATGCAAACCCATGTCAAGCGAAAGCATTCAGGTCGTCTGCAACAGCGAAATCCAACTTGGGTTTTTGAAACAAGAACGCACACATTTGATCGATTTCATGCAGCAGTTCTTTCACAATCAGGCAGTAACGATTTCTATCGACTTCACAGAAACGATCGAAGAAACACTCCCCGCAGAAAGACCCCTTACTACCAAAGATCAATATCTTAAACTAATTGAAAACTACCCGCTCATCAAAACATTAAAAGAGCGACTGAATCTGGAATTGGATTACTAATCGCCAACGAATGATCATTTGTTAGTTTTTCGGTGAGAGAGAACCCTTATCCAACCGATCTTTGATTCATAATAAGGAACTCGAAGATTTGCACATTTTACTGTAATTTCACGCCCTCATTACGACAAAAAAAAAGATATATGGCTGAAGTTATTCGCATGCCTCTGTTGAGCGATACCATGACCGAAGGAAAAATCGTAGTCTGGAACAAAAAAGTTGGCGACAAAGTAAAAAGCGACGATGTACTGGCAGAAGTTGAAACCGATAAAGCAACGATGGAAGTTGTGGGTTACGCTGATGGTACGCTTTTATACGTTGGTGTACCGGAAGGGAAAGCCGCCAAGGTCAATGAAATCATCGCCATTGTAGGTAAAGAAGGAGAAGAATATGCTTCTTTACTGGATGCAGCACCTGCCGTTATCTCTGCAACGAATCCCGCACCTGCTGAAGAAAAAGCACCCGCAACTCCGGCAGCCGGCACGGGCACCAATCCCGACACACTGGCTCAGACTTTAGGTGTTACGATTCTTCGAATGCCCTTGCTCAGTGATACAATGACCGAAGGAAAAATTGTAGCTTGGAATAAAAAAATCGGAGACACTGTAAAAGCAGACGATAGTCTCGCTGATGTAGAAACCGATAAAGCAACGATGGAAGTTGTTCCTTATGCTGAAGGCACATTACTTTACACCGGTGTTGAAGCGGGCAAGGCTGCCAAAGTAAACGATGTCATTGCCATCATTGGAAAAGCAGGAACCGATATCAGCAGTTTGATGAATGCCTTGTCACAAACCGCAGTAAGTACTTCAAGTATTCCCACACCCGTTGCACAAACAGCTGAAATTGCAACGCCTGAACCTGAAGCGGCATCTGCAGTATTGGAGATTAACGGCAGACTTAAAGCTTCACCGCTGGCACGACGTATCGCCGCTGAAAAAGGAGTAGACCTGAAGTCGGTAAAAGGAAGTGGCGACGGAGGAAGAATCATAAAAAAAGACATTGACAATTTTGTTCCTGCAACATCTGTTGCTACAGCAAACACTGCTATACCCGCACCTGCTTCCTCCGTTGTTTCAGGAGCTGCGGAAGGCTATGTGGATACACCCAACAGCAGTATGCGCAAAACCATTGCACGCCGTCTTGGTGAAAGTCTCTTTACCGCACCGCATTTTTATCTAACCATGGAATTGAACATGGACAATGCCATGAGTGCGCGTACCCAAATGAACGCTGTTAGCCCTGTAAAAATCAGTTTCCAGGACATGCTTATCAAAGCCTGTTCACTTGCACTTCGTAAACACCCGGCAGTAAACAGTTCCTGGATGGGTGAATTTATTCGCACGTATCAGCATGTCCACATTGGAAGTGCTGTAGCTGTAGAGCAAGGTTTGATTGTACCGGTGATACGTTTTGCAGATCAAAAATCACTGAGTCAAATAGCTGCCGAATCGGGAGGACTTTATGAAAAAGCCAGAAACGGCAAACTGCAACCACAGGAATTCAGCGGCAACACATTCACGATTTCCAATCTTGGAATGATGGATATTGAAGAATTTACTGCAATCATCAATCCACCGGACAGCTGTATTCTGGCTGTTGGTCGCATCAAAGAGATAGTCGTGAAGAAGTCTGATGGAAGTTTCGGTACCACCAATGTAATGAAAGTAACATTAAGTTGCGATCATCGAAGTGTGGATGGTGCTGTTGGGGCAGCTTTCTTACAAACCTTGAAAAAGTACATTGAAAATCCGGTAACCATGCTGGTATAAATCAAAAAGGGGAAGTTCGCTTCCCCTTTTTTTATCTAAATCCGAAACAACCACCCGACACATGATAAATCAAAAAGTCTTGGTCGAATCACTTGTTAAAAAACCATTCTATTTTTGTTGAAACGAAAATTATTGAATGTCTAATACCAAGTGTAAGTTTTAGGATTTAATAGTTCGAAGTCGCTTTTAACTTGATAAAAAACTTCATACAAACATTAGAACGTAACATGGTTGTGAATAAAAAAACGCTGGTTTTGGGCGCTTCTGCAAATCCAAACCGATACAGCTATATCGCCGTACAAAAATTGAGAGCTGCAGGGCATGATGTAATTGGAATTGGAAAAGAAAAAGGAATTGCTGCAGATATTGAAATTAAAACAGACATGCACCCGATCGAAAATCTTGATACGATTACATTGTATCTAAATCCCTCACACCAAAATAAATACATTGATTACATGCTGTCGCTGCATCCGAAAAGGATCATTTTTAATCCCGGAACCGAGAACGAAGAACTGTACCAACGTGCATTGAAACACGGCATATTACCGGTTGAAGCTTGTACACTTGTAATGCTCAGCACAGGACAATATTAAATGCCTTGAACTACGTATTTTAATTTACACGCCAACAATTCACCATTATCAAAGCCCGTGTTTCCCCAGAATGTGAATAAACAGTACCCCTGAAAGCACCACAGCTCCTGATTTTTTTGCGTAAATTAGGAAAACCTGATTTTATGCATTGGAGACGCTTTAATGGTGAAACCATTCAACTTCCTATCAAAGATGCTGTACGAACAGCAATCGAACGTGAATCAGAACTGGGCTATCGCCTCAAGGTATGTATTGGCACCGACAGCCAGGTAAAGGGTTGCGATACCGAATTTGCAACAGTAATCGTTTTTCTGCGTGACGGACATGGCGGATTCATGTTTATTCACAATGAAAAGACCAAACAGAAATTTTCCATTAAAGAACGCATGCTGGTCGAAGTAGGAAAGAGTATTGAAATTGCCTACGAACTCTGCGAGTTGTTTACACTCCATAATGTAGATATGGAAGTACACGCAGACATTAATACCAATCCCGGGTTTAAGAGCAACGAAGCATTAAGGGAAGCCACGGGATATATTTTAGGAATGGGTTTCGCTTTCAAAGCAAAACCGGAAGCGTTTGCCAGCAGCAGTTGTGCCAATAAAATGGTCAACTAACAGATACCTTCCATCACGCCAAGAGCGAAGTCAAATAAGTTGTTTGGAGCTTATTTAATTCAAACACAATAATACAGAAGACGTCATACCGGCGGTTTCCGTACGAAGGCGTTGATCTCCCAGTGCTACCGGCACAAATTGATGGTGCAACGCAAATTCGATTTCTGAAGGACTGAAATCACCTTCCGGTCCGATGCAAATTTTGTATATACCGTCCGCTTCCAAGGCAATGTCGGCCAACTGTGTTTTTTCACGTGCTTCACAATGTGCAATCAAATTCATTGCAGCCTTCCTGTTGCCGGGTGTATTTAGTGTTGCCGAGGTTTGCTCCACCCATTTCGTAAATGCGATCGGTTCCTGTAAAAGGGGCAACCACGATTGCTGACTTTGAAGCATGGCACTGATAACAATTCCTTGCATACGTTCAAAACGAAAATGCGAACGCTCAGTGCGCTCACAGAGTAACGGCACGATTTCTGTTACACCAAGTTCAGTTGCCTTTTCCAAAAACCATTCAAAACGTGCCGGATTTTTCAATAGGGAAATAGCAACGGTAACGTTCCGGAGTGGAGCCGGTTCTTGCGAAAACGACACCGGCTGTACCGTACAATGTTTTTTATGTGCATCTGTGATTTGCGCGGTCATCAATTTTCCTTTGCCGTCGGTCAATTGCAAAGTTGCTCCGGATTTCATTCGTAAAACCTGAACAACATGTTTGGATGTATCCTCATCCAATACAATCAAAGAGGGATGATCAGTCAGTGAAGCATGGTAGAAAACAGGCAATGCCATAATCAGAATATTACCATTTGTGTTTGCAATTCAAAAATAAATCCGACTAAAAAGGTGATTCATCATCAAAACTTACATCATTCATTTTACTGGATTTCTGGATGAACACTTTCGGTCCATCCTCAGTTGGAACAGGTCTCCAGTTGCCGGCAGGAAGATCTCCGCCTCCAAAGTCTGATCCTTCATCTTCAACAAATTTTTGAATATGCAACATGGCCCTGAGCTTGATCGTTTCCAGAGAACCGTTTCTGTGCTTTGCAATACGCACGTGTGTTTCTCCTTTATTGCTCTCTCCCATTTCATTGGTCGTAATATCATAGTATTCGGGACGATACAAGAACATAACCATATCGGCATCCTGTTCAATGGCTCCGGACTCACGAAGGTCACTCAGTTGTGGCATTTTATTACCGTCTTTCCGTTTTTCCACTTCACGACTTAACTGAGAAAGTGCAATGATGGGAACTTTTAATTCTTTCGCCAATCCTTTCAGGTTGCGCGAGATGGTACTGATTTCCTGCTCACGGTTGGTGTTCCGGTTTTCACTTGAACCACTCATTAACTGTAAGTAGTCAATGATGATCAACCCTACATTGTGTTTTGATACCAGTCTGCGGGCTTTTGCACGCAGCTCGAAAATATTGAGCGCTGCAGAATCATCAATAAAAAGAGGCGCTTTTTGCAGTCGCTCAATTCCTTTCTTGTACAACTGTTGTACTTCATGATCTTCCAAACGACCCCTGGAGATCTTTTCCAGCATGATTTCACTTTCTGCTGACAGGATCCTTTGAACCAACTGAGCAGCACTCATCTCAAGTGAGAAAAATGCTACCGGCGTAGGTTTGGTTGGATTCAGCGCCGCATTCCTGGCCAGATTTAACGCAAAAGCGGTTTTACCCACCGCTGGTCGTGCAGCCAGAATGATCAAATCGGTTTGTTGCCAACCGTATGTTACACGATCCATACCGGGAAATCCGGACGGCACACCCGTAACATCTTCATTTTTCTTCCTGAGGTCATCAATACGTTCAATGGTTTTAACCAAAACCGTGCTGAATTCTTCAAAATTCTTACGCAGATAATTGTTTGTGATTTCAAACAATTTACTCTCGGCATGATCGAGCAGATCAAACACATCGGTGCTTTCTTCGTAAGCATCGCCAATGACTTCCCCGCTGATGCGAATCAATTCACGCTGCAAAAACTTCTCAAGAATGATCCGGGCATGTGCCTCAATATTGGCAGCCGATACTACCGCATTGGTTAATCGGGTAATGTAATAAGCTCCCCCTACCATTTCCAGCTCTTCGCGCCGTTTCAATTCTTCAACAACCGTCAGCAAGTCGATGGGCGAACTGTTTTCGGTCAGCGATTGCATGGCACGAAAGATCCGTTGATGTGCATCGGAATAAAAACATTCCGGGCGCAGCAATTCACTTACGTTGTCGAACGCTCCTTTTTCCAGCATGATCGCACCCAAAACGGCCTCTTCCAGTTCTTTTGCCTGGGGCGGGATCTTCCCGTACACCATTGTGCCGAGATCAATATTCGTCTTTCTTCTTGCTTTCAGGTCTTTATTGAGATTGGTAATTGCCATAATCGATTTAGTAAACGTTTAATCTGTTTGCTCTTTGCTTGATCTCTGTTTTTGCTAAAAACGGACTTCAAATTCAAACGAAGGGGAACGAATGTAGTTTCAATTAAGCGTTCAAAAAAATGTATTGAGTTCTAATTTTATGCAATCTTCATGCACATAATATCTTGAGTTATCCACTTTGGACACGCCGAATTCCACATCTTAAGCCCTGTTTTTCCTCAATTTAGAAAATTTTTACGCTATTAGCAACCGGATATCCACAAACTCTGTGCGTAATCTTTTTTGCCTGGTTTTTTGTTTTTTTGGACTGAATCTCCCGCTACGAAAACAGCTTGTCAACTTAAAAAGACTTCTTTTTGATGCCGCAACACTTCACTCCTTAACGTTCCATGAAAACATCAGAATGCGGCCCTACGATCGCCATCAACTTCCTCACAAAGAATTATATTTGCTGCTTTCCTGAAAATACATAGACTTTATTATGACGATTAGTTATAACTGGCTGCACCAATATCTTCCCGAACAAATTGATCCTGAACGCTTAAGCAAAATCCTGACTTCAATTGGACTGGAAGTGGAAAGTATGACCGAATACGAAGAGGTCAAAGGAGGGCTGAAGGGTCTTGTGATTGGTGAAATTCTTACTTGCGAAAAACATCCGGATGCCGATAAATTAAAAGTTACTACCGTTTCTACCGGAGACAAAGAGCCCCTGCAGGTCGTGTGCGGTGCACCCAATGCCGCCATCGGACAAAAAATTGTTCTGGCACCGGTTGGCGCTACAATCTACCCCTCCAATGGCGAAAGCTTGACGATGAAGCGGGCCAAAATTCGTGGAGTCGAAAGTTTTGGAATGATTTGTGCCGAAGATGAAATTGGATTGGGAACCGGCCATGACGGAATCCTTATCCTTGATCCAAACGCAAAAGTGGGCACACCGGCTTCGGATTATTTTAAAATTCAAACCGATTGGATATATGAAATAGGTTTAACGCCCAACCGCATGGATGCCATGAGTCATCTGGGCGTTGCACGAGATGTGATTGCCTACATCAATTTTCACGATAAGAAAAAACTGGCGATCAAATCTCCTTTCAACAACACATTCAAAACCGAAAATCAATTACTTCCCTTCAAAGTCCAAATTGAAAACGATGCAGCCTGTCAGCGCTATGCCGGAGTTTCAATTAAAGGCGTAACAGTTAAAGAAAGTCCCGACTGGCTTAAAACACGTTTAAAAAGCATTGGATTGCGCCCCATCAACAACATTGTAGATTGCACCAACTTCATTCTGCATGAAACAGGACAACCCTTACATGCATTTGATGCCGACTGTATTAAGAGCGGAATTATTACTATCAAAAATTTACCGGAAGGAACACCCTTTGTTACTCTGGATGAAAAAGAACGTAAACTTTCATCGGAAGACCTGATGATTTGTGATGCAGAACAAGCACTCTGTATTGGCGGTGTGTTCGGGGGACTCACCAGTGGTGTAAAAGAAGAAACTACCAATATCTTTTTGGAAAGTGCCTGGTTTCACCCTGCTACAATCCGCAAAACTTCGTTCCGGCACAACCTGCGAACAGATGCGGCTGTTCGCTTCGAAAAAGGGGTTGATATCAGCAATACGGTACAAGTACTGAAACGGGCCGCCCTCCTCATTAAAGAATTGGCAGGAGGCACCATTGCATCCGATTTGATTGATGTTTATCCGCAACCCAAAGAGAAAAAACAGATCGCCTTAAAATTTCATACGCTCAAAAAAATAAGCGGCAAAAACTATCATCCGGATACTGTTAAAAAAATTCTCGAAGCTCTTGGATTCGAAATTGTGAAAGAAAGCATCGATGAAGTTTGGGTTGCGGCACCTTTCAGCAAACCGGATATGGAGCACCCGGCCGATTTAACGGAAGAGATCATGCGCATTGATGGTCTGGATAACGTAGAAATTCCCTCAAGCATCACGATTACACCCTCTGTTGAATCGGACTATTCGGCTTTTGCCTGGAAAGAAAAAATCAGCAATTATCTGGCCGGCAATGGCTTTCATGAGATTTTCACCAATTCAATTGCCAACAGTGGCTGGTACTCAGAGGAGGTCTTGCAACATGCAGTCAAAATGCTCAACAACCTGAGTGCCGAGCTCGATATCATGCGTCCTTCGATGCTGGAATCGGGACTCGAATGCGTTGCCTTCAATCTCAATCGCAAAAACAACAACCTGCGTTTGTTTGAATTTGGTAAAACTTATCGTCAGGAGGAAGTAGGGCACTATTCAGAAACCGATCATCTTACTCTGTATATCACAGGTCATCAACCGGGCTCATGGAAACAGAAGGAAACAGAAAACGACTTCTACTACCTGAAGGGGATTGTTGCAGGTGTACTGGCGCAATTGGGCCTGCATCCAAAACTCACCTCCGGACTCAAGCTCAACCCGGAAACGCAAAGTCTGGAATACGCTATTAAAGATCAGGTCATTCTGAAAATTGCACCGGTTGCGTCAACCCTTTTAAAACAATTCGATATCAAACAAACGGTCTACATTGCTGATTTACTTTGGGAACCGTTATTGAAACTTGCCCGCAAGAGTAAGATTGAATACAATGAGATTCCGCGCTTTCCGTCCGTTGAAAGAGATCTTTCCATTGTTGTTCCCAAATCCATCGCCTATACAGAAGTAGAGACAGCTATCCAGAACAGTAAGGTCAAAAAACTACAACAGGTATCGTTGTTTGATGTATTTACGAGTGACAAACTGGGGGCCGATAAACAATCGCTGGCACTCAATTTTATCTTTCAGGATTCCGAAAAAACGCTAACAGATCAGGAAACCGATAAAATGATGAGTCAAATTATGACACAGTTGGAAACTCAACTGGGAGCTGAAATCCGAAAATAAAATAAAGATCTTGACTGTTAATTTGTTAGATTAGCACTCATTGGGCGCATGAATTTACTGGAACAAACCATACACAGTCTGCAACAGAAAGTCCAGTTACTGGTCAAAAAACACCGGCAACTGGAGACTGCGCATCAAACGATTTTGGATGAGTTTAATTCGATGAAACAGGAATATGCCTCCTGCAGACAGAAGATTGAAGTACTGGAAATGCAAAACACCCTTTTGAAAGCAGCACAACAACCATTGGAAGAAACGGAAAAGAAAGAACTGGAAAAGAAACTACAGCAATATTTGAAAGACATCGATCATTGCATCGCATTATTAAGTCGTTGATAGCGTCAATTCTTGAAGGGCAGATCAAAACTCAATATGGACACATTAATACCGGTAAATATTGTAATTGGCGATCGGTCTTACCGAATCAAAGTTGCAGCCAAAGATGAAGAACATGTTCGTAAGACCATTAAAATCATCAACGAAAAAGTGCTGGAATTTAAAACCCAATTTGCAGGCAAAGACATGCAGGATTATATCGCAATGGTACTGGTTTGGTTTGCAACACAAACCAATGGAGACACCCATCATTCAGCCATTGACGACAACATCCTGGCAGTTGAAAAACTGCTGAAGATGGAAGAAGAAGTTACACGTGCTCTTCATTCGGATCAAAAAGGCTGACGTTGTAAGGAACTACAGCACCTTCAATCTCCGGAGATTAAATGAACCAACTTAAAGCCTTTTAGGTTTTTATCTGCTACGGTTTAAACGACCTTTATTTACATTCATCCGTTAAAAGCCAACTATTTTCCCGTTAGCCCTTACCGTTAAGTTCCTAAATTTTGTATTTTCGCCCATTACATCCCTCTATGCAGCGTTACAGATACATAGCAAGGAACAACTTAACAGAACAAACTAAATCAAACATTCACAATGGAACCTTCTATTTTATACATACTCACGGGAGCAATTGCACTGGTTGCAGGTTTGCTGGCGGGTAAGTTTATTTTCTCCAAAGACACAAAAAAACAAATTGAAGAAGCAAACCAGAAAGCTGAAAGCATCCTCAAAGAAGCAGAGTTAAGGGCGGAGACCATCAAAAAAGAAAAAGCACTCGAAGCAAAAGAAAAATTTGTACAACTAAAAGCAGAAAACGATCGCGAGATTCTGGATCGCACGAAAAAAATCAGTGAATCCGAAAACCGGATCCGTCAAAAAGAGCAATCAATCAATCAAAAAGAAAGCAATCTCGACAAGCAACAAAAAGAAAACGAAGCCATCAAGGAAAACCTGAACCGGCAGATTGAAGTCGTTAATCAAAAACGGACTGAGCTGGAAAAACATCAGGAAGAGCATATTCGCAGACTCGAAAAAATTGCCGGTTTGAGTGCGGAAGAAGCACGCAATCAACTCGTTGAAAGCCTCAAACAGGAAGCACAAACACGCGCTTTAGTATTACAGCAGGAGATTATTGAAGATGCGAAGCAAAAGGCTAATAAAGAAGCACGAAAAATTGTTATTCAATCCATTCAACGTACAGCAGCAGAACAAACCATTGAAAACACTGTTACCGTTTTCAACCTGGAAACCGACGAAATTAAAGGTCAGATAATTGGTCGCGAAGGACGTAACATCCGTGCCATTGAAGCTGCAACCGGTGTTGACTTAATTGTAGATGACACCCCAGAGGCTATTCTTCTCTCTTCCTTTGATCCACTGCGCAGAGAAGTAGCTCGTTTGAGTTTGCAACGTCTGGTTGCCGATGGACGTATTCATCCTGCTCGTATTGAAGAAGTGGTTGAAAAAACCCGCCGTCAACTGGAAGAACAGGTTATGGAAATTGGTGAACGCACCGTTATAGAACTGGGAATCCATGGAATGCACAAAGAACTCATCCGAATGGTAGGTCGTATGCGATTCCGTTCTTCCTACGGACAAAACCTACTGATGCACAGCCGCGAAACCGCCAACCTCTGTGCAATCATGGCATCGGAATTAGGACTGAATCCTAAACTTGCAAAAAGAGCCGGTTTGTTACATGATATTGGTAAAGTTCCGGATGAAGAAACCGAATTGAGCCATGCCTTACTAGGTGCAAAACTGGCCGAGAAATATGGTGAAAATCCAGCAGTTGTGAATGCCATTGGAGCTCACCACGATGAAATGGAAATGCAATATGTCATTTCTCCAATCATTCAGGCCTGCGATGCGATCAGCGGTGCACGTCCTGGTGCCCGTCGTGAAATCATGCAACAATACCTGCAACGGATTAAAGACCTTGAAAATCTTGCGTTGAGTTACCCCGGTGTAGAAAAAGCCTATGCCATCCAAGCCGGCCGTGAACTTCGGGTAATTGTGGAGGCTGATAAAGTTAGCGATGGCGAATCGGATAAACTCAGTTTTGCGATGGCTCAAAAAATTCAGACCGAAATGGTTTACCCCGGACAAATTAAAGTAACCGTCATCCGCGAAAAACGTGCTGTAAACGTGGCCAGATAAGGGATACCCGAGAAGAAACCGTAAATTTTGATTGCTCATTTCAAAGAAATCAAAGTTTTAACCGAAATCTTTTCAACTTGTTGTTTTTTCCCCTACCTTTGCCGTCCCAAAAAATCAGAGTTATGAACGCCGCAGTTGCATTTGTACATGAACAATTAACCGTAAAAAAAGAATTACCCAACTTCAAGGCGGGTGATAATGTAACGGTAAACTATAAAATCGTTGAAGGTGGAAAAGAACGTATCCAGGGTTTTCGTGGAGACGTGATTAAACGTCAGGGACAAGGAGCTACTGCTTCTTTCACTGTACGTAAAATCTCAGACGGAGTAGGTGTTGAACGTACGTTCCCCGTAAACAGCCCCAATGTGGATTCCGTTGAATTGAACAAAGTGGGTAAAGTACGCCGTGCAAAATTGTTTTTCCAACGTGAAAGAAGCGGTAAAAGCGCAAGAATCAAGGAAAAACGCGTTAAATAAACTACTAAGTACAATTATTTATAAAAAAAGCAGGAATTTTTCCTGCTTTTTTATTTTGTGGCATCAAATTTGTTTATTATTTTTAAAGCGCCTAAAGAAAAACATCCAGACTAAAATCCTACCTGTAAAAACTGCGGCATTCAATTTTTAATTCAAAATTTATACTTTTCGATCATGAAAAAAGTACTGTTTGCATTCGCTGTTGTTACAATGTTTTTGATGTCATGCAGCCGTGGGATCTCTCCTTATCAAGCTGCTAACGGAAAAGCCGGCAGATGCGGGTCACACTACATCCGTTAACCCTCTGAGTCAAAAGAAATTTGAAAACCTTCATATTGAAGGTTTTTTTATTTTAGATACTCGTGCAAATAAATGTAACTTTGTTTTTCAATTAAAGAATATGAACTTTCAACCCATACTTCTCGGCGTACTTGGCACACAGGAGATCATATTAATCGTTATTGCAATCCTGATTTTGTTTGGCGGACGCAAAATTCCCGAATTGATGCGCGGTGTCGGCAAAGGCATTCGGGAATTCAATGATGCCAAAAACAATGTACGCAAAGAAATTGAAGACGGCAGTTCCGATACAACTCCTTCCGGAACGAAATAATCGGTTTTACATCTTACGTGAATCAGAACTTGCAGCGAATGCATCAACCATTCCATTTCACTTCTATTGCTGCTTATCAGGAACAGTTACTCAAAAATGAAACATCCTGCGAAGCGGCTGTTCAATATTACTGTTCCCAAATCGCACAATGGAACCATTTAAATGCCTTGGTGCATACATTTGAAGCCGAGGCACTCGAACGCGCCCGCCTGCTGGACAGGGAACGTAATGCAGGAAAAAAACCGGGACGTCTTCATGGAGTCGTCTTTACCATCAAAGATGTCATTTGTATTGCCAAGCACCCTGTTTCGGCAGGATCCTGCATGTTGAAAGACTTCATCAGTCTGTTCGATAGTACGGCTGTAAAAAAACTGCTGGATGAAGATGCCATCATCATTGGAACCAACAATTGTGATGAGTTTGCCATGGGTAGCAGCAATGAAAACTCCATCTATGGCCCTGTAAAAAACCAATTGGACGAATCACGTGTTCCCGGTGGATCATCCGGCGGATCGGCTGTTGCAGTTCAAGCAGATCTCTGTATGGTAAGCCTCGGCAGCGATACCGGAGGTTCAGTTCGTCAGCCGGCTGATTTTTGCGGAATTACCGGCATGAAACCAACGTATGGACGGATCAGCCGTTGGGGACTTATCGCCTACGGGAGTAGTTTTGACCAAATCGGCATCCTGAGTAAACATGTTGAAGATATTGCGCTTGTACTGTCTGTAATTGCCGGTTCCGATGCTTATGACAGTACCGTTTCCAATTTACCGGTTCCGGATTATTCCCATGAACAGCCTTCCAAAAATCCGAAAGAAATGGTTGTTGGGTATTTCAAAGAAACCTTACAACATGAAGGACTGGATGATGAAATCAAACAACAACACATTCAATTCCTGTCACAGCTCCAAAAAGACGGCTATTCGGTCAAGGAACTGACTTTTGATCTGCTCGACTATATTGTACCCACCTATTACATTCTTACTACAGCAGAAGCTTCCAGCAACCTTTCGCGATACGACGGTGTTCGTTACGGCCATCAACACCAACCACTTGAAAAAGAATTAACAGAATTTTACGCAGCCAACCGATCTTCCGGATTTGGTAAAGAAGTTCAACGCCGTATCATGCTGGGAACGTTTGTTTTAAGTGCCGGCTATTTTGATGCCTATTTTACAAAAGCACAACAGGTCCGCAGAAAACTTCTGGATCAAACAAAATTGATCTTCAATGAGGTAGATGCCATTGTAATGCCAGTATCCCCCACAACGGCTTTCAAAATCGGAGAAAAAAACAACAATCCGGTTGAAATGTATCTGGCAGATATCTATACCGTTTTTGCCAACTTAACGGGCATTCCGGCCATCTCTTTGCCGCTGTTTCAACATTCGAACGGACTACCCTTTGGGCTTCAGGTTCTCACAAAGCATTTTGATGAGTTATCTTTGCTTCGTTTATCATCTGAGTGGATGAATGCTTATCGGCAAAGGAACGAAAAATAAATGCGCTACTTTACATTTCTAAGTACATGGATGTTTTTACTCATATCGTTTGGGCTCGCTGCCCATCCGAATGAAATTTGTGCACTCCGGCCGATCGATTCCATCCCAACTACACCGGGCGGATCGGTGGAGCAATACGGATTCCAAACGCTTTTTCTGGAACAACAGGAAATGAACGGGACTTCCATTTCCACTTCCATTCATCCGCAGGCACTCGGTTTTGTTCAAGACTATCTGGACAGTCATGGAAAGTCGCTTCAAAAGATGAAAACCTGGGGCATGCCGTATTTCACACTCATAGAAAACATTCTGACACAATACGGACTTCCAAACGAGTTGAAATATCTGGCAGTTATTGAATCCGGTTTAAATACCCATGCCACAAGCTGGGCCGGAGCAAAAGGCCCCTGGCAGTTTATGCCTTATACTGCGAAAGAATATGGACTTACCGTAACAAGCTGGAACGATGAACGAACTGATTACTTCCGAAGCACCCATGCAGCGGCACGATATCTAACTTATTTATACAGCGATTTAAAAGACTGGCTGCTGGTTATTGCCGCTTATAACGGAGGACCCGGCAAGGTGTACAATGCCATCAAAAAAACAGGAAGTCGCGACTTCTGGAAACTTCAATATCATCTTCCGGCCGAAAGCAGAACGCACGTCAAAAAATTTATTGCCACCCACTATATTATGGAAGGCAAAGGAGGAACCACGACTCAGGGCCGACAAAAAACGGTTGTTCAGGAAGAAGGCATTTTTGACAAGGATCCCTCCATCGAAAAACAGGCCATCGCGGGCAAATTCAGCTCGGTTGTTATGGCAAAGAACCTGATCATGGATCTCACTTATTTCAATCAGCTGAATCCGAATTTTGACGCAACACTTGCAGGAAACGAAACCTATGTTTTGCGATTGCCCAAGGAAAAAATGATGCTTTTTAACAACAACCGTTATCCCATTTTAAGTGAAAGCATCCAACTCCTGATGCGGTTTTATGGTGAAGAAGGCCTGAAAGAAATCTATCCTAAGGTATCGGACTTACCGGAGATCAAGAAAAAAACAACAACACGAAAAATCAGATCCTGATACTTCCATTAGGCACCGTTTACCTTTCGAAAAGTTAGAAATTGCTCCGGGTTTAAATGGTACCTTCGTTTTCTTAAATCCGAAAGAACAAAAACAACCTCCTCGTTGTTTGAACAAATGAATACAATCAGGCAGGAATCATAAACGCAGCAACATGAAAATCGGAATCGTCTGTTATCCCACGTTTGGTGGAAGTGGTGTTTTGGCAACAGAATTAGGTAAAGCACTGGCAGAAAAAGGACATATGGTCCATTTTATCACGTACCAGCTACCGGTTCGCTTGAGTGGTTTTTATACCAATATTTTTTATCATGAAGTCCGTGTGCCGCATTATCCGCTTTTCGATTACCCGCCTTATGAAACCACATTAGCCAGTACCATGGTGGATGTGATCCTGAACAACGATCTCGACATTTTACATGTACACTATGCCATCCCGCATGCATCGGCAGCCTATATGGCCAAACAAATACTGAAAAAGAAAGGAAAACACATACCGGTGATCACAACACTCCACGGTACTGATATTACGCTCGTAGGGAAAGATAAAACATTTGAGCCGGTGGTTGCCTTTTCAATCAATGAAAGTGACGCTATAACGGCCGTTTCCGAAAACCTGAGAAAAGAAACATATCACACGTTTCATATCGAAAAGGAAATTGATGTTATCTACAATTTTGTAGACATTGAACGCTTTTCCAAAAAACCGCTGGATGCCTTTAAAAAAGTTCTTGCACCACAGGGAGAAAAAATTATTACCCATGCTTCTAATTTCCGGAAGGTAAAACGAGTACATGATGTGATCGAAATTTTCAAATCCATCCATCAGGAGATTCCTTCGAAATTACTGATGGTGGGCGACGGACCCGAACGACCCGAGGCAGAAGAAATTTGCAGAGCCCTCAAGATTTGTGATGATGTACGCTTTCTGGGAAAACAACAGGAAATGGAAGAGATACTTGCAATCTCCGATTTGTTTGTTCTTCCTTCAGAATATGAGAGTTTCGGTTTGAGTGCTTTGGAAGCAATGGCTGCAGGCGTACCGGTTCTTTCCAGTAACGCCGGTGGTCTCCCCGAAATCAACCTTCATGGTAAAACAGGATACCTTGCAAACGTAGGAGCTGTAGAGGAAATGAGCACCCTGGCAATTGGTCTTCTCAAAAATGAACAACTACTTGCTGCCATGAAAGAAGAAGCACGTATACAAGCCAGACGATTTGATATACAACACATCATTCCGCATTACGAGAAACTCTACGAACGGTTTGTGAATTTGAATCTCTAAATAGATCCGCTTCTATTGAATACTTATCTCCCTCTTAACCACCCGGATGGATTGAGATTGGTTGTTTCACGCGTTAAAATAAATTCAATGGAACCCTCTCCTTCCAGGTCGGTGCCTACTCTGCCCAATACCTGACCGGCCTTCACATTCGCTCCCTTTGAAACCGCAACGGAAGTGAGATTGCTGTAAAACGTAAAATATTTTCCATGACGAATGGCAATGGTTAAGGCTCCGCCTACATCGGTTACCGACGCAACCTCACCGTCAAAAACCGCTTTAACGGGTGTACCAACAGGAGAAGCAATGGTAATGAACTCCTGATATCCTTTTAATTGAGTTCCCGGAATGGTATACGAACCATAAGGAACCGAAACATATCCATTATCGACCGGGAACAACAAACGGCCTTTACTGCCTTCAAAACTGTTTCCTAATGCCAGATCTTCCTTATTGTATTCGAGATAACTTTCCTGTTTCTTTACCGGCTCTTCCTTTTTCACAACCGGGTTCGTTTTAACTACCGGTGCAGTAGGGTTGTTCTTAGCATTCGCTTTAGCAATACGGTCGGCTTCCTCTCTTTCCTTACGCATCCGTTCCTTTTCAGCTTTTGCCCGCGCTTCTGCCTCTTTTTTTGCCGCTGCTATTTCGCGGTTTACAATGGCAGTGATGGATGCCTGTAATTGCTGTGCCTGTTTCTTTTTGGCTGCGAGTAACTGATTCAATTCCTTTTCGCGGGTCTTGAATTTGTTGACCACTTCATCCTGTTCTTTTTTATCCTTCAGGAGTTCACCCATCTCAGTGGTTTGATCAACCAAGACGGCACTTTTTTCCTTCTTGTTATTGGTTAGTTGAACAATCTTTTCTTTGTATAATGTTTCTGTTTTTCGAATAGCCTCCAGTTGTTGTGCCCTGTAACTGCGGTAAGCACGCATATAGGCAATCCTTCGAATGGCATCGTTGAAATTGGTTGAGGAAAAGAGAAAATTCAAAAAATCGTAATTGCTTCGGTTCTTGTAGGCATACACCACATTCTTCGCATAATTCTTACGTAAGGTATCCAGGTCCTTCTGCAAGATGCGCATTTCACGATAGGACTTATTGATACTCCTATCGATGACATTGATCTGACTGTTGATATTGGCGATCACGTTGTTGCGCAATTCAATTTTTTTCTGAATCACGGCCAGTTGCCCGAGACTTACTTTTTTGCCTTTTTTAATTTCATTGTACTGCCGGTTCAGCAATTCAATTTCCTGCAGCGTTTGCCGCTTTCTTTTTTCAAGTTCTGCCTTTTCATTTTGCTGTGCAAAAAGAGGCAGACTCATGAATAAAAGCAACGTGATCCAAATGAATATACGCATAGGCCTGGGTTCAGTGATGCAAAAATAAGGTTTCGGTTCTGTTCTGTTGAACGAATGCTTTTGGCAAAGCGTATGTATCAATCAATTCTTTTGAATTTTTTAGGAATCGTGAACGGAAAATTCAGTTCCTCATTGAAATGATAATCTTTAAACCGGAGTTGTACATCCAGCCGGTTTTGTTGTGATAAAGAGATCTCGCGCAACGAAGAAAACAAAAAGCCCAGACGGTTTTCGTAAAGCTTGTATTGAATATCGGCCGTTCGGTTTGCAAGCAGGTCTTTATCATCCAGCTTGCTCCGTTCCAAAAGAAAATCATTGGTTACCGTGAGTTGGTTACGGAACCAACTTCCGTTATAAGGCAGGGTATACCCGGTTGGATAGCGCGTGTAGGCATGAATGCTATCCATCTGTATAAAAATAGGATTCCCTACAATCAGATTTTGTAGATCACTCAATGTAAAAGGGATTTGGCTGATTTCCTGCAACGAACTCAATTTTCGTTTTTGATAGGTATTGGCCAGTTTGTCCATCAGCTTGATGCTGTCGCGGGTAATCAGCACCCGCATTCCTTCAATTCCAATATCGTTACCAAGAGAAATCCAGATCAAACTATCCTTCAACATTCGAATATGCGCCACAAAATCGGGTTGTTTTCCCTTGGCATTAGAATAATCCACTTTAATTTTTGCAGAGAACGTTGTGAACCGAATTTCTCCTTTTTTCAAATTGCCTAAAATTTCATTAACGACACGCATCGTATCCTCGTGTGTAGGCAAGGGCACAACGGCTACCGTATCTTTTCGTTCGATGGCCTTTTGAATTTTTTTGGTAGACCGACAAGCAACGGACAATGCGATCAAAAATGCAATACCAAGAATATGTATAAAGAGTTTCATATATTATTGTTTTCCGGTGCTTCCAAATCCACCTTCGTTACGATGGGTTGCGCCCAGTTCATCAACCGGATCCCACTGAATTTGTTCTACTTTTTGGATGACCATTTGTGCGATCCGATCACCATCTCCAATCGATTGCATCTCACCGCCGAGGTTGATCAGAATCACTTTGATTTCGCCGCGGTAATCGGCATCAATCGTACCGGGTGTATTCAAGCAGGTAAGCCCTTGTTTTAAAGCAAGTCCGCTTCTTGGACGTATCTGGGCTTCAAATCCCTGAGGAATTTCAACAAACAAACCCGTTGGTATCAATGCTCTTTCCAATGGTTGAAGTACAATAGCTGCATCCAGATGGGCCCGAAGGTCCATACCACTGGATCCTTCCGTTGCGTAATGTGGTAACGGATGCCTTGACCGGTTGACAATTCGTACGTTCATAAAGTAATTATTTTTCAAGCAAAACGGTGGCGTAAGCAACCAATCCTTCCTCCCTGCCCGCAAAGCCCATTTTTTCGGTGGTAGTTGCTTTTACGGAAACATCGGAAGATTCAAGATCCAGAATTTCTGAAATGGCTTGTTGCATCAGATTTATGTAAGGCTTGATTTTGGGTTCTTGTAAACAGAGAGTGGCATCTACATTTACAACCCGGTAACCTTTTTCTTTAATGAGATCAAAAGAGCGTTTCAGCAGGATGCGACTGTCAATGTCCTTAAAATCCGCAGACGTATCCGGGAAATGAGTACCGATATCACCCAACGCCAATGCGCCCAGAAGTGCATCACAAATCGCATGCAATAAGACATCGGCATCACTGTGCCCCAAGGCCCCCTTGTGATGCGGAATTTCAACACCACCAATGATCAGTTTACGACCTTCTACGAGTCGGTGAAAATCAATACCCGAACCAATTCTAAACCCCATGATGTGCTATTTTTAACGGTACAACGATCTGTTTCAAAAAATAAAAAGCGAAGGTACTATACCTTCGCTTTTTCGACTGAAGAATGTTCATATTATTCCACATTTGTGCTGGTTGCTTCCTTACCCAGGTTAAACAACAAACTAAAACGTGTTGTATTGCTTAAAGGATTCCGATTGATTCCCTGACCTGTAGGCACCAGATAAGAGAAATTAAACCCTAACTTATTGTAATTGACGCCGGCACCCACACTGAAAAACCGACGATTTCCTTTTGTTTGCGCTTCATAAAAATAACCAGCCCGGGCAAAAAACAGATCGTTGTAATTGTACTCGGCACCAATAGAAACCTGGAATTCACGCATCTCTTCATTAAAACCGCCGGGTGCATCACCAAAAGAGGAAAACCAGCTGGACACCACACTTTTGTTCCGGTAATTATTCAGTGCACTAACTGCCGTATCCTGTGGAGGAGTTGGCACAAGTAATTTATTGACATCTACACCAAAACTGAGTTTGCTGGTTTCATCCAAAATTGCATGATACATAGCACCAATACCCAGATTGGCCGGGATGTAATCTCTTCCGCGGGCATCATTGGTATATGCAATTTTTGTCCCAAGATTGGACATCACTAAACCCGCGGTAATGCCGTTGCCCTTTTCTTTCACACCATTGTAAAAGAGTGATATATCACCGGCCACCGCTGTTCCGGGTTTGTAGGTTACGCCTGTTATGTTTCCGGAAGCCAGATTCGAATAAATAAAACGCAACGCAACACCAACTCCAATCTTATCACTCAAGCCTCTGCTATACCCTGCATCAAAAGCCCATTCGCGGGGACGAAACTGTTGTAAATTATTCCCTGAGAAGTCGGTAAACTGAATGCTGCCGAGGTTGAAATAACGCAAGGATCCTGAAATCGCCTGGTTATCGGCCAATTGATGATAACCGGCAGCGGTTACAATGAATACGTCGTTTAGACCCAGATCCTTCAGCCAGGGTGTATAGGTTAAACCAATGGTTGATTTCTCCTTGGCAAAAGGAATTTTTGCCTGATTCCAAAAAGAGGCATTTGCATCCGCAGAAGTTGCAATACCCAAATCGCCCATACCGCCGGCACGGGCATCCGGAGAAATTTTAAGCATCGGAACGGCAGTCGTTACAACATTGATCCGTTGTGTTTGCGCCACTCCGGTTATGGAAAGTGAAATCGTGATCAGAAGTAAGAAACCATGCATTAATTGTCTCATCAGTGCGATTGTTTTGTGCGTAAAAATAGAGGTTATTCGTGAAATGATGCGATTGTTTGTATTAAAGCAAAACCAACTTTTGACGTTCCGAACGGGATTTTCCTTGTTGATCTTTTACATCAAGCTGGTAAAGGTAAACACCCCTTCCGGCTTTTTGTCCGAAATCATCCCTTCCGTCCCATTCGATTTCAAATGAACGGTTTCCGGGATTATTTATTGTCCTGTAAAAGGATTTCACGAGCTTTCCTGCAACGGTAAAGATGCGCAAGGTCACCTGCAAATTCTCACCGGGCCGGTTGTGTTCAAACATAAAGGTAGTCCTTGATGTAAACGGATTGGGATAATTGTACAAATGATCCAATTGCAATTGTTCGTCTTTGGTTACACGAAAGTTCAGTTCGCGGGTTGAACTGTTGTTTAATACATCCCATGCCTTGATTTTGAGCGTGTGCGTTCCTTCACGAAGTGCCGGCAATTGAAACCGAACAACTCCGCTTTGATAACTGTCGGCATCCGATTCATAATAATCATTCAACACAAAAAAGGAATTAACATCGTCATCCAGTTGGGCCGTAATATCATGCCCAATTCCCGACCCTACGGTATTGATACCACTGCTGTCAAACAGTTTGAGGTAAAGCACGGGAGCCTGATTGGTGATGCCTCCGGAAACAAACCGATCATCATTCAGATACGCCTTTATACGAGGACCTATGCTATCGGAAAACTGCTCACCGGAGATGCCCCCTACTACAACAGTCGTATCTGCACCCGAAGCACCGGTTTGGCCATTCTCGGCATAATAACTGATTTTGCCCCGACCGTAACTGAAGTTGATATCCGATGGCACTACAAATGCGTAGCGAAAAGTTCCATTCACAACATTCGCTTTCCCTTTGAATAACACATTTTGCTGAACCCTGAAATCTACAACCTGACTTTCAGGATCATTGCCCCTGGTTTTCAGAATTTGTGGCTTATCGTAAATGGCGGGGTAAACAAATCCGTTGAATGCATTCTGGCGATTGCCATTGACATCTGTTACTTCGCCGGTAATTTCATAACGCTGCAATGCCTTTAAGGTATCAGAACCCATTGCAACATTATTAATAGATGTTGTTTTAACCCGAAGTGTGGGAAACCCAATGTGCATGGCCGGGTCACCCAGTAATGTGAATTTCCGGTTGTTGATGATGTCTCCGAAATTCTGGTAGGTTGTGTTCTTGGTTCGTTGCACCGCTTCGCCCAAAGAGGGATAGGTGCCGTCCGGATTGGTACGGAGCGCTTCCTTAAAATAAGCGTTGTTGATGATTCGGTTACTGAAAGCAAAAACAACGCGTGTAGTAGTCATAAGCGCAATTGCTCCTGTTTTTTCGCGCAGCAAGAGATCTTCTCCAATTGATGAAAAAGCAGGAATATCGTAAGGGGCGAAATCACAGGTTGCGGTAATGAACAAAGGCAACTTGTTCTCATTTTTCCAGCTGTTGATCATGTTATTATCCAACACCGCTTCCTCTGCCAGCCGAATGTAACCACCGTGCCCACTGTAATTCCAGATCAGTGTACCATTGAAAATTTTATTGTTGATGGCCTGATTAACGTCAGGATAACGGCTGCCGCCACTTCCGCTTTGCTGACGGAATGCGTCCAGATAAATTTTTTGAATCTGAAAGTCAGGGCGATTTTCAACCACAGAAGCATGAAATTCTGCATCATTCAAATGCATATTAAAATCCTCATCATCGGCCACGAGTGTAAGTTCCCGTCGCCAGGGACCAAAAGCAGCAGGCTGATGATACGCGATGATTTTATTGACCACATTTGTTGCCTCTTTCAATGTACGGCATGGAATGCGTCCAATGCCGATATCCAACAACGGCAAGGGAACCGATTTATTGACATCTTCGGTATCATCCAGAAATCCAAAAAAATCATCGGAGGTATAAGATGTCAGGGGATCCAATGATTGAGGACTTTCAAAACATGGAACGAAAGAGGTGTTATTGGCCAATCGATTCTTGTAATCATAGGAGGCATCTCCCATTAGCAGCAAATACCGGGGTTTATTTTCGGGATTGTTGCCCGCACGGTCGTAAAACATCTTCAAAAAATCGCGGATAGCAGACGGATCCGGGCTACCGGAAGCAAATTCATTGAAGATTTGATCGGTCGTAACAACCACCGTCCGTAAATTTTGTGTTGTTCGGTGCCATTGGGCTAATCGTTCGGCCTCGGACGAAAACAAAGGATGCGTAACGATGATGTAGTCCATGAACCCGAGTCCATGCAAATTCTGATTGGAGACAGGACCAATCGTACGTGGTGTTAAAAAATTAGCGTTTTTGAATACCACATATTCACGTAACCGACTTGCGTCACGTGTAAACGTGTAAGTAGTACCATCAAAACCTCCGCTGATTTGTACAGGCGTCAACGGATCGGTCAAATCCCAAACCATTGCTCCTGCGGGAACGTTTTGAATTCTGTACTCCGCTATTCTGGAACTTCCAACACTTTCCCAGTCACGAAAGAACAACTGATCTGATCCTGTAAGATCCAGTTTGCGTTTGACAAACAGTTCAAACCAGTTAATCCATGCCTGCGCATTGACACTGCCCGGAACAAAATTGTACTGAATATTAAGATCCTCCTGAGAAAGACTGATTGAATTGGAAACCAGACCTGCAACTGCAACCGGGTCATAAGTGCCAGTTCCAACAGGTGAAAAACCATGTGTTAAGAACTGAGTGCCGTTGACGGAAACATTCAGATTACTGCTGCTTCCAACCGACCGCGCAACCGCATCGGAAAAAAACCGAATCGGCTCTGTTGTAATGCGGTTTGGACAACGAATTGTAAAATTGCGGGAAACAGATTTTCCCGGCATATTCGCC
This sequence comes from Lacibacter sp., assembly GCA_049240625.1. Classification (GTDB taxonomy): domain Bacteria; phylum Bacteroidota; class Bacteroidia; order Chitinophagales; family Chitinophagaceae; genus Lacibacter. The sequence continues at coordinate 3,413 of JBMLSG010000037.1, read as the reverse complement.
ATTTCATCGCCCAGCCATTCCTTTCCACTTTGCAACAGGTTGACCGAATCTTTTTCATAAAAAAAGCGATCCAAAAAACGATCAACCAATACATTAGGAGTTCCTGTTGACGTTGTACTGGTGATACGAGAACCGCTTCCGCCAATGGTTATAAAAAAATAGGACTGTTCGCTGTACAGGTTCTGGCGGTGCCGAAACTTTTGCGATACCGAGTCTTTATCCCAAACGTGAGGACCGGATGCGTAGAACAGAAAATAGTCGGAGCCATTAAAGATTCCATCCCCGCCATCGACCATAAATATGGCATTTTCGGTCAGGTCATCGGGTCTTGCAACGGCATTAGACTCCGGCAACAGGGCTCCTCCATTTCCAAAAAGACGAATCGTACTGCTGGAGAGGTTAGTTGTCTGAACACCTAATGACTGCAGGAAAGGAACATCAATCTTGTAAATACCTTCTCCCGAAACCGCCAGTTTGTACCAACTGCCGGAAGCCAATACCGAAGTACTGCGGTAGGTTCTCTGGCCAAAAACCATCGAACTAATTAATAAAACGGCCGCTAAAAGAATATGACGGATCCTCCTCATGCAGGTTCAAATTTAGCTGAAATCAAAGAAGCCTGATTTCATTTTTTAGAAATATAACGCTAAGTTTGCGGGGATAAGGTATTTTTGGATGTTAAAATTCAATACAATATTTTTGAACTTTCCCCGTTAATAAAAAAAACGAAGAGATGAAAAACCTTTTCTCGATGAGAATGACCGCCCTATTTTTATGTGGAGCAAGCTTATTTATGGCTTCTTGCGCAAAAAAAGCTGAAAAATCATCAACTACAGGCTGGAGTTACAACGACCCCAACGGAAGTGGTTTCCGTGTTGCCAAAGAAAAACAACAACAAACCGGACCCGGACTCGTATTCGTGGAAGGCGGTACCCTTACAATGGGTGCAACCGAAGAAGACGTTATGCGTGAATGGAACAACATCCCTCGCCGTGTTACGGTTCAATCGTTCTATATGGACGAATCGGAAGTGGCAAACGTTCACTACCGTGAATACCTGTTTTGGCTGAATCGGGTTTTTGCCGATACCGCTATCACAAACCGTGCATTACCGGATACCCTTTGCTGGCGTAGTGAGTTGGCTTACAATGAGCCTTTGGTTGAATATTATTTCCGCCACCCTTCCTACAATCTTTATCCTGTTGTTGGTGTGAGCTGGAAACAGGCATACGACTACTGCTTATGGCGTACAGATCGTGTGAACGAAAACATTCTTTGGGATAAAGGAATCACCAACAAAAAAGCCGAACTGCAAAAGCAAATGCAGGGCGGTGGTCAGGAAAACTTCAATACCAAAGCTTATTTGCTGGGTGCTTATCAGGCTAATCCCGGAAAAAACATTAAAAACTACAAGGATCCTGTTACCAAACAACCACCAACCAATATTTCTTTTGAAGAAGGTATCATTTTACCCGATTATCGCTTACCAACAGAAGCTGAATGGGAATATGCTGCATATGGCTATGTAGGTCAAAACCCCAATCCCCGTAAATCAGAGAAAAAACGCGGGGAGGAAATTACCGCTAACAAGCAAGTTTATCCCTGGGCTCAAAACGTTAATGGTTTGCGTGATGCACGTCACGGTTCCTGGCAAGGTGCGTTCCTCGCCAACTTCAAACGCGGTGCAGGTGACAACATGGGTGTTGCCGGTGGTTTGAATGACCGTTCAGCTATTCCGGGTCCCATTAAAGCTTACTACCCCAACGGATTTGGTCTTTATAATATGGCCGGTAATGTGAGTGAGTGGGTTGCCGATATCTTCAGACCTTTATCTCCAACTGATGGCGATGACTTCAACTACTATCGTGGTAACAAATTCCAGCGCATGGATCTTTCTTCCGGTGCTCCCGAAAGAGATTCAATGGGCCGTATCAAATACCGCGATGAAACTGAGGACGAAACCAAAAATCGTCGCAACTACCAAAAATCATATGCGATTGACTACTTAGATGGTGACTCTTTAAGTGGAGTTCAATACGGTTATGGCATCACTACTCTGGTAAGCGATAAAAGCCGTGTATTCAAAGGCGGTAGCTGGAACGACCGTGCTTATTGGCTCAGCCCCGGTACCCGTCGTCATTTAGAAGAAGATCAAAGCACTTCTACCATTGGTTTCCGTTGTGCCATGACACGTTACGGCAGCCAGGAAGGAAACGGACGTAAAACCGGTAACTGGTTCCAAACTAAAAAACAAAACAACAGAAAACGTAAATAACGTTTTTGAGTATATTCTTTGAAAGGCTGTCCGAAACGACAGCCTTTTTTTTGTGCCCAAACGAAAACATAAAGGAGCCACATTATCTTTGAAGCATGCAAATTGAACAACTCTATCAACTCTACCTGCAATACCCTTCTGTACAAACCGACACCCGAAAATTAAAGGCAGGGGATCTCTTTTTCGCATTGAAAGGCGAACATTTCAACGGCAATCTATTTGCAAAACAAGCACTTGAAAAAGGTGCTGCCGCCGTCATTATTGATGAGGATCCCGGATTTACCGACGAACGACTCCGTAAGACCGATGATGTATTGACAACATTGCAACAACTGGCCCTTCATCACAGGAAGCAATTCAACATTCCGTTTTTAGCCATCACCGGAAGCAACGGAAAAACGACTACTAAGGAACTGATCCATGCCGTTTTATCTACCCATTACAAAACATACACGACCGAAGGAAACCTCAACAACCATATCGGCATTCCGTTGACCCTTTTAAAAATTGGACCGGATGCAGAAATCGCCGTTGTGGAAATGGGTGCCAATCATCAGAAAGAAATCGAAGGGTATTGTCAATATACGCTACCAACACACGCTATCATCAACAACTGCGGCAAAGCACATCTTGAAGGATTTGGCGGTATTGAAGGTGTACGCAAAGGGAAAGGCGAGCTGTATGATTTCATTCGTCAAAACAACGGAACCATTTTCATAAATACCGATTATGATTATCTGCAAACAATGAGTCGGGGTATTGCTCATCAAATCACCTACGGAACCACCAATGCGGAAACAACGGGAGTGGTTTTGGAACACGATCCCTTTTTAAAGGTTGCTATCACGAGTTCAACAGTCAATGGCCCTATCCAAACTCAATTGGTTGGCGATTACAACTTACCCAACCTTTTGGCAGCAGTTGCCGTTGGCACCTATTTTAAAGTTCCGGAATCAAAAATCAAACATGCATTGGAAGATTACAAGCCCTCGAACAGTCGCTCACAAATGGTTTTGAAAGATGGCAACCACATCATTCTGGATGCCTACAATGCCAATCCCAGCAGTATGAAACTGGCCATTGAAAATTTTGCAAAAGTACAAGCGGCAAAAAAAGTATTGATGCTGGGAAGTATGGC
>JBMLSG010000036.1:0-4347 GCA_049240625.1 Lacibacter sp. | reverse complement strand
TCAGGTCGCAGCGTCCGCAAGGATGTGCTGGTTCGAATCCAGTTCTGGGCACAAATAAAAATCCCGACTTAATGTCGGGATTTTTATTTGTTGAAAATCAACTAACTACTTTGACGCGCTCTTTATGTTTCTGACTTTCATAAAAACGCAATGAATCCTTGTTTTGTGTTACAAAACCACCTTTTTTGTTTGTTTTCCTTTTTCATCCTGTAAAACAATAAGATAAGTTCCGGAGGCTAAATTCTTTGTGGGTAGTTGCAATTGCTGCTCACCAACACTCATCTGCATTCCACCCTGTTCCATTACTTTTTTACCATCGAGCGTGTAGAGCATGAGTTGCAGTTTTGTAGGCTTGGATAATTTCATACGAACATCCAAATTGTTTCCACTTTTGAAAACCGACCACGACGAAACGATTGTGTTTTTCTCTCTTACAGATGTAGATTGCAGCGTTGTCGTTTTAGATCCTGTGATGACTGCTCCTGAAAAACTTCCTGATAAAGCAGCTACGTGAAAGGTGATGGTTTGTTCAGAAACGGTTGGAGTTGCCGGTGCTGTCCATTTAATATTGTTAATAGTCGAAACCGGACCTGCCGACAAAGTTTGTGCATGCGTCAACTCTCCGCCACTATTCAGTTCCGTACCTGCCGGAAGGTTACTAAAAGCTCCGGCAATGGCACCTCCGGCAGAAGGTTTCATTGCAAACCCCCATTTATTACCGGAAATGGAAGGATTGTTAACAGTCAGTGTCAATGTATAAGTTGTACCGGGCACATAGGTATCCGGCAGACCGGAAATGACAACTGAAGTACCGGATGGGTTGAGTGCTGCAGCAGAATGACAGCTTTTACAGGTTGCATTTGAACCATTCTCACCCGTAAAACCGGCCGGAGGACGCGATGAAAACATACGATCAGCAGAAATAAACAGAAATGCGGTCAACACTACCGTTAAAAAGTAAAGCTTTTTGGACGACAGAATGAAAGACATATAAAACGTTTAACGAGATTAACAACAGAATGAAACAAAGGTTTATTAGTTGCTCCTATTAAATTGTCTCTAATATTAAATAATTAAAACAAGACGGAAGTATGTGAAATTCTAAATAAAGTTTAGTACTTACAATGTTTTAAATGATCGTTCATTGCCATAGATCGTTCCAAATTTATTACGTGCATATGCCCGGATATAATAGGTTGTTTTGGAAGAAAGACCTGCAAATCGTACTAAAAATGGTCCGGAACCGGTTGTTATCTCGGGTGAAACAATAGAATTTGAGGTTGTTGGCTTAGCATTGGTACTGTAACACACCCCTCGCATTGTAATAGGTGCCCCGCCCTCCGAAGTAACATTACCACCAGTAACCGCCGAATTGCTGGTAATTGAATCCACAATTGAAGTGGTAATGGCAGGAGCACAACTGCTGACCTGATTTCCATTTACAGTCATACAAGTATCCCATACAGGATTGGTTGAAATCCAATCTTTTGAAAAAAACGTAATGTTGGCGGAGGTGCCAATTACCGTAAATGCTTTATCAATAAAACTGAATGCCTTTGATAAGGATGAAAAATAATTGGTGTTGCTCTTTTTCAGACAATCTCCAATGATAAAATCCAGATTTTGGAACGTCAATGAATAAGCATCGTGCAATGCAGCGTAAGCATTTCGCGAACCCAAAATATCGGGAGCCGACATTAAAAAACCAATAATATTGGTAAGTATCGTTGCCTTGTTGCAGGATGTACTTTTTAATGCAGGTGTTAAAACACACATCAAATTATAGGATACCCAAGCCAGATTTTGATAGAACGCTTCATTATGCTCCACGCTTCCGTCATCAGAGGTCGGACGCCCGGTACGCACCTTGAACTCATACACTCCATCACCCTCAAAAGCGAAAGGATATTGAACCGGATCTGCAGAAATTCCTTGATAACCGTTAAACGTTTCATTAACAGATGTGGGTACAAACTGTAACCCGTCCACAACCAACTTTTTAATTCGTGAACCATCTTTATACACTCCAATAACTGCACTGTTGGCATTAGAATTATTTTGAAAATACAAAGTATTTCCCACCTTATTCAGTAATACGGCTTCTCCACCCTGTATCTGTTGAATTCGCTGGGCAATACCGGCTTGAGCGGCTCCTAACTTTTGAATGAGCAGATCATTGGTTTCGTCCAGTATATTCCTGTTTGAGCGAATTGTTTCTTCCACCACAGTTTTCAGTTCCAGAAATTTTGGATCAGCCAGTACTTTGGCTACTAATAAGCGCTTCCCTTCATCTGATAGAAAAAGAACCGATTGGCTATTCATCATCAGAGCCAATGCGGTCGTCGTAGCCGAAATAGCAAGATCCTTTTGTCCGGGGATATGATATCCCATCATAATGACCTCCTGATTGGCATTAACGACAAAATCAGTTGTGAATTGATTGGTGTAACTCGTTACAGTATATGCTCCGCCTGTAACAGTTCCGTTGGCAACCGGCGACTGTACTATTAACGTAGCCAAATTGACGCTACTACCGGTTGGAAGCTCAAGTGGTGCAGTAATGACCCCCTCAATCACCGTTTCCGTAGGAGGCACAACGGTCTCCTTAGATTGGTTTGTTTTAGAACATCCCGATAACAGAATTAAAAAACTAAAGACGATAGAGAGAGCTGATTTCATAAATTGAAAATTGATGCGAACAACATTGATATTTAAATCTATGCATCATTTCACAGAAGAACTACGACAAACACCAAATTCAACAGTAAATATTAATTAGTACATATAAAAACTAAAGTCAATTGTATAATAAAATCAGAACCTGATTAGAGGAATGCACATGAAAAGGAATTATGAATATTCGATGATTATAAACAAATCTACATTATACGACAGATTGTGTTTCGAGAAATCGGCTAAGAAAAAAATGAATGTTTTTACAAGATTTTAAACCGGTCTTTAATTTCTTTTTTTATGGACCGACTAATCGCAATTTCCAGACTACCGATAAAAACGGAATCACCTTCGATCCTGTCGACTTTTGACCAATTTACAATATGTGATTTGTTGATTCGTATAAATTGATCGAGATTGAGTTTGTCCATGATGGATTTCATGGTCATTAAAATCATATTGGACTTATCGGTGGTAACCACTTTTACATAATCCTTAGATGCTTTAAAAAACAAAATATCATCGGTTTTGATTTTAATTACACTTCTGCCCGATTTGAAGAATAAATAATCGGAAGCTGATTCCGTATTCAACTCATTTACTACCGGTTTGATTCCTGCTTTTTTCAGACGTTTTAATGCGGTAGCGAAACGTTCCTGACTGATGGGTTTCTTTAAATAATCAATCGCGCCCATTTCAAATGCCACAAAGGCAAATTGCTCATGGGCTGTCGTAAAGATAACATTGGGCGTATAGGGTAACTGTTTGAGCAAATCTATACCCGAATCGCCATCAAGCTCAACATCGAGAAACAAAACATCTGCGGCATTGCCGGAACGAAAAAAAGTCAAGGCACTGGCAGCATTGTCAAATGAGGCGATCCATTCCAGATCCCTGGATTTATGAATCAATTGTTCCAAAATCCGCTTTGCAAAGGGATCATCTTCTACCAAGACACATTTTAAAGTCTTTGTTTCTTTCATGTTACCGTTCAACTAAGTACTACGATTCTGTTTGTATCGTTTCTGAATATACAACTTAAATTTTGATTTTGATTCAATACATCAAAATTGCAACTTCATCCCTATTTTTAAAAAGGAATGAGGAAGGAATTCAATAAACAAATCTTTTGAAGGCTTCAACAGAGAACAGAAAAGTACATTCATTTTTGTTTGCTGTCTGCAAAAGAATCAGGCATCATGCTTTTTCTTTTTTCCGTAGGCTTTTTTGGCACCGTACATGACTGCTCCGGCCAGCAGATATTCCAATCCGCTTATGGGAACCATATCGGGATCCCCACCAAGATCGCCACCGGGACCACCACCTTCAGTTGGATTATCCAATCCACCTCCACCAGGCCCCTGCGCATATAGTTTTCCTGCAAGCACAAAAAACAGCATTAACAATAAGAGTCCTTTACCCAAACGGTTAGCCCGTATACTTACAATTTGATTGATTCTTGAAATCATATAATTTTTTTTGAATCTGATTGATTCGATTTTAGTTTCATTAGTGTACCACCAGTTTTATATTCTTCACTTCTCCACTCACACCCTTGATTTCTGCCGTATAGGTTCCTGCGGCTAATTGCTGCGGCAGTTCCATAAAATAAGAACCTGTACCTCCGCCATGACGAATGGTTTGCGACAACACGCGTACGCCCAGCATACTGTA
>JBMLSG010000035.1:0-35067 GCA_049240625.1 Lacibacter sp. | reverse complement strand
TGGGTTTCGCTTGTTACAAAACCGGAGCTATGATCTTTTGACATACAATCGTATTAAAATTTTATAAAAAAACGTAATTAAAAATAAAAATCCCGTGTCGTTTGTCCAAATTTAAACTTATGGACAAACGGTTTTAGTCGACAACACAAGTTTATTCTAATTGCGCCGATTTCATTGCCTTCACAAGATCGGTCAGGATCTGCTGCCGCTCACTTGAAACAGCATAGGCTTTTTCTTTGAACCGAACCTTTGACCCTGTACTACTACGATCGTTGATAATACGGTCAAAAAAAGAATCGTTGTATGTGCTCAGCTCTACCTCAAGAAGTTTTGATTTTGTTTCAAACCTTACTGCATCCAAGTTGTTGGAAATTGAATGCTTGTTTAACATGTCATACATCAACTTTGTTGACTTTAACAATGCTATTCCCTGATGATAAAAACGAACATCCTTTGTAAGAGTGAAATAGGCCATCTGCTCCAGCGCTTGTTCGTGTTGAGTTCGAGCATTGTGTTCAGTAACCTGAGCATTTAACGCCGCAACACTCAGTAAAAGACAAACTAGAGTCCATATTCTTTTCATCATTGGATTGTGATTTAGTCCGGAGCTTTATTGAATCAACTCCTATTTTTTAAATTTAAAAATAGTTGTATTGTCCTAAAATTGGTTTACAATTTTTAAAAAAAAATCCCGCACCTGTTTTGATGCGGGATCTATTTTAACATAATATCAAATTAACCTAATGCAACACGCTTAAATACGGTCACTTTCAAATCTCCGGCGCTTTTCAAATAATCACCAACACTTTTTGAACCATCTTTCACGAAAGCTTGTGCCAAAAGGGTTTGCTCTTTAAAGAACGCATTGAGTTTGCCTTCTGCAATTTTTGAAACCATTTCTTCGGGCTTTCCTGCCATTTTAGGATCTTGTTTCATTAATTCCAGAATGATATCTTTTTCACGGGCCACAACATCGGCCGGAACGCTTTCCGCATCAACAGCAACAGGATTCATGGCTGCAATTTGCATTGCGAGGTCTTTTCCTGCTTCAGGTGCTTCTTTATCCAATCCAACCAAAACACCCATACGGTTTGCACCGTGAATGTAAGAGGATACGTAAGGTGCTTCAACTCGTTCGAACTTACTGATACCGATTTTTTCACCAATAGAAGCCAGCTTATCGTTGATAAGATCTGCAATTTTAACACCACCTATCAGCACTTCATTCAATTCTTCTGCAGATTTCACATTGTTGGCAACTGCCGCATCTGCAATTGATTTTGCAAATGCAACAAAGTCGGAGTTCTTACTCACAAAATCTGTTTCACAACTGATGCATACAACAAAACCGGTTTTGTTATCGGCTGTCGTTTGAGCAATCACAACACCTTCTTTTGCTTCTCGGTCGCTACGCTTTGCAGCCACTTTTTGACCTTGTTTACGAAGCCAGTCAATAGCAGCTTCAAAATCGCCGTTTGTTTCAGTTAATGCTTTACGGCAATCCATCATCCCTGCGCCTGTAGCCTGACGCAACTTATTAATATCCTGTGCACTTATTGTTACAGTAGACATACAATGAAATTTTAAAATATTTTACAATCAACAAATCGATTGAACCAATCATACGGGTTCGGTTGTTATTGAATACAGGTTAAGCGGGAAAGCAAGGCAATCCCATCCAACCCGGATTCATTAACGAGTTGTCGTACGCTTTTGCGGACCGGGCACTCTACGTTTAACACCACCGGCAGCTCCTCCGGGTGCATTACCGCCACGACCACCGCGACCAGCGCCACGTCCACCTCTTTCTTTCGAACCTTCTTCACCTTCATCAAACTTGAGACCTTTCTCTTCAACTTCTTCGGTTTCTTCTTCTTCTTTTTCAACCTGACGCTCAGCCAAACCTTCGGCTATTGCAGCAGTGATGTATTGTGTTAAGATTGCAATTGATTTGGTTGCATCATCATTTCCGGGGATGAAATAATCCACTTTATTAGGATCACAATTGGTATCCACCAGTCCAAAGGTTGTGATGCCCAAACGCTTTGCTTCAGCCAATGCAATGTGCTCATGACCAATATCAACCAGGAAAAGCGCAGCAGGGATACGGCTCATGTTGGCGATACCACCCAATACTTTTTCCATTTTATCTTTATCGCGGCTCAACTGCAAACGTTCTTTTTTCGTGATGTTATCGAACGAGCCATCGTTCAGCATTTTTTCAATGCTCTGCATTTTCTTCACGCTTTTGCGAACAGTATTGAAATTGGTAAGCATACCTCCAAGCCAACGATCGGTAACATAAGGCATGTTCACTTTTTGTGCACACTCTGTAACGATTTCTTTCGCTTGCTTCTTTGTGGCAACAAACATGATTTTTTTACCGCTACGGGCAATTTGTTTCAAGGCAGCAGCCGTTTCCTGTAAGCCTTCGACCGTTTTATTCAGATCAATGATATGAATGCCTTTCTTTTCAGCAAAGATGTAAGGCAACATCTTGGGATTCCACTTCTTTTTCAGATGACCAAAATGCACACCTGCTTCAAGTAATTGCTGTTGTAATGAAGTGTTATTTTCCATTGTAATAATTTGAAAATTTGACGATTTGAAAATTTGTAATTGACCATCCGGAGCCCTCTCCGCAAAGCGGAGAAGACCGGGTGCATGTCATTAACGTTTCGAGAACTGGTAGCTGCGACGAGCTTTTTTCTTACCAAATTTCTTACGTTCAACACCACGCGGATCACGTTTCAATAAGCCGGCTGCTTTTAATACAGGACGGTATTCGGGATTCACTTCCAGCAAAGCACGGGCGATTCCAAGTTTTACCGCTTCGGCCTGGCCTTTGATACCACCACCGTTTGCATTGATTTTTACATCGTATTTATCCAATGATTCGATCGTTTTCAAAGGAGCTTCCACTTGATTTTGTAAATAAACCAAACTGAAATATTCTTTGTAGTTCTTGTCGTTTACAGTAATGGTACCGTTACCCTTGCTGATAAAAACACGGGTAATGGCTTCTTTACGACGACCCACTGCGTTTTTTTGCTTTTCCATTTATAAGGAATTTGAAAATTTAAAAGTTAATGTTTTGAGCCAATCAGAATTTTAATTCTTTTGGTTGTTGCGCACTGTGACTGTGCTTGTCACCGGCATAGACAAACAATTTTTTGTACATCTTGCGACCCAGACGGTTTTTGGGCAACATCCCTTTTACCGCACGTTCGATCACCACTTCGGGACGACGACGCAACAAATCTTTGGCGATTTCGATACGCTGACCACCGGGGTATCCGCTGAAGTCATGATATTCTTTGTAGTTCACTTTGTTTCCGGTAAAAACGACCTTATCGGCGTTAATAACGATTACATAATCTCCACAATCTACGTGAGGAGTGTAATACGCTTTGTTTTTGCCGCGCAAAATAGCAGCAATCTTCGAAGACATGCGGCCAACGGTTTGATTGGTGCCGTCAACAACGTACCAGTTACGCTGTACGGTAGCCTCGTTCGCATGTTTGGTAGTGAAATGCAGTTTACTCATTGTTTTTGTTTTTTACCACGCCATCCCGTGGTGTTGTTGAAAAATGACCGTTTATAGAAACGGGACGCAAAGGTAGGTTCATTCGATGCAGATAACCAAAGGAATTGAGGAGTATTTTGAAAGGCGCTTTTGTAATTAATTGATTTTCAATCAATTTTTTGCACCATTTTTTTTGTGATCATTCCGTAAACTAAAAATCTACTGCCCAAAAACGATTTACCAGGTAGCCGAAGGGCATTTGTAGCGGGTGAGATTAAAGGTGATTCCCATAACCGCGAGAACGTATTGATCTTTTTTTCCGCTGAATCCGCGTTGCATTCCGGCTACACCAATTGGAGTACCGGTCTCATAACTTCGGTCTTGCAGGTAGGCTGCCGGCGAACCGGGAGCAAATGCTGCAGGACCGGCATAGGTTGTAGAAACATCATCCACATAATCGGTAGTTGTAAACCGATGTGTTACTTCGAAATTAAGATTGACCCTTTCGGAAAGCGAGAATTTAACGCCCAATCCAACAGGAACCGCCAAAGCAGTTGTGCCATACAATTTCCGGTTCGGATAAACATCTGAACCCTGACCTTCTGTCCCGATGGTACGAAGAAAATATTTTTCACCTTCGAAATAAGCATATGGATCGTAACTGAACAAGCCCAATCCAAATGTGAGATAAGGGGTCAATCGTTCGCCGGGCACATCCGGATTGTAACGAAAGAAATTAAAATCCCCCTGCACGATAAACTCCCAGATATTGGTTCCAAAACTCAAATTGCGACGACGCTGATAAGCATTGTTTCCTGAAATCCTGTCGTTGTATTCTAAGTGAGCATAATTTCCCCCTACGCGAAGTGCTACATAATTATTGAACTGCTTCCTGAAAAAAATACCGGCAGTGATCCCGGGGCGATTTAGCCTGGATTTGGTGTTCAGGTCCCCAAAATAATGGGCACCACCCACCTGAAACCCAAATTCACCCAATTGATCGTAGCCGTTACTTTGTGCCCATCCAATAAGAGGCAAAAACAATCCGACAAATAACCAAGTTTTAATGCTCATCCTGTAGTTCACGGCTGCGAAGTAATATTATTTTTTCAAATAACGCAAAAAAGCGGATTTTAATCTGTGAGACCGATTTTTTATTGATTTTTTGGAGATGATCGGCACATTTTAATTTCTGCGATCCAAACCCCAGGAAAGCTTATTGCGTAGTGTTTGAAGGAAATTATTCTCGTTCAAACGAACTAAATTGACCCCAAAGGTTTCCTTTTTTACGGCCAGTTGAATGTCTTTCTTCACGATTTCCTTCCGTGCGTCCAATGTGCACATAAATGAATCCGTTCTTCCTTCCACTTCAAAGGAAATGATGTTGTTATCCGGAACAACAATGGGACGAACGTTCAGGTTGTGTGGCGCAACCGGCGTGATTACAAAACTTCCGGAATCCGGAAAAACTACCGGTCCGTTACAACTCAGCGAATAGCCTGTAGAACCGGTGGGAGTGGCAACAATCAAACCATCTGCCCAATAGCTGTTCAGAAATTCGCCATTCAGGTATGTATGAATTTTGATCATGGAAGAGGTGTCCAGCTTATGAATGGCAAATTCATTCAGCCCATAAGGCGTTTCACCAAAAAGCGGGATGTTGCTGTCGAGATGGATCAATGTGCGCTCATCTTTGACATAGGTATGTTTGACCAACGACGCAACAACGGTTTCCAGTTCTTCTCTGCCGATACTGGCCAAAAAGCCAAGCCGACCGAAATTGATACCCAACAAGGGAATCTTTTTATTGCGGGTTAATGTAACAGTATCTAAAAGGGTTCCATCTCCTCCCAGACTGATCATGCATTCAAACGATTCATCCAGATCTGAAGAAGTATGAAACAATTTGGGCGCAACCGAAAACTGAATCAAGTCCTTGATTTGCTCATAAAATCCATGATACAAGGTGATCGAAATCTGATGGAATTCCAGTTGTGAAAAAAGCCGCTGGATATCATCTCGCTGGTCGTATTCAAACACTCTGCAGTAAATTGCTACTTTCATTTGTTCATTACTATGGTTTAAAGATCACATCGAAAGCCTCAGGTCCTTCCCCTCAAACATAGAAATGCCGTATGGCTTATAGAGTTGCGATTGAGGGCTTTAAAAGTCTTTTGACATGTGTAAAAATAAACCCTTTCCTCCCAATTGGTTGAAGGAATATTCAAATCTTGCTATAAAATCGTAATACGAAAGCACATCAATGCCGGCCCCGTAAGTGTATAAAAGACGATTGTTCAACACACTGTTAGAAGGATGGGATGCATGAGCGCCGCCCAGATCACCAAACACTTTTACCACGAATTTGAACGGAATCTTTCTGTATTTTTCATTCTTAATGATATAGGTCGGCAGCACTAGTTGAAACAATTCGCGACGCAGAGTTGTCTTCAACATCCCTGCAGCCACTCCATCAATGATATAATACTCCAATCCCCGGAGATACAAATCGCCGTAACCCATCAGCGATAAATTGTACATTGGCTGACGAAAAGGTAATTTCAAAACAGCATGATGCATGATGGATAATGATGTTTTTGGATTGAATCGGACATAATTACCCATTTTAGCGTTCAGTTGCCAGAGATTGAGAACCGAATTTCCCAAACCACGCTTCAAAAAACCGAGTGATAAGCCTATTCCTTCCAATGGATAAGCCAGATTGTCGAGTTTTAAAAACTGATAGCTGTAAGACAGTTCTCCAAATTTTACACTGGTGGCACGTCCTGTAAACAACGGAACAAATCCTTTTGATTGATTCGCATCGGCAATCTGATACAAGGTGTCCGGCACCGTTTCATGGCTGTAACTTAAACGCACTGCATGACGATGGAAAGCTCCTTTTCTTAAACTGAACCCCGCTTCGGCCCTGAAAGAAGAACGTACAAAGCCGGATTCAATTCGTACGGTTTCAGGATAGAACACTTGCTTGTTTTCATCTGTCGCGAAAGAAAGCTGTCGCGATTCGGCATAACGAAATCCAAATAAAAATCCTTTTTCGAGTTTTTTATCTGCATAAGGTTGTTCATAATATAAGGACACTTGTTTTGCATAGCCGTTGAAATAATTAAACGACAATTTATCGCGCCGACCCGAAACATTTTCCCAATTCAATTTAACGCCATAGGTAGTTCGTCTTAAATCATGTTTTTGCTCTACCCACCATTGATTGAAATTGCGGTCAATCAGTTTAAAATGAGGGAGTGGAAATAAATACCAGCGCTCTCTTACTGTGAAGACAATATCAAGTGATTGGTTTTCCCAACTCGAAATACCCGGAATTACCTCCAGAAACAACTGGGTATTAAACATATTCTGCCGCGCCTGCTCCAACAAAAAGGCCAACTCGCTTTTTTCTACCCGTGAGCCTTTCTTAAAAGGTATTTCACGAAACAAAATGTATGCTTTGGTTATACGATTTCCTTTGAGGGTGATGGTACGAATGGTAAAACCGGCCGAATCGGGCAACTGCTCAATGATGCGTTGCAAGGCCTTCTTGGCAGAATCTATAGCAACTGAAGGCTGTGCTTTTGCTGATGACCCGGTGATCAAAACGAAAAGCAATACCAGCATTGTTTGAACAACAACTTTCATTTGCAGGGGAGTGGTTAAACGAAAATGAGATCAGAATTTGAGATAATGCATCAAATGGTCGTAATTCAATTTCAGTTCATCTTCAGACAGGTTTTCTCCAAAATATTGGACCACATTGTATTCATAACGCTCCAGCGAAGCAAGAATGTCTTGAATGTCCGATTTATTGACCTTAATTGCTACCATAAGCTGTCCCGAAGATGTATCGGTCCAGGTATTCAAGTGAATGATTTTCGCGTCATTGGATTCTACAATGCGGCCAATTTCAGATATGGAGAAATTGTAGGGAAGCATTTGCAAAATGATCACACCTCCCGGTTCTGTTGCGGCATTATAATGTGAAGCCGCCTGCAGCAAATCCTCTGCTGTTATTACTCCTAAATATTCATTCCCCTCTTTAATCACAGGCAAAAGACTCAGTTTTCGCTGGTGCATGATTTTCAAAGGATGCAGAAAAAATTCAAAAGGTGCCACCTGTGAACGGTCTTCAAGCGGTAAAAAAGTGGAGAGTTGTGTTTGCGGATCAGCATCCTGTAAATCATCTTCATGCAACAGACCAATGTACTTGTCATCCTGAACAACAGGAAGCTCAGTTGTATGTTGCTCCTGCATAAGTTCCAGTGCCGTTTGAACGGAATCACCGGGCTTTAAAACCGGAAAATGATTCGATAAAAGCTCAGCTGCAGTCATGATGAAATGTTTATTCAATTCAGACACCCGAATCCACTTTTTGTTTAGCAAGGAATGCACTTAAAAGTTCGTTAAATTGTTGCGGCTGTTCCATCATCGGGGCATGTCCGCATTCATCAATAAAATGCAGTTCCGAACCCGGAATCAATCGGTTGAATTCACGTGCAACAAACGGAGGCGTAATCGTATCATTATTTCCCCAAATCAACAAGGTGGGTTGTTTGATTCTGTTCAATTCCTCTCCCAGGTTGTTGCGAATGGCACTTTTAGCTAACGCAATGATTTTGATAACTTTCGCACGCTGGTTCACAATATCATAAACCTCATCAACCAGCTCTTTGGTTGCCGTGGCCGGATTGTAAAATGTAAGTTCTGTCTTGCGTTTTATGTATTCGTAATCGCCGCGTTTGGGATACGTATCGCCCATTCCATTTTCAAACAAGCCTGAACTTCCGGTCAGAATGACCGATTTGATACGCTCGGGGTGTTTCAAAACATGCACCAGTGCCACATGACCGCCTAACGAATTCCCCAGCAGGTGAACTCCTGTTAAATTCTTGGCTTCCAGAAACTTATTTACAAATTTTTGAAGTCCGCCTACCGAAGTGTGCAATAAATCAAGCTCAAAAAGCGGCAGCATAGGGACTAAAACACGGTTTTGCTTCTTGAAATGCTCAATCAAGTCCATGAAATTGCTCAATGCTCCAAACAAACCATGCAACAATACCAATGGCTCGCCTGATCCTTCTTCTATATATCGGAATTTCCCTTCTTGTTTAATTTCGTACTTCATTAGTAATAATACACGATTGCTGTTTGCTAAAGTAATTGATTTGAACGAAATACCGAACTCCGCAGGGAGAATACGGCTACCGGAACCCTTTTTACTGATCTCATTTGAAGTATTGCTGCAACTCGGCAAAGCTGTTTTTAAACACCGGAATCAGTAAACCCAGTGTATCAACAGCAAATGAACCAACCGGAAAAACCCACGAATACACCTTCGATTCCTGTATTTGATTTTCTGAAAACAAGTGCATCCCTTTTGCAAAAAATAAGAGGCTGCTAAACAGAAACAGATACAGTAAGCAGAAAAAGAAGATGCCTCCCAATTTATTGACCCAACCCAGAAAGACCAATTCTACACTTTTTTCGAGCAGATGCGCACCCAGCTTAACCAGCAGATGCACCAATAAAAAAACGAGAATAAAGCCAATAGCAGGCAGCCATCCGGGATTAATTGACACCAACTTTCCTAAATAAGATGCTGCAACCATACTGAACTTGAGAGCAACAGCAATGCCAATGACAAAGGCTATCAATGAAAAGAAGCCTACTATCAATCCTTTGCGGAAGCCTTTTATCAAGGCCATGAACATGGTGATACAAAAAAGTAGGTCTAACAACATGTTTGCCCTTAATTACTCAACAGCTCTTTTACAACTGCGCTGATTGTTTTTCCATCTGCCTTCCCTGCCAGTTGTTTGCTGGCAACACCCATCACTTTGCCCATATCGGAGGGAGATGCAGCGCCTGTTTCGGCAATGATTTGTTGAATTATAACTTTTAATTCCCCCAGCTCCAGTTGCTTGGGTAAAAAGGCTTCAATAACCTGAATCTCTTCTTCTTCCTTCTGAGCCAGGTCGGCACGGTTTTGCTGACGGTAAATTTCGAGCGAATCCTTCCGTTGTTTGACCAGCTTTTGCAACAACTTGATTTCATCATCGGCTGTTAAATCCCCTGACCCGGAAGTTTTTGCAAGCAAAATGGCTGCTTTTATGGCCCGGAGCCCGCGAAGCAATGCTTCATTTTTGGCCTTCATGGCCTCCTTCATTTGGGCCATTACCTGTAATTCAAGACTCATATGCTGTTATTGATTTTGTTTTAATTGCAATTCCTTAAACCGCTTCAGAAATGTTTTTGCGTATGCCTTCATCTCGTCGGTAAGTTCCGGATGGTTGGTTGCACGCAAGAACGTGTCGGCCATGGTCATCAAAACCTGATAATAAAAATCGGCCATTTCATCGACCATCATTTCTTTGGTCCAGAGATCGATCCGCAAGGCGCTTTTATCTGCTCCATCCCAAAACGCCAGCAACATCGCTTTCGCTTTTTGCTGCATATCGGCGGTACTATCGGTTGCAGACCAGGTTATTTGTTCCGGCACACGATCGGTGTCGAGTAAAACATCAATGGATATATTGCTTTTATGTGTCATAATTCAATTGATTAAAAAACAAAAATACATCATCCCTGTTGAGTAGTTTGCAAAATCGCATCCCACAACAAATCAGCTGTACGTTGCCAGGAATACAATTGCAGCTGTCGTTTGCCGTTAGAAATCAGTTTCTCACGAAGCGATTCATCTTTATACAATCGCATCATTTTTTCGGCAATATCATTCACTTGATTGGGATTGATGTAGAGATAGGCATCGCCGCCAATTTCGGGCAATGCACTCACTTCTGAAACAATGGCCGGTACATGGCATTGTAAAGCCTCAAGAGGGGGCACACCAAAGCCTTCAAAAAACGAAGGATAAATCAATGCATAAGCCGCGGCTGTAATTTCGGCCAGTTTTTCCTTGGATACATATCCCGTTAATATCACATCATCCTTAAAACGAAAAGTTTGAAGCAATTGTTTGAAGGTTTCATTTTTCCAGGTCATCCTGCCAACTAAAACCAATTTCATATTGCTTTTCTGCATTTTCTTAAACTTTGAAAACGCTTTAAGCAACCCAATCAAATTCTTGCGGGGATGTACGGTTCCGGTGTACAAAAAATATTCGGTTCCGCTGGTTAATTCCAGTTTAATAGCCTCTCGTTTCTCCCAATCAACCGGTTGAAAAATAGGATTGGTTGCACTGTAAATCACCCGAATTTTCGCCGGATCCACGTGGTACTGTTTGCGAAGATCCTCCTTGGAATACTCCGAAACCGTAGCAATCACTTTTGCCTTTTTAACAAACAAAGGTGTATATCGCCTGTAAAACCACAAATGGCTTTTAGTAATAAAATCGGGATAGTGCGCAAAGGCGATATCGTGAATTACAACACACTGCGGAACAGAGGTTGTGAGTGAACAAAATCCATCCGGACTTACAAATACATCCGCCTTGATTGTTCTGAGTATTCTGGGAATCTGCAGATTATACCATAACATCCATAACAAGGGATGACGTGCTTGCGGACCCGTAACAATGCATTTGACATTGGGAGGAAATAAAAAAGAAGTAGCAGCCGGTCGGTCAAACAGAAAATAGAATTCATGCTCGGGATGTTGAGATGCCATCCGAAGAAAGACTTCCTCAATGAAATAGCCAAAGCCTTCCATCTTTCCCGGAATTAAAAATCGTGTATTGACTGCTATTCGCATACTGCTTATTCGTGGGCAAAAGTACTTGGTATCAGGGAAAGATATCCAAATACAAAATAAATCATGAAAACAACAAAAAACGGGCTCGAAAAGAGAAGACAATCCCAATTTTTTAAACTTTTTTCAAAGAAAATGCATGGATGTCCGATAAGGACTTTCCCTTAAAAAACGAAAAAGAAATGGACGATTTTTTGGAATCAAAATGAGTAGAAAAACAGCCCTTTTTTATGACACAATTGGTTCTTCAAAACAACAAAATAACGTGTTAAAACAATCGATTCATATTACTGATAATCAATTATTTATAAGCCTACTGTTTATTGCTGCAATGTTACACTCAACAAACTATTTTGACTTTTCCCGGATAATGAAAAATGAATCCGAATCGACTCGTTTTTGAGAAAAAATTTTTGTGTTTGAAATTGGAACTGTTTTCATTTTAAAAAATTGTGATATAGATTTGTTGTGTCAACATTGATCCGATACCTTTTAAAAACTAAACGTCATGAAAACTCTATCCCTAGTTGTTGGATTTTGCTTTGCAATTCTCAGCACCAACGCACAACATGCCGCACACACTACAATTACAAAACATGATGATGTGCATTTTACAAGTGGCAAAGAAAAGCACGACCACAAACCTCAGCTTATAAAATCTTTTACCAAGAAAACTGTATCCAACGAATTTCTTAATCAAGCGATGACTTATCGTTTGCATCAACAAGTAACCATTCGCATAGCAGATAATTTAACATTCAATGGTAAAGTTACTGCAATCACAAAAGATGCTCCCGGATTGCAAACGGTGATCATGCAATCCAGCGAAATAAAAGGATTGGTATTATCCATATCCCGGTTGACCCAATCAAACTCAACTCCGATTTTCAGAGGCATAATGATAAGCCAATCACATAAAGATCTCCTGATTATGGAAAAAGATCCCTTAACCGGATATTATGCCTGGAACAAGAAAAATGTTTCTCATGTACTAACAGACTAAGCCCGTTTTTGATCCGATACCCTTTAGAAAACCGTAATCCTGAAAACCAAATCCATTCCCATGAA
Source organism: Lacibacter sp. (assembly GCA_049240625.1). GTDB lineage: Bacteria > Bacteroidota > Bacteroidia > Chitinophagales > Chitinophagaceae > Lacibacter. The sequence goes on along the minus strand of JBMLSG010000035.1, from coordinate 22,754 downwards.
ACGTAAGTATTTTAATGCCGTGTGCATTATCCTCAGCCTGATTCTGAGTTTAAATGTGAACGCTCAGATTCCCAAATTTAACAGTTATCCTTCAGCAAACGCAACCATCTTTTTGGATTTTGACGGTCAAACCGTTGTTTCTCCTTACTGGTATGGTGGAAATCCCATTTATTGTACACCTGCTGCTATGTCAGTTGATCAAATCAGATTGGTTTTCGAGCAAGTGAGTGAAGATTTCAGACCTTTTAATATAAATATTACAACAGACTCCACTGTTTATTTCGCAGCACCTCCACAAAAAAGACAACGCATCATCGTTACAGCTTTCAGTTCCTGGTACGGTAGCGCCGGCGGTGTTGCTTATCCTGAATCATTTCGTTGGGGCATGGAAGTTCCAGCATTTGTGTTCAGCACCCTTCTCGGAAATCGTGTAAAAAAAGTGGCCGACGCCTCTTCACATGAAGCAGGACATACACTGGGCTTATACCATCAGGTACTTTACGATGCAAGTTGCAATGTTATAACCGATTACAATCCCGGAACAGGAACCGGTGAAACCAGCTGGGCTCCTTTAATGGGTAATTCATACAGCAAGAACTTATCACTTTGGCACAACGGCCCCAATAGTTTTGGATGCTATAGTATGCAAGATGATGCTGCTATTATTGCCAGTGCTGCCAACGGATTTGGTTATCGCTCCGATGATGTTGCAAACACAAGCAGCAGCGCCCCATCCATCAATATCAGCAGCACAACATTTAATATTTCCGGCTTGGTGAATACGACCAATGATGTAGACTTTTACAATGTAACCTTACCAAGCAAAGGACAACTTACCATTAACGGACTGCCAACCAGTTTAGACCCTAACACAAACCAATCCGCAAACATTGATTTGCAATTGCAGTTGACCAACAGTACCGGTACAGTTATTGGAGTATACAATCCAACAACTTCAGTAAAAGCAATTGTTGATACGCTTTTAAACGCCGGCACGTATTACATCAAAGTTGCGAATGTTAGCAATGCCAATACTTCCAACTATGGCATGATTGGAAGTTACCGTGTATCCGGAAGCTACGTAGCAGCAGCTTCGTTACCCATCTACAGTCTGGTTTTGAACGGACAGATTGCCAACAACAAACACGAACTCAACTGGAATATTGTTGCGGATGAACCCATTGAATCCATCAGTATTGAGACTTCTCTTGATGGTCGCAACTTCAGCAAGCTGGAAGCCATCAATGGCACTTCACGTAAATTTCAATACCAACCCGCCGAAAAAGCAGCTGTTTACTATCGTTTACATGTTGTAACAGCTTCTCAACTCACTTATTATTCCAACATCATTTCTCTGAATGAAGTGACTCCGGAAAGTCGTTACAATTTGCTTACCAATGTTATCCATAACAACACGGTGGTTGTTAACAGTCAAGGGAACCTGAACTGGAGAATGGTGGATTTGAATGGTCGTACACTGATGACCGGCAAAATGACAACCGGCACAAACCGTATCGATGCGGCCCGTCTGCCTCAAGGTATGTTCCTCCTGCAAATACTGGATGGAGCGACTGTAAAAACCGAAAAATTGATCAAACAATAAACTGATTCTTTTTGCTTACGTTTAGTTACCACGCCGCCCCGTTCCCGGGGCGGCTTCTTTTTTAACTGTCAGATGCTTACTTTTGTTACTTATTATGGAATACAATACTACGCGGGAACATTTGATTATACGGGAATATGGACGCAACATCCAAAATATGGTCAGCTACCTTTTGACCATTGAAGACCGCAAGAAAAGACAAGAGCAGGCTTACGTTGTCATTGAATTGATGGGATTTCTTAATCCGCATTTGAGAAATGTAGAAGATTTTCGTCACAAACTTTGGGATCACTTGTTTTTGATTGCAGATTTCAAACTGGATGTAGACAGTCCTTACCCAATCCCTACACGTGAATCACTGAAAGCAAAGCCACAGCGCTTGCCTTACCCCAAACGCTATCCCCGTTACAACCATTTGGGAAAAAACATCGAGATCGTTATTGATAAAGCGTTGAAAGAAGAAAATCCTGAAAAGAAACAAGGCTTTGCCAATGCAATTGCCTACTACATGAAACTTTCTTACAACAACTGGCACAAGGAAAACATCCACGACGATGCCATACAATCTGAATTAACAGCCATTACCAAAGGGGAACTGGAATTCACCAATAAACCCTTTGTCCGTCAATACAGACCCAGTGATGATTTCAGAGATGCAAGAAGCGGAGGCGGACAAAAACGACATGGCGGAAAACACTTCCAGCAGCGCAATCGCAACAATGGTGGAGGACGTGATAACCGCAACAACGGTGGAGGTGGAAAATTCAAAAAACGTTATTAATCATCAAAGAGACCCTCTACCAAACAAGGAGAGGGTTTTTTGTTTTACAAACAATCGTTCACAAATAATTCTTCTATGCATTCGTTCGAAGTTCGAGGTGGCAAAAAATTAAAGGGCACCATCATTCCACAAGGTGCAAAAAACGAAGCGCTCCAGATCATCAGTGCCGTTTTACTTACATCTGAAGAAATCACCATCTCCAATATTCCGGATATCCTGGATGTGAATCTTTTGATCGAGTTGCTCGGCGAGATGAATGTTTCTATCAACCGTAAATCCGCGGATGTTTGCACGTTCAGAGCCGATCAGGTAAATATTGATTACCTCCACAGCGAAGCATTCAAAAAGAAAAGCGGGAGGCTGCGCGGATCGGTCATGCTGGCCGGACCTATGCTGGCACGATTCCGTAAAGCATTTATCCCCAAGCCCGGTGGTGACAAAATTGGCAGACGACGTTTGGACACACACATCATCGGATTTGAAAAACTGGGAGCACATTTTGACTATCATCCCGAAGACGGCTTTTTCCATCTTACAGCACCTCAATTGAAGGGTACAGCATTGATGCTCGATGAACCTTCTGTTACCGGAACTGCCAACATTCTCATGGCCGCTTCCATGGCAGAAGGAACAACCACTATTTACAATGCAGCCTGTGAACCGTACATCCAGCAACTCTGTAATATGCTGAACCGTATGGGAGCTAAAATTTCCGGAATTGGAAGTAACCTCCTCACCATTCAAGGTGTTGCGCAACTGGGAGGCACCACACATGCCATGCTGCCCGACATGATTGAAGTTGGATCTTTTATTGGATTGGCAGCCATGACACAAAGTGACATTATCATCAAAGGGGCCGGTGTAGCTCATTTAGGAATCATCCCGGATAAATTCAGACAACTGGGTATCGAGCTTTCCATTGAGGGTGATGACATCCATGTACCAGAACAAGATATCTATGAGGTACAACGTTATTTTGATGGAGGTGTTTTAACCATTTACGATCATCCCTGGCCGGGCTTTACGCCGGACCTGATCAGTATCATTTTGGTTACCGCCATTCAGGCAAAAGGCAGTGTTCTGATCCATCAGAAAATGTTTGAAAGCCGTTTATTCTTCGTAGATAAGTTGATAGATATGGGAGCTCAAATCATTTTGTGCGACCCGCACAGAGCGGTTGTAATTGGTCTTGAACGGGAACAAAAACTGAGAGGCATCACGATGAGCAGTCCGGACATCCGTGCCGGCGTTGCGCTTCTGATTGCAGCACTCAGTGCCGAGGGCAAAAGCGTCATCCAAAATATAGAACAAATTGACCGCGGCTACCAATACATTGACAAACGTTTACAATTACTGGGAGCCGATATCCGAAGAATTGAAGGATAATTGTTGCCTTCATGATTCTTTTTTAGCATGGCTGTGACTGATTATTTCCCTTTGATCGGGTGACGGATATCATACCTTCATTATGGAATGCGTTTTACTTTCGCTTCATAATTTTTAATTAAAACTGCTTGTAATGAACAAAATTCTTACATCGGGTCTGGTAGCCGCACTGTTGTTACTGGCCTTCGCTTATTTAAGTTTGATGTTGATGCCGATACTATTACCTTATTTGGCTGAAGAATATTACAAACCTGTTTTCGTCAATGATGAAACACGCAATCTGCTCTATTTTGTCCATCCGGTTGTGTTGGCATTTGCGTTAGCGTGGTTCTGGAACCGATTTAAAGATCTTTTCGTAGGAAATCTGTTCTTCCGTGGCCTGGAATTTGGTTTTGTTTATGCAATCATTGCCACGATTCCCATCATGGTACTCATTTTTAGCGCTATAGACGTATCCCTGGCAGTAATCGGAAGTTGGGTGCTGTATGGCTTTTTACAGGGAACCATTGCAGGCCTCATATTTGCCCGCTTACATGTGTAATGACTTAGAAAATCATTCGCTTCGTAAGAAAAATAAAAACTATAACTCCCTTGTTGTGCAAGGGAGTTATAGTTTTTACAGGTATTATGATCCCCTTATTTAGAAGCGATCGCCAAGTACTTCATGAATAAAATTTCCTAAACCGTGCACAAAAAAACGGAGCAATCCTTAACTGCTCCGTTTTTTTATTTGTCATCCAATTAATTCCAGGTGGCGCCAAAAACTTTTTTTAGAATTTCGGTTGTTCGCTTAACCGGATTCTCACGTATCTCCAGTTCTTCTTTTGCGATTTGGTCAAACAACGCATCCACCGCTTTACCAACAACATAAGAAGTTAGATCGGGATTGAGTTTATTACGGGTTGTCGGAAAATTATTATAGGTGGTGATCAAATCGCCATACAAACGTGTGGCATCCACTTTGTCCAGTGAGCTTTTAACAACCGGCGTAAATGCATTGATTAAAGCAGCAGTGGTTTTTTGTTTGAAATAGTTTGTTGCTCCATCCTTGGGTCCGCGTATGATATTGATGGCATCGGTGATGGTCATTTGCTTGATGGCATTGGTAAAGATGGGTGCTGCGTACCCTACGGCATCTTCAGCGCCCCGATTGATCTGCAAAATAGCCTTGTCAACTGTTTTTCCCAATCCAATCGTACGCATGGTGTTTTCAACCTTTTGAACATCGGGGGGCAACAAAACTTTGTAAAAAGAGTTTCCGAAAAAACCATCCGTTTTGTTGAGCTGCAATACAGCACGGGTGAGTCCTTGTCCTAATGCTTCTTTAATACCCATACCCGCTTCTTGTTCGGTAATTCCATTACCGGTAGCCGTCGGCAAATGTTGCATCAGCTCACAACCTGTAATAAAAAACGGAAATGCCAATAAGAACCATAACTTTTTAATCATACATGTGTTTTTATGTCAACAAAACTAATACGAAACCTTGGCACATTGTATGCCAAAGAAAAGGCACTTTGCTGAAATGGGCTACAAACGGTAATTTCGCAGCGCATTAATCTACATTTTAACAATGAGTACACATTTGTCCGAACAGGAAATCATACGCAGAGAAAAGTTGAGTGAATTAACAAAACTTGGAATTGATGCTTATCCTGCGCCTTTGTACCCGGTGTCGCATTATTCAACGGCGATCAAAGCGGGATTTAAGGATGATACCAAAGAGCAATATCAGGATGTTTGTATTGCAGGACGAATCATGAGCATCCGTGATATGGGTAAAGCCTGTTTTGCGGTTCTTCAGGATAGCCATGGCCGTATTCAAATTTATGTTAAACGGGATGACATATGCACTGAAGAAGATAAATCGCTCTACGATACGGTATTCAAAAAGTTGCTGGATATAGGCGACTTCATTGGTGTAAAAGGTTATGTATTCACTACAAAAACCGGAGAAACATCAATACATGTAAAGGAGTTCACGATTTTAACCAAATCACTGAAACCCTTACCCATTGTAAAAGAAGCCGAAGGACAAACCTTTGATGCCGTAACCGATCCGGAATTCAAATACCGTCAGCGCTACGCCGATCTGATCATCAACCCGCAGGTTAAAGAGGTCTTTGTTAAACGTACACAATTGATCAACACCATCCGTGAATATCTCAACGAGCATGGAGCACTGGAAGTAGATACTCCGGTTTTACAAACGATTCCCGGTGGTGCAACGGCCCGTCCTTTTTCTACACACCACAATGCACTGGATGTACCCATGTATATGCGCATTGCCAATGAACTGTATCTGAAACGGTTGATTGTTGGCGGGTTCGACTGGGTGTATGAATTCAGCCGCAATTTCCGGAATGAAGGTATGGATCGTACTCACAATCCCGAGTTTACCATTCTGGAATGGTACACCGCTTACAAAGATTATTTCTGGATGATGAACGTTACGGAAAACCTGTTGGAACGTGTAGCCATCGCGTTGCACGGCAGTACCGATGTACCCTCCGGCGATGGGCATATCAGTTTCAAAACTCCTTTTAAACGCATATCTATTTTTGAAGCCATTAAAGAACATACAAGTATTGATGTTAGTTCTTATGATGAAGAAGGCCTACGCGAGGTTTGCCGTAAATTCAATATCCAGGTTGATCAAACAATGGGTAAAGGCAAATTGATTGATGAACTATTCAGTGCAACATCCGAATCGAAATACATTCAACCCACTTTTATTACAGATTACCCTGTAGAAATGAGTCCGTTAACCAAGAAACACCGCAGCAAACCCGGTTTGGTTGAACGTTTTGAACTGATGATCAACGGAAAAGAAATTGCCAATGCCTATTCGGAATTGAATGACCCGATTGATCAGCGCCATCGTTTTGAAGAACAAACGAAATTGAAGGAACGTGGCGATGATGAAGCCATGTTTATTGATTACGATTTCTTACGCTCACTGGAATATGGAATGCCGCCCACAGCAGGAATTGGAATTGGAATTGATCGTTTGGTGATGCTCATGACCAATCAACACAGTATACAGGACGTGTTGCTGTTCCCGATGATGCGTCCCGAGAAATTGAACGATTCGCCGCAGGAATCGCAAGAATAGTACTACCGGCACCGTTGCTCTTAAAATAACGAATAGCCCTTTTAGCGGAAACGTTCAATGGCCGTCTGTATTGATTTCAAAACAATCAGGAAGGATTCACAAACAAATCCGTAAAGAGTTTTGCACCGGGAACCACGCTGTACTTTGTAAGATCGGTAATGCCCTCGCCGGCAAATACGGCCTCATCAAGAAATAAATTTCCTGTACAGGAGGCGGCTTCTTTACCGAAAATGATTGCTGCAGCATCGGCTAATATTTCGGGCGTCCGACTCATTTTTGCCAAAGTCTCGCCGCCCAGCAAATTTCTGACAGCAGCCGTATCTATGGTTGTTCGAGGCCACAACGCGTTTGCAGCAATTCCATCTTTTTTCAATTCTTCCGCCCATCCCAATGTCATCATGCTCATATTGAATTTACTTAATGTATAGGCAATGTGAGGCGCAAGCCATTGAGGATTCAGATTCAAGGGAGGCGATAATGTGAGAATATGCGGATTGGTTCCTTTTCGCAAATACGGAATGCAAGCTTGCGTCATCAAAAAAGTGCCTCTGACATTGATGTCGTGCATCAGATCAAATTTTTTGGGATCGGTTTGCTCCGTTGCTGTAAGTGCAATGGCAGATGCGTTGTTGACCAAAATATCGATTCCTCCAAAAACAGAAACTGTCTTTTCAACCGCCGCCTTGATCTGATCATCAAACCGAATATCCAGTTGAATGGGCAAACCTTTACCTCCGGCCGCATCCATTTCGGCGGCAGCGGTAAAAATAGTTCCTCCCAACCGTGGATGTTCTTCAACACTTTTTGCGGCTACAACAACCTGCGCTCCTTCACGGGCCAAGCGCAACCCAATCGCCTTTCCGATACCGCGACTGGCGCCGGTGATGAATACCGTTTTGTTTTTAAATTTCATATGCATTTGTATATACCGTAAGATACAACAAGCATGCGATCAGGAGAAATATGAAATAAGCTTGAAACAGGCCTTGTATCAGTATTCCGGTAAACGGGGTTGTGTTTCAAAAATCGTTTCTATGGCTGTCATCACTTCTGTGGTAAGCTTTGGCAACACCTCTAACGCTTCCAGATTTTCCAGTAACTGCTCTTTTCTGGTTGCGCCTAAAATAGCGGTAGTAACATGGGGGTTTTTAATACACCAGGCTATGGACAAAGAAGCCGTACGAACACCCAGATCCGATGCGAGCTGTTCGAGTTGCTTGACTTTCTCGATTTTCGATTCTACATAGGTGCGATCTCTGAGCCATTCAAATCCCTGAATCGACAAACGGCTTCCTTCGGTAATACCCTGATTGTATTTCCCGGTAAGCAACCCACTTGCCAACGGACTCCAGATGGTGGTTCCCAATCCTACATTCTTGAAAATTTCCAGGTACTCGTTTTCCATCTTATTCCTGTTGAATAAATTGTACTCGGGTTGTTCCATGGTGGGCCCTATCAAACGATATGCTTGAGCCACCCTGTGCGCTTCCATGATTTCCACTCCACTCCATTCGCTCGTTCCCCAATACAAGATTTTCCCTTGTTGAATGAGGGTATTCATGGTCCAAACAACTTCTTCGATAGGAGTCTGCTTATCGGGTCGATGGCAATAATACAAATCAAGATAATCTACCTGCAAACGTTTCAGTGCCTCATGACAGGCTTCTGTGAGATGCTTTCGGCTTAGTCCGGTTTGGTTGGGTTTATTCTCTTTACCACGCCATCCAAAATAGGCTTTACTGCTAACCGTGTAAGAGGTACGGTCCCAGTTTTTGTTTTTCAAGACGCGACCCATCATTTCTTCGCTTTTGCCCAATGAATAAATCTCGGCATTATCGAAGAAATTGATTCCGTTATCATAAGCGATTCCCATCAGCTCATCCGCCACTTTGTCTTCAATTTGCTTGTGAAACGTTACCCAACTTCCAAAAGAAAGTACACTGAGTTGCAATCCGGATTTACCTAATCTTCTGTATTCCATAATTATGATTATTTCTATTGAAACAATGGTTTTGTAAAAACGTTCAATTAAAAAACAAGTTCAGACACCGTTCCTGTTTTTTAATTTCCTGAGAATTTTGATTCACCGACTAAAAGAATACCGGTGATGGTATCGATTCTGAAATTACGAAGCGCTTCATCACTTTCAAATCCTTTACCAAATATGGTTTTGGTTTTTTGACGTATCTCCACATTACTGTTCGTAAAAAGTTTATGCTGGTTTTGTTCCCAAAAAAGTTCTTTGGTTTTTAATGTGTCGCCGTTCACACGAATCACAATGACACTGTCTGTGAGGATCACACGATTCAGTTGCTCGTAATAATTCCCTTTTCGGGCATCCAGATAACTTTCGATGTTTAAACTATCATCATAAAAATCAACATGCAGAGAGCGTGGAAATTCAACCCTGGGCATACTGTCGTAATAACGCAACATGTAAGGTGCCGTGAGACGGGCTTGTACTTTACCGGATTGACTGTAATAGCTTTCAACTTTTGTAACGGCATCAACACTCAGCAGGTCTTTTTGCAAATCACGGATCCGGTTGAGATCGTTTTCACAAGCAACCCAGAGCAGACTGCAAAAAACGCACACTGCAACAGTGAACCATTTGTTACGGAGTGAAACTGCATTAATCATATTTACGCTTGATAAACCAAATATCGGAGAGCGAGAAGCCTACCGTGAAACGAAAATAGTTTTCGCGAAGCAGCGAAGTACGATCGCTCCGTTGTCCAATTTCCAATGCTGTATTCACTACATTGCTCCGGTTCATTTCGGCATAGGAGTATTTACGGATCGGCAAACCGGCACCAATTGTAAAACCATAACTTTTCAGGTTTCCCATAACGGTGAAAGGCTCACGTTGCAAATGAAAGCCTGCACGGAACAAGACCTGACTCCAATAGTTTCTTGAAACTCCTTTTACATCGGGAAGGTATTGTGTTCCTACGTTAATCTGCCAGGAGTTTTGCATGAGATCCTTTTCATTAAAATACCGATAGTCGGCCCAATTGTATCTTACATAATCAGCACCGATGTTCAATCTTCCTTTTCCTTCTGTATCAAACAAAAAGCCCACGCCAAAATAAGAAGGGTATTGGATGTTCCCTTTGATGGTTCCTGATTCATAAACAGAATCGAGACGCAGCTCCGTCAACAGATCCTGTGACAATACATAGCTTTGATAATTCTCGCTTCTGTTGGTACGCAAAGAAGAACGAAGACTTCCATAAGCACCCAGATTCAGGTTGCTTTTTTTACTGAGTGGTATCACATATTGCGTCCCCAACTCCACAAACATGCTTCCGAAATTATTCCGGATTTCCTTTTTACCGGAAGTATAACGGTCGAATGCAGTATCATTATAAATTTCAACACGGGTTGCATAGTCTTTCGTTCCAAAACGATATCCTGCGTTGATGCCAATGCTGAAATTTTTTCTGCCGATTGCAGTTCCCAAAAATGCCTGATAAGAACCCCCATTTCCTTCATAGTAATTGATAAGACTGTCACCGGAAGCCATCTTCCCGCCGCTTTGAATGTTGTAGTTCACCTTTGTGAGTGGTCGAAGGCCAAAAGCCATTCCCCAGCTTGTTTTTGACTTCTCAGGTTTAATTTGAAATCCACCGGCCAAATAGGGGATGTACGCATTTTTGGAATTAAAACTGGCACCCCGGTTGTTGCGCAAGGTTCGGCTATTGATGTCTAAGCCAATATCAAGAACGGCTCTTTTGGAACCGATCTGTGAATAGGAGGCGGGATTGACAAAGTTGATGGTCTGGAAATCGCTGTATGCCGCGGCAACATGACCCATACCGCGATTGGTTACGGCTGCAGAAGGAACCATATCACCCAGTCCATACCTACTCCAGGGAGAATTATCCTGTCCTTTTGTTTCAACAACAAAAGAAATCAGGGATAAAAAAGCAACGATTAACCTTTTACCTATTGAGCTCACTGATTGCATACAGACCTTTAAAGATTAGATGAGGGTCTGCAAATATCATGTTTTTGAGCAGAGGAGCAAAATGGAGGGTATTACCCCCGGTTAACAGCACGTTAAAGTTCCCGAACTTTTCACTGTACGCGTCAATGATTCCGTCGATCTCTTTTGCCATGCCCCAAGCCACACCACTCAGTAAATTGGTCTTGGTATCATAGCCAATAAGGGGGAAATTCCATTCCATTCCAATCAACGGGAGCTTGGCGGTAAGTCCGTGCATGGATTGAAAGCGCATATCCAGTCCCGGAGCAATGCTCCCACCCAAAAACTCGCTGTTTTGGTTGATAAAATTGTAGGTGATGCAGGTCCCCAATCCAATTGCCAGATTGTTTTTACCCGGGAAAAGATGAACTGCAGCGGCACATAAAGCCAGTCGGTCCGCACCTACCGTTTCCGGTTTGCCGACAGGAATCTTGAATGGCAACCGGGTTTGGTGGGTGAGTTTATGGAAAACGGTGTGGTGCTCCAGCATCTTTTCTGTGAGCGGGGAATGGTTGATGACTGACGACAAAATGGAGTAGCGGGGCTTGGTTTTGCGAAGCAAGTCCTCTATGGTTTCTTTGCTGTCATCGTTTAATATCAAAACTTCTTTCAGGCTGTTGGATTCAAAAACAGCACATTTCAAACGGGTGTTCCCAAAATCCAGGCAAATCGTTACAGACATAGTATAAAATTAATACGAACTTGACGTTGAATCAAGAGCGCTTAAAAATCAAACTCAAAAGGTTTTAAATTTCTGAAGTGGCCATTCAGTTTTACCCGTTCTTTCAAATGTTCCATTTCGGATAATACCGGCAATACTTTCCCTAAATGACGCTTTAAATATTCCTGACGCTGGAGTTCCCTGCTTAATCCCAGCAATTCGTACTCTTCCTCCTGATTTAATCCGACATGATGCGCCACATCAAAACTGTTGAGGGCCTCATCCGGCTTTTTAAACTCTTTACTGATTTGCAAAAGCCGGTGCATTTCTTTTACCCCCGCTACAATTTTTTGCATCAGCACCCGATTACCGTCATTCACGAAATCGGGATAAGTCACGATTGCGCCACCATACAATTTTTCAGGAATCGCACGGATTTGTTCCAACACACGAAATACTTTCAGGCCTTGAACAGTGACATCCATTTTACCATCGTCGTATACTTTTTTGATGCCTACAACTTCCATAAGCGTTCCCATTTCCTGCAACTCATTTTTGATGACAACAGGAATGCCAAATTGCTTTTGGGCATCAAAGGACTCACGGATCAATTGCCGGTAACGCGGCTCAAAAATGTGGAGATTCACTTGCTCGCCCGGAAAGACAACAATCGACAAGGGGAAAATCGGGATAAAATTGGTCATTGCGTTTGTTTATACAGTTGTACGGAACTCCTTCCACCACCAATACACGACAAAGGTATAGATGAAGACGCCAAATTGAACTTCCAGACTGGAATCGGTCATGGCAATCAGAAACAGGACACCATGAAAACAGTTCCAGAAAAAACGGTTTTTAATATGCGTTGTAAAAAAGGGCAACATCAGTGCGATTGTAAAGAGCAATACACCCAACCAACCCATTGCCATGCCATAAATCAACCATTCGTTGCTCGGGAAGATTTGATCGCTTTCTAGCATTCCGGGAATATGGATACGATACCATTCCGCCACTTGTTGTTTGGCATCGCCACTGCCAACGCCCCATGTATGCCGGTTTAAAAGCTCCCAACCGGCTCTAAGGGAAAGCACCCTGTTTCCATCACTGGATCCGCTCAGGTATTCATTTCTTTGTATGTAACGGTACGTATAGTCTGTGTACAAAAAGCGGTTGCGAAGTGTTGGAGCCGAAAACCAGGCTATCAATCCAATTACGACTAATAGCACCGGAGTAATCCATTTCAGCATGCCACTTTTATTCTGTTTGATTACATAAAAAAGATAGCCTAACATAAACAGATAAGCAGCTAAGAGTCCGGTACGCGCAGCAAGCACATGAAGATACCCGAAAAACCACCCCGCCAACAGGAAAAAAATAAGTTTATGTTTAATAGACGTTGCTCTTCCAAGTAATAAAAGAGTGTACATCAACCCGATTGCTGTGAGCCAACTAAACCGGAGATGATCGCCGTTCATTAAAACGGGAATGGTTTTGGCGCGGAGGTAACTCTCATTGATGGTACGCATGTCCATGAGATAGTGAAACGTACTCCAGAGCGTAGCCATGAACAAAATCGAAATTACAATCAGTCCAAATTGCTTCCACTGAGTAGCGGAGGGATTAACTGCACTGAACAGGGCGAACGGCATCAGTAAAAACGGCAGCTTGTCCACCATCACCTGAATCCAGTGATCGGTATTGCTGCTCCATAAGCCGGAGACAAAAGGAACAAAAAATAAAAGCAGCATGCCGGCGGTTACAGGCTCCCGAAAAACCGCAGTGACTTTTGATTTGAAATTGAAACAGGTATACACAAAGAATGCAATGGTACTGATTGATAACAGGACCCTCGAAAGCAAACCGCCGATGAGCATCAAGATTAAAAGAGCCAGTAATACTATTTGCTTGTTTTTTTCCTGCATACAGTCGCTAAAATAGGCAAGAAAAACGAATTGTTTCGGTTGTGAAAACAGCTCTCTTTCCGTCAAAACTGAAGAACATGTTTTAAAAATGAAATTTGCAAATGTTCTGAAATCTTTCTAATCTTTGTTGGTCATGCGTGTCTGTGGTTTTTCATTTATCCGAAACGGTATCAAGTACGATTATCCGTTTGAGCAATCGCTCAAATCCATTCTTCCTTTATGTGAAAAGGTGGTAGTGGCGGTGGGTCAATCGGACGATGAAACCCTGAAAAGAGTAAAAGCACTGGATCCCAAAATTGAAATTCTGGAAACCGTATGGGATGATGGCCAAAAAGAAGGTGGGCGGGTTTTGGCACTAGAAACCGATAAAGCCTTTCAGGCTGTTAGTGCCGAATACGACTGGGCCTTTTACATTCAGGGCGATGAAGTTGTTCATGAAAAATATTATCCGGCCATTCGTAAGTCGATGGAGCAACATCTTAACGACAAACGGGTAGAAGGCTTGTTGTTCAACTACCACCATTTTTTCGGTTCATATGATTATGTAGGATCCAAATATTCCTGGTATCGAAGAGAAGTCCGCATCATTCGCAACGACAAGTCTATTTTTTCGTACCGCGATGCACAAGGATTCCGAAAAAAGCCCAACGAAAAATTGCATGTAAAATTAATTCCGGCAGCAATTCATCATTACGGATGGGTTCGCAATCCGGCAGCCATGCAGCAAAAAATAAATGCCAACATTCACATCTACATGCGTGAAGATTCCACGGCGGCCTACGAAGCAATGAGTAAATCGGTGTATGATTATCAAACTGCCAACGAACCGGTTGAGCGATACCTCGACACCCATCCTGCCGTGATGGAAGAACGCATTCGATTACAAAACTGGCCTTTTCAGCCCGATATGAAAAAAAAGTATGCTTCAACCAAAGACCGGCTGAAACGTACCATTTACAAGTTAACGGGATGGTATCCCGGCGAATACCGGAATTATAAATTGATTTGATACTGTATGCAGCTTTGTAATTTATCGCTTTTGGATAGCCCCTTGTATGGATTCCCGGTCCATTGTAACATTCATTTAAAATTTTCTCTGTATCTATGACACAGCCGCTCGTTTCTGTTGCTTTGTGTACCTATAACGGAGCCGAATATCTGCAAGACCAACTGCTTTCCATTCTCAATCAAACCTATCCATCTTTGGAACTGGTAATAGTGGATGACCGCTCAACCGACAATACCTTAGAGATCGTAGAAGAGTTAGCCCGTAAAGATGCAAGAATCCGTGTGTACAAAAACGAAGAAAATTTAGGTCACAATCTGAATTTCAGTAAAGCCTGCAGTTTGTGTAACGGCGCTTTTATTGCCATTGCAGATCAGGATGATGTATGGGAACGAACCAAACTGGAACGGATGATGGAACAGATTCAACAAAATCCCGAAACCTTACTTGTGCATTGTAAATCGGCGCGCTTTGGAAGTAATCGAAATCATCCAAGCGTAAAGAGCACCCGGTTGATTAGGTATCTTGATGGCAATGATCCGCGAAAACTGTTGCTGTTTAATCATATCAACGGACATAATATGCTGTTTCGCAAATCCCTTTTGGAGACGGCACTTCCTTTTCCAAAAAATGTCTATTACGACTGGTGGATCGCGGTCATGGCCTGCTGTTACGGTCAACTCAAACATGTGAATGAAATATTGGTATGGCATCGGGTACATGAAACCAATGCGACCGGTGCTGCCAAGCCTGTAGTGCCGTTTTACCTGCAAACAACAACCAATCTTCAACAGTTTGCAACCATTCATGCATTGCCCGAACAAGCAAAGAACTTAATCAAGGATTTATTGACAGAGTATGAAAAGATGCCCGGAATACGTTTTTCATTTCGGTTGTTTGTATTGATCATGCGCCACGCACCAATTCTTTTTTCACATAAAAAACGAATATTCCCCTGGTTCAGCTACATCAAATTCGCGTTCAGATCGGCACATTGCAACACAAAAGCCTGATACTGGAATTTGTTTAGAACCGAATAACAACCTGGTCTTTCAACGAATCTTTGATGAATTGAAAAACGCCGGATACAGAGCGCAATTTTTCAGCGCCACTTAATTGACGAAGTGCAGAACGATTCTGTCGTACTAAATGATAATTGCGCAACAGGAGACGGAAAGATGTAAGATAACTGAAACGCAGCAACAGTGTTTGCAATACAATTTCGATGAGCAACTGCAGAAACCAAACCATTCTTGTCCAACCTTCCAGATGAATGGCATGCAAAAACATTTTATTGCGGTTGTAAATGATCTGAATGTACTTCTTCCTGTTGGACGATTTGATCGTAGTGGATGCCCGGTGACGACAAACGGCCTGATGGGCATACAAGCATTGATAACCCAACCGCCAGGCCCGCAACGACAACTCGGTATCTTCAGCATAAAAAGGAGAAAACATCTCGTTAAAGCCCCCTATTTTTAAAAACAACTCTTTATTGAAAAAAGCATTGGCGCCCGATAGATACATGGTGTACAAGCCCTTCTTCATCTGTTGTTCATCCTCAAGAATGTAATTGGCAGATGTTTTTATTTTCCCGCCCTGAAACAAGGGATATTTCGCTCCATCCTGTATGGCTTCGTCATCCCATCCAATGATGCGCCCCATCACACCCAATACATCCTTGCGGTCGCAGAAGTTCATAAGAACATCAAAATATTCCGGTTCAAGTTTTACATCACTGTTCAACAACAAAACATGCGGGTAGGTTGCCAAACGGATGCCTGTATTGGCTGTGACAGAAAAGCCGCTGTTAACTGTGTTGATGTGAAGCTGAACATCGGGGAAATGCAATCGTACAGTACGGACCGATTCATCGGTTGAAGCGTCATCCACCACAATGATTTCAAATGGCAAACCGGTCCGCTTCAATGCAACAAGGGCAGGGGGCAACACCTGTGGAAGTAATGCAACACCGTTATAATTGGGAATAACGACAGAAATTCCTCGCCCTTTCATTATAGTCTCCATTCTGATATTTCTGGAATAAACATAAGGAACTCTGTTCAAATATCGGGGAGAGATGCTGATTATTTACGAAAGCCTGATAGCAATAAATTCCTGACCACGTAAAAGACTGAATACTGCTGACCGATTTCGTTGAATGAAAATGAATTCCAAATGATCTAAGTTCAAGGGCATTGCGAATGCTTACAAACTTGTCATTATGGCTATTTCGTGTAAGTTTGTAGCATGTGGCAAACGTATTTTGAAGGAATGAAAAAAGGCGATGTCCGCAGTCTGGCCCGTTGTATTTCGCTGATAGAAAATGAAGTGGACGGCTATGAAGCAATGCTGGAAACCTTGCCGGCAAATACAACGCCCGTTATCGGACTTACCGGCCCGCCCGGTGCCGGCAAAAGCACCTTGGTAGATGCGCTGATCGGAGAAATTGTAGCAAGCGGTAAAAAAGTGGCGGTTCTCTGTGTAGATCCCTCATCGCCGTTCAATTTAGGCGCACTTTTGGGAGACCGGATCCGGATGAGCAGTTGGTACAACCACCCGCAGGTTTACATCCGTTCACTGGCGTCACGCGGATCTCTTGGAGGTCTGCACCCGAAAATTCTTGAAATTACTGAGCTGTGCAAGGCATCCACCTATGACTATGTTGTGGTCGAAACAGTTGGAGTGGGACAAAGTGAAATTGAAATTACCGGTTTGGCCGACGCAACCGTTGTGGTTCTGGTTCCCGAAGCCGGTGATGAAGTACAAACCATGAAAGCCGGCTTAATGGAAATTGCCGATCTTTTTGTTGTTAACAAGGCCGATCGTCCCGAAGCCAACCTGTTTGTAAGAAACCTTCGTTTAATGCTCATGCCCTCCAACAAAGAGGATCATGAAATTCCGGTTATAAAAACCATTGCCATTCAAAAAGAAGGAATCGCAGAGCTTTGGGAACAAATTCGAATCTATCTGAAATCAGCGCACTTCAACGAGCATAAAAATTGGTTGTTGGCCGAAAAAGCATTCCAGCTCATTCAGAAGAGGCGTATGAGCGACATCCATAAAGCAGAGCTAAAATCAATGATTGATGCACAAACCCAAACACAAAGTTTTAATTTGTATAAATTTGCAGCATCCTTCGTTTAACTGAAACCCGTCTTACTGATTTGACCTGTGTGCAATGAGCAATCGAATAAAAAACAAAAAGCTTCTTTTTTTTGGGCCCGATCATGTTGGAATTTGCAAATTCATTCAAGCCGGATTTGAAAAATACAGTGATTTTGACGTAACCTATTTCGATAATCATAGTTTATACACCAGTTTTCGGTATAAAAACAAACTCCATCGAACGCAAAATTTTTTTTTAAAGACTTTCTTCAACAGAAATCTTAAAACCATCTACTATACACAAAAAATCCAGGAGGTTCTCAATAGAAATCAAGGGATGTACGATGTGATTTTTATTCTGCGTCCGGATATTGTAAAAAAACGGCATCTGTTACTCCTGCGAAAAAAAGCGAAATTCTTTGTCGCCTATTTCTGGGATAGTCTTGCCGCATACCCCAATCAGAAAAAAACCATTTCATTTTTTGATAAAATCTTCAGCTACGAACAGGAAGACTGTAAAAATTACGGATTCGAATTTCTTTCCAACTTTCACGACTTTGAACAGACAAACGACTCAATTGAATACGATGTGTACAATATGAGCACGAACGACAACAGGATTTTCCTGATCGAACAAATCGCTCAATATCTTGAGAAAAAAAACAGATCGTTTCTATTTAAAGGGAATGGCAATAAAACATCGAGTCCGTATGTAAAAACATTTAACGGCACCGTCCCTTATCATAAAATGCTTCAGGAAATCCAAAAAGCAAGGATCATTCTGGATATTCAAAAAGATGTCCAGAAAGGATTAAGCTTCCGACCATTTGAAGCATTAGGTCTGGAAAAAAAACTCATTACCAACAACCCCACCATTCGGGAGTACGACTTTTACGACCCTCAAAACATTTATGTTATTGAAGACAATCGAATTGAAATTCCCGATTCGTTTTTTGAAACACCATACAAAAAGCTGCCGGCTGCTATTGTTGATCAGTATCACTTAAAAAACTGGGTTGGAAAAATCATCGAAGCCTATTATTTGAAATTTCCGGAAACCGCTAAAAATATAAATGCACATTGAAACCTATCCGCTTCAAGGATTAGCGGACTCCGGTAATGCCTGTATGATAGACGCAAACTGCTGTGCTGTATGCTCCCATGTTTTACCTTCGATGTGTTGCTGCGCACGAATAACCATGTTTTCCGGCTGTTGCGGATCTGCAAGAATTTGCTGAACTGCTTTGTAAATAGCATCCGTTTCATTACTCAAAAACAGCATGGTCTCGTCTGTAAAAAAATCCGGAGCACTGCCGGATCGGTAATCCATTACCGGTAAACCCATTGCAATCATTTCATAATTCACCAGAGAGATATTGGTGAAGGAAGCAACAACTCCAAAATCTGCTTTTAGATACAAGGTCTTCAATGCTTCCAACGACAACTTGCCGGCATTGAAACCATGCATGATCTCATAAGAAGCGTCGGTTCCATAATAGATAATCTCAATCGTATACCCCTGTGCTTCCAATTGTTGTTTCATATAACCCAACTGGAGGATAACAAGAGCAGGTGCACGTTTGGGATCGTTTTTTAAGTAAACGGCGAAGGTGAGCTGTTTTCGTGCTATTTTTTCCTGAATCGGTATTCTTTTGGAGGCACCCTTTTGGTATTCGGATTGTTCAAATGGAAAATCAATGTAATGAACCCTTAGGTTTGGATCATTCGATTCAATCATGCGCTTATTCCAGGAACCCAAACTAATCATGAGAAAGCCCATTCGGTAGGTTTGAAGACTCAACTGAAAAAAATCGCCCTGCGGATAAAAATAAGGTTCAAAATCCTGAATGAAGTAGGCCTTGTAACTGAAGAGATGTCTGTTTTTTGCAACAAAATAGACAGAAGTCCATAAAGTTGCTACGGCAATATCAAATGTTCGTTGTTGCAATTCTTGCTCCTGAATCAACTGACCTTTATAGCCTTTTAAGTTGATCGTTGCATTGTGCTTAAACACGCTTTCATCGGTTGGATTCAACGTGTAGTAATAGATATCGTAGCCATACCCGGAGAGATAGGTTGCCAACCTTAAAACACTGGTCAATCCCCCACTGTACGTAGCCATATCGGGCAAAATAAAAACAATGCTTTTTACGGAGTCAGGTATTGCAAGCTGCTCTACTTTTTGATCATTGTACAACTCGAATAAATGTTCACAAGGATATAATTGCGTGAACTTCTTTTTTTTGCGCTTAAAAAGCATAGGTGATTTTTTGTACAATGAATAAATGGTGAAAGAAATCGTTCATCCATACAACCCACTACGAATCCTCTTATCCAACCTTCTGTAAAATCGTTAATTTTTTATAAATGCCGTCCTCTTTTTCAATCAGATCTATGTGTTTGCCACGTTCTACAATACGGCCGTCCTGCAATACGATGATTTCGTCGGCATCCTGAATGGTGCTCAAACGGTGTGCAATCACGAGGGTGGTACGTCCTTTCATAAGATTGCTCAAAGCTTCCTGCACTAATTTTTCAGATTCTGTATCCAGCGCAGAGGTTGCTTCATCCAAAATCAATATCTCAGGGTTTTTAAACACAGCCCGCGCAATACTCAGTCGCTGACGCTGTCCGCCCGATAAACGAACACCACGATCACCAATATTCGTATGATAGCCGTTTTCTGTTTGAACAATAAAATCATGCGCATTAGCGACTTTAGCGGCATGAATTACATCCTCCATCGATGCATTGGGTTTACCTAACGCAATATTGTTAAAGATGGTATCATTAAACAACATTGTGTCCTGCGTTACAAAACTCATATGGCTACGTAACGATTCCATCTTAAAATCCCGAATATCTACGCCATCAATGGTAATGGATCCGTTTTTCACATCATAAAATCGGGGCAGCAAATCGGCAAGTGTTGATTTTCCTACTCCTGAAGGACCAATCAAAGCAACGGTTTTGCCTTTGGGTAAAACAAAGCTGATGTCTTCCAAAATTGTTTTTTCAGAATACCCAAATCGGATGTTTTTGAATTCAATCTGTTCACGAAACGACAGCAGTTCTTTCGCATCCGGACGATCTTCCACCTCGATAGGTGTATCAATCACTTGTAAAATACGCTCGGATGCTGCTTGTCCACGCTGGATATTGGCAAAGGCAACCACCATGGCTTTGGCAGGTCGGATCACCTGAGAAAAGATCGCCAAAAAGGCAATGAACGCACCCGGACTTAAAGCCGATTCAGGGTCTTTTGTTATGATCATACTGCCGCCGTAAACCAAAATGGATGCAACAACGAAAACACCGGAAACTTCAGAAAATGCGGGAGCTAATTCACGTTTCGCAAAACTTTTTAATACAGTTCTTCTGTAAAAATCATTCTCGGCTTTGAAACGGTTCAAAACAAACTGTGTTGCATTGAACGAACGGATGATGCGCATCCCCATTAATGTTTCGTCAATAATGGTTAACATACGCCCGGCCGAGGATTGCGTGTCCTGCGCTTCCTTTTTCAGTTTTTTCGTTACAAATGCAATCCCAACCGCGGAAATAGGAATGATGATTAATGTGAAAAGAGTCAACTGAACAGAAATCAGAAACAAGGCAATAAAATAGGCAATGATCAGGTAAGGCTGTTTAAAGATAACATCAATGGCACTGGACGCTACCGCTTCAATTTCATATACATCAGAGTTCATGCGGGAAATCAGATCGCCTTTGTGTTCTTTGGTAAAATACCCGATGTGCAAATGGTTGATTTTCTCATAAATCGCTTCGCGGATGTTTTTAACAAGCAAGGTTCGAGCTTTAACCATTTTACGATTCGCCAGATAAGCAAACAAATTGGTGCACAGTACCGCCAATACGATAATGATAGCGATGAAGTACAAGGCATATAAAGGATTAGAACTTTTGAGCTGATACAGGCTGTAATTAAAATAATCGATTGCATAATCTTTACTCAGCTCAAATTCCGGGACCTTGGCATATTTTTCGGCATCGATGCCATTATCAGAACTAAAAAGAAAATTCAGCAAGGGTATGATGAGAGTAAACTGAAAGACATTGAATAGATTACTGATCAGCGTCAATAAAAAAAACGGAACTAAAAAACGACCAAAGGGCCGCATATAGTTCAATAACCGCATGTATGTTTTCATTTCCTTGTCCCGGTTTTAGATGTAGAACAGGGGTCAAAGTTAAGATTTCTACAGGCTCATATCCGCTTCATTTTCAGCACCTGCGATAGCACATTAAAAAAACTGCACCACTATTAGTGCTTTTGAGAGAAGTTCAAATGAACCATCTTCATAGTTTGAGCGTTAACAGGCTGAAAAATAGCGAACACAAACGATTTGAATACTTTAATTTCACAGAATGCAATGGGTTGAAACGCAACGCCCATTCAACAATGACCGATCAAAAACAAAAGAGATAAATTATGGAACTCAATCATCAACTCCCAAAAGTTGCCGACTGTCAACCTGCCGAAGTGAAACTGGAAGCCGGCAAAACCTATTCCTGGTGCACCTGTGGCCTCAGTGAGAAGCAACCGTTCTGCGACGGAAAGCACAAAGCAACCTGGTACGAAGAAAACGGTACAACGGTAATGCCTTACCGCAGTTTAAAAATCACGGCTGATAAAGATGAAAGCGTATGGCTTTGTCAGTGTAAACATACCAAGAATCCTCCTTTCTGTGATGGATCACATAAGCTGGAAGAAGTACAGGCAAAATACAGGAATCAGCAATCGGAAGAAATTTAATTTTCCTCCCGGTTGCCTTTCCACCAGCGCCAGGCAATAAAGCCGATAATAGCAAAGGGTGCTGCCATCAGGTAAATAATGGCCGAATTCAATGCCGCTGCAGGCTTTTCACCCAACTGCGATGCGGTTTTGGTACATAGAGCGCATTGTGCAAAAATTGGATTCGATCCTAAGAACAGGATTACTAACAATAGCAGAAATACCCACCCCTTCTTCATTGTTTGGAAACTTTTTGTAAAGTTAAGCAACTAAAAGATCGTATACGTTTTATATCTGTTCGTACAAGCGCATCACATCTTCTTTGTTAAACAGTTGTGTACCCGGGTTCATGGTTGCAGCACTTCCACAGGCGACCCCAAAGCGCAGCGCTTCTTCCAGTGAGCGTTCCTGTTGCAGCATGTAGGTGA
>JBMLSG010000034.1:0-61137 GCA_049240625.1 Lacibacter sp. | reverse complement strand
TTTGTGCCCAGAACTGGATTCGAACCAGCACATCCTTGCGGACGCTGCGACCTGAACACAGTGCGTCTACCAATTTCGCCATCTGGGCATTCAGGTTTCCTTAAAAAGGAGTGCGAAGATATAGAATTCTCTTAGAAATCATACGACCCGTTCCATTTTTTAAACTTTAGAACCGGTAAGCAGCAGTCAATACATAATGAATTGACCGCTCTTCGAATTATACACTTACATTAAAATCACGAAGTGCATCGTTCAAACTGGTCTTGAGGTCAGTACTCGGCTTTCGTTGACCAATGATCAGAGCGCAACCAACACCATATTCTCCCGCAGGGAATTGTTTGTTGTACGTGCCCGGAATTACCACACTGCGGGCAGGAACACGTCCTTTCAGTTCAACCGGTGTTGAACCGCTTACGTCAATGATTTTAGTTGATTGTGTTAATACGACATTGGCACCCAATACCGCTTCTTTTTCTACAATAACGCCTTCTACGACGATACAGCGTGAACCAATGAAACAGCCGTCTTCAATGATCACCGGACTGGCCTGCAAGGGTTCCAGCACACCGCCAATTCCAACACCTCCGCTTAAATGAACGCCCTTTCCAATTTGCGCACAACTGCCTACGGTTGCCCAGGTGTCAACCATGGTTCCCTCATCTACATAAGCGCCAATGTTGACGTAACTGGGCATCAAAACCACATTCCTTCCCAAAAAGGCGCCATAACGAGCTACCGCATGCGGAACGGCTCGTACTCCCAGTTCTTTGTAGTTTTTTTTCAGTAACATCTTATCGTAAAACTCAAAAGGGGCGAGGTCCCAGGTTTGCATTTGCTGGATTCCGAAATACATTAAAATTGCTTGCTTCACCCATTCATTAACCTGCCAACCGTTTGAGGTGGGCTCTGCCGTTCGTAATCGTCCTTCATCCACTTCCTGTATGACCGCTCGCACTGCGTTGCTGTAAGTATCTGATTTCAATAAATCACGATTGCTCCATGCTTCCTGTATCAAACTTTGTAATGCCATTGTTTCAATTTGCTGCAAAAATAGTTGTTCGTTTAATAACAAGTGTTTTTGTCGCTCTTCCGTAGAAACTTGATTTTTATCGCAGATTGTGTTTCTGCAAGAGTCAATTATCTTTGCCCGCATGAACATTGGCTTTGATGCAAAAAGGGCCTATCACAATCAAACCGGACTGGGGCATTACAGTCGGACCTTGATCCAGTCGCTCGCTACACATTACAGTGAGCATTCTTATTATCTGTTCAATCCTAAAAAGTCCGGATTGTTCCGTTTTCAGGATGATCAAAACATACACGAAATCAATCCTTCCGGATTTTTGAATCAATCATTCCCTTCGTTATGGCGAAGTAATTGGGTTAAGAATGACCTGAAGCGGTTGAAGATCGATTTATACCACGGACTGAGCCATGAAATTCCGCTGAACATTCATAAAACGGGAATCAAATCGGTGGTAACCATTCATGATTTGATTCATGAACGCTACCCGGAACAATACGCCTGGGCCGACAGGAAGATCTACACGAAGAAATTTCGTTATGCTTGTGAACATGCAGACCGGGTTATTGCCATCAGCGAGCAAACCAAGCAGGATATTATGCAATGGTATCAAATTCCCGAGACTAAAATCGATGTTTGCTATCAGAGTTGTAATCCGCAATTTGCAATCCGCAAAACAACCGCTGAGCTCGAACAGATTCGTTTGTACTATCAGTTGCCGGAAACATTTTTCCTGTATGTCGGTTCTATTATTGAACGAAAGAATCTTCTTTCGGTATGCAAAGCGCTCCAATTACTCAATCAAGATGTTGTCATTCCGCTGATCGTGATTGGCAAAGGGGGCGCCTATAAAAAACAAGTTCAGTCGTTTATTCACGATCAAGGACTTGCTACGCAAATACGGTTTCTTTCAGATGAAGCCACAGCCTCTTCCATTGGATTTCAAACAGCAGCGGATTTTCCGGCCATATACCAATTGGCAAATGCGATGATCTATCCGTCAATTTTTGAAGGATTTGGTATTCCTGTACTTGAAGCATTGTGGAGCCGGATTCCTGTAATTACATCCAATGTTTCATGTTTGCCTGAAGCTGGCGGACCGGGCGCTTTTTATGTCAATCCTTCTCGCCCCGAAGAAATGAAACAACAGATGTTGCAGATTCTTCAAAATCCCAATCTGGTAGAACAGCAGGTAGAGACGGGATGGCGTTATGCCCAAAACTTCCGTACCGAAACGACTGCTTCGCGCATCATGCAAGTGTACAGGGGACTTGTTTCATAATTTAGCAACAGTCGTTCTTCACGCTTTCTTATTTTTGCAGACTATGATTGAGGCTTGTACTTCAAAAGAAAAGGCATTACTGGAGCTGATTGGGACATGTGCCGATGAAATGGGGATGCCTTGCTATCTTGTTGGAGGCTTTGTACGTGATAAATTGCTGCAGCGAGATTGTAAGGATCTGGATTTTGTTTGTGTAGGAGATGGGATTGCACTCGCTCAAAAAGTAGCAGCATCGCTGCGCCCGCAACCTCAGGTTTCATACTTTAAAAATTTCGGTACGGCGAATATTAAAACCGATGGTTTTGAAATTGAGTTTGTAGGTGCCCGGAGAGAAAGTTATGCTACGCACTCCCGTAAGCCGGATGTTGAACCCGGAACTCTTGACGATGACCAGAAGCGACGTGATTTTACCATCAACGCGCTTGCTGTACATTTAAATAAAGATCATTTTGGAACAATGGTCGATTCCTTTAACGGATTGGAAGATCTGCAACTGAAAATACTACGTACGCCTTTAGAACCGGCACGTACATTTAGTGATGATCCGCTTCGAATGATGAGGGCTATTCGGTTTTCAGCGCAACTGGAATTCTCGATACATCCCGAAACCTGGAAAGGAATCTTAGAAAGTGCACATCGAATCAAGATCATATCACGTGAACGGATTGCCGACGAACTGAATAAGATCTTAATGTGTCGTAAGCCATCAATCGGTTTTGATTTGTTGTTTAAAAGCGGTTTGCTGCAGAACTTCTTTCCGCAGATGGTTGATCTCGCCGGTGCAGAGTATATTGATGGGAAGGGACATAAAGACAATTTTTATCACACATTGCAGGTCGTTGATAACATTGCTTGTCATACATCCGATCTATGGGTACGCTGGGCTGCCGTATTGCACGATATAGCCAAACCGGTTACCAAGCGTTTTGAGCCGGGACATGGCTGGACTTTTCATGGACATGAAGTGGTGGGAGCACGAATGGTTCCAAGGATCTTTCAACAGTTGAAACTGCCGCAAAATGAAAAAATGAAGTTGGTGCAGAAACTGGTTGAATTACATTTGCGACCAATCAGTCTGACCAAGGAAAACATAACGGATGCGGCCATCCGAAGACTGCTGTTTGATGCCGGAGATGACTTTGAAAATCTGATGATTTTGTGTGAGTCGGATATCACATCCAAGAACCCCAAAAAAGTGGAACGATACCTGCAAAATTTTGAATTGGTACGTCAGCGCTGCAAGGAAGTGGAAGAAAAAGATCATATTCGTAACTGGCAACCACCCATAACCGGCGAATTGATCATGCAGGTATTTGCTTTGCCTCCTTCAAAACTGGTTGGAGTAATCAAAACGGCTATCAAAGATGCCATTCTGGACGGAGCGATTGACAATAGCTACGATGCTGCTTATCAATACATGGTTGCCATTGCAAAGGAACATAATCTTGTTCCGGTGCATGAATAAAACTATTTTTGTTACAGGACAACACACAATCTTGTTGCCCTACATTAACTATTAAGATTCGGATATGGCTGTTTTAAGATTCAGGATTTATTGGGAAGAAGATGATGCTGTTTACCGTGATGTGGCGATCAAGCATGTTCAGCATTTTTCAGATTTGCATCTGGCAATATTGAAGGCCTACGAATTCGATTCCAAGCATCAGGCTACGTTCTATCGAAGCAACGATCACTGGCAACAGGGAAGGGAAATTTCTTTAGAGCGCTACGATAAAGCCTACAAAGCGGAGCCTTTACTCATGGCAGATACAACGATAGGTTCTGAAATCCGTGAACCCAACCAAAAATTCATTTACGTATACGACTTCAACAAAATCTGGACCTTTCATATTGAACTCATCAATGTAAGTAAGGAGGAAAATCCCAAATTGACTTATCCTGCTACCGTTCGAACCGAAGGATTGGCTCCGAGTCAATACGGAACCAAAGGGTTGGTTGGAAATAAATTGACCGATGTGGAAGAGAAATACGATTTGTCGGCCGGAGCAGATGGTTTTGGCGAAGAAGGTGATGAGGAGGACAGTGAATCCGATTTTGAAGATGAAACCGGCACTGATGAAGAGATGACATTTTAAGTCTTCTTTGTTACATTTTTAATATTGATGTTGCATTCGTTCTTTACAAACGCAATCGGCAAACATGAAAAAAACAGTTCTTATACTGGCAGGTCCTACTGCATCAGGGAAAACATTGGTGGCCGCCGAATTGGCCCGTCGCTTCGAAACAGAAATCATTTCGGCCGATTCCAGGCAGTGCTATAAGGAATTAAAAATAGGAGTGGCCGCACCTCCCGATGCACTCCTTGATGAAATACCCCATCATTTTATTCAATCTCATTCCATTTTCGACAACGTAACCGCCGTAACGTTTGAAGAATTTGCCTTGAAAAAGGTGGAGGAATTGTTTCTCAAAAAAGACCTTGTCGTTATAACCGGAGGCACCGGTTTATACATTCAGGCTTTTTGTGAAGGATTGGACAATATTCCGGCTGTACCCGATTCTTTAAGGCAGGAGTTGATTGCTTCCTATGAAGAATTGGGTTTTGAATGGCTCGAACATACATTGATTCAAGCAGACCCTTTGTATGCATCACAGGGCGAAATGAAGAACCCGCAACGGATGTTACGGGCACTGGAAGTGATTCGATCTTCCGGACATTCGATTCTTTCGTATCGCACATTTCAAAAAAAGGAAAGGGATTTTCGTGTCATCAAAATGGCACTGGAATTACCGCGCACGTTGCTGTATGAACGAATCAACCATCGGGTCGATGAAATGATTCAATCCGGTTTGATTGATGAAGCAAAGTCGTTGATTTCGTTTAAACAGCTTAATGCGTTACAAACGGTGGGCTACAAAGAATTGTTTGCTTATTTTGATGGTTCTCTGGATAAGAAACGTGCCATTGAGCTGATCAAACAACATACCCGTCATTATGCGAAGCGTCAGTTGACCTGGTTCCGGCGCGATTCTGAAATCAACTGGTTTCATCCCGATGATATTTCAGCGATGAGGATTTTTCTGGAGCAGTCGTTGAACACAGCCGAATAAAAGTAGGATTCGTCTGGTTTCTTAAAATTTGAATCCGACTGTCGCTACAATTTGTCCATTCTTAGTTTGTTGTTTCGCTAACGGGTAAGCATTGTCGGTTAAAACATAAGGAATATGAATGTTGTGTCCTATTTGGTAGGCATAGGTAAGATCGATAAAATATCCTTTGTTCCGATAGCCTAATCCGGCGCTGGGGATCATGCGCCAGCCCTTGGCACCTTCCGGAAGAAAATCTTTTTGATAAGGACTTCCGTTGTATTGAAATCCGCCACGAACCATCCAGGTGTTGAATTTCAATTCACCTCCCAGCCGAAGATTCAATGCGTAACGGTACAGTTCATCAATATTGCGGTTTACGCTCTTGAAATAAGCATCTTCTGCGTCATTTGGAATTTCAGCGTTACTGCTGAAGGAGGCGGCTTTATAATTGACCAGTTCCAGATCGGCCGTAACAAATGCTTTTTGTTTAGTTACATCATGAACTTCACGAAAAACATACGATCCGCTGACGGCTAAGCGCCAAGGTGTAATCAACTGGTAATTGTATTGATAATCTTCTCCATTGGTATAATCTTTAGTTGAATAGGTATAGGAGGTCGGTTTGCTTTCATCGTTATTGACTTTCCGGGCATAGTTTTCGATATCACTCGTAAGGGTAACATCTGTTCGGTCTGTCAATGTTAAAAGTGTTGGGGTATGAAGAGAAACGCCCAGACGGATGTATTCAACCGGCTTGTAGATGATGCCGAACTTTGCATTGAGTCCGGATCCTTGTGTCGAAAAATTTTCGGTAAAAGTAAAGCGCTCAAAATCGTTGTCGGGAGTTTCACTGGCATCTTTTTCGGTTATGGTGCTTTTTCTTTTGTAATGAACGAATGGAATGCCAACCGATAATCCGTAAAAAAACTTTTCTTTATGATTCCAGGCAATACCAAATGTACCTTCATAGGATCCTCCTCGTGTTTGATAGCTGAAGGATTGTGCTAATGGCATCGCTCCGGCATTGGCATTGGTAAAAATCCGGTTTTCTCCGCCAATGGTAGCCGTATCAATCAAATACGATTCGTATGCCATACTGGCCCCGGTAGGGAATCGGGTAAGCAGTTCATTAACGGATGAAATGCCGCTGTTTGAGACTTCTTCAAGCCATTTTTCGGAATACGAACTCAGCAAATTGTTGCCGCTGTAATTGTAATTGGAATTGTAATTAGCAGTTTGATTGATCGATAAGCTGATCGTTGTATTCCGGATTTGATTGCTCTTCCAGTTGGATCCAAAGCTGAGAATTAATCCGTTCATACCAATTGATGCTGCATTCCGGTTATCTTTAAAAAACTGCTCATTGTAATCCATTTTTGTCCGGTTCATCAAAAAACCGGGACTGAATACCCATTCATTGGTTTTAAATTGCGCCAAACCTGCAGGGTTGATGGAAGCTGAGCTAAGGTCGCCGCCCAGTGAAACATTGGCGCCTCCAATTGCCTGGGTCCGTGCTGTAAGTACAGGATTGTATTCCGAAAAGCGTAACGCATCCGTAGCATCCTGTGCAGAAACAAGGGTCATGGAAAGCAGGACAAATCCCGCTAATAAGGAGTATCGTAAATTCATGCGATTGAATATTTTTAGTGCCACCGGTTTTGCCTCATGTATTCGTCATTAAAGTTCTCGGGCAAATGGTTACAACTGATCTTTGAAAATGCAAAAATGAATGGTAAAAATCGAGACTTGGTATGAATGTCGGTTTCAATTTTGAAAATAGAACGATTAATTCCGTCGTCCTCCCACGCCACCGGAAGAGCCGGAAGAAGAACTGCCGCCACCACTTGATCCGGAGGAAGAACCACTCATGATTCTGCTTCCGCCTCCCGATCCGGATGAAGATCCACCATAACCGGATGAACGGTTGCCGGTATTGTTGCTTCCGGAACTGTAACGATAATTGTAGGTTCTGCTGTTATTGGTCGGAACATAGGATCCGTATTTTGCATTCACTGGAGTATTGTTCGTGGGCTTGTATTTTTGGATTCCCGGACTGTAACGAACTCCCGTACTGTTTTTGGGTGTTGCGGGTGTAGGAATCAAGAGGGTTGTACCCGGAATACAATAAAACGGATTGTTGCGAAAAGGTGAAAAACTTCCATGAAAGGGAGTCCATCGGTTGGTTGTATTCAGATAAATGCCGGTACGTGAATAATTCCAATACCAGTCGTCGTCAAAATTGCGAAATCTGGAGTCTGTAACCCGCTGACGTAAACGTCGGTCTTCCAATCTGTTTTCATTGTAAGAGGTGCGGTTGTTTTCATCACGCTCGGTTTCAACATATCCAATGTTTTCCCGTTCAGGCGAATAATACACATCATCGGGAGTTTGCCCATTTCGGTACGTGGCACAGGAACTGAAACCTGTAAGGAACAAAGCAAAGAGTAGAATTCGGAATACCATGTCCTTTTGATTTTGAGGTTTGTAATGTGAAGTTACTACTTTTGCAACTTCATGACAGATAACTGCAAATTACCGGCCACAACAAAAATCAAGGCTGTTAACGGGTGTTAAAGTAATGATAAAACAATTGATTCATAAAGTACAACAGTAATGGCAACAGCAATCACTTCTCGCTCACAGGATTATTCTCAATGGTACAACGATTTGATTTTAAAAGGCGGACTTGCCGATTATTCTGCCGTGCGCGGCTGCATGGTCATCAAGCCATATGGATTTGCTTTATGGGAAAATATACGTGATGTGCTCGACCGAATGTTCAAGGAAACCGGACATCAGAATGCCTATTTTCCGCTGTTTGTACCAAAAAGTTTGTTTGAGGCTGAAGAAAAAAATGCCGAGGGATTTGCAAAAGAATGTGCTGTTGTAACGCATTATCGATTGAAATCTGATCCCTCCAAACCCGGTGCGTTGATGGTGGATCCTGAAGCTAAACTCGAAGAGGAGTTGGTGGTACGTCCAACCAGTGAGGCAATTATCTGGAATACCTATAAAGACTGGATTCAATCTTACCGCGATTTACCCATTCTGGTCAACCAGTGGGCCAATGTGGTACGTTGGGAAATGCGTACACGATTGTTTTTACGTACTGCTGAATTTTTATGGCAGGAGGGTCATACGGCTCATGCTACCTCAGAAGAAGCGGTTGAAGAAACGAGAAAAATGCTGGATGTATATGCCACATTTGTTGAAGAGTACATGGCCTTGCCTGTGATCAAAGGCGTAAAGAGTGAGAGCGAGCGTTTTGCCGGAGCCGTAGATACTTATTGTATTGAAGCCCTGATGCAGGACGGAAAAGCTTTACAGGCCGGCACCTCCCATTTTTTAGGTCAGAATTTTGCAAAAGCTTTTGATGTAAAATATCTCAGTAAGGAAAACAAATTGGAATATGTATGGGCTACGAGTTGGGGTGTTAGTACCCGTTTGATTGGGGCATTGGTAATGGCACACAGTGATGATGACGGTTTGGTGCTACCTCCACGCATCGCTCCGTTGCAGGTGGTGATCATTCCAATTTACAAGAATGATGAACAGAAAGCACTGATTGATGAAAAAGTGTTGCCTATAGTAAAGGAATTGAAAAGCAAAGGTGTTTCTGTAAAGTACGACGATAACAACAACAACAGACCCGGCTGGAAATTCAATGAATATGAAATGAAAGGTGTTCCCGTTCGACTTGCGATTGGGGTGAGAGATCTGGAAAACAATGTGGTAGAAATGGCTCGTCGGGATACCAAAGAGAAAGCAACGGTTTCACTTGATGGAATTGTAAATACGATAACGAACCTCCTCGAAGAAATTCAGCAGTCAATGTTCCAAAAGGCAAAAGACTATCGGGATGCGCATATTACAAAAGCGGATAACTGGGAAGATTTTGTAGATCTTTTGGATAACAAGGGCGGCTTTGTTGCGGCTCATTGGGATGGGACGCCTGAAACAGAAGCGCTGATCAAAGAAAAAACAAAAGCGACTATACGCTGCATTCCTTTGGATCAGGTGCCGGAAGCAGGGAATTGCATCTTAACCGGCAAACCTTCATCCGGAAGAGTATTGTTTGCACAAGCTTATTAATCTAAATCGAATTGATTGAAAACAGCCGAATCACCATATTTCAGTGAAGGGCAGGTGCTGCTCGTCGATAAGCCCATTGAATGGACCTCTCATGATGTGGTGGCCAAGGTGCGGAATACCATTAGAATCAAGAAAGTAGGTCATGCGGGCACATTGGATCCATTGGCAACCGGTATGTTGATTCTTTGTACCGGAAAGTTCACCAAACGGATCAATGAATACATGGCACGTGAAAAGGAATATACGGGTACGTTTACGCTTGGTGCCGTCACACCCACGTACGATCTGGAAAGTGAACCGATTGATCAAAAGGATTTCAGTTTTATAACCGGCGAGCTGATTCAAAAAACACTTTTCGCTTTTACAGGAACGATTCAGCAAGTTCCACCCATTCACTCAGCTGTTAAGCAGGCCGGTAAGCCGGTATATATTTTGGCACGGAAAGGAAAAGATGTGGTCCTGGAACCGCGTACCATCACCATCAAAGAATTTGAAATTACTTCGATCGAATTGCCGGTTCTACATTTCAGGGTTGTATGTACAACGGGAACCTATATACGCAGTCTGGCGCACGATTTTGGACAGGCATTGGGATGCGGAGCATATCTCAGCAGTTTATGTCGCACACGAATTGGTGAATTTACTTTAGATCAAGCAAAGTCTTTACCCGATACACTGGAATGGATTCGTCAAATCAAAGCATCAGAAGGGGTAGTTGATTCCCAGTGAGAAGTTGAAATTGTCGTAACGCCATTGTTTATCGATTTCCCGGTTTCTAAACAAATGGGCAAAACTGACTTGTGGGATGCGCCATCCTGCATTTTCGGTTGAAAAGGGTAGAGCCGGATCTTTGAAACGAAAGCCGAAGTCGAAACGCAGTAAAAACAAACCGACAAAATCGATACGAATTCCTGTACCCGCACTCACACTCAAATCACGGTACAAATTTCTGAACTTGAAAACAATGGTATCATTGCCCTTGTTTGTTTTATTATTGAAATTCCAGATGTTACCGATATCTGTAAATAAAGCACCTCTGATGATAAGCGTGTTGGGCCATATGGTTACGATGTTGTAACGATACTCTGCGTTTGCTTCGAGGATCATATCACCGCTCCGACTGAAAAATTGATTTCTTCCGATACGGCTTTCACGTGGTCTTGAACCTTGTCCGATGCTTCGTAAAGGCCATGCACGCATACTGTTGGGACCGCCGCCTGTAAATTGTTTGAAAAACGGCATACCGGTTGAATCGTCATACAAATATCCTCCGCCAACCATCGTACGAAACACCCAGGCCGATTTATTATATGAGACACGATACTTGTATTCTACTTCGAGTTTGATGTATTCAAACAACTCTTTATCGAACAGATTGGCCACTTTTTTGAGTCGGCCAAACAACGCTCCGGATTCTTCAAAGCCTAAACGAAACGAACTGCTTCTTTTAGGATGGCCTCTCCAACTGATCTGTGGTTTGGAGTAGGAGAACACGGTACCAATGATGAGTCCGGGTGTAAAGGAATAA
This sequence comes from Lacibacter sp., assembly GCA_049240625.1. GTDB lineage: Bacteria > Bacteroidota > Bacteroidia > Chitinophagales > Chitinophagaceae > Lacibacter. The sequence goes on along the minus strand of JBMLSG010000034.1, from coordinate 50,160 downwards.
CGAATAAGAGGTGACGTGTCTAATTGAGTCTTAAACGCCGAAGAGATATTGTAAAGTCGTACGTATTCAATATTGAGCGGCTGAAAAGTTACGATCTCGTTTTTCAGTGTTCGAATTTGCCAACCAAATGTTGAATTGATATTCGTTAAACTGAACAACCCTCTTTCTTTGATATTTCTGTTGATATTCGAAATATTGGTATTGATGAATGTTTTTTTGTAATTCAATTTCTGCGCCCATCCGGGATGTATAAACAACAGTTTGGGAATCTGAAAACTGTTACTGTAGGTGATTTCCGTTGATTGAAGACCGGGATTTATCACACCAACGCCCGCTTCAACACCTCCGCGCAGGGTATTGGTTGACTGGATACCTTGCCGATCGAAATTTCGATTTCTTATACTCAGATTAAGCCCTATACCTACGAGATTACCTGCTGTTCCCGTTGTGATTTGTTGGACCTGATTAAATACGCTTTCCAGATCGGTGTTAAAGGCATATTTTTTGGCCGGAACCAAAATCAGATCCATATGGATATCTGCCGTATCAGAGTTGGGGTTTGGAGTGCTTTCTCGCGGCGTGGCTTTTATAAATTGCCAAACACCCAGTGAATTCAGGTCATCCAGTGTACGGTTCAAATCTTGTGTTCTGTAAATCGATCCCGGTTTCAGATGCAGGTGACTCGTTATAAACGTATGCCGAAACTGATTGCTTTTCATCTTTATCTGAACCTGATTGGGTATTGTTGGCTCAAATGCCAGTGTGTCTGAAGGCAATCCGCTGTGATCCGGAAAAACCCGAATGGTTCCAACCCTGTACACTTTAAATGCGGAGGAATCGAAATAAGGTCGTGCTTTAAAAAAGACGTTGATTAGTGGCCGTTCTTTACGTTTTCGTGCTTCCTGTAAGGCTTCAATACGTTCAAATGGGTCCAATAAGGGATTTAATAAAGGAAGATAAACGGTATCGGCATCGGCAAAAAACTGTTCTCTTGAAATTTTGAAATAACCATTGTTTCGGAACAGGGAAATCAGACGGTCTGTTTCTCCGAGAATGAGTTCTTCGCGAAATGGAACGCCTTTTTTCAATAACGAACCGGAACGGTTTTGATTGGCCAGTTGTTGCAATGCAATATGTCCCTTTGTAACCGGATGCTCTGTTGAATCGCATAGGAAATAGTTGATGGAGTCGACACGAAACACCGGTCCGGTTGTAACATTAAATTGCGTAGTAACTCGTATTTGTTTTCGAGAGGGGTTGTTAGCAAAAACTGTATCTGTTTTGATGTGGTAATTCACTCTTCCGTAATAGTAGCCGATTGTTTTCAGAAACACCTCCATGTTGACAAGACTTTGAGATGCGTAGGAACTGTCGTAAGCGGCCGGATCCATTAGCTGTTTGAAAATAATGAATTTCTGTTTGATCCTTAGTTGCAAACTGTCAACAAGCTGTGTCGTGAGATTGGTTTTTAAAATACTTTTTTCTTCCTTGTTCAGGTCTTTGGCGTTAATCTCTATTTTATTATTAAATACAAAAGGAGTTTCTTTGGGGTAATTTTTTACACTGCACGAAAAGAGTGAAGTAAGGGAAAAGAGCAGAATCAGATATGTTGGAATGATTGAATTCAAACGCATAAAATCGTTGATCGATGCTTACGAAAAGCGAAGTTAAATATATTCAGAGTTTAAGTCAGAAAAAAGAAAGAGACGAAAACGGGGTTTTTCTGGTAGAAGGGACAAAAATGACCCTGGAGTTGATGCGTACCGTTCCTCATCAAATCGTGATGATCTATGCGGTAAAAGCTTTCTATGATACCTACGAATCCTTGTTTTCGCCTGATAAAGTAAAGGTGGTTTCTGAGGACGAATTATTTAAAATTTCACAATTGCAAACACCCCAGCAGGTTGTGGTGGTTGTAAAACAAGAAAAGTATAGCTGCGCTCCCGAAAATTGCAAGGGATGGATTTTGGCACTTGACGGCATTCGTGATCCCGGCAATATGGGTACGATCTTACGGAATGCCGACTGGTTTGGTATCGAACAGGTTCTCTGTTCCAATGACTGTGTTGATATCTACAATCCGAAAGTTGTACAGGCGAGTATGGGCAGTGTTTTGAGGGTTCGATTTTCCTATACCGATCTCACCTCGTTCTTAAAGCAGTACAAGCATACAGTTGTTGCAGCTACGTTGGACGGCGTCCCAATGCAGAGCTATCAATTTCCAGAAGAAGGTATCATGCTGATTGGCAATGAAGGGAAGGGCATTCGGGAAGAGGTGCTTTCGAGCATTTCCCAAAAAATAACCATTCCTTCATTTGGGAATGCCGAATCTTTAAATGCCGGAGTGGCCTCAGGAATCGTGTTGTGGGAGTTGCGCCGAAAGGGTTAATTGCTGATGCCTACTTTTTGTTTTACATATTCATTACGTTCCAGTTCTTCAAGCATAAAATGAGCAAGGTCACCGGCATTGATTTTTGGATCTGTTGTTTGTGGCGGTTTGTTTTGAGAAACTTGGTATTTGCATGTTGGTCCTGCATTGATAATGTTGGGACTGCAAACAAAGGTCCAGTCTGTATTAGATTGTTTGAGCGTTTCATAGGCGAGTCTGTGTTCTTCTCCCACAGGAAGGAATTCTTCAGGATACTGTTCTGTTTCCATAAGAAGAGTGTGTGCATCTGCATCCAATATCCCCCAACCGCCTAATACGATGATGCGTTTGATTGATAAAATTTGCATCTGTTCAACGATATGTTTAACTCCAAGTGACCGGGTTTTATCCATACCGTCGATGGCACCTCCCAATACACTCAAAACGGCATCACACCCCAGAAGGGCATTCGTTATTTCATTACGATCAAAAACAGATCCTTTGATTTTTTCAAGTTGTTCATGTTCCGGTGTAAGCGAGAACACATTCCGTCCAAAAGCTTTTACATGATGGCCTTTCCAGATCGCTTGCTGAATCAAATGCTTGCCAACCTGGCCGGTTGCGCCAAATACAATCAGATTCATTGTAGAATGATTTATGATTCTAATTTCAGTCCAGTCTGAATGTACGGAAATTTATGCATTTGATCATTGAATTCAAGAATGTTGCTTTTTTGTTAAACGAGCATTCATAAGCAACGAATCCAAAATCTTAATTGTCTCGCTGGTATGAAAACTCCATTCATATTGCTGATTTTATTTTCAGTTCTGCATACAACATCTTTAGCACAGCAATCCGATTCACTCTTTTTCAATTTGTACACCGATAGTTTAAAAAAGGGGACATGGAATTATATCAATGTTGAATACAAATTTGCGCAGGGGCGTGTTGTTCCACTTACAACGCCTCAAATAGAATTGAAATCGGATCGGGGGATCTGGGATGGGAACAGTTTATGGATCGATTGGCAGTTTCCATTTCCCTATGTTGAGGTAGAAGTCCGTTATAAGTCGAATTCTGTTCTTTCAAGTAAAAAAATCATTTGGATTCGACAATATGATGATGCCATGCAACCAAGCCAAACAGATTCTTTGCTGAATGAGTTGAATCAACGGAACAGAAGAAAAGTGGATCGCACAAAAAAAGCGGGCTGAAAACCCGCTTTTTTTTATTGAAATTTCTTGGCGTCTTCGAGGAATTTTGCCAGCCCGATATCTGTCAAAGGATGTTTGAGCAGACCGAGAATGGAGTCAAGTGGACAAGTACATACATCGGCACCGGACTCTGCAGCTTGAATAATGTGTAAGGGCGTGCGAATAGAAGCGGCTAATATTTCTGTTTCAAAACCCTGTAATGAGTAAATGTTTGCGATTTGGGCAATTAAATCCATTCCGTCCCATCCACTGTCATCAATACGTCCAATAAAAGGAGAAACATAAGTGGCTCCTGCTTTTGCAGCTAAAATAGCCTGACCCGCACTAAAAACCAGTGTGCAGTTGGTTCTGATTCCATTGTCACTAAACCATTTCAACGCCTTGATGCCATCTTTTATCATCGGTACTTTCACAACGATGTTCGGGTGGATCGCAGCAAGTTTTTTTCCTTCTTCGATCATACCTTCAAAATCGGTACTGATCACTTCAGCACTGATATCTCCATCCACTAATTCGCAGATGGTTTTGTAATGTTGCATGATGGCATCATGTCCTTTAATGCCTTCTTTTGCCATAAGGGAAGGGTTGGTGGTAACACCATCCAGAATACCCAATTCATTTGCTTCTTTGATTTGAGCCAAATTGGCTGTGTCGATAAAGAATTTCATTTCGAATGCAGTGATTTTGAGTTGATAGGAAACCCGAAGATCAGGTTCCGGTATATATAAACTGTTTTATGAAAGAAAAATGGCAGGTTACTTACATCGCACCGCTACAACCGCCTACCCTTGCTGTGTTCCCACCCTGGGGGAGTTCAGCAGGAGCTGGTCGTGCAAGACCTGCCGGGGCAAAGATAGGGGATTGATGAAGATTTTTAAAGATTGCTCAAACGAAAACTTTTTAATTCATTGGTAGTGCAGTCTATAAGAGTCGGTTTTCCATTGAAGGACGGTTGGCAATGGAATTGATTAACGAAATCGCAATCAACTCATCCGCTCGTCCACCTAAAGGTCGGTAGTAGACTAAAATCGTATAATTGTTTTCAGTTTCAAACCAGTTTCCTTCAGTTAAATCGGATGCAATCGTTCCGGTCTTTTTATTTTTTAAGAGATAGATATAATCATATAAGCCCTGTTTCAACATTTGTTTGTTTTCATAAAATCCGGTTTCCGGATTGTAGTTCAATTTATGTGCTTCTGTCAATTCATAATTGGTGAGCTCGCCATACAAATAAACATCCTGTTCTTTAATGGGTTGTTTATTCGATGGCAGATAGCGAAACCATACAGTTGCATAATCGCCCTGCCAGTAAGGATTGATCGGTTCGATTGTACTGTACTGACAAAAGCCATTCGCATCTCTGTAATACATGTACCGAAGCCCATTTCGGTCGCCATCCGGTTTTACATAAAGGGTTTGGCCTTTGTTTGTATAGTCACCTTTTTCGATCCGGTCTGTCTGAAGTCTTAAACTGGTTAAATTGAGCCAGCGCCATTCTTTTTGAGCAGGAAAAAGACTCTCGTTCTCGGTGTTGTATTCCAAAATGTTTTGACGTATAAACGTCGGTTGAATGTTTTTTATGCTTTGATCCCATCTGAAATTTTGTAAGATCACTACTTTAATTTGTTGAAAGACGTTAGTCGGTTTGATACTTTGTACGTTGATGCTGAATTGAATTTTCTGATGTGTTTTTGCAAACGCAGTGTTGAAGGGTTGTAAAACTGTTGCTGCGATGCCGGCTTTCATGTCTACGACCAGAAATCGTTTTGTAAATACTGTTTTACTGGTATCTCCATTGGTAAATACTTTTAGCAGGTAATTGCCGCTACGTGTAGGAAACGTATTCTTGTCGGGCAAAATAGCTGAATAATGTGTGTAGCGGGTTAATGCAATCGAAGCATTACGATAGGTATTGATTCGCACGTTTGCAAAGCCACGCATATAGTCAAATTGACTAATGGGCGCGGTTGTCCAGTCTGCATTGCAAAGAACAAACGTATATGAATAATATTTCACGTCGGCATCCAGATCGTCGAAATGCAGTTCAATCCGGTCGGTGCTGTTCAATTTAAGAATGGGATAGGATAACTGATCGGCATAGGCGTGGAGTTTTACCGATCGTATATTCGGTTGATAAATACAGTCGTTGTTTTGTGCACTTGTTTTTTGCGCAAACAACATTCCGTATAGGATCCATAGAAAGGCAAGTCGTTGAACATTCATGTCAAATCTTAATTGATTTCTGTTCCAAAAATTGATTAAAAGGCTGCTCCGGTTTATACATCAAACAGGAATCATTAGTTTTACATCCTATCAAAGTTAATTTGTTTGAACATTGCATCCTTCATAGCCCGGCGGTTAGTTTTTCAAAAACAACAATCCTTTTCGAGGTTTATCATACGGTTGTCGATAGTGGCCACAACAATCAGTGTGTCGATCATGATCCTTGCTTTGGCATTTGTGGCGGGTTTTCAGGAAGTAATCAGTCAAAAAGTTTTCAGTTTCTGGGGACATGTTAGGGTGCAGCAACAATTACCCTCAATGTCCGGTTTGGCCGAAGATTTACCTTGTACCAAGAGCGATACTGTTTTTCAGATCATGAAAACCGATGGACAGGTAAAATGGGTCGACGTTTTTGCAACCAAATCGGCAATGCTTCGAACCGATGCGTCCATCGAAGGTGTATTGCTGAAAGGTGTAGATCAGCAATTTAATAAAGAACGTATTCAACCTTTTTTGAAACAGGGCGAATGGTTGTCGTTTGATACAACTCATAATTTGTATTCCATTTTGATTTCGGAATACATGGCGCAGCGTCTTTTGGCTAAAACAGGAGATAAGGCTTATCTCTATTTCATTGAGGAGGAAGGTGCGCCTCCCAAAATTCGTCCGGTTACCATCAGAGGGATCTACAAAACAGCGATTGAAGAATACGATAAAATGTTTGCGATCGTTGATTTGCGGTTAATTCAAAAAATCAATGGATGGGATGCTTCTAAAATCGGCGGATATGAAGTCACATTGCATGATTACCACCAGGATGAATCCGTTAGCAGTCGTTTTCTCGATCGTATTCCAACATCATGGTACAGTACGCCGGTTCGAAAAATCTATCCCAATATCTTTGACTGGCTTCAATTGCAGGATACGAATAAAGTGCTGATCATAACGATTTTGTGTATTGTTGCGGTCATCAATTTGATTACCTGTTTATTGATATTGGTTCTGGAACGAAGTCGTATGATCGGACTATTAAAGGCCTTGGGCGCGATGAATGGGCAAGTGCAACGGGTCTTTTGGTTGCAAGGACTCCTTATTACCTTGACAGGAATCATTTTGGGAACAATTGTAGGTCTTGGTATTTGCTGGCTCCAATCCGAAACCGGATTGATTCGTTTGGATGAAACGGCCTACAATGTTTCCGTAGCACCCATTAAAGTAGTAGGTTGGCAAATTTTGCTGGTGGATGTACTTACTTTTTTGATCAGTTTTCTGATTCTTTTATTGCCGTCGTTACTGGTGAAAAAAATCAGGCCGGTAAAAGCGTTGCGTTTTGAATAGCAGAGGTGGTGCTGAAATTCTTTGAGATACGTCTTATTTAATGTATCGTTTCATTTCACGTTCTGCATCACGATTTTTGATCGTTTCGCGTTTGTCATGAAGTTTCTTTCCTTTTCCAAGTCCGATTTCCATTTTAGCTAAGCCTTTTTCCGTAAAAAAGATGCGTAGCGGAACAATCGTATATCCCTTTTCTTTTAGTTTGGTTTCCCATTTTTTTATTTCCCGTTTGTTTAGCAACAATTTTCGATCATGTACGGCCATGTGATTATTGGCTGTTCCCAAACGATACTCTGCAATATGTAAGCCTTTGATCCACAATTCGCCCTTGTGAAAAAAGCAATAGGCATCACTGAAACTGACTTTCCCTTCGCGTATAGATTTAACTTCCGTACCAACCAATACCATTCCGGCTACCAATTTGTCGTCAAATTGATATTCAAAATAAGCCGATCGGTTTTTAAGTTCCATATTAAAAAAAGAACCAATAGAAGTATGATTCTTCTATTGGTTGAACGTGGTTTAAAATTGACTTAGTTTTTAAACAGCGTAAATAAAACAGAAAATTTCTCTTTCATTTCTCTACGGTCAACAATCAGATCCATAAATCCGTGTTCCATCAGGAATTCACTGCGCTGAAAACCTTCGGGTAAATCTTTTTTAATGGTTTCTTTGATTACACGGGGACCGGCAAATCCAATAAGAGCGCCGGGTTCTCCGATGTTCAAGTCGCCCAGCATACCAAACGAAGCAGTAACTCCACCAAAGGTAGGATCTGTGAGATATGTGATGTAGGGTAATTTTGCGTCGGTCAGTTGTGATAATTTCCCGCAAATTTTGGCCAGTTGCATCAATGAAAATGCACTTTCCATCATCCGTGCTCCTCCCGATTTACAAATAACGACCAATGGAAACCGGTGCTCAATTGCATAGTCAACAGCTCTTGAAATTTTTTCTCCCATTACACTGCCAAGTGATCCGCCGATAAATTCAAAATCCATTCCGCAGATTACGACATCGTGACCCTCAATCTTTCCCGTGCCAACACGAATTGAATCGTGGAGATCCGATTTTTTCCAGATTTCTTCAAGCCTTTTGCCATAAGGTTTCAAATCGGTAAAATGCAGAAAATCTTTGGAGCGGATGTTATCGTACAGTTCTGTGTATTCATCACCGTCAAATAAAATGTCGAAGTATTCGTGACTTCCAATTCGGTGGTGGTAATTACACTGCGGACAAACATACTTATTGAGTCCCAGTTCTTCGGAGGTGCAGGTGTATTTGCATTCGGGACATTTTGACCACAAACCTTCCTGAATTTCTTTTTTCTCGGACGATGAGGTTAAAATGCCTTTTTGAATGCGCTTAAACCAGGATGATTTTGTTTCGGTTGATCCGGAAACATCATCACCGGTAAGTTTCTTTTCAATTTCTTCATCGCGTGTATCCATGTTCATTCATTAGATCGTTCAATAATTACGAAAATACCGTTTTTTCCAAAAAAACAGGATAGGCTTTGGTCAACAACCTATCCTGTTTTCGGATGATTATGCGTTTCTGTTGATGCAATTCAGGTCTTCAAATGCAGTTTCCAAACGTTTGATAAAGGTTTCTTCACCTTTCCTCAACCAAACACGGGGATCGTAATATTTCTTATTTGGACTGTCAGGACCTTCCGGATTACCAAGTTGTCCTTGTAAATAGCCTTCGTTCTTTTTATAATTGTTCAACACGCCTTCCCAAAAAGCCCATTGTAAATCAGTGTCAATGTTCATTTTGATGGCACCGTAACTGATGGCCTCACGTATTTGATGTTGAGGAGAACCGCTTCCGCCGTGGAATACGAAATAGACAGGCTTTGGACCTGTTTTGAATTCTTTTTCAATATAATCCTGACTGTTCTTCAAGATTTCGGGACGCAGTTCAACATTGCCGGGCTTGTAAACACCATGAACATTTCCAAAAGCAGCAGCTACGGTAAACAAGTTGCCTACTTTGCCAAGTTCCGAATAAGCATAAGCCACATGTTGCGGTTGGGTATACAGTTTGTCGTTTTCAACATCACTGTTGTCAACACCGTCTTCTTCACCACCGGTAACGCCCAATTCAATTTCAATAGCCATTCCCAACGGTTGCATTCTTTTAAAATAAGCAACAGATGTTTCGATATTCTCTTCAAGCGTTTCTTCACTCAAATCCAACATATGTGAACTGAAAAGCGGCTGTCCTTTTTCTTTATTGAATTCAACACCGGCATCAATCAAACCACTGATCCAGGGTAACCATTTTTTTGCAGCATGATCGGTGTGAAGCACAACCGGTACGCCGTAATATTTCGCAACGTTGTGAATATGCAAAGCGCCGGAAATTGCACCACTGATATTCGCCTGCAACTGATCGTTTTTCATTCCTTTCCCTGCGATAAACTGAGCGCCTCCATTTGAAAACTGAATGATAACCGGTGAGTTCACTTTTGCAGCCGTTTCTAGTGTGGCATTGATGGAATTGGTGCCAATGGTGTTAACCGCAGGAAGTGCATAATTGTTATCTTTTGCGTCTTTTAATAAGGCTTCCAGTTCTTCACCAAAAAGAACCCCGGCTCTGTACTTACTCATGGTTGTTTACTTTAAGATTAAAAAATGAATATACCCTGTATAGGGAGCCGCAAAGATACTTATTTACCCAATGCCGACTTAATTTTTATACGCATTTTCAGGGTTCTGATCCTTGAGAATTATGCATGAATCGGGTAGGAACGCCGACTGCTTGTTTGTGAGTGTATTGATAATAAAACGAAACTCATTTACCAGTGAAATACGATCAGGCGTAGGAATGTTATTGTAACGGCGGGGCAGGTAAATGGCATTGAAGTTCATGAATAAATGTTCGTTTTTTTCGATATGCGATCGGTAGCCATGATCTCCTATAAGAACGATCACCGCCTTGTCCTGTTCGTGTTTCAAAATGCGCGTAATCATTTTTTGAATGGACGCATTTGTATAGCGTAAATAGGAGAGATAGTTTGACGGATGATTGATTTGAAAACGACTTTCTTTCACGATTTGTTCTTCGGGTCGTTCCTTGCCGGTACTATCGAAGTAGTAGGGCGGGTGCGGCATATTAAAATGCGCATAAACAAACACAGGTTTGTTTTTTGGCTCTGCGGCAATTTTTACAATTTCCTTTGAAAGAAAAAGATTGCTCTTTTTGGATTCCATAATTGCATTCAGATACACGTTCTTAAACACGGTATTATATTTCAATAAATGCCAACCCAGATCCTGATTGAGATAGTGGAAGAATGTTTGTTTTCGAAGGATCCATAATCCCGACGGAAGAAATGTGGAATGTGTGTAAGCCGGTTCCTGTGCCAGGTCAAATATGGATCGGTTTATAATTGTATAACCGGATTGTTTCAGTTGATGCACGAGATTGTTCTTGCGGATCAATTCATAAGTCTGTTGGTAATCCTTGGCGGTAATCGAATGTTTCTGAAAGCCGTTTAAGTAGGACATGTTTAGTAATGAGGCGATCGAAAACGGCGTAAAATTGTAGTTCGATTTGCTGTTCGAAATAACCCGAAACCCTTGTTGTTGCAAAAAGGTGTCCAGATCATTCGTAAACTGAAAACGTTCTTTTAAGGAAGCTGAACTTGCGTACTCGTCGAAAACCAGTAAGTAGATCGATGGTTGGTCTGCGGACTCAAATTCTGTTTTTGAAGCATTGATTGTTGTGATTTTTTGAGAATTTTTTTTCATCACTTGTTCAAGCATCCCTAAGAGATCAACCAGTATGAATAGAAAAAACAAGCTGTTCAGAAACAGAAAAAATGTTTTGGGTTTTTCTTTCAAACGATACGTTACAATCAGATATGTAAGAAGCAGGATCAATACAACAGGAAGCAGTACTGAATACCGACTGAAGGTTCCTGACATATCGATCGATTTGAGAAACCGGTGGAAGCTGCCAAAATAGAAAAAAAGAATTTGTAGACTTACGGTCATCAGTGCCGATTTCCAGAAAGTTTTTATAAGCAGCGTAAGAAGATAGGTCAGCAGAACGGAACTGCCTGCATAAATCAAATATAATAGCAGTAAAGAACTCAGGTTCAAAGAACCCCAATATTCAACCGCAAGGTGCGTGATGAAAAACAAGGGGATCAAGGCAATAAAAATCGGATAGAGCTTCAGCTTGTTTTTCATGATGAAACCGATTTTGTGAGTCCATTCAAGTAATCTGTAGCTTCCAGAAGCCGACTTCCATACCAACTGAAATATTCCCCATTGACAAGTATGATGTCAGGAATTTTTTGATGTTGTTTTGTTTGCGTTAGACTTTCTTTCAATTCCGCGATGTCTTTTTCCTTGAAAGGATAAGGCTCTGAAGAGAGAAAAACAATATCCGCACCAGCATCTGTTAACTGCTCTGTGGAGATCGTTGGATAACGCTTGCTGTTTTCAAATACGTTGGTGAAACCTGCTTTTGAAAGCATGGCATGTATGAATGTATCGCCTCCGGCTACCATATACGGGTTTTTCCAAATCACATAGGCAACTTTTATGCCTTTACACGAATGAATGGCATCCAGCTTTTGTATTAATTCCCCTACTAGAGCAGATGCGCTTTCCGATGTGCCGGTTATATTTCCGATTCCTTCGATCATCTGCAACGCATCATTAATCGTTGAAACATTACTGGTCCAAACCGGACAAAATGCTTCAAATGCAGCAATGTCTTCGGGATTGTTTTCTTCTTTATTAGCAAGAATTAAATCCGGTTGCAAACGTTCAATCAGGCTGTGGTTGGGATTTTTCGTTCCTCCAATGCGTTGCTTGTTTCGAAACCAATGATTGGGATGTATGCAAAATTTCGTAATGCCAATTACACGTTGGTCTAATTGCAAATGTGCGAGTAATTCTGTTTGAGAGGGAACTAAACTGATGATCCGTTGCGGAAGTTCAGGAATAAAAACAAGTTTGCCTGTTTGATCTGTAACGTGCATTTTGTTCAGCGTTCAAACAGGCAAATTAAACTTTTAATTGGTTCAGTACTGCTTCGTTTCTCGGATAATTGGAAAAAGACGGGACTATCGGTCGATTTCATTTGGATTTTGGATTAAAAAGAAAAAAGATCTGGATTTCATGGACATGGATTCAACTTGGTTTTTCGAAGGATCCAGATCTTTTTTAAAAGCCTTTGTCGTTCTCTTGGTCCCGGTTTGGATGAATCCATCCGGTTGGCTTGTTTCAGGTTTTCTTAGGATTGGTTTGGTTTGGTTTTTCTCGGACTTTGGATTTCTTACGTTTTTGGTTTTTTGGTTTTCTTACAGGTACGGATTAAAACTAATTTCTTTATTGTGTGTTTTCAAAGATTTTATGAATTGCTTTTCATTTTTCATTGGATTCGGATAGTTTTCGTAAGTGTTTCCACTATGTTTTAATTCTTTAGTGAAATTCAACTTACTTACACAAAAGTAGATTGTGAAAAAAATGTGTACAAGAGCAAAACTTCTCAATATAATGATCAGCGTATTTACGCAGAGAATCGTATTTTTTCAAAATCAGGTATCGTAAAACTACGTATAGTAAACAGCCGTTGCTTCCTTAGGCATTCTTTACAGTGGCTTAATAGATTGGAAATCAAACAAGGTTTGAATTGTTCACTTCTTTACCGATTTGTTTTTTAAACGGATTTTCTAGAAGTTAATTTACCAGGAAAGGGTATTGATAAGATCGTATTTGGTAACAATATGATAAGCTCCTGTTTCGTCGCGCGTCAGTACTGCACCAATTTCTTTGTTGATAAAAAAGCGAATCCGCTCAATGGGCGTATCGTAGGATAAAACAGGCAATGGTTCTTCAAGAAGCTCAGAGATTGTTGCTTGTTTGATCTCGGGATTTGAAAATAGTTTATTGAACAATCCAATTTCCGAAATGGTACCAATCAATTCTTCGTTTTTAAAAACGGGAATTTGCTCGATGTTGTATTTTTTAAACAAATGAACGGCTTCGCTTACCGTTGCGTCCGGAGCAAGGGTAATTAATCGTTTATGTTCACGGGAAATTACAACATCTTTGATGCTTTTTACATCCAGAAATCCACGTTCCATCATCCATTGATCGTTGTAAACTTTTGCAACATACCGGCTTCCGTGATCGTGTAAGATGCAAACGACCAGATCACCTTTTTTCAATTTGCTTTTCAATTGCATTAATCCTTGCAAACAGCTTCCGGCACTGTAACCGCAAAACAGTCCTTCTTCTTTTGCCAGTCTACGGGTCATGAGTGCACCGTCTTTATCGGTAACTTGTTCGAAAAGGTCAATCACCGACATATCATAGTTTTGAGGAACAAAATCCTCTCCAAATCCTTCGCTCACATATGGATGTACTTCTTTCTGGTCGATTTCTCCGGTTCTGTAATATTTGGTAAGCAAAGAACCAAATACGTCAATGGCCCATACCTGTATTTCGGGATTTTGTTCTTTGAGATATTGAGCTGTTCCCGTAATTGTTCCTCCGGTACCGGCAGTACATACAAGATGGGTTATTTTTCCCTCTGTTTGTTTCCAGATTTCGGGTCCGGTGCTTTCATAATGAGCTAAACGATTCGCAAGATTGTCGTATTGATTAAAATGAAAGGAATTTGGAATTTCTTTTGACAGTCTTTTCGCAACTGAGTAATAGCTTCTTGGATCGTCGGGTTCCACATTGGTTGGACAAACAATCACCTCTGCGCCAACGGCTTTTAGTATATCAATTTTCTCTTTGCTTTGTTTATCGGTGGTCGTAAAGATGCACTTATAGCCTTTCACGACGGCAGCCAGAGCCAATCCCATACCGGTATTGCCACTGGTGCATTCTATGATGGTTCCTCCCGGTTTGATTTTATGTTCCTGCTCGGCTACTTCCAGCATCTTCAGTGCCATCCGGTCTTTTACACTGTTTCCTGGATTGAAGTATTCTACTTTCGCTGTTACGGTACAAGGCCAGTCCCTGAAGATTTTGTTTAAACGAACAATCGGGGTGTTGCCGATTGTCTCTAATATGTTGTTTTTGATGTCCATAGGACCGATTGTTTCGGTTAAATGATTCGGTAATCCTTCTTTAAGATACAAAAAGGATTGTCGGTTATCTGCATCATTGCACCCTTATTTTCATGGATCAGGATGAGGGCACGTTTGATGTAAGGATCAGCCGTTTCCATCATTTTATAAAATCCATCCCCCGGCCAGCGGTGGTGAGCCAACATAGCCTCCAGTTGAAATTGAATTAATTCCATCTGCCGGGTCGAAAAACTTGCCACTTGTAAAGATTCTTTTTGAAATCGTTCATTCAGTATTTGACGTAGTAATGGATCTTTTCTCAAATACGTGCGGAGTTGTTCTGCAGTTGTAAAAGCAGCTATCTGATCTTTTTTCTTTATGAAGTACAAGTATGCGGCCTGTTTTATGGCATTTTTTACTTGCTGCTCCTGTTGAGTTTGAAACCGGGAAGAATCCATTGGAATAAATACATCCGGTTCAATTCCGCCACCGCCATAAAGAATTCGACCGCTTTTGGTTTTATACGCTTTCCCGTGATGATGTGTTGAATCTCCCTGATAAACTTCACCATTCGAGACTCTGTTTTCAATTTCGTGTTTATAGTCGTTTAGTAAGCCCTTTTGATAGGGTTTTTGAATACTTCTTCCGATGGGTGTAAAGTAGCGGGAAACAGTAAGTCGCAATGCACTTCCGTCACTCAGGGAGAATTGTTCCTGAACCAAACCTTTTCCATAGGATCTGCGTCCAATGATCGTTGCGCGATCCCAATCCTGAAGTGCTCCGGCAAGTACTTCACTGGCACTTGCAGAGCCCTCATCAATCAACAAGGTTAATTTTCCTTTTTCAAATAACCCCGGACGTCGGGCGGTATGGTATTGTTTTGGAGCGGCTTTCCCCTCAGTATATACGATATCACGGTTTCCTTCCAGAAATTCATCTGCTATCTGAATGGCGTCGTCCAGCATGCCACCACCGTTGCCTCTGAGATCGAGAATCAAGTTGGTCATGCCTTCATTTTTCAACCGTTCCAGATGTTCCATGAACTCCTCATATGTGTTGCTGGAAAATTTGATCAACTTGATATAAGCGGTTCCGGGCTCCAGAAAATAGGCGGCAACAACACTGTTGAGGGGTATCAGTCCGCGCTTTAAATTGATTTGACGGGTAACATCTTTACGGCGATAGGTAATTGTAAGGTCGCTGCCTTTTGTGCCTCTGAACAACTTTTGAATGCGTTCTTCATCTGCACCGATTCCTGAAACAATTGAATCATTACTTTTTAGAATTTGATCGCCAACCTGTAATCCGGCTTTTTGTGCCGGTCCGTTGGGGACCAGATTCAATACATTCACCGTGTCGTCAATTAAAGCGAATTCAATGCCGATGCCTTCAAACTTACCCTGTAAATCTTCGTTTGCATTTTGCAGCTGATCTGCTGGAATGTAAACAGAGTGTGGATCCAGTAATTCCAATACATTTTGTATGGCAGAATAGCTTAGGGAATCAACATTGACTGTGTCAACATATTTTGTTTGAATCAGTTCCAGTATTTCCTGATAATTGTTTTTCTTATGACTGCCCCAGAAAGAACGACCATACGTTCCCATGTGGTCTTTTAATTTGTAACCGAAAAACATCCCAAGGGCAAGTGTTAAGGAAAGAAGAGTCGGTAGCCAGATTTGAAGCTTTTTTTGATTCATGATTGGATTTTATGTAAAACCGCTGCGAATTTCACGAAAATAAACCATATTGTGCAGGCAAGTCCTCTGAATTTAATAATTTCAATGGTTGCTAAATACAAAGAATATGGCACAAATTCAACTTCTCGCCGATAGTGGTGCCACCAAAGCCGAGTGGTGCCTGCTGAAAGGAACAAAAAAGAAAATACTTTTTACACAGGGAATCAGCCCTTATTTCATGAATACGGAGCAAATTGTAAAAATGCTCAATGAAGAATTGAAACCGCATTTAAAACGTGAGCAAATTGATGTTATACATTACTATGGTACAGGATGCAGTAATCCTGATAACATTAAAAGTATCCGTAAAGCGCTAAAACAAGTTTTTACAACAACTTCCAAAATCCACGTCGATCATGATTTAATGGGTGCGGCACGCGCTTTGTGTAAAAACCAAAAAGGAATTGCCTGTATTCTTGGAACAGGTTCCAATTCCTGTTATTTCAACGGGAAAAAAATCGTCAAAAACAGTCCGGGTCTGGGTTATGTATTAGGTGATGAGGGTAGTGGAGCTTACCTTGGGCGCAAAGTTTTACAACATTTTTTGTACAATTCGTTCGATGAGGAACTTATGGCGCGGTTTAATGCCCGTTTCAAAACCAATCAGATCGAAATTCTGGATAAAGTCTACCGTCAGCCGCTTCCCAACCGATACATGGCTTCTTTCGCAGTTTTTCTTTCCGAAAACAGAGGACATTATATGATCGAGAATATGTTGGAAGATTCCTTCAATGACTTTTTCTTCAATCATTTGTACAAATACAAAGAGAGCTGGCTCTATCCCATCAATTTTGTGGGAGGTGTGGCATTTGGCTTTAAAGATGTTTTGAAAAGTCTTTGTGAATTGTATGGTCTTCAGCTTGGAACTGTGATGAAACATCCTATGGAAGGATTGATTGCTTATCACCGTTGAAATATGGAACAAAATCCGTTACGACAAACAGAACAGGAATCACACTATCGCCACCTGGAAAGAATGCCGATTTCTGATCTGTTACAAAACATCAACAAGGAGGATCTTACGGTTCCCGTTGCTGTTCAAAAAGCGTTGCCCCAAATCGAAAAATTAGTACAAGCGGTTACCGATCAGTTGTTGTCCGGTGGACGCTTGTTTTACATTGGTGCAGGAACCAGTGGACGCTTGGGGATTCTGGATGCCAGTGAATGTCCGCCTACTTTTGGGGTCCCTGCCGGTTTGGTCGTTGGTATTCTGGCAGGTGGTCAACAAGCTCTAACCAGTGCCGTTGAATTTGCGGAAGACGATCCAATACAAGGCTGGAGCGATTTGCAACAGCACGGTATTTGTTCAAAAGATATCGTTATTGGTATTACTGCAAGCGGCACAACGCCCTATGTTCTGGGCGCATTGCATCAATGTAAAATTCATGGAATACCTACAGGTGCAATCACTTGTAATTCAGAAACGCCTTTAAGTAAGGAAACAGACAATATTGTTGAGGTACTCACGGGTCCCGAGTTTATCACCGGAAGCACACGCATGAAAAGCGGAACAGCACAGAAACTGGTGTTGAACATGATTTCAACAGCTGCAATGATCTGTTTGGGACGAATCGAAGACAACCGGATGGTTCACATGCAGTTGACGAATGAAAAGTTAATCGACCGGGGAGTGCGGATCTTAATGGAACGCGGTAAGCTGATGGATTATGAAAAAGTGAAGTCTGTTTTGTTAAAAGAAGGGTCTGTTTCCAAAGCCTGGTCTGTTCTCGAAAAATTGAATTCAGGGTGTTGAGGAATTTGATATTTTATCGTAATTTGATAGAGTTAAAAATCGAATTACTATGTTGAAAAGAAAAGTCGTTACAGCAATTTGTGTTTTTTCCGCTTTTACAGGAATCGCACAAAACAACCGTATGATTTATGCAACCTCATCAAAAGGTGATGGATTGCCCTGGTTCGACATCCGTAGGATTGATACAGAAAAAGGCAACAATGCCGACTACCTGCTCAATTACACATCTTCAAAAAATCAAACACAGCAACGGGTAGAGGGTTCCCTGCAAACACCGGTACTTCTTGCTGCTGCAGCTATGGAACGGTCAGGGAAAAAACTTTTTTTTATTCCTATGCATCAAGCTGAGTTACGTTGGATGGATGCAGGAAATCAAAACGCTTCCTATACTTATTTGAAATCTCCGGTTTTGTCACAATTGAATTTCAAAGAAGAAGGACATCAAATCACAAGAATGGCTGTTGCTGCCGACGGTAACGGATATGCTTTATCCAACGACGGACATCATTTAATTCAATTTACAACTGGTAGCAGGCCCTTGCTCACCGATTTAGGTTCCATCAACGATCTGGTTTCCGGTTCTTCAATCTCCATTCATACAAAATGTACATCATGGGGTGGAGACTTGATTGCAACAACAGACGG
Source organism: Lacibacter sp. (assembly GCA_049240625.1). GTDB lineage: Bacteria > Bacteroidota > Bacteroidia > Chitinophagales > Chitinophagaceae > Lacibacter. Next base: position 31,838 of record JBMLSG010000034.1, on the reverse strand, counting down.
AATGTTGATGCTTTTCTCTATGTATGGAAATGTATTTCAGATTGATCCTATAAAACGTTCGGCAATTTATATCGGTAAAGTTGAAGGATTGCCCCAGAACTTCACTATCAACGGAGCTGCCGTGGACGCTTCAGGGAATATCGTGGTTGGCTGTAGTATGAAAAATCAACGTCTGTATAAAGTTGATTTAAGAACTTTACGTGTTATTCCGGAAGAACAAACATCAGATTTAAACATCAATGCATCAGATCTTGCGAGCATGAATCTGGCCGTAAACCCATTCAATAAGAACACAACCTTTAATTGGATCGGTCAAGAAAATCAGGCTGTCGGAATCGCATCTGTTCTTGTATACCCAAATCCTTCCTTTAAAAATCAGTTTCGTGTAAATTTTGAAGGTCTGTCTACGGGAATTCATACCATCCAACTGACTGATTTATCCGGAAGGGTACTGTTTAGTAAAAAAATAGAAGTCATTGCTGCTTCACAAACCGAACAAATTGAAATAGGTGCAAACTATACGAAGGGAATGTATCTTATTCAAGTTCTCAATCAAAATTCCAGGTCTGTTTATAACGGTAAAGTCATGTTGTATTAAGTTTCAAAATTCAAATCTTAAGGTCGCTCAAAAAGCGACCTTTTTAATTGCTAACACTTGTTGTATGCAGCATACTTCCTAACTTGTGCCCTGATGAAAAGAGGTCATTTCAATAAAATGTTGGTTTTAGCGTCTGCTAAAATGATTATTACAAAAAGCATCATTACGATCCGCTAAGCGGATTGTACATTTTCATATCATCCCCCGGGCTTTTGCTGCTGTACGAACGAAACGTTATTTACAATTAAAGTTATGACTGAATGATACAAGTATTAAAATTTGGAGGCACTTCAATGGGAAGTGCACAGGCGATACGACAAGTAATTGATATTGTTGAAGCATCGAAGGCACAAGGATCAACCTGGGTTGTAGTTAGTGCCATGAGCGGAACAACTGATTTGCTGATCAACAGTGGAATACAGGCTGCAAAAGGAAATGAAGATTTTCGTGACCTTCTTAAAGAATTGGAGGCACGTCACTTGGATACGGTTAAACAATTGGTTCCGGTACAGCAACAAAGCAGTGTTTTAAGTATGGTCAAAACATACTGCAACGAAATCGAAGACATCTGCAATGGGATTTATTTATTGGCCGAATGTTCGGAGCGTACAAAGGATAAACTGGTCAGTTATGGCGAACTGCTTTCTTCACGTATCATACATGCTGCAGCTACGACAAATGGAATGTCTGCTGCATGGAATGATTCCAGATCTTTAATTGTAACCAATTCCCGCTTCGGTAATGCGGCGGTAGATTTCCAATCTACAGATGAGCAAGTTAAAACATACATGCGTGCACATTCCGGTGAAGTTGTATTCTTGCCCGGATTTATAGCTGCTGATGTGAACGGTGTTACAACAACGTTGGGGCGAGGCGGTTCTGATTATTCGGCAGCCATTTATGCTGCAGCCTTAGGGGCAAATGTACTTGAAATATGGACCGATGTTAGCGGTATGATGACTGCTGATCCACGATGGGTTCCCAATGCGAAAATCATTTCGTCTATATCTTACCAGGAAGCAATGGAACTGTCGCATTTTGGTGCAAAAGTGATTTACCCGCCTACGATACAACCGGTACTCAATAAAAAAATACCGATACTGATTAAGAATACCTTTGCGCCGCTCGATCCTGGTACCCGCATTGAAAGTTTATCTGCCCGCGATAACATCATCCGCGGAATCTCAAGCATTAGTTCATTGGCTTTGATCAGTCTTGAAGGAAGTGGAATGATTGGCATTCCCGGATTTTCGGCCCGTCTCTTTGAGGCTTTGGCTGCCGAAGGAATTAATGTGGTATTGATTACTCAGGGATCATCGGAGCATTCCATTTGCGTTGGTGTAAATGCGACGGATGCCGAACGTGCCAAACTGGCTGTAGATAAAACGTTTGAACTCGAAATTAGCAGTGAAAAAGTACAACCACTCATTGTGGAAAAAGATCTCTCCATTGTGGCACTTGTTGGCGACAATATGAAGTATCATACCGGTATCAGTGGAAGGATGTTCAGTACGCTTGGTCGCAATGGGGTTAATATCAGAGCCATTGCTCAGGGATCTACTGAACGGAATATCAGTGCCGTTGTTGCTTCATCCGATGTGCGTAAAGCCGTCAATGTATTGCATGAGGAATTTTTTGAATCGGTTTTGAAGCAAGTAAATCTCTTCGTGGTAGGAACCGGAAATGTTGGGAAACGATTGATTGAGCAAATTCAAAAGCAACAGCAATACCTCGAAAAGAATGAACGGTTGCAGTTACGCGTTACCGGTCTTTGCAACAGCCGGAATATGATTGTTCAGGAAGAAGGCATTGATCTTTCAAAATGGGAAACAATATTGGAACAATCAGAAGCCGCCGATCTAAATCGCTTTGTAGAACTTGTTGTAGAAAAGAATTTACGCAATTCTGTTTTTGCAGACATTACTGCTAATGCACTGGTAGCAGATGTGTACGATCGGGTTCTTGAAAGAAGTATTGCTGTTGTGGCTTGTAATAAAATTGCGGCCTCATCTGCTTACGGCAACTATCGGCATTTAAAAAATTTATCGCAAGAGTACAATGCACCGTTTCTTTTTGAAACGAATGTAGGAGCAGCCTTGCCAATAATCGGAACTTTGAATGATCTCTTGCGAAGCGGAGATCAGATCTTACGCATAGAAGCGGTATTGAGCGGAACCCTCAATTTTGTATTCAATCATTATGATGGCTCAAGTTCATTTGCAGAAGTGGTGAAACGGGCACAGGACGAAGGCTATACCGAGCCGGATCCTCGTTTGGATTTGAGTGGAACAGATGTGATGCGAAAAATTATGATTTTGGCACGTGAAGCCGGAGAGCAATTGGAAATGGGCGATATTCAATGCAATGGATTTTTGCCCCCAAGTTGCATGGAGGGATCTGTTGCCGATTTTTATGTCGAAATGCAGAAACATGAAGCCCATTTTCGCAAATTGCTGGAAGATGCGAAAGCTCAAAATTGTAAGTTGAAATTCGTGGCATCGTTCCGAAACGAGAATGGCAAACCCGGCGCATCTGTAGGATTACAGCACATTCCATCGGACAGCGACTTCTACCATCTCTACGGCAAGGACAATCTGGTACTGTTTTTTACCGAACGATACGCACAACAACCGTTGGTCATCAAAGGTGCCGGTGCCGGAGCAGATGTAACAGCTAGTGGCGTATTCGCAGACATTATGCGTGCCATAAAAATGTAAACTCAAACCCAAATGAAAAAAGTTACCGTTAAGTGTCCTGCAACAGTTGCCAATCTGGTTTGTGGATTCGATATTTTAGGAATGGCATTGAAAGAGCCGTTTGATATCATGACGTTAAAGCTGATTGATGAACCGCGCGTTCTTATCACGAATAAGGATGATTACAATTTACCAACAGAACCGGAAAAAAATGTAGCCGGCGTTGTTCTGCTCTCCATCATGGAAAAAATGAACAAGGGAATAGGTTTTGAAGTGGAAATCGAAAAGCATATCAAACCCGGAAGCGGATTGGGTTCCAGCGCCGCAAGCGCTGCGGGTGCGGCAGTGGCAGCTAATTTTTTGCTGGACTCTGTTTTTTCCAATGATGAATTGGTTCAGTTTGCCATGAATGGCGAAAAACTGGCAAGCGGAGTGAAGCATGCAGATAACATCACACCTTGTATTTTAGGCGGTGTTACACTTATACGATCCATTCATCCTCTGGATATTGTAAAACTCAATACACCTGACTTATTTGTAACGGTTGTACATCCTCAAATTGAAGTGAAGACCAGTGATGCCCGACAGATCTTGCGAAAAGAAGTCTTGCTTAAAAATGCAATCAAGCAGTGGGGGAACATTGCGGGTTTGGTTGCAGGATTCGAAAAGGGAGATACCGATCTCATTGGACGCAGTCTGGAAGATGTAATTATTGAACCCGTAAGAAGTATTCTCATTCCCGGATTTGATGCAATTAAATCGAAAAGCAAAGAAGCCGGAGCACTTGGAGGTGGTATTTCGGGTAGTGGTCCTTCTATTTTCATGTTGAGTAAAGAAGCGCAAACGGCTTCTTTGGTTGAAACAATCATGAAGGAAACTTTTTCGCAATTAGGAATAGAATTCAAAACCTACATTACTACGATACAAAAAAGCGGCGTCGAATTGATTTCTTAGAAGATTAATTTGAGAATCAGAATCAATGCCCGTTTAATTTAACTACTACCTATTTTTTGAGTTATGAAGTATTTCAGTTTAAATCAACAAGCACCTGCTGTATCTTTTCAGGAAGCAACGATTCTCGGACAGGCTCCGGATAAAGGATTGTATTTTCCGGAACGGATTCCTCAAGTCAATAAAGGTTTGATCGAAGCGTTACAAACTACATCCAACGAAGAAATTGCGTTTCAGGTCATACGCCCATATGTAGGTAACGAGATTCCCGATGAAGTACTTTATTCCATTGTGCAGGAAACGGTGAATTTCCCGATTCCTTTAGTTACCGTAACCGATCAAATTGCTTCTCTCGAATTATTTCACGGACCTACTCTTGCATTTAAGGATATAGGAGCCCGATTCATGAGCCGTTGTCTGGGTTATTTTGTGGGACAACAGCAACGAAAAGAAAAAGTGGTGGTTTTGGTTGCCACCAGTGGCGATACGGGTGGTGCTGTAGCAAATGGCTTTTACGATGTAGAAGGAGTGGAGGTCGTTATTTTGTATCCATCGGGTAAGGTTAGTAGTGTTCAGGAACAGCAGTTAACTACATTGGGGAAAAACATTCAGGCGCTGGAAATAAATGGAACCTTTGATGATTGTCAGCAATTGGTCAAACAAGCTTTTTCCGATCAGTCTCTGACAAATCGTTTGTTTCTCACATCTGCCAACTCGATCAATGTAGCACGTTGGCTGCCGCAACAGTTTTATTATTTTTTCGCTCTCAAGCAATGGCAAGATCAGGAACATCCGCCCGTGATATCGGTTCCCAGCGGGAATTTTGGCAACATTTGTGCCGGCATGCTTGCCTGCAAAAGCGGATTGCCGGTTTCGCATTTCATTGCTGCCTGCAATGCCAACGACGTAGTGCCCCGTTATATGCAAACGCAACACTACGAACCTATGAAGGCCGTTCCCACGATATCCAATGCAATGGATGTTGGGAACCCCAGCAATTTTGTACGGATATTGGAACTGTTTCATCAGAATTTTCCGGAACTCCAAAAAAAGTTTACTTCGGTAAGCATCTCCGATTTTGAAACTAAAGCGACGTTGAAACGTGTTTATGAACAGCAACATTATTTGCTGGATCCACATGGAGCAGTAGGCTATCTGGCGCTGGAACGTTATTTGAACGAACATCCACATGAAAAAGGCATCGTATTGGAAACGGCACATCCGGTAAAATTTTATGATGTTGTTGAACCCGTAACGGGGGATCCTGTACCCTTACCTGATGCCTTGTCGCACATTATGAAGTTGCCCAAAATGGCGACAAAGATGGATACTTCCTACGAAGCGCTACGTTCATTTCTGCTTGAAATGAGATGAAGTAACTGAGTCCTGAAAACAAAAGAATCTTATTGTTTGATTGCTGTTTCGGCAAAATCATTTTTGTTCGGATATTTGCCTGTATGCACGACATCGAACCGTTTTATAATTGGCGACATATTTACATCAGCGAAGAAGATGTCCAATCACCGTTTTATGGTCGTGAATATTCTGAGTTTGAATTTTCTCAAACGATTTACAATTATTATATCCATCCTCAGTGGGACGATTTTGGAAGTAAAACGCTCTACATCAAAGTGCTGATGGCCGATTACTCGGAAGGTTACGCAATTCTGGAAATGATAGGAGAATGGAATGATGCCATTGAAAACGATATCATGATTCTGAAACGTGAAATCATTGACCTTTTTCAGAACCGGGGTATACGAAAGTTTATCCTCATCGCGGAAAATGTGCTCAATTTTCATGGTAGTGACCGGGAGTATTACGAAGAATGGTATGAAGAAATGACCGATGAAAATGGATGGGCCGTGGTCCTCAATATGCCTGCTCAAACACAACAGGAGTACGTGAAAATGAAACTCAACCGTTTTCTCGAACTCATGGAAATTAAAGACTGGAGAGTTTATAAGCCCTTCCATTTGTTTAAGAAAATTGACCTGGAACTTTCAAAACGTTTAGAATTCTAGGAGATAGAGATTGTTTCTTCCACTTTCAAAACCTTTTCCTTCATCTTTTGTTCTTTTTGTTCGTAAGGCTTTGAAATATTATAGTTTAAAATAACAAATGTGAGCCTTCGTGCCTTAAATTTGCACCGGCTATCTCTAAATTAACTTGTATATGACTTGGAAACAAATGTTCACATCTTCAATTGGGAAGAAACTTGTTATGGGGCTTACAGGCATTTTCCTGATTACTTTTTTGATTGTGCATGTAGGAATCAATGCTTGTGTATTTGCTGATCTTCCTGTTTTTAATCGTGACGACAACGGTGAAATGTTCAACAAAGCGGCTCATTTTATGGGATCAACTGTTTTGATCCGTATCATGGAGATTGGCTTGTTTGCCGGTATTATCCTGCACATTGTGCAAGGTTATTTGCTGACATTGCAGAACCAGAAAAGCAGAGGCGTTGCATACAACAAACCAATGGGTAACAATGGAAGCAAGTGGTACAGTCGCAGCATGGGGTTGCTGGGTACTTTAATCTTGTTATTCCTGATCTTGCATCTTGCTCATTTCTGGGTTCCGGCTCGTTTTACACATGTTGGATTGGACCCTGTTTTGTACAACAACGTATTGATGCACGATATGTTCCAATTGATGAAGATCACATTCAGCGAATTGTGGATCGTGGTTCTTTATGTCTTGGGCTGTTTTTCTTTGTTCTGGCATTTAATGCACGGATTTCAAAGTGCATTTCGCACATTGGGTATAAGCAATAAAAAACACTTGTCTTTACTCAATTGCATCGGTAATGGATTCTCGGTGATTGTTTCATTGTTGTTCGCTTTGATTCCGGTTGCCATGTATTTGCAATGGGTAGGTTAACAAGCAATCCTGTTTTTTTGTACTTCTTAACATCATTAATTCGATTTAAACTGTCGATATGCTGAATTCAAAAATCCCCTCCGGTCCATTAGATTCGAAATGGAAAAATTACAAATCCACCTGTAAACTGGTGAATCCTGCCAATAAACGTAAAATTGAAGTGATTGTGGTAGGAACAGGATTGGCAGGAGCTTCTGCTGCCGCCTCACTGGGAGAATTGGGCTATAAAGTGAAAGCATTTTGTTTTCAGGATAGTCCGCGCCGCGCACACTCCATTGCGGCTCAGGGTGGTATTAATGCTGCGAAAAATTATCAAAACGACGGCGATAGTGTTTATCGTTTGTTTTATGATACAATTAAGGGTGGTGATTACCGTGCCAGAGAAGGGAATGTTCATCGTTTAGCCGAAGTTAGTGGCAATATTATAGACCATTGCGTTGCGCAGGGTGTTCCTTTTGCACGTGAATACGGCGGATTGTTGAGCAATCGTTCCTTTGGAGGCACGCAGGTACAGCGTACGTTCTATGCAGCCGGACAAACCGGTCAGCAATTACTGATTGGCGCTTATCAGTCGCTCGAACGCCAGATTTCTCTTGGTAATGTGGAGATGTACAATCGCCATGAAATGCTCGATGTGGTAATCATTGAAGGAAAGGCTCGTGGAATTATTTGTCGCAATTTGGTTACCGGTGAATTGGAACGTCATTTCGGTCATTCAGTTCTATTGTGTACAGGTGGTTATGGAAATGTTTTTTATCTCAGCACCAATGCAATGGGAAGTAATGTAACCGCTGCATGGAAAGCGCATAAAAAGGGTGCTTATTTTGCCAATCCCTGTTTTACACAAATTCATCCAACTTGTATTCCTGTAAGTGGTGATCATCAAAGTAAGCTCACTCTAATGAGCGAGAGTTTACGTAATGATGGTCGTATCTGGGTTCCCAAGAAACAAGGCGATAACCGTAAGCCCAATGAGATACCGGAAGAAGAAAGAGATTATTACCTCGAAAGAAGGTATCCGGCTTTCGGAAATCTGGTTCCCCGTGATGTGGCTTCCAGAGCAGCGAAAGAGCGTTGTGATGCAGGATATGGAGTAGGATCCAGTAAGCAAGCTGTTTATCTGGATTATGCTGCTGCCATTCAGCGTTATGGAAAAATTGAAGCCGGTAAAAAAGGTCTTATAAATGCCGACGCAGCTACCATTACGGCACTGGGAAAAGAGGTCGTAAAAGAAAAGTACGGAAACCTCTTTGATATGTATGAAAAAATCACGGGTGAAAATCCGTATGAAATTCCCATGCGTATCTATCCCGCTGTCCATTACACAATGGGTGGTTTATGGGTTGATTATGAATTGATGACCTCTATACCCGGTTTATATTGTTTGGGAGAAGCAAACTTTAGTGATCATGGAGCCAATCGTTTAGGAGCCTCTGCATTGATGCAGGGTCTTGCGGATGGTTATTTTGTCATCCCATATACTATCGGAAATTATTTGTCTGATGAAATCAGAACTTCTGCCATCTCTACCGATCATCCTGCATTTGCGGAAGCAGAAAGTAAAGTGCGTGATCGTATTCACATGTTAATGAACATTAAGGGAACCAAAACGGTTGAAAGTTTCCATAAGCGGCTCGGAAAAATCATGTGGGACAAATGTGGTATGGCCCGGAATGCAGAAGGATTGAAACAAGCCATCAAAGAAATTCAGCAATTGAAACAGGAATTCTGGAGTGATGTAAAAATTCCGGGTTCCATCAATGAAATGAATCCGGAACTGGATAAAGCAAACCGTGTTGCCGACTTTATCGAGTTGGGTGAATTGATGTGCATCGATGCCTTGAACCGTGAAGAAAGTTGCGGAGGACATTTCCGTGAGGAATTCCAAACCGAAGAAGGTGAAGCATTAAGAAATGATGACCAGTTCATGTATGTGGCTGCCTGGGAATTGAAAAATGAGCATGAATGGACTTTGCACAAAGAGGACCTGAATTATGAAGTCGTAAAACCAAGTCAGCGCAGTTATAAATAATGAGCGGTGAATTTGTCATTGGATTTGCATTTGATTTAACGCATTAACATCTTAGTGATATGGAACATAAAAATATAAACCTGAAACTTAAAGTCTGGCGTCAAAAGAACAGTAACGACAACGGCACTTTTGAAACCTATGACGCAAAGAATATTTCGACAGAAATGTCCTTTCTGGAAATGTTTGATGTGTTAAATGAAGATCTGATTAAGGAAGGGAAAGATCCAATCGCATTCGATCATGATTGCAGAGAGGGTATCTGTGGAATGTGCAGTATGTATATTGATGGTCGTCCTCATGGCCCCTGGACTGCCAATACAACTTGTCAGCTCCACATGCGTGCATTCAACGATGGTGACACCGTGGTTGTTGAACCCTGGAGAGCGAAAGCTTTTCCTGTAATAAAAGATTTAATGGTAGACCGTTCTGCCTTTGACCGTATCGTACAGGCCGGTGGTTATGTTTCAGTTAATACCGGTAATGCGGTTGACGGAAACGCGCTTCCAATTGAAAAGGATAAAGCAGATGCTTCGTTCGCAGCAGCCATGTGTATTGGTTGCGGAGCCTGTGTGGCCGCTTGTAAAAACAGTAGTGCCATGTTGTTTACCAGTGCAAAGGTTTCCCATCTGGCACTTTTGCCGCAAGGTGAGCCCGAAAGACAAACAAGGGTATTGAATATGGTAGCACAAATGGATAAAGAAGGTTTTGGTGCTTGTACCAATACCGGTGCCTGTGAAGCAGTATGCCCCAAAGAAATATCTATCAGTAATATTGCCCGAATGAATTCGGAATACCTCTTAGCAAGTATAAATTCTGAGAAGTAATCAACTTAATTCATCAAATACAAGCCTCCTTCGGGAGGTTTTTTGTTTCAGATTCAATTTTTAACAATCATGAAAAAATTTCTGTTTGTAAGCGCGATCTTTCTTTGCTTGAATGGATTGGCTCAAGGTTACCAAACCGGGAAACGTACCGTCACCTTTAATGATCCGTCACGTGGCAATCGGTCGATACCAACGGAGATGTATTATCCATCTTCGGTTAGCGGATCCAATGTACCGCTTGCTTCGGGTGTTGAATCGTTTCCTGTCGTATGTTTTGCACATGGTTTTCTCATCAATCCTGAGGCTTACACATGGCTGGGTGATTCTTTGGCACGAAATGGCTACATCGTTGTGATGCCTTCTACCGAATTGAGTACAAGTCCCAATCATGCAACTTTTGCGGCAGACATTTCATTTTTATGCGATCGTGTAATGTCTTTGAATGATTCTTCAGCTTCATTTTTATACAACCGTGTTTTGAAAAGATCGGCTGCTGGCGGACACAGTATGGGAGGAGGGAGTAGTTTTCTTGCTGCGGCATCTTCTTCTAAAATCAATGCCTTGTTTAATTTTGCGGCTGCCGAAACAAACCCCAGTGCACAACAAGCCGCTTTACAGGTGCAAATGCCTGCCTTGGTTTTTTCAGGTACGTTGGATTGTATCGTTCCGCCTGCTACACAACAAACCATGTATTCCAATATTCCTTACAACTGTAAAACCTATGTCAACATTACTGGAGCATTGCATTGTCATTTTGCAAATAATAACGGCACCTGTGTGTTGGGACAAGTATTTTCGAGTTGCAATTCCTCATCTTTGACCGTTGCGAGTGTGTTTTCCAAAACAATGACCTTGTTGATTCCTTTCTTAAACCTGAATCTGAAAAAGGATTGTTATGCAAAAAACCAGTTTTCTGAGAATTACAATTCACTCACAGGTGTGCAAAAACAAACTGTTTGCACCATTGAACCCGTTGAATGCAACGGGACTTCAATCAACGAACGTGTTGGTGAATCAGGATCGTTCTTTGCCTATCCCAATCCGGTAGCCAAAGACCAAAGAATCACATTGAAAATACCGGATTATTCAACAAGGCAACTGCAGATTTTCAGTTCATCGGGGTCCTTATTATTCCAAACTACGGTCAATCGGAATACAGGATATACACTTCCATTTCAATGGTCTTCGCCGGGGCTTTATTGGATCAAATCCATTGGTTCAAAAGGTGAAACCGATTATATAAAGCTTGTGGTCTATTAAAATGCCATGAATTCGTAATTTGAAGTTCTGAAGCAACCGAACAATAAATCTATTTTTACACAGTTATTGTTAAATAATCAGTTTATCCGTTCAGTCATCAGTACCATATTGTGTTTTCTGTTCATCTGCACAGCACAAGGGCAGCAAGATATTTCTGTTTCCAACCTTCGTAACAGGAAAATTTCCACTGAAAAGAGCGTCTTTCAAATCGATTCCTTGAGTATTGTTCCTGGAACATTTGTGATAACGGGAATTCCGGTATCCTATTACCAGCTCGATCCCGTGAAGTCAGAACTGATCTGGCTCACAAAACCCTTAATGGACTCGGTATCTGTTTTGTACAGGGTGTTCCCATTCAAACTTAATGCCTCTGCATTTCGAATGAGGTATGAAGAGGTGATGAACAATTTCATTACAAAACCCATACAGTTTGATGATGGAAGCGCCTTTGGAAAGGGCATGTTTGATTTTGGAACCATCAATTACAATGGAAGTTTTGGTCGGGGTATTAGTTTTGGCAACAATCAGGATGCGGTTGTAAATGGTGTTTTGAATTTACAGATCAATGGGATCATTGGCGACAGTATGCAACTGACGGCCGCACTTACCGACAATAATTTGCCCATTCAGGCTGAGGGGAATACACAGCAGTTGAATGAGTTTGATCAGGTATGGATTCAGTTAAAGAAAAAAAGCTGGCAATTGAATTTGGGAGACATTGACATCAGACGCAATGATGCTTATTTTTTAAATTTTTTTAAGCGATTGCAGGGCGTGTCGTTTCAAGTAGAAAGGCCCGTTTTTGCCTCCGGAAAGAATACGACCTTAATGAGCGGGGCTATTGCAAAAGGGAAATTTAATCGCTTTATTTTCCAGGGACTGGAAGGGAATCAGGGCCCTTATCGTTTACAAGGTCCAAACGGTGAATTGTTTTTTATTGTCTTAGCCGGTACCGAACGTGTTTTTATGGACGGAGAACTGCTGCAAAGAGGCGAAGACCAGGATTATGTGATTAACTATAATACGGCAGAAGTTACATTTACGCCCAAGCGTATGGTAACAAAGGATAAACGGATTCAGATTGAATTCGAATATTCTGATCGTAATTTTTTAAATACGCAATTTTTTGTGAGCAATGAATTTCAAGTGCATCCGCAACTAACATTCCGGGTTAATGCCTTTTCCAATTCGGATTCTAAAAATTCATCTATCAATCAGGTTTTGAATAAAGAACAGAAACAGTTTTTGTCCGACGCAGGCGATGTATTAGAGAATGCGTTGTACCCATCTATCGTTAAGGATACTTTTACGATCAATCGAATTTATTACCGTATGACAGATTCGCTTGTAAACGGTGATTTATACGATTCGGTACTCGTTTTTACCAATCAAAACACCGGAACTGTTTACAGCGCCGGATTCATGGATTTGGGTGAAGGCAATGGCGATTATATTCCCGAGGTATCCGGAGCAAACGGCAGGGCTTTTAAATGGATTGCGCCTGTCAATGGAAAGAAGATGGGAAGGTACGCTCCGGTTACAAAATTGATTGCTCCCCGTACACAACAAATGATGACGGTGGGAATGGATTATCGCATTCATAAAAAGCTATTGCTTCAAACCGAAGTCGCATGGAGTAAGTTTGACGTGAATACCTTTTCTAAAAAAGATAAATCTGATGATTGGGGTGGTGCGGGCAGAATTAGAATGGAATATGAAAATCGCTTCAATGGTCAGCGTAAAAATCCCTTGAATTATAAACTGAGTGCAGGCTATGAGCAAGTTCAAAATCGCTTTCGTCCGTTAGAACGCTTGCGACCGGTAGAGTTTACAAGGGAATGGGGACTGCCAATTTTTCTGAAACAAGATGATGAAAGAATAACGAATGCTGAAATCGATCTGTTTAGAAGCAGTAACAATCATTTTCGATATGTTTTTCAAACATACCGGCGCGGAACTACTTTTTATGGAACACGTCATGCCGTACAATACAATTTGCTACAAAAAGGATGGAACTGGGATAGTAAAGTGAGTTATTCAACAACAGACAGTGGCATTGTAAACGGCTTTTTTTTAAGACCCGATATCACTTTCAAAAAAACACTTTTCAAATTGAAAGACGTTGAAGTAGGCGGTCGTTATTACAGAGAGCACAATGAAATCAGAAACAAACAACCCGATTCACTAAGCAGGATGAGTTTTAGTTGGGATACATGGACCGTCTATTTCAGAACAAAAGAACAGCCGAATCGGTTTGGGTTTAACTTTTTTACTCGTCGGGATTTATTGCCCTCCGGGAAACAATTTATTGAAACCGACCGAAGTTTGAATTATTCCGTTTACGGGGAATGGATGAAAAATGAACATCATCAGTTCAAGATCAATGCAACACTTCGAACTCTAAAAGTTTACAATGCAATGCTATCCGGACAAAAATCGGATCGTACATTATTGGGAAGAGGCGAGTACCTGATCAACGAATGGAAGGGATTTGTAACCGGAAATGTGCTTTACGAACTTGGCTCGGGGCAAGAACAAAAAAGGGATTTCTCCTTTTTGGAAGTGCCTGCAGGACAGGGTGAGTATACATGGAATGATTACAATAACGATGGAGTGCCGCAGTTGAATGAATTTGAAATTGCACAATTCCGGGATCAGGCTCGTTACATTCGTGTTTTTACGCCCACGTTGGATTTTATCCGCGCCAATTACAATCAGTTGAATTATAGTTTCAATTTCAATCCTGCTAGCGTTCTTGATTCAAAATCGGGAAAATTCGGAAAGTTTGCGGCACGGTTCTCTGCACAATCCAGTATGCAAATTTTCAAGAAAGAAATTTCAACGAAATCGTTCAATTTGAATCCATTCGGAAAACCGGCCAATGATACCAGTTTGATTACGATCAGTTCCATTATCACAAATACGTTGTTTTTTAATCGTACCAGCAGTAAGTGGGGTGGGGAATTCACGCACCTTCGCAACACCAATCGTTCGATTCTCACCTATGGTTTGGAAACAAGAACACTACGTGAAATCACCGGCCGGATGCGTTTAAATTTCAACCGTAAGTTTTCTGCTGCACTTGCAGGTAAAGCCATTAAGAACGAATTGTTGACCCCCGGTTTTGCCAATCGTAATTTTCTTTTACAACAATGGAATACCGAACCCGGCATCAGTTTTCAGGATGGAACGAAGTATCGTATCCAGTTGAGTTATAAATATGAGCAAAAAACAAATAAGACCGGATTGCAGGAAAAAGCGTTGATTCATTCAATAATTTCTGAGGTAAAATACAATGTGCTTTCCAGCAGTACGGTGAACGCACGTTTTCAATTCAGTAACATACAATTTGAAGGCAGCAGTACCAATAGTACGGTTGCCTTCATCATGCTGGATGCCTTGTTGCCGGGTAAAAACATGATCTGGAATATCGATTTTACAAAACGACTTTCGAATAATATGGAATTGAATTTTCAATACGATGGACGTAAACCGGGAGAAGGGCGTGTCATTCACACAGGAAGAGCCTCTGTTCGTGCATTATTTTAAATAAAAAAACGACCGGAATCACCGGTCGTTTTTTTTTATTTTAGGATAAATAAAAATAAAGTTATGGTATGGGTACATGCCCCAATTTTAAAACCTTGGTTTTGTTTTAAAAAATTTACGTTCCTTTTACAAATTTAGCTCCGGGTCTCCAGTCAATGGAAAGGGGTACAGATTTGGCGGCACTGAAATACACATTTGTTTTTTGTGTATAGATACGCTCTCCGTCTTCACGTGTATTAAATCGTCCGCTTCCTAAGGCTTCGTTACTGATAACGGTTCCCTCAGGATCTGTAATGATAACATAAACATCTTTTGTTTCGTCTGCACCAATGCGGTTGTAAACGTTAAACGTCAATCTTAATTTGTCGACACGCTTTGCTACATCTTTTGCTTTTTCTTTTCCGCCGCGGCGCTCATCAATGGTTACGATATTAATATTCGAAGCCACAAGCGTGGAGGCAACATCCAGCTTGTCTTCAACCTCTTGTTTCTTTTGTTTGGTTTGTTCGTATTCCTGACGAAGATTGTCTTTTTGTGTAATGAGTTCTTGTTTTTCATTCTTCAGTTGAAGGTTTTCGCCCCGCAAGGTTTCAACTTCCTGTACATAGCTGCTGATCTTTGAATTAAGCTCTGTAATCAGACGTTTGGCTTCCGCCAGATCCGCTGCTGTTTTACGTTCTTTACTCAGCAAGGCCTGGATCCGTGCTTTCATGGTTTCAACCTCTGTGTTCTTGGTTTGAACTAAGCTGTCCAGACTGGTATTCATGGACGTCAATTCATCCAGTCTTTGTAATGCCGCGTTGTATTCATTTTGTACAGCGGTTTTGGCACTGTCACTGGCGGTTAATTGTGTTTGTAATTGGGTTGTGATTTCTTTGGTTTGTGATTTGTCCCAAATGATATACCCCCATGTTCCAAGTAAAGCTGCGATCAGTAAGCCGTAGATGATGGTGCGGTTGTCTTTTTTCTCGGGATTCGAAGGGTTTTCCTGTGATGTTGCAGATGGATAATTTGAATACGACATATTTGTTGTTTAAAAATTTGCCTAAATTTAAGTATGGCTAACCACAATTCTCTCAATCCGGAGCATCTTTTCGTTCTGGATATCGAAACAATACCTCAAGTCGAGCATTTTAACGCACTCTCCGATCAATGGAAAGACCTATGGACTGATAAAATTTCCAAAACCATGCCAGAAATGAATGAGCCGGCAATTATCTATGAAAAAAGGGCCGGAATTATGGCTGAATTTGGAAAAATTATCTGCATTAGTTTTGGTGTCTTCTATTACGACAGAAGCAAACGTCTTTGCTTGCGCGTACGATCATTTGCTGATTCCAGTGAAGAAAAAATCTTAAAACAATTCATTCGTGCCGCCGATCGTATGTTTGAAAAGGTCAATGATTTTCGGTTTGCAGGTCATAATATCAAGGAATTTGACATTCCCTTCATTTGCCGCCGATTGATGATCCATGGCATCGGGCTGCCCGAATACCTCCGGCTAAATGGCAAAAAGCCCTGGGAAACCAATTTGGTTGATACAATGCAGCTTTGGAAATTTGGGGATCATAAAAACTATACTTCCCTGCATCTATTGGCTTCTGTTTTGGGGGTGCAAAGTCCTAAGGATTTGATGGATGGTAGTAAGGTAAAACAGGTATATTATGAGGAAAACAATCTGCGTAAAATTGCAAACTATTGCCGTAACGATGTAATTGCTGTTGCACGTGTTTTATTACGTCTTGAGCAATTACCTTTGTTGCCCGATGAGCAGATCTTCATTTCAAACGGATCATAAACAGTAAATGCAGCTCCATGAATGTCGATAAAATTCTACTTGAGTGGAAGAAAAAGCAGTTCCATCCTGTCTATTGGTTGGAGGGGGAGGAAGAGTTTTATATTGATCTGTTGACGGAAGCCGCCGAAACATCCATTCTTTCTGAAGCAGAGGCCGGCTTCAATCTATCAGTCTTTTATGGTAAAGACGCCAACTGGGCTGATGTTGTGAATGCCTGTAAACGTTATCCCATGTTCTCGGATCGTCAGGTTGTGCTTTTGAAGGAAGCGCAACAAATGAAGGACCTTGACAAACTGGAACAGTATATTTTAAATCCGCTTCCTTCTACAGTGTTAATTGTAGCACATAAAGATAAGAAAGTGGATGGCAGGAGTAAGCTTGCCAAAATTTTAAAAGATAAAGCAACTTTGATTTCTACAAAGAAATTGAAGGAGAATGAATTACCCGGATGGACACAACAGCTTATTGAAAAAAAAGGTTTCATGCCTACACAAAAGGCCATTCAATTGCTGGTCGATCACATTGGGAATGACTTAAGTCGTATTGCTAATGAGGTGGATAAATTGATTTTAAATTTAGGAACAAGAACTTCCATTACGGAAGACGACGTGGAAGAATATGTGGGTATTAGTAAAGAGTATAATGTTTTTGAATTACAAAGAGCTGTCGGCTTGCGAAATTTTTCAAAAGCACTTCAAATTGTGCAATATTTTGAAAGCAATCCCAAAGCCGCTCCAATACAGATGGTTTTGCCTGCTTTGTACAGCTATTTTTCAAAGGTATTCATGTTGTTTGGCGTGAAAGGGGATGATAAAACCATCTCCGAACAAACGGGAATCAACAGTTGGTTTCTGCGTGATTATAAAAGTACCGCTTCCATTTATGGTTTCGAGGGAATCCAATCTACGTTGGTTCTCTTACATCATTACAATCTGCGCAGTTTGGGTGTACATGATGCAGGAACAGAAGATGCGTCTTTGATGAAAGAATTGCTTTACAAGGTAATGCTGAATGCCGCTTAATCCGGTTGTTTTCCGTCATCCTTTCTGTTTCATTTGCCTGAAACGTAGAACGTACTTCATAATTTACTGTTACTTTCGCAAAAAAATTGCTTTATGGCTTTAATGAAATCCATTTCAGGTATCCGTGGTACGATCGGTGGACAGCCCGGAGACAATCTTACTCCCATAGATATCGTCAAGTTTACTGCTGCTTACGGTACCATGTTAGGTTCCGGAAAAAAAGTTGTTGTGGGAAGGGATGGGAGAATGAGTGGAGAAATGGTTCGTAGTTTGGTGGTTCAAACCTTACTGGCCTTGGGTATTGATGTAATTGATCTGGGACTTAGTACAACGCCAACCGTTGAAATGGCTGTTACATTTGAAGGCGCCGATGGCGGCATCATCCTTACGGCCTCTCACAATCCCAAACAATGGAATGCATTAAAACTCTTGAACGAGAAGGGTGAATTTATCAGTGCCGAACAAGGCCAAAAAATGTTGGAAATTGCCGAACTGGGAGAATTTACTTTTTCTGAGATCGATCATTTGGGAGCCTGTACTCAGGAGGACGCCCTGCTTCAAAAACATATCGATGCCGTTTTGGCCCATCCTTTAGTGGATCAAAATCTGATCGCATCCAAAAACTTTAAAATTGTAATTGATGCCATCAACAGTTCCGGTGCTATTGCTGTTCCACGGTTGTTAAACGCATTGGGCGTGACTGATTTTACGGTTCTGAATGCCGATATGCACGGAAATTTTGCACACAATCCGGAGCCATTGCCCGAAAATCTCAAGGAGCTCTGCAACGAAGTCGTTCGTCAACAAGCACATTTGGGAATTGCTGTAGATCCCGATGTAGATCGGTTGTGTTTTGTAAGTGACGACGGTTCTTTATTTGGAGAAGAATATACACTGGTGGCTGTTGCCGATTATATTTTATCGCGCAAAAAAGGAAATACGGTTTCCAATCTTTCTTCCACTCGTGCATTAAAAGACGTGACCGAAAAATGGGGGGGCACTTATTATGCAAGTGCAGTTGGTGAAGTGAATGTAGTAGCCAAAATGAAAGCGGTCAATGCGGTCATCGGTGGAGAAGGAAACGGTGGAATCATCGATCCGGCCTTGCATTACGGACGTGATGCTCTTGTAGGAATTGCATTGTTTCTAACACATCTTGCCCATTCAGGTATTCGTTGTTCTGAACTGCGAAAAACATATCCCGATTATTTCATGAGCAAAAATAAGATTGACCTTCCTGGCGGAACAGATGTAAAGGGTATTTTAAAGCAAGTGGAGCAATTGTACAAAAACGTTCCTCTTAATACGGAGGATGGTCTAAAAATAGAATTTGAAAAAAGTTGGGTTCACTTAAGGGCCAGCAATACTGAACCAATTATCAGAGTTTATTCTGA
The DNA here is from genome assembly GCA_049240625.1 of Lacibacter sp. Taxonomy (GTDB): domain Bacteria; phylum Bacteroidota; class Bacteroidia; order Chitinophagales; family Chitinophagaceae; genus Lacibacter. The sequence goes on along the minus strand of JBMLSG010000034.1, from coordinate 12,828 downwards.
AAGTGAAACGGCTGAACATGCAGAACAATTGGCTTTGCAATTGGTTAATGATATCAAAAATCTGATGTAGCACTTGTAACCGGAAGCAGGTATTTTTGTTAGATATATGATGAAGCGGATCTATTTTGACAATGCTGCAACAACCCAACTTGCTCCCGAGGTGCTGGAACACATGTTGCCTTATCTGACGGATTATTTCGGGAATCCTTCTTCTATACATGCTTATGGTCGAGAAACCAGATTGGCTATTGAAAATGCCCGTAAATCTGTAGCACGAATATTAAGTGTTCATCCTGCCGAAATCTTTTTTACGAGCGGTGGTACCGAAAGTTCCAATACCGCTATTCACTGTGCTGTAAGGGATTTGGGTTGTTCACACATCATTACTTCTCCGGTCGAGCATCATGCAACATTGCATACGGTTTCTTTTTTGGAAAAAACAGCGGGAATCACAATTTCATACGTACATGTTGATGCCGATGGTTATATCAGTTACGACCATTTAGAAACACTACTAAAGGAAGCACCGGGAAAAACACTGGTTTCATTAATGCATGCCAATAATGAAATCGGTAATATGACGGATCTCGTGCGTGTAGGAACACTTTGTCGTTCCTATAATGCCATTTTCCATTCTGATACTGTACAAACGGTAGGGCACTTTCCGATTAACCTCCGAAACATTCCTGTCGATTTCATATCGGCTTCTGCCCATAAATTTCATGGACCTAAAGGCACCGGCATCTTGTACATCAATGAAAATATTCGGATTCAACCATGGATCCATGGTGGTGGACAGGAGCGGAATATGCGTGCCGGAACCGAAAACGTTAGCGGAATTGTAGGTTTTGCCAAAGCCCTGGAATTTGCAACTTCAACTATGGAAGTTGATCATACCTATATCCTAAATCTCAGAAATTATTTGTTGTCACAACTACGATTGATGATTCCGGATATCGCTTTCAATGGCGATCCTGAAGGATCTTCTCTTTACACAATTCTCAATGCGGCATTCCCTTTCACGCCTAAAACAGAGTTGTTGATGATGAATTTAGACATTCATCACATTGCCGTATCGGGTGGGAGTGCCTGTACCAGTGGTGCTGCACAGGAATCGCATGTTATACGGGCCGTTAATCGTTATCCGGATCGTATTCCCATTCGATTTTCATTCAGCAAGTACAATACGCTTCAGGAAATTGATACGGTCATTGCAAAACTGCAGGAAATGCTCTAGTACTGTTCCTGTAGCGTCTAATTTTATAAGTGGCAAATAGCACGATTTACTAAAAAGTAAATAATTTCACTCAAAAATCGATTATGACCTTAAAACAATGGACACTTCTTTTGATTTCGACATCATTTTTTATTCATGCTTGTACGAATCAGAATGAATCCAAAACAAGTACACAATCTGCTTCCAATTTTCCGGAGTTTGTTAAACAGTCAAATATTTATGAAGTTAACATCCGCCAGTATACGCCGGAAGGAACGTTCAAAGCATTTGAGGCATCCTTGCCCCGTTTGAAAGAAATGGGAGTGGACATTCTTTGGTTCATGCCCATCACTCCAATCAGTGTTGTAGATCGTAAAGGTACTTTGGGTAGCTATTATGCTGTATCTGATTATACGGCTGTTAATCCCGAATTCGGTACACTGGAAGACTGGAAAGCACTGGTTAAAAAAGCACATGAAATGGGATTTAAAGTCATTACCGACTGGGTTGCTAATCATACCGGAGCCGATAATCGTTGGTTGCAAACTAATCCCGACTTTTTTGTTCGTGGCAAAGACGGTAAACCTGCGTTTGCTTTTGACTGGAGTGATACACGCGACTTGAATTATTGGAATCCAATTTTACACGACAGCATGATCAATGCCATGAAATTTTGGGTTACAGAAACCGGAATTGACGGTTTTCGTTGTGATGTTGCTTCTGAGTTGCCACGTTTATTTTGGCAACATTGCATTGCGGAATTAAAGAAAATCAAACCCAACATCTTCATGCTTGGTGAAGCTGATGTAGCTTGGATACATGATGCCGGTTTTCATGCCACTTATGGTTGGGATGCTTTTGCCAAAATGAAAAAAATCGCTGCGGGCGAAGCGTCTGCTAAAGTGTTGGATACAGTCCTACGTAAATTGGATGAATCTTTCCCTCCCGGAGCAATCAAATTGTATTTTACCAGCAATCATGATGAAAACAGTTGGAATAAGGCCGATTACGCAACTATGCCGGGTGCGGTTCATGCGCCCTTTGCTGTGTTAACGCAAACCTGGAAAAATTCCCTTCCACTGATTTACAGTGGTCAGGAAGAACCTTTCCTGGATTCAATTTCTTTTTTCTACAAAGACACCATCACGTTTAAGACGTATCAACGAGCTGCTTTTTATAAAACACTTTTATCTCTGAGAAAAAGCAATCCGGCTTTGGCAGTTGATGCCGCCTATCAAAAAATTGAATCCGGTAATGATGATGTCATTTTTGCTTATTTGCGAGAAAAGAACGGTAAAAAGATTTTGGTTGTATTAAACCTCAGTTCTAAACCTCAAACCGTACCCGTGAAAGCAAATATTCAAGGAAATCCATTGAATGTGTTCAGCGGTAAAGCGGAACAACTATCAGACAACCATACATTTTCACTGGAGCCTTGGGGCTATCGTGTTTATAGTTATTGATTAAACTCTTGATAAAGACAAGGGGGTTGTATCTTGCAACTCCCTTTTTTTTATAAAAAAACCCGGATGTATCCCTACATCCGGGTCGGGCAATCAAACCATTCATGTTCTCTTGCTCCTGTTTTGCCTTTAATACCAGATGGTGTAAAATTCAAACAGAACAATTACTTGTAAAATGATTGAATTCATCTGCAGAACTGATTTATGATAGTTGAATTTTAAATGACCCGGTTTCCTGTTTTTACCCTATTTTGAAGTCTTAAAGATTTGGATATGAGCAGAAGTCTTTTCCGTACAAAACAATTGGATTCCATCCTTAAGGATGCAGATAATACAACAGAAGGACACGGCCTCCGAAGAATTCTCAGTTTGCGGGATTTGACATTCTTTGGTATTGCAGCAGTCATAGGTGCGGGGAGCTTTAGTAGTCTGGGTTCGGCTGTTTTCAGTGGCGGACCGGGCGTTGTGCTGCTTTTTATTATCACGGCCATTGCCTGTGCGTTTACGGCTTTGTGTTATTCCGAATTTGCCAGTCGCATTCCGGTTGCAGGTAGTGCCTATACCTATGCCTACGCCAGCTTTGGAGAATTGTTTGCCTGGATCATCGGATGGGCTCTGATCATGGAATATTCGATTGGGAACATTTATGTTTCATTCAGCTGGAGTGATTATTTTACTTCGTTTCTCGATAAAACAGGGGATAGTTTGGGTATGAACCTTCATATACCCGATTATTTAAGCAACAGTTATCCGGAAGTCAAAAAGGCGATTACTTCCGGTAATGCGAATAATGAAATGCAATATGCCTGGACTCATGCTCCGCAATTGAATGGATTTCGTATCATATTGGACCTTCCTGCATTTTTAATCAATGTGTTTATCACCTTCCTCGTATATCGGGGCGTAAAAGAGAGCCGCAATTTCAGCAATGTAATGGTGGTGCTGAAATTGGCTGTCGTATTGATTGTTATTTTGGTTGGTGGGTATCTGATCTTTGCCAATCATCTTACAACCAATTGGCTTCCCGTTAATTCATCGGGGACTCAAAGTTTCATGCCTAATGGTTTTAGTGGTGTCATGCGGGCTGTTGCCGGAGTCTTTTTCGCTTACATCGGATTTGATGCGGTCAGTGTTCTGGCTGAGGAAAGCAAAAACCCACAAAGAGATCTTCCTCGCGGAATGATTCTTTCCCTTTTCATTTGTACCATCGTTTACATTTTACTGGCGTTGGTTCTTTCCGGTGCTGTTCATTATTCATTGTTTGAAGGAGTGGGCGATCCGCTAGCGTTTATTTTTGAAAAACAAAATCTGAACATCGGGTGGATGCAATTCCTGGTTTCCATTTGTGCCGTAATTGCAATGACCAGCGTCTTATTGGTGTTTCAAATGGGACAACCCCGCATCTGGATGAGTATGAGCAGAGATGGATTATTACCTCCCGTGTTTCAAACCATACACAAAAAATACAAAACGCCTTCTTTCTCAACTATCGCTACGGGATTCGTGGTAGGTCTGCCGATTTTATTCACAGATAAAACATTTGTTCTTGATTTTACAAGCATCGCTACTTTATTTGCCTTCGTGTTGGTTTGCGGAGGCGTTTTGCTGATCCCACGGAAAGAACGAATTGCCGGTAAATTTCATCTTCCCTACATCAATAGCCGGTATCTGTTCCCGATCCTTGTCCTGATAACCGCAATTCTGATCTTCAGTTTGAATCCGAATTACCTGAAGGACCTGCTTACGTTTGACTATTCTTCGAACGAAGCATATACACAAGGTCATATTACTTTTATGGATGCAGCTACTCCCGCAATCTCGTTACTAATCTTTTGGATATCCACTCTCATTTTGGCTATAAATGCATTTCGTAAAAACTATTCGCTGATCCCTTTATTAGGCTTAGTTACCTGTATGTATCTGTTAACCGGAATGACCAAGAGTAATTGGATCTGGTTTATAGGATGGATGCTGATCGGACTTGTGGTATATTTTCTGTACGGGTATAAAAAAAGCAAACTTTCGGTTCGTAATTCTTCGCTCTAATCCTTGCATTCCGCTTTTTTTTGTTGTAACTTATAGTAGATTTTCTAACTAAAAATTACAACTATGAACCTCCTGAAACAAATTGAACGATGGGGGGATACACATCACCCCAAATGGATTGATTTTATCCGGATCGTTTTGGGTTTTATTCTGATGGCAAAAGGTGTTCAGTTCATTAATCATATGAATGAATTAACCGCAATGATGGAAAAAAGCCGCTTTATCACAACCGCATCCGTAACGATAATTTCACATTATGTTGTGTTTGCACACCTCATTGGGGGAGCACTGATGAGTTTTGGTTTGCTCACACGTATTGCAGCCTTGGTGCAAATTCCGATTCTTGCAGGTGCCTTAATGTTTGTGAACCTGGCCGGAGGTTTGTTTGAGCCTCATACCGAGTTTTGGTTTTCGCTACTTATTATGTTGCTCTTAGTGTTTTATTTGATAGAAGGAAGCGGACCAATCAGTATTGATGAATGGATGCGAAAAAATTCCGACGAACGGCCCCACAAACATAAATGGGGATAGTTTCAGATTTATTTTTTACTGATGCCGGTTGTTTATGCCGGCATCTTTATTTTTGAACGAATGAAATAGCCATATGGAAAATTCAATACCATTTGGAATGATCATTCATGCTATTCTGGATGGCAATTAAAAAAGAGTAATAATCAATACATGAAATTTCAAGTAGGCGATAAAGTACTGTTGATTCATTCCAATGAGGAAGGAGAAGTTGTAGAAATCATCAATTCTAAAATGGTGTCTGTAGATGTTGGGGGTGTGCAGTTTCCGGTTTACACAGATCAGCTGGAGTTTCCATATTTTAAACGCTTTACACAAAAAAAGCCCGTACCCGCAGAAAAGAAAAAAGTATATGTTGAAGATCTGAAAAAAGAGAAAATAACCCTTAAAACATACAATGTTGAATCAGGAGTCTGGTTGTCGTTCCTGCCTGTTTTTGATAAAGATGTGTTTGATGATGATATTGTCGATTACTTTAAATTGTTTTTGGTAAATAATACCGATACAGCCTACCGTTTTTCATATCAGTTTCTTAAGTCCACAATGGTTGATTTTCAATTGGAGGGAGAATTGCTTCCCTTTAATGACTTGTATCTTCACGATGTTCCATTTGAGGCGATGAACGACTCGCCACGCTTCGATTTTGAATTTTCACTGAAAGAGGCAAATCTTAAAAAGGTTGATTATTATGAAACCGGACTTAAAATCAAGACCAAACAATTGTTTCAACGAATAGAAGCATTACTGCTCAATCAACAAGCCAACTTCTCCTATTCTTTGATGGAAACGTATCCTGATAAAGAAATACGGGAAAAAGTCGATCTGTCGAAGCTTACGGCAGCAGGATATAAGTTGTATGATGCCGGTACTGCACGCCAACACATTCCTCCGGCACGTTCAGTTGTGGATTTGCATATCGAAAAAATAACAAACAACTGGAAGGGGCTTTCAAATTTTGAGATTTTAACGTTACAACTTAATGAGTTTGAAAAATATTATGAGTTAGCTGTTTTACATCATTTGGCTCATTTCATTGTCATACATGGAGTAGGAGAAGGTCGTCTTCGTGATGAAATACACAGTAGCTTAAGGCTCAAAAAGGAAGTAAAGTCCTACGTGAATCAATATCATCCTTTGTATGGTTTCGGAGCAACGGAAATTTACTTCAAGTAACAGTGACGTTTTCAGAGCCGCACAAGCTTCAGTTTTCGTAATTTTGAGGTGATTGCAAATCAGACTATCGTTCTTGTTCACAAGAGAGGAAAGTCCGGACAGCACAGAGCAGCGTACCGGTGAAGAGCCGGGTCCCGTTTGTTCGGGAACAGAAAGTGCCACAGAAAATAACTACCATCTTCGGATGGAAAAGGTGAAAACGTAGGGTAAGAGCCTACGCATTGTTACAGCAATGTAGCAGTGGGGTAAACCTTACGTGCTGAAATGCCACGTATATTCTGCCTTGTGTAAACATAGTAAGCTGCTCGCTTACGATCGCATATTGTGATGGCAGAAAGGGTAGGCAGATTGATCCTGTGGCGTAAGTTACAGGACAGATAAATGATAGTCCACGACAGAATCCGGCTTATCGATTTGCAATTTTTTAAAATCAGGTCCAATCCTTCAAAAAGATTGGACCTGTCCTTTTACAGATAGCGTTCCTGAAGTATTTGAACATGATGTTTGAAATGACCCGCAATGATAAATCCGAGTGCATTGACTGTGACGGGCCAATTGCTGGCAATCCCTTTACGAAGCAATTCATTTTGCTCAAATGATTGAAATAAAAATCGGGTGGATTCATGTACAGCATTGATCTCATCCAGCATTAATTGCAAGGATCTTTTTGAATCGGAAACGAGAGCAAAGTCGTTCTCGTCAAATCCTTCCAGCGCTGCCGGATGTTTTCTGGCAAACCACAATGCACGAAATGCAAAAACTCGCTCACAGTCGATCATGTGTTGCAATACCTGTCGGACACTCCATTTGTCTGTTGCATAACGATAATCGGGATTTACATCATTCAAAATTTGCGGTAAACGTTCTGCTTCAAGACGCTGTTCGTCTAAAGCATCCAGTACCGTTTCTGCGTTTGTGTTCAATATGTAACCATGATAAAATGGTGCATATTCATTAGCTGTGGGTCTGCTCATAATTTTTCAGTTTCTAATTAAAAAATCCTGCATGATGCAGGATTTTTTAATTAAGTTTTATGAAGTGTTATCTTTTTGCGGGTTTTCTTGCAACCTTCTTTTTGGTAGAAATCGGCTTTGCAACAGGTTTGGAAACTTTTCGTTCACCTTTGAGCGTTGAAGCAATTTTTACGGATTCATACGCATTGATAATGCCGCCGGTTCTACTGTATTCAGCGAAATCAAATTTTTCTTCGGTTCCCGGTTTCTTTTCTTTTGAATTAGGATTGATGGCGCCCTTTTCAATACAGTATTTGATTTGCTCTGCACTCAATTCAGGGAAGTAAGAACGAATCAATGCTGCTAAGCCGGCAACCACCGGACTCGCCATGCTGGTTCCTTGAGCAAAACCGTAAGTAGTACCTCCGGGGATAGTAGAATAAATTTTAACACCTGGTGCAAATACATCCACTTCTTTTTTCCCGTAATTCGAGAATGATGCTGCAAGTCCGCCGTTTTTGGGATCGCCACTAGCGCCTACTGTAATGAAATTGGTAGCTTTTTCTTTGGGTTGCAAGAAGTTGGCACTGGGGAAATTTTCAACAGAATCCACGTTTTTGGAATCATTACCCGCTGCATGAATCAGTAAAACGCCTTTGCTTTTTGCGTAGCGGATGGCATCATCAACCCATCTTTTTTGAGGAGAAAGGCTTTTCCCAAAGCTCATATTAATGATGGTTGCTCCATTATCTACAGCATAGCGAATGGCGTGTGCAATGTCTTTGTCGTGTTCGTCACCATCCGGTACCGCACGTATTGTCATAATACGAACATTGTTGGCAACACCATCTACTCCTATACCATTATTTCGTGCTGCTGCAATAATGCCTGTAACGTGTGTTCCATGAAATGGAGTGCTGGCCATAACGTCGTTGTTGCCATAAAAACGATCATTGAAATTTAAATAATTGTCATTAACAACATCGCCACGATAGTTTTTAGGAGGAGTGTCTACCGCCTCGGCCTTCTTTTCCAGTCCCTGATAATAAGTTGTAAACTCCTCCATGATCACGGTATTGTTTGAAGTCATCATTTCAAAGCCTTTGAAAAGTGTGAGCATGGTAGTTCTGGCTTCAGTTTCTTTTTGACCGGTCGGTTTGAATTCCATCAAATCATTTCCGGAATAGACTTCTTTGAATTTCAATTTAAGGAGGCTGTCTGCTTCCAGCGATTTTTTATAAAGATTGCGTAAAAACAACAGACTGCTTTGTGCTTCTGTAGCTGCATTCTCAATGTCTCCTTTTGCCTTTTTGTACATTTTATATTCTTCCTGCTCAACTGGAGTGAGTTTGCTTTCATCTGTCACATTTTCATATTTCTTTTTGAAGGCATGGTATACACGTGCTGCTTCGTAAGAATCTTCTTTTACATTTTTTCCATCTTTGCCACCCAGGAAATTCCACCCATAAATATCATCAACGTAACCGTTTTTGTCGTCATCAATTCCGTTGCCGGGAATTTCTTTGGGGTTTTTCCAGAGTATCGGTTTTAAGTCTTCGTGTAACGTATCCACACCGCTGTCAATTACTGCAACAATAACCGGTGTGCCTTTTCTGTTTTTAAGAAATTCATAAGCCTGGTTTAAGCTGATACCGTAAAAGCTGTCGGTTGTACGGTCCAATAAATGCCATCCTTTGAATTGATCGTCGCTGCTTTTCGAGACGGATGTTTGTGCTGTTGCTGCAAATGAAAGCATTACAAAACTCAGTAATGCCGTGATTTTTTGAATAGTCATTCTTGATATGTATTTATTGAGAAATGTAAAGATCAATGAAACGGCTAAAGTGTGTTTGCCTTTTAGCCCTTTTAACATTTTCTTGGATTATAAATCAAATTTAATACCCTGTGCCAATGGTAATGTGGATGAATAATTGATGGTATTGGTTTGCCGACGCATGTAGTTTTTCCAGGCATCACTGCCGCTTTCTCTACCACCACCGGTTTCTTTTTCACCACCAAAAGCCCCTCCAATTTCGGCGCCGCTTGTTCCGATATTGACATTGGCGATTCCGCAATCACTTCCGGCCGCCGACAAAAACAATTCGGCTTCACGTAAGTTCAAGGTCATAATTGCGGATGATAAACCTTGGGGAACACCGTTTTGAATTTCCAATGCTTCTTCTATTGTTTGATATTTTAACAGATAAAGAATAGGAGCAAAGGTTTCATGCTGAACGATTGAATAGGAGGGCCGGGCTTCCGCTATACATGGTTTGACATAACAACCGCTTTCGTAACCTGTTCCTTCCAATACACCGCCTTCAACGATAAAATGGCCGCCTTCTTTCTTGCATTTTTCAATTGCATTCAGATAGGCATTTACGGCATCTTTGTCAATGAGTGGCCCCACATGATTGTTTTCATTTAATGGGTCTCCAATTCTCAATTGCTTATAGGCCGCAACCAGTTTTTCTTTTACCTGATCGTAAATGCTTTCATGAATAATCAAACGGCGTGTTGTTGTACACCGCTGACCGGCTGTACCAACTGCGCCAAATAATGCGCCCCGAATTGCAATATCCAGATCGGCATGTTGAGATATGATGATGGCATTGTTTCCGCCCAATTCGAGCAAGGTTCTTCCAAGTCGTTGGGCAACAGTGGCTGCAACGGCTTTACCCATTCGTGTACTTCCGGTTGCCGAAACCAAGGGGATTCTTGTATCGTTACTCATCCATTCACCTACTTCTCTTCCTCCCTGAACAAGACAGCTTACGCCCTCCGGCACATTGTTTTTTGCAAATACGGAGCTGATGATATGCTGACAAGCGATCCCGCATAAAGGTGTTTTTTCACTGGGCTTCCAAACGCATACGTCACCGCAAATCCAAGCCAGCATGGCGTTCCAGCTCCAAACAGCTACAGGAAAGTTAAACGCAGATATGATGCCGGTAATTCCAAGAGGATGCCATTGTTCATACATGCGGTGTAACGGACGTTCACTGTGCATGGTTAATCCATGAAGTTGACGAGATAAACCAACGGCAAAATCACAGATATCTATCATTTCCTGTACTTCTCCATATCCTTCCTGTAAACTTTTTCCCATTTCATAGGAAACCAGTTTGCCTAACACTTCTTTGTGTGTGCGAAGTGCTTCGCCCACCTGACGGATGACTTCACCTCTTTTGGGGGCAGGCCATAATCTCCATTCCAAAAAAGCTTCTTCCGCTTTTTTAATGGTGCGTTCATAACTTTCTTGATCAGCAGCGCTTACTTCTGCTATCATTTTCCCGTCTACAGGAGAGGAGGATACAAGTGTAGTTCCGGTTGAAGGAAACCATTGGCTTCCTGTTGAAACACCGGCATTGGTGGCATTGATACCCAGTTGTTTGAATAATTCCAGCATACAATCGTTGATTAGGAATGCAAATATCCGGCTTTTCTTCTGACTATAATGTGACTTTTATTCCTGTCATCAACCACCGATTGGGCATAACAGTTCCAAAAATATCAGCGTATCTGCGGTTTAACAGATTGTCGGCTTGAATAAACAGACCGAGTTTGTTTTCAATAAAATGCCCCTCCAATCTGGCATTTAACACGAAGTAGTCTTTGCTGATAGGCACAAATGCCGCATTTCCGGTTTGAGGATTTCTTTGTTTATATAACCCGTTAAGCGCAATACTTACAAATTTGTAACGGTATTGTGCAGAGAAGTTAACCAGAAATTTAGCATGGTTGGAAACATACAAAGTAGGGACGGCGTCCTTCATAGTGCTCTTTAACCAAACAAGACCTGTTGACAAATTCAAACTATGGTCTTTTGAAATTGATTTTTGAAATTGTAAGTCCAGTTCAATACCACGTGTGTTGACTTTGCTGATATTTTTTGCCAGAAAATAGGATCCGGTCGGATCCAGATTGACTTGACGGGGCATATCGGCATAAGGAGTAGGTATATAATCAATCAAGCCGTTATGAAAACGTTGAAACCATCCGGCTGTTAATTTCAATTCTTTTGATGCAAAATAATCGATACCGGATTCATAACTGAATGATGACTCAGAACCCAAATCCGGGTTTCCAATTCGATTTCCTGTCCTTACAAAAATTGGTTGGAAGTTATTAAAGCGTTCGGTAAAATCTGCATCACGAATGGTTCTTCCGGCACTGCCTCGAAATAAGAGTTTATTGGCTCGATATGAAGCATTGATTTGAGGGGCCAGTTCCCAACCGGAACGTTCGTTCCACTCAGCACGAATAGCCGGACTGATCAACAGATTTTTTGTTAATTCATGATTGAGGGTCATAAAGATTCCGGTGTTGGTGATACTGTGATCGCCTCTGTTGTTTGATTTAACACTTCGGTTAATGACCTGAACTCCTGTAGTAAGAATGGATTTTTCGCTGAAGCTATAGTGGTACAGTGCCAAAGCCTGTAAGATTTGCGAACGATTGGTATTGGCCACCCCTGATTTATTGAATTGAAATTTATCGGAAGCATTTTTAATCCCTGCATCAAAAGTTAATCTGTGCTTTTTTTGATGAAATGCAAGATTGAAATGATGCCAACGTGTAATCACACGTTCTGTAGAAGTATCGGCAGTTGAGGTTGTATAAAAATTTTGAGCATTAAAGTTGCGGTCATCGTAAGCTCCGCGATAAGCAATACTCAGCTTATCGGAAAGATGGTGTTTAACCGATAAAGAAAGGGTTGATAAATTAAAAAAGCCATTGGTTCCTCTTAATGGTTGTCCATCTGCAACATTTTGTAAAACACCACCTGCGATGGCTGTTTTGTTTTTTTGCCAGTTAAAGCCCGCTTGTGCATTTCTCAATCCATAAGTCCCGGTTGTAACTTGTCCGCTTATACGTTGAGCTGCCGTTCCTTTGCGTGCCGCAAACGACTTTGTAATGATGTGTACAACACCACCCACGGCTTCGGTACCATAAATTGCGGAGGAAGCTCCTTTTAAAATTTCGATGCGTTCAATTTCGGCAGGAGCAATGGGGATATAAGAATTGAAATGTCCTGTCAATGGGTCATTCAATCGAATACCATCCAGAATGATCAGAACTTGTTGAAAGGTTCCGCCGCGCATGGTAATGTTGCTTTGTGTTCCCATAGGGCCGCGACTTTGCACTTCGATACCGGGCATATAACGTATGAGTTCATCGACAGATTGTACGGGCAATTGTCGAATTTGGTCACCTTCTATGACCACAATATTTCTTCCTGTTTTAGAGGCATTTTGAGGGGTTAGAGAAGCGGACACTGTAATGGGGTCCAACTCGATTTCTTTTTGTTGACCTGATACAATCATTACAATCAACATGCAAAGGCTGGTAGTTAAGGCTTTGTACATAAAAAAATTTGCGGCAAAGATAGGGTTCGGGCACAATCAGTCTCATTTGGGTACTTTTTTGACTGAAATATGATATTTGA
>JBMLSG010000033.1:0-76001 GCA_049240625.1 Lacibacter sp. | reverse complement strand
TTTTTTGGTGGAAATTTGGTTTGTTCATGAGCGCTATTTATTTGTCGTATTGTGTCGTGAACAAATCTCTTATCGACAAGCGTGTTCAAACGGCTCTTCAAAAACAACACATTCCTTACACCCGCTATTTTACTACACCCGCTCCCTTGCAAAATTGGTTGTGGTTTGTAGTGGCCGGTAACAAAGACGGTTATCATACCGGATTCTATTCCCTGTTTGACAGTAACCCCAGGATTGCATTTGAATATTTTCCTGCGCAAAAGCAATTATTAGATTCTGTTACAGATCACGAAGTGTTGCAAAAACTGATTCGTTTTTCACAAAATTACTATACCGCAGAACGTTGGGGCGATACGCTGGTGTTTAATGATCTGCGGTTTGGACAGGTAATTGGCTGGCACAATCCAAGGGAGAAATTTGTGTTTCATTACTATCTCAGTCATCCAAACGACAATCAACTCGTGGTTCAACGGGGACGATTTGCAAAATGGGATCTTGAAATTGCGCAATCCTTTTTGAAACGGATCTATGGGAATTAAGAAGACTTTTGTTTTTTATTGTTTTTTGTGACGGCTCTCTTCTTGAATTTCTCCTGAATAATGGATTGTACCGGTACATTTTTGATTTTGCTTTCGAGCCAACTAATAATATCCAGATAAACAAAAGCCCGTGTTTCAAAACGATTCTCTTCAAGTTTTCTGATTCGTAAGAGTAATTGCTCGAAGGCTGCAGGTAATTCTCTTTTATTGAGATGAAAGGAATTTCGAAGAAATTTGAAGATTTCTTCCTCGAGCACACTCAGGTTTTCCATTTTTGACATAAAACGGTAGACCGATTTGATGAGGTATTCCAATAAATCAAAATTCCCCATTTCATAATGGGCGATCAGATGTAAAAGTCGGGCATAGCATTGTAAATCGGTACGCAGATCTACTTTCCAGTTGATAATTTTATTGAGGTATTCAATGGTTTTTTCATATTTACCGCTTCCAAAATACAAGCAGGCAATTTTGTAATAAAAAATCAAAACGCGATGCCGGTCAAGGTAAGGTTCGTACGTTGTTAATCGCTCTTCCAGATGTGAGACCAAATGCAAACCATCAGAAAATGTTCCTTCAATAAAATGCAGGTTGATTTTGGCCAGATACAGATACTGAAAGCAAAGAAGGTTGTGGTTGTCGTTTTGGACGACTACTTTTCGTTTCGATAAATTTTCGAATGTATGAATGGCCGCAGCTAGTTTGCTTCCGTTCTGCAAATCAAAAAGCGCTCCCATTAAATTATGCATTCCTTTAATGAAATGAGCTGTCTCTACTTCAATCATTTCGGGTGCTCGTTCAAAAAGATCAACCCATTTTTGTGCGTAACGATAATACATGAGAAAATCCTGACGTATAAAAGCAAACCAGCAATACGATTGGTACAAATACAAGCATTCGTAAAAGCCACGGATTTGATTGGGGGCTTCCGGCAGATGCTTTTGAAAAAAATCGGTTATGTCTTTTTCATCTTTTTTATTTCGGGCAACCCCATGTTTAATGTACCAGCTGTACAATTGCAACGAGAGATTTGAAAGGGTAGAGATCAAACTTAGTTTTGCGGTAACTTCTTCGGATTCCTTTGTTAATTGATCGGCACGATCCTGCATGCTTCTTGTAATGTAGAGCGCTTCGATTTTCTTTTCAAAAAAAAGAATTTGTTGCAGGTAGGTGATTTGCTGATGCGCCCGGGCTAATTCTTTGGTTTTTTCAAGAACACGTAAACTTTGAATGTAGAGTCCCTTATTGTAGAGGATACGGGCAAAATCCATCTGTTCATGTAACTGCAAGGTAATGTTGTCTTCCTGGCGAATTAAACGCAAACTTGAGAGAATCAATTTGGTGAGATGTGCTTTTAAATTCGAAAGCTGCTCTTTTTTTATGGATTTATTTTTTTTTAAAAGCGACGACTCATCGTATTCTTCCATTTTATCGATCGCATCAAACAGTTGAATCACTTTCAAGTTTGATGTTGAAGAATTACGGTTGACATAAAGTTTGAAATTGCGTTTTTCGCTCTTTTCCAATGACTTTATAAGCAGAAATACACTTTCGGAAGATCGGTTGGGCATCGTAATTCAAAATTGTTGAAATCCTTTACTGGCTTGAGTTTGCTTCTTTTTAGCGTCATTTATACAGTGTAAATTACATGTATTTTTGGTTTGCGCCCCCTCCATATATGAAATAATTTCGATTTGACAGGCAGACTGCATATTTTCTTAGCATACAGTCATGCACGTTTGCCTGTTTTTTACAAACAATCGTTATTATGGCTTCAGAACAAATTTTAATTTTTGATACAACACTTCGTGATGGTGAACAGGTGCCGGGTTGCAAACTCAATACCACTGAGAAAATGGAACTGGCTCTTGAGCTTGAGGCATTAGGAGTGAACATCATCGAAGCGGGTTTTCCAATCTCCAGTCCGGGTGATTTTGAAAGTGTTCAGGCAATTGCAAAAATTATAAAAAATGCAACGGTCTGCGGATTGACACGTGCCAATCAAAAAGATATTGAAGTCGCTGCGGAAGCTTTAAAAGAGGCCGTGCGTCCCCGCATTCATACGGGAATAGGAACTTCGGATTATCATATCAAATACAAATTCAATTCGACCCGTGAGGAAATTCTGGAACGAGCCGTTCAAGCCGTAAAGTGGGCCCGTAATTATACAGATGATATTGAATTTTATGCGGAGGATGCGGGACGCAGCGATGATGCCTATCTCGCACGGGTTATTGAAGCGGTAATTGCAGCAGGCGCAACAACTGTAAATATTCCTGATACTACCGGATACTGTTTGCCGCATCAGTATGGGGCCAAAATCAAATATCTGAAAGATCATGTTGCCAATATAGACAGAGCTGTGATTAGTTGTCATTGTCACAACGATTTGGGATTGGCTTCGGCAAATTCAATAGCCGGTGTTATCAATGGTGCACGGCAAATCGAATGTACCATCAATGGATTGGGTGAACGGGCCGGAAATACATCGCTCGAAGAAGTGGTGATGATTATCAAACAACATCCCGAATTGGATTTGTTTACAACAATATGTACAGAAAGGCTGAATCCAATCAGCAGACTTGTAAGTGATACGATGCGTATGCCGGTTCAGCCAAACAAGGCAATCGTGGGCAGCAATGCATTTGCGCATTCATCCGGTATTCATCAGGATGGGTTCTTAAAAAATTCGATTAATTACGAGATCATCAATCCGGCTGATGTTGGTGCCGACAGTTCTAAAATTGTATTAACAGCACGCAGTGGCAGAAGTGCTCTTGCCTATCGTTTGCACAAATTAGGATTCAGTTTTGATCGTAACGATGTAGATGAGTTATACAATCGTTTTCTTGCCGTTGCCGATCGGAAAAAAGAAGTTGAAGATCCGGATCTGATGGAGTTGGCAAAAAATTATCAATCAACAATCGCTTCAATTTAGATGGGAAAAACATTATTCGATAAAATCTGGGAACGTCATGTGGTGAGAGAAATTGAGGGGGGACCTTCGGTTTTATACATCGATCGTCATTTTATTCATGAGGTTACTTCTCCGCAAGCCTTTGCAGGACTCAATGCACGCGGTGTGAAAGTCTTCAGACCACAACAAACCATCGCTACGGCCGATCACAATGTTCCAACGGTGGATCAACATCTGCCCATTAAGGAAGAATTGAGTCGGTTGCAAGTAGAAGCATTAAAAAAGAATTGTGCCGAGCATTTGGTTGAGTTGTATGGATTAGGACATCCGTTTCAGGGAATTGTACATGTGATTGGACCTGAGTTAGGAATAACACAGCCGGGTATGACGATTGTTTGTGGCGATAGCCATACTTCAACACATGGTGCTTTTGGCTCAATTGCATTTGGAATTGGAACCAGCGAAGTGGAAATGGTTTTGGCGTCACAATGTTTATTGCAAACGAAGCCTCGGCTCATGCGTATCAAAATTGAGGGCATGTTGAATGAGGGTGTGGTATCGAAAGATATTGTCTTACATATTCTTTCCAAGATTTCTGCAAGCGGTGCTACAGGGTATGCCGTTGAATTTGCCGGATCTACCATTCGGAATCTTTCGATGGAAGCACGAATGACCATCTGTAATATGAGTATTGAAATGGGTGCACGTTGTGGCATGATTGCTCCCGATGAAACAACCTTTGCTTACATCAAAAATCGTTTGTTCGCACCGGGCCAATCAAAATGGGAGCATGCGCTCGCCGAATGGAAACAATTGTTTAGTGATGAAGATGCTGTGTTTGATAAGGAAGTTGTAATCCAAGCGGAAGCGATTGAGCCCATGATTACTTATGGAACCAATCCGGGTATGGGAATTCCTGTCTCGGGAATCATCCCATCATTAGATCAAATTTCAACTAATGACCGTGCTGCATTTGAGAAAGCACTTCATTATATGGGATGGGAAGCCGGTTCTTCCATCAGAGGAAAGAAAGTTGATTATGTTTTCATTGGCAGTTGTACCAATTCCAGAATCGAGGATTTGCGACTGGTTGCATCTTTTGTAAAGGGAAAGCAAAAGGCGGATGATGTTGAAGTGTGGATTGTTCCCGGAAGCAAGCAGGTCGAAAAACAAGCAAGAGAAGAGGGGATAGATGTCATTCTGGAGCAGGCGGGGTTTAAACTTCGTCAACCCGGCTGCAGTGCTTGTTTGGGAATGAATGAAGACAAAATTCCTGCAGGAAAGTATTGTATCTCTACATCGAATAGAAATTTTGAAGGGCGTCAGGGTGCAGGTGCAAGAACCTTGCTTGCAAGTCCGCTTACTGCGGCCGCCGCTGCTATAACCGGTGTTGTAAGTGATGTTCGGGATTTCTTGAATTAAAAAGAGGAGTAACATGAGTAAAGGATTTAAAAGTATTACAAGTCGTTTTGTTCCGCTCAATATTGAAAATGTTGATACAGATCAAATTATACCGGCACGCTTCTTAAAGGCAACTACAAAAGAAGGTTTCGGCGCCAATTTGTTTCGTGACTGGAGATACATGAATGATGATACGGCCCAACCACGTATGGATTTTGTTTTGAATCAAACAGTATACAGCGGTTCTATTTTAGTTGCCGGTAAGAATTTTGGATGCGGTTCTTCCAGAGAGCATGCTGCCTGGAGTTTGGTGGATTATGGATTTAAAGCAGTCGTCAGCAGTTTTTTTGCAGACATTTTTAAAAGCAATGCTTTGAACAATGGTCTTCTGCCCGTTACTGTTAGTGAGTTGTTTTTAAATCAACTGTTTGCACTTTCTGCCGATTCTGAGTTGAAGATTGATCTGGAACAGCAAACAATTACAATAGTAGAAAATGGAAACGAAGAACGTTTTGAGATCAATTCGTATAAAAAAACTTGTTTGATCAACGGATACGATGATATCGATTTCCTTCTCAGCATAAAAGATTCAATAACCGAATACGAAAAAATCCAGGAGAAAAACTATGAATAAGAAAATTGCAATTTTAAATGGAGATGGTATTGGTCCCGAGGTTACGGCACAGGCTGTAAAAGTATTAAATGCAGTTGCAACTGCATTTAAACATGAATTTGAATATACGGAAGCTTTGATCGGGGCAGCAGCAATTGATCAAACAGGAACAGCATTGCCCGAAGAAACGGTTGCTGTTTGTTTGAAGAGTGATGCGGTTTTGTTTGGCGCCGTAGGAGATCCCAAATACGACCATGATCCTGCGGCAAAAGTGCGTCCGGAACAGGGAATACTTGGTATACGAAAGGCACTTGAATTATTTGCCAATATCAGACCGGTAACAACGTATCCTTCTTTACAGCATCTTTCTCCTTTGAAGGCAAAGCATTTGGAGGGGGTTGATTTTATCATCTTCCGTGAATTGACAGGAGGAATCTATTTTGGTAATAAGCACAGTTCAGAAGACGGAACATTCGCTACTGATGAATGCAGTTATGCAAAAGATGAAATTGAACGCATTGCGCATCTTTCGTTTCAATATGCCCGCAAAAGAAAGAAAAAATTGACATTGGTAGATAAAGCCAATGTACTTGAAACTTCAAGATTATGGAGAAAAGTTGTTCAACAACTTGCACCGCAATACAGCGATGTAAGTGTGGATTATATGTTTGTTGACAACGCCGCCATGCAACTCATTTTAAATCCGGGTCAATTTGATGTGATCCTTACAGAGAATATGTTTGGCGATATCATCAGTGATGAAGCCAGCGTTCTGAGTGGATCCTTAGGTATGTTGCCTTCTGCATCGGTAGGAAATAAGACGGCATTGTTTGAACCGATACATGGATCGTATCCACAAGCGGCAGGAAAGGATATTGCAAACCCCATCGGGTCCATTTTATCTGCTGCGATGCTGCTTGATTACTTTGGATTAACTGAGGAGGCGGGATTGGTGCGTGATGCCGTAAGCTGGACTTTATACAACAATTTCGTTACTAAGGATATTGATCATGTTAATTTTTATTTCACCTCTACCATAGGTGATTTAATCAGCGATTATGTAAGCGGTAAAATACCCGGTACTGTAAAGAAAGACAATATCGAATTGCGTAAGTCAACGATCATTTAAATGCTGTAGAATTTTAAAATCAATATAGTCATTTAAGATCTTTTTGTAACGGAGTAAGAAGTTGTTTCAGTAAATAGAATCGTTTACAGATCGATTTAGTCAAAGCATTTGTTGTGAAAGTTGTCTTTTGAAAAATTAGGAGCAAAACAAAAAAACGGTACTCCCGGATTTGAAATTCATTTATACAAATCGCTAAACAGAACCATTCAATTCTCAAAGATTATGAGTGAAATCAATAAATACTCAAAAGTTCTGACACAAGACGAAACGCAACCTGCTGCACAAGCCATGTTATATGGAATTGGCTTGACGGAGGAAGATCTTAAAAAAGCACAAGTGGGCATTGCCAGTATGGGTTATGATGGCAATACCTGTAATATGCATCTGAATGATTTAGCTAAAATCGTTAAGGAAGGAGTATGGAACAGTGATTTGGTTGGGTTGATATTTAATACCATAGGAATCAGTGATGGCATCAGTAATGGAACAGATGGGATGCGATACAGTCTCGTAAGTCGCGATATCATTGCAGATAGCATCGAAGCCGTATGTGGTGGTTTTTATTATGATGGACTCATAGCCATTCCGGGTTGTGATAAAAATATGCCCGGTGCCATCATCGCAATGGGGAGGATCAACCGTCCGTCAATTATGATTTATGGTGGTACCATCGCGGCGGGGCATTACAAAGATCAGGAGTTGAATATTATTTCGGCCTTTGAGGCACTCGGACAGAAATTAGCAGGAACAATTACGCCGGAAGACTTTAAAGGAATCGTGCAACACAGTTGTCCGGGAGCAGGAGCTTGCGGAGGAATGTATACTGCCAATACGATGGCTTCTGCAATAGAAGCATTGGGAATGAGTTTGCCCTATTCTTCTTCAAATCCTGCAATGAGTATAGAAAAAAAGCAGGAATGTATGAATGCCGGCAAGGCAATGAGGTTGCTGCTTGAAAAAGACATTAAGCCAAAGGATATTATGACGCGTAAGGCTTTTGAAAATGCAATAACGCTTGTCATGATATTTGGTGGCAGTACCAATGCTGTGCTGCATTTGATTGCAATGGCGAAAAGTGTAGATGTGGATCTTTGTTTGAATGACTTTCAAAAAATTAGTGATAACACTCCTGTTCTTGCTGATTTTAAACCAAGCGGTAAATTTTTGATGCAGGAATTACATGCGCACGGCGGCGTACCTGCAGTAATGCGTTATTTATTAGATCAGGGAATGTTGCATGGTGATTGTATGACGGTAACCGGTAAAACGGTTGCAGAGAATCTTGCTCATGTTTCGCCTATCAGTTTCGAGAATCAAAAAGTAGTGTTTCCTGTTGAGCAACCGGTAAAATCAACCGGTCATTTACATATACTATATGGCAATCTTGCCGAGAAAGGAAGTGTGGCAAAAATATCAGGCAAAGAAGGAGAACGATTTGTTGGTCCCGCAAGAGTATTCAATGGTGAAAAAGATCTCGTAGATGGAATTGCTTCGGGGCGTGTTAAGAAAGGCGATGTTGTGGTTATTCGGTATGAGGGACCCAGAGGTGCGCCGGGTATGCCGGAAATGTTAAAACCCACATCTGCAATAACGGGAGCAGGTTTGTCCAAAGACGTTGCTTTAATAACGGATGGACGATTCAGTGGAGGATCGCATGGCTTTGTGGTAGGACATATTACGCCGGAGGCCTTTGAAGGTGGACTCATTGCATTGGTAGAAGATGATGATGTAATCGAAATCGATATTGTTAAACGTACGATGATGTTACAAGTAGAGGATGTTATTCTTGCTGAGCGAAGAAAAAAATGGAAACAACCATCTCTTCGTGTAAGCAAAGGAGTGTTGTTTAAATATGCTCAATGTGTAAAAAGTGCAAGTGAAGGATGTGTGACTGATGAACCAGGCCGGTAATACAGTCCTTATATGTTAATAGATCAAAAGAATTTGAATTATGAATCATTCACGTCAACTTGAACCTAAGATTGAGACAACCGTTCAGCAATCATCAGAGCCGGATGTCATGCATAAAACGATTTCGGGATCGGTTGCTGTATTAGATGCATTAATCCATGAAGGTGTTCAACAAATTTTTGGATATCCCGGAGGCGCTATCATGCCCATCTATGATGCTTTGTACGACTACAATGACAGGTTACAACATATTCTGGTTCGTCACGAACAGGGGGCGATACATGCTGCACAGGGATTTGCACGTGCAAGCGGAAAAACAGGAGTGGTATTTGCCACAAGTGGACCCGGAGCAACCAATCTTGTAACCGGATTGGCAGATGCGATGATCGATAGTACTCCTGTAGTTTGTATAACCGGACAAGTCTTCGCACATCTGTTAGGTACAGATGCGTTTCAGGAAACAGATGTAGTGAATATTACAACTCCGGTAACAAAGTGGAATTATCAGGTTACAGATGCTTCCGAAATTCCTTCCGTTCTCGCAAAAGCATTTTATATCGCAGGAAGTGGAAGGCCCGGTCCTGTGTTGATTGATATTACAAAAAATGCACAGCTTCAGCAATTTGAATATGGAGGATATCAAAAGTGTGAACACATTCGAAGTTACCGTCCAAAACCAATCATAAGACTTTCATATGTTGATGCTGCGGCAGCCTTAATTAATGAAGCCAAGAAGCCCTTCGTGATTTTTGGTCAGGGTGTGATTTTGGGTCATGCCGAAAACGAGTTATTGACCTTTATTGAAAAAGCCGGTATCCCTGCAGCCTGGACCATTATGGGAATGAGCGCCATTCCTACAGATCATCCGCTTGCCGCCGGAATGTTGGGTATGCATGGGAATTATGCTCCTAATCTGCTCACAAACGAATGTGATGTGTTAATTGCTATAGGTATGCGATTTGATGATCGTGTTACAGGACGTCTCGATAAATATGCCAAGCAGGCGAAAGTGATTCATTTGGATATCGATCCATCAGAAATTGATAAAAATGTAAAATCAACAGTTCCCGTTTGGGGTGACTGTAAAGAAACGCTTCCTTTATTAACGGCACGCATTCAGAAACGAACTCATGATACGTGGCTAGAGCGGTTTAAGTCATGTGAACAAAAAGAAAAAGTCATGTGTATCGATCCCGAGCTTCATCCTCAGGGTGCGCAAATGACGATGGGTGAAGTGATCAATCAGCTGAATGAACTCACTCAGGGGAATGCTATTATTGTTACAGATGTTGGTCAACACCAAATGGTTGCTTGCCGATATGCTAAAATGAGCAAAAGCAAAAGCAATATTACAAGTGGCGGACTGGGAACAATGGGGTTTGCACTTCCTGCTGCAATTGGTGCCGCATATGGGGATCCCGACCGAACAACAGTAGCCATAATTGGTGACGGTGGTTTTCAAATGACCATTCAGGAACTTGGAACAATTATGCAGTTTCAGCCAACAGTTAAAATCATTATACTGAATAATTGTTATTTGGGGATGGTTCGTCAATGGCAACAATTGTTTCATGAAAAGCGCTATTCGTTTGTGGATATTCAAAGTCCTGATTTTGTACAAGTTGCCAAGGGGTATGGGATAACAGGAAAGCGCATCTCCGATCGTGAAGCTCTAAAGAGTTCAATAACGGAAATGCTTGAACACGATGGCAGTTATGTTCTTGAAATCATGGTTGGGAAAGAGAATAATGTATTTCCAATGGTCCCTCAGGGTAGAGGTGTTTCTGAGATCGTTTTAAGTAAAGAGGAAATCTGATGTGTTTATATATCTAAATAAACAAAAATGCAAAAACAGGAATATACGATTACAGTCTATACGGAGAATCAAATTGGATTGCTGAACCGGATTGCCATAATCTTCTCCAGACGAAAAATCAATGTTTTAAGTTTAAACACATCGCCAAGTGAAGTAGATAGCGTTCACCGCTTTACGATAGTTATACATGAAATCGAAGAAGTTGTTCGTAAACTCTGTCGTCAAATCGAAAAACAGGTCGAAGTCTTGAAAGCGTATTACAATACCAACGAGGAAATTGTATGGCAGGAATTGGCTTTGTATAAAGTGCCAACCGATGTTATTGCTGCCGAAGTGAAGGTAGAACGTTTGTTAAGTCAGCATGGTGCTAAGGCTGTTGTGATCCGTAAGGATTACACGGTGTTTGAGGTTACGGGGCATCGTGAAGAAACAGATAATCTGATTCGTGTACTGGAACCTTATGGATTAATTGAATTTGTACGTAGTGCACGGGTTGCTATTATAAAAGCAAGTGAAGGCTTTCATCATAAACTCAAAGAGTTTGAAGGACACGAGCCCGGATCGGATGTAATGGAAAATGAATATCTGGATAAGCAACAGGAAATCTTTTCAATGTAAACTAAATAAGACAACACTTTAAAACCGAAAATCAAAAATGGCAAATTATTTTAATACGCTTTCGTTACGTGAGCAATTGTTGCAATTGGGTGTATGCGAATTCATGAATCGCAATGAGTTTGAGAACGGAGTGAAAGCTTTGGCAGGTAAAAAAATTGTAATCGTAGGTTGTGGTGCTCAAGGTTTAAATCAAGGCCTCAATATGCGTGACTCTGGATTAGATATCGCGTACGCTCTTCGAAAAGAAGCAATAGAAGAAAAGCGTGTCTCCTGGATGAATGCTACTGAAAATGGATTTCAAGTAGGTACATATGAGGATTTGATTCCGGGAGCAGATCTTGTTTTAAACCTTACGCCCGATAAGCAACATACATCCGTTGTAAGTACGATTATGCCTTTAATGAAAAAGGGCGCTACTTTATCCTATTCACATGGGTTTAATATCGTAGAAGAAGGCATGCAAATACGTAAGGATATTACCGTTATTATGGTAGCGCCTAAATGTCCGGGTACCGAAGTGCGTGAGGAATACAAGCGCGGTTTTGGTGTGCCTACATTGATTGCCGTGCATCCTGAAAACGATCCCGAAGGGAAAGGTTTGGAACAAGCAAAGGCTTATGCCGTTGCTACCGGTGGTCATCGTGCAGGGGTGTTACGTTCGTCCTTTGTTGCTGAGGTGAAGTCTGATTTAATGGGTGAGCAAACCATTTTGTGCGGTGTGTTGCAAACAGGTTCCATTTTATGTTTTGATAAAATGATCGAAAAAGGTGTTGAGCCGGGATATGCATCCAAACTCATTCAGTATGGATGGGAGGTGATTACAGAAGCGTTAAAGCATGGCGGTGTTACTGCTATGATGGATCGTTTGTCCAATCCGGCGAAGTTAAAAGCTTTTGAACTTTCTGAATCGTTAAAGCAACTACTTCGCCCATTGTTCCAAAAGCATCAGGATGATATCATGAGTGGAACTTTCTCCTCTGAAATGATGCGGGACTGGGCCAATAACGATCATAACTTATTATCATGGAGAGCCGCAACTGCCGAAACTTCATTTGAAAAAACACCGCCCACTTCGGCAAACATTGCAGAGCAGGAATATTTTGATAAAGGATTGTTGATGGTTGCATTCGTTCGCGCAGGTGTAGAACTCGCTTTTGAGACAATGGTTGAAGCCGGAATTAAGGAAGAATCGGCATACTATGAGTCGTTGCATGAGCTTCCATTAATTGCCAATACGGTTGCCAGAAAAAAATTATATGAAATGAACCGTGTGATCTCCGATACGGCCGAATATGGATGCTATTTATTTGATCATGCCGCAAAGCCCATGTTGTCCGATTTCATGGCACAAATAGATAAGGATGTTATAGGAACATCCTATAATGAAGGTCTTGGTAATGGTGTTGATAACAGAACCTTGATTGAAGTGAACAGCATCATTCGTTCTCATCCTGTCGAAGCAATCGGTTCAGTCTTACGCAGGGAAATGACTGCTATGAAGGCCATTCACACAGGAGCGTCGCAATAAGACAACCACGCTCCGAAATCAACAGAACATGAGTATAACATTTGATCATACGTCATTAAATTTTACAGCTGCAACTTTACGCATTAAAAAGGTTGTAAACCGAACCCCTTTGCAATTCAATGCCAATCTTTCAAGAAAGTACAATTGTAATGTGTATCTGAAACGTGAGGATTTGCAGGTCGTAAGAAGTTATAAGTTGCGTGGAGCGTATAATCTGATGAGTACGTTGACGACCGAACAATTGCAAAAAGGTGTTGTTTGTGCCAGTGCCGGTAATCATGCGCAGGGCTTTGCCTACAGTTGTAAAAAATTGAATGCCAGAGGAGTGGTCTTTATGCCCGTTATCACTCCCAATCAAAAAATCAATCAGACTAAAATGTTTGGTGATCAGTTTATAGACATCCAACTGGTGGGCGATACGTTTGATGATTGTGCAATTGCTGCAAAAAAATTTACGGAAGAACAAGGGATGGTTTTTGTTCCGCCTTTTGATGACTTGCGTATCATTGAGGGACAAGGAACCGTTGGTGTAGAAATACTGGAGGAGCAAACCGATATTGATTTCTTGTTTGTTCCTGTAGGCGGTGGCGGTTTGAGTGCGGGTGTGGGATCGTACTTTAAAACCTATTCACCCAAAACAAAAATCGTTGGTTTGGAGCCTGAAGGTGCTCCATCCATGACTGCAGCCCTGGAGGCAGGATGTCCGGTGGAATTGGCGCAGATCGATCGATTTGTAGATGGTGCTGCCGTAAAACGAATTGGAGATATTACGTTTCCGATTTGCAAGGAAGTGCTGGACGAAGTGCATTTGGTTCCTGAGGGCCAGATTTGTACAACCATTCTAAAACTATACAATGAAGACGCTATTGTTGTTGAGCCTGCCGGTGCACTCAGTATAGCAGCTCTTGACGCTTATGCTTCGCAAATTCAGGGTAAAACGGTTGTTTGTGTTGTTAGCGGCAGCAACAATGATATTGACCGGATGCAAGAGATCAAAGAACGGTCTTTGCAGTACGAAGGACTCAAGCATTATTTTCTGGTGAATTTTGCACAAAGACCGGGAGCACTTAAAGAGTTCGTGAATTTTGTTTTGGGTCCTACAGA
The DNA here is from genome assembly GCA_049240625.1 of Lacibacter sp. Taxonomy (GTDB): domain Bacteria; phylum Bacteroidota; class Bacteroidia; order Chitinophagales; family Chitinophagaceae; genus Lacibacter. The sequence continues at coordinate 62,425 of JBMLSG010000033.1, read as the reverse complement.
TGACATTACAAGATTTGAGTACATGCAAAAAACCAATAAAGAAAACGGACCGGCTTTAATTGGTGTTGAATTGAAGAGTAAGGAAGATTATAATTCCTTGCTTTTGAATATGAAACGGTATCAAATTTCATATACAGAGTTGAACAAGGATAATACGCTGTTCAGTTACCTCGTTTAACTTCTTAGGGTATCGTTTAAAAGAGCTTCTACAAAACAAATGTTAGTCTTTGATTTTATAACTTTAAGCGTTTTGTCAGTTAATAAATAGAATTCGAATTCATTAAATCGCAATAGAAAGATGACAAGAAAACAAGGTTTATACGATCCTTCATTTGAACATGATGCATGTGGAATTGGTTTTGTGGCAAGCATCAAAGGAAATAAGTCACATCAGAATATTTCAGATGCGCTTACGGTTCTGGAGAATATGGAACACCGTGGTGCCAGCGGAAGTGAAAATAATACGGGCGATGGAGCGGGTATCATGATTCAAATTCCGCATGAGTTCTTTTTTGAAGAATGTTTGAAAATGGGCGTACATCTGCCGGCTTTCGGACGTTATGGAGTTGGTGTTGTTTTCTTTCCAAAAGAAATCAAATTGAGAGAAGAGTGTCGGGATATCTTTAACCGGACTGCAGAGAAACTGGGCCTTGAAATACTGGCTTATCGTAAGGTTCCTGTCAATATCGATGGAATTGGAGAATCGGCCCTGAGTGTAGAGCCTGAAATTGAGCATGTTTTTGTTGCTTGTCCCGATCACATCACACGTGCCGATGAATTTGAACGTAAATTGTTTGTATTGCGCAATCACGCAACGCATCTCATACATAATACAGTAAGAAAAGATGCCATTGGTTTTTATCTCGCTTCGCTTTCCTACAAAACGGTTATTTACAAGGGTCAGTTAACCAGTAATCAGGTACGGCACTATTTTTCTGATCTTACAAATAAACGTGTCGTAAGTGCATTCGGGTTGGTACACTCTCGTTTTGCAACCAATACATTTCCCAGTTGGAAATTGGCACAACCATTCCGCTACATTGCGCACAATGGTGAAATCAACACGTTGCAGGGAAATCTGAATTGGTTAAAAGCCGGCGAACATGGATTTACTTCTCCGTTGTTTTCAAAGGAAGAGATGGAGATGTTATTGCCGATCGTAACATCCGGTCAGTCAGACTCCGCATGTTTGGATAATATGATTGAATTGCTGACGATGACGGGGCGCAGCCTTCCGCATGTGATGATGATGTTGGTGCCTGAAGCCTGGGACGGAAACGAACAGATGGATCCCGTTAAAAAAGCTTTTTACGAGTACCACGCCAGTATCATGGAGCCTTGGGATGGCCCGGCTTCAATCAGTTTTACGGATGGAAAAATCATTGGTGCAACACTGGATCGGAACGGTTTGCGACCATCACGATATTGTGTTACAAAAGATGATCGTGTGATCATGGCTTCTGAAACCGGAGCCTTGCCCGTTGATCCCGAAAATGTGGCCGCAAAAGGACGTTTGCAACCGGGGAAAATGTTTGTTGTGGATATGGAACAAGGTCGGATCATCAGTGACGATGAACTAAAGCGTACGATATGTTCCCAAAAGCCTTATGGTGATTGGCTGAATCAATATAAAATTCGTTTGGAAGAGTTGGAAGAGCCACGTGTTACCTTCTCGCATTTAACAGATGCTTCCGTACTTAAATATCAAAAAGCATTTGGCTATTCAACAGAAGATATTGAAACCATTCTCAAACCAATGGCATTGGAAGGGAAGGAGCCCATTGGTTCAATGGGAACGGATGTTCCTTTGGCCGTATTGAGTGATCAGCCACAGCATTTGTCATCCTACTTCAAACAATTATTTGCACAGGTAACCAATCCACCGATTGATCCGATAAGGGAACGCCTGGTGATGAGTTTGGCAGCCTATGTTGGTAACAACGGAAATTTATTGGATGAAGATCCGATGCATTGTCATACCGTAGCGTTAAAGCATCCGGTATTGACCAGTAAAGAATTAGAAAAGATCCGAAGTATAGACACCGGTATTTTTCAGGCAAAAACCTTGCAAACGTATTTCAGAGCGAACGGTCAGCCCGATGCGTTGAAAAAAGGTCTTGATCGCTTGTGTCGTTATGCCGAAGATGCCGTCAACGATGGATTTGAGGTCATTATACTCTGTGATCGTGCAGTCGATTCGGATCACGCGCCAATCCCTTCTTTGTTGGCTACGGCTGCTGTTCATCATCATCTGATTCGTAAAGGGTTGCGTGGACAGGTAGGTATTGTGGTTGAAGCCGGAGATGTGTGGGAGGTTCATCATTTTGCTTGTTTACTTGCATTTGGTGCTACTGCCATCAATCCCTACCTGGCAATGGCTACGATTCGGAATTTAAAATCAAACGGAACGCTTCAAACGGAACTGGAGTGGGAACAATTGCGTAAGAATTACATAAAGGCCGTTTGTGATGGGTTATTGAAAGTGTTTTCCAAGATGGGGATTTCAACTTTGCAATCTTATCAGGGGGCTCAGATTTTTGAAATTCTCGGAATCAATCGCGATGTGGTAGATAAATATTTCACCGGTGCTACCAGTCGTATTGAGGGTATAGGATTGGAAGAAATAGCAAAGGAGGCATTGGTGAAACATCATTATGCTTTCAGTAAAAAAGAAGTGCCGGTCGATCGGTTGCCTGTAGGCGGTTTGTATCAATGGAAACGCAAAGGAGAATTTCACCTGTTCAATCCAACCACCATTCATTTGTTGCAATATTCAACCCGGATGAATGATTATGTGACGTTTAAAAAATATTCCAAAGCGGTGAATGAGCAAAGTGAAAAGGCTTGCACTTTGCGCAGTTTGTTTGAATTCAAGCGCAACAGACCCTCCATTTCAATTGATGAAGTAGAACCTGCTGAGTCTATTTACAAACGTTTTGCAACGGGTGCCATGAGTTTTGGTTCCATTTCCTGGGAAGCGCATACTACATTGGCAATTGCGATGAACCGATTGGGAGGTAAAAGCAATACCGGGGAAGGTGGTGAAGATGAAATCAGATACAAGCCCATGCCCAATGGGGATTCAATGCGCTCTGCCATCAAGCAGGTTGCTTCTGCTCGATTTGGGGTTACCAGTCTTTATCTAACTGAAGCCGATGAGTTGCAAATTAAAATGGCTCAGGGTGCCAAGCCCGGTGAAGGTGGACAGTTACCCGGTTTTAAAGTGGATGAATGGATTGGTAAAACACGACATTCAACACCCGGTGTAGGATTGATTTCTCCTCCACCACACCACGATATATACAGTATTGAAGATCTGGCCCAACTGATTTTTGATTTAAAAAATGCAAACCGGGCAGCACGTATTAATGTGAAACTGGTAAGTAAGGCCGGTGTTGGAACTATAGCAGCAGGTGTTGCAAAAGCGAAAGCTGATGTGATTCTGATTTCAGGTCATGATGGTGGAACCGGAGCGTCTCCGATCTCATCAATCAAGCACGCCGGTTTACCCTGGGAGCTGGGATTGGCCGAAACGCATCAGACTCTGGTAAAAAATAAATTGAGAAGCAGGGTTGTTGTACAGGCAGACGGACAAATGAAAACAGGAAGAGATATTGCAATCGCTGCTTTATTGGGAGCCGAAGAGTGGGGTGTAGCTACAGCAGCACTTGTTGTTGAAGGTTGTATTATGATGCGTAAATGCCATTTGAATACTTGTCCGGTTGGTGTAGCAACACAAGATCCTGAATTACGCAAACGATTCACGGGAGATGCGGAACATGTCGTGAACTTTTTCCGATTCCTGGTACAGGAACTGCGCGAAATCATGGCTGATCTCGGTTTTAGAACGGTCAATGAAATGATTGGTCAGGTGGATTGCTTACAATCACGTGAATACATTCAGCATTGGAAATACAGCAAACTCGATTTGTCATCTGTGTTGTATAAAGAGCCGGCTTCTGCTACAACGGGATTATACAATCAGGAAGTGCAGGACCATGGATTGGCGCAAATATTGGATTGGAAGCTTTTGGATGCTGCAAAACCGGCAATTGAAGCCAAACAAAAAGTACAAGCTTCGTTCTCCGTACGAAACATAGACCGCACCATCGGTACGTTGTTGTCGAATGAAATTACAAAGGTGCACCGTAGTGAAGGGCTTCCTGATGATACCATTCATTTCAATTTTTCAGGTACAGCCGGACAAAGTTTCGGAGCATTTAATACCAAAGGTTTAACACTTGAATTGGAGGGAGATGCCAATGATTATTTTGGAAAAGGATTGAGTGGTGCCCGTTTAATCGTATATCCGCCCCGTAAAGCAAGCTTTATTCCGGAAGAAAATATCATCATTGGTAATGTTGCGTTCTATGGAGCGACAAGTGGTGAGGGTTATATCAGAGGTATGGCCGGTGAGCGTTTTTGTGTACGTAATTCAGGAGCAAAAGTTGTTGTTGAGGGCGTAGGGGATCATGGTTGTGAATACATGACAGGAGGAAGAGTTGTCATCCTGGGTGATACCGGACGAAATTTCGCTGCCGGAATGAGCGGAGGAATTGCATATGTATACGATGTAAAAGGACACTTTTCAATCAATTGCAATCCGGAAATGGTAGAGTTGGATCCGGTAGATCAAAACGATGCCATTGAATTGAAAGAGATGATTCGAAACCATTACGAGTATACGGGCAGTGCTGTTGCGAAATTTGTACTCGATGATTTCGATAATCAGTTGTCGCATTTTATCAAAGTGTTTCCAAGTGATTATAAGAGCGTGTTGCAAAAGCAAACCATCGCAGCAAAAGCAAAATGATGATTTGTAGGATTGCAATATCAAAGCACATTATTTAATAACAGAATGATTAATATAAGATTATGGGAAAGCCAACCGGATTTTTAGAATTTACGAGAGAACTGCCGGGTAAAAAACCGGTTCAGGACCGGGTGAAGCATTACAAGGAGTTTATTGAAAAATTTTCGGATGAAAAATTAAATCAGCAGTCGGCACGCTGCATGAATTGTGGTGTTCCTTTCTGTCACAGTGGATGTCCTTTGGGAAATGTGATTCCAGAGTTCAACGATGCGGTGTATCGCAAAGAATGGAAGGAGGCATATGATATATTAACTTCCACGAATAATTTTCCTGAATTTACGGGTCGAATCTGTCCTGCACCTTGTGAGAGTGCTTGTGTATTGGGGATTAATCAGCCTCCTGTTGCAATTGAAGAGATCGAGAAGCACATCATTGAAATTGCGTTTGATAAAGGATTTGTAAAGCCTCGAAAGCCTAATGTGTTAACGGGTAAAAAAATTGCTGTCATTGGTAGTGGTCCTGCAGGATTAGCGGCTGCTGCACAATTGAATTATGCCGGTCATTCGGTAACAGTGTTTGAGCGGGATGATGCACCCGGTGGATTATTACGATATGGAATACCGGATTTTAAATTAGAAAAGTGGGTGGTAGACCGCAGAATCAAATTGATGGAAGACGAGGGTGTGGTTTTTCGCTGTAATTCCAATGTAGGAGTGAATGTGAGTATCTCCGATATCTTGCGAGAGTACCATGCCGTTGTGTTGGCAGGTGGTTCTACTGTTCCCAGAGCGTTGAATATTCCGGGAAAGGAATTGAAAGGCGTACATTTTGCAATGCAGTTTTTAAAACAACAGAATAAGCGCAATGCCGGTAAGGATCCCTTTTCAAATGCTTCGATCGAAAGTAATATCTATTCGGATATGCTTTCTGCATCCGGAAAGCATGTTGTTGTGATAGGAGGCGGGGACACCGGAAGTGACTGTGTTGGAACTTCCAATCGTCAGGGAGCTAAGACCGTTACCCAATTCGAATTGCTGCCCAAACCTCCTGAATCTCGAACACCTTTTATGCCCTGGCCTCAATATCCAATGACGTTAAAAACTTCCACCTCGCATGAAGAGGGGGCAGATCGGAAATGGGCAGTGGCTACAAAGGAATTCATTGGAGATGAGAAGGGGAATTTGAAAGCATTAAAAATTGTTGATCTCGAGTGGACGATTTCACAAGACGGCCGTCCTGCTCAATTCACGGAACGTCCGGGTTCTGAGCGCGAAATTCCCTGCGATTTGGTCTTTTTGGCTATGGGGTTTGTGCATCCACAATATGAAGGTCTTTTGCAGGAGTTGGGGGTTGAATTGGATGAACGCGGAAATGTAAAGGCGTCTGAAGAGCAGTACAAGACTAACATATTAAAAATATTTACATGTGGCGATATGAGGAGAGGTCAAAGTTTAGTTGTTTGGGCTATTTCTGAGGGTAGGGAATGTGCCCGTGCTGTGGATGAATTCCTGCAGGGGAGTTCCATGTTGGAAAGAAAGGATCGAAATATATTGTTATGAATTAATAATGAATGATTTAGTGAGTTGTTATTTTAGGGTTCGGGCCTCCGTTTTTCGGGGGCCTTTTTATTTAGTTTTTGTAGCTTGAAATTATTATTAATACATTAAAAATAAAAATATGTAATAAAATAAACACGTGTTAGTGGTTTAGAGAGTTAACTTTACCTTAAATAAATAATTAATTTCTTTTAAACACTAAAAATTAACAGGATTATGAGTAAACGTACAGTAAAGACAGTTTTACCTTTCTTATTACTGGTGGCAGTTGCAGTTCTTGCAATGTTTGTTAAGCCGGAAGCAGATTTTGCTCCTGCAGCAGATGCTCCCTACAGTTCGGCCGATATCGCCTGGGTGTTGATATCGACAGCGCTCGTTTTTTTGATGACACCGGGCTTGGCTTTTTTCTACGGCGGTATGGTGCATCGTAAAAATGTGATTTCAACAATGATTAAAAGCGTTGTTGCAGCGGGTATAGTAGGGGTTTTGTGGGTGACTGTCGGATTCAGTTTGAGTTTTGGCGAATCCATCGGAGGCTTTATCGGAAATCCAAGTACATTTTTATTTTTCAAAGGTGTCAAATCAGGAGCTCCCTGGCCTTTGGCAACGACGATCCCCTTGACGCTGTTTGCTTTGTTTCAGTTGATGTTTGCGATCATCACACCCGGACTGGTTGTAGGTGCTGTTGCTGAGCGGATCAAGTTTACATCTTACATTATTTTTATTGTTCTCTTTAGCTTATTGGTTTATGCCCCCGTTGCACACTGGAGCTGGCATCCGGAAGGATTTTTGGCTAAAATGGGTGTGTGGGATTTTGCCGGCGGAACGGTTGTTCATATTACGGCAGGATGTGCTGCACTTGCAGGTGCACTGGTATTGAAACAAAGAAAAGTTCATCAGGAGCAAAGAGAAATTCCACCTGCCAACGTACCCTATGTTTTAATTGGAACAGGTCTTTTATGGTTCGGTTGGTTTGGATTCAATGCAGGATCTGCAGTAGGTTCTACACCTCTGGCTGTCAATGCGTTTGGTACAACCAATACCGCTGCTGCTGCTGCAGGTTTGGCCTGGATGTTCTTTGATGTAATCAAAGGTAAAAAACCTTCTGTACTCGGATTTTGTATCGGTGCTGTGGTAGGGCTTGTTGCCATCACTCCGGCTGCAGGTTTTGTTGGTATTCCTCAAAGTATCATCATTGGTGTAGCAGGTGCCCTGATTTCAAATATCGCAGTAGGAATCAAACAAAAGTCTCGTCTGGATGACACATTAGATGTATTTCCTTGTCATGGATTGGGCGGTATCGTAGGGATGTTACTTACGGGTGTTTTTGCCAACGAAGTGGTACACGGTATAAAAGGAGGCCCCCAGGGATTGTTTTATGGTAATGCATCCTTTTTCTTTACTCAGTTTAAAGCTATGGCCATCGTTGTGATCTACAGTTTTGCGGTTTCTTTTCTCATCTTCAAGTTCATCAATTTCGTTCTTCCAATTCGTGTTACAAGTGAAGAAGAAGAACTGGGCTTAGACGAATCACAACACAATGAAAAATATACACAGGGAACATTGTTGGTGCACAACAATGGAAAAGTAGAAGAAAAACCTGTCGCTCTTTAATCTCATTTCAATAATTAAAAAAGGTACAGCCGTAATGTAAACTTCTGGACAAAGTTTACGGGCTGTACCCTATAACACTAAAAATCTATCGCAATGTTACAAAAAATCTTCGCATCATGCATGTTCGTTTTTACCACTATGGGCGCTTTTGCACAGTCACCAACTTCGGCCGCTGTAACGGATGTACCGGTTACGACCGAACAGACAGAAGAAAAGGAGCCTGTTAAGCCTTCTTTAACAATAAGTGGATCTGCCGATGTTTATTTTAAATACGATTTCAATAAGCAGGTTTCAAATAACAAAACCAGTTTTACCAATTCACAAAATGCGTTTTCATTGGGTATGGCATCCGTTAAATTTGAACACACGGGGTCAAAAGTTGGTGTGGTCGCTGATCTGGGATTTGGAACCAGAGCTTCAGAATTTTCATACAATGATGCTGGAATTATGGCCGCAATCAAGCAATTGTACGTTAGTTATACACCGGTCGAAGGCTTGAAATTTACTGCCGGTTCATGGGCTACACATGTGGGTTATGAGTTGGTCGACCCACAACTTAACCGGAATTACAGCATGTCTTACATGTTTACAAATGGACCGTTCACGCATACAGGTTTAAAAGCGGAATATGCCAAAGGAAAGCATAGTTTCATGTTGGGTGTAAGTAATCCAACTGATCTTCGGTTAGTGCCCACAGGACAAATCAATCGCAAGTTTTTGTTGGCACAATACAGTGTCGCCGTTTCTGATGCGGTTAAATTTTACTTGAATTATGTTGGTGGAAAGAATCCGGATACATCTGTGGTTAATCAATTTGATGTAGTGGCCACTGCAACGTTAAGTAAACAATTTAGTTTTGGTTTCAATGGTACACTCAATCGTTCACAAGTATGGGATGGTATTAAAGGAGAGAATGCAGAGGGTCAAAACTGGTGGGGAGCTGCAGGTTATTTCAATTACGATCCCAAAGCATGGTTCGGACTTACATTGCGCAGTGAATTGTTTAATGACGACAAAGGAGTGAAAGGATTTAATACATCCATTTTTGCGAATACCTTATCAGCTAATTTCAAAGTAGATGGATTCACATTCATCCCCGAGATTCGTTACGAATCGGCAGGCAAATCAATTTACACTGATGCGACAGGTATTGGTGCTAAGAATAGCACAGTTGGATTCATCCTTTCGGCGATCTACAAATTTTAAGTTGAACTTTTTTTATATTGGCAAGCAATCGTTAAAACCCGCTGTTTCTACAGCGGGTTTCTTTTTATGCAGAGTTACGTGCTGCGTTTATGATCCCAAAAGAACTTCGTATGATCAGTTTCTCATAAACAGATCGTAATGCATCATTCTTTCCGGTTTCATTGAGTATACGGCAACGTGCAATTGCATATTGCTGAATTGTAATAAGTGGCATTACAATCCGTTCACGCATTTGAATGGATAATTGTTCAACCGGATAGTCTTCCATCAATTCATTTTTTCCGCTGAGTTTCAGAACATATTTTTTGGTCAGTTCATATTCATTGTAAATCATATTCCAGATTTCTCCGTGTTGCGGATGCTGAGACAAGTATTCTGTAAGAGGGAAAAAGCATTTTTTCATCGCCATTTCACAATTGTCTATCAATGTTTTGATGAACAGTGAATGCTTGTATAGTTTTTTAACGTCATCAAATTTTCCTGCTTCTTCCATAGCTTGCAATGCCGTTCCAACTCCATAATAGCCCGTTACATTTTGTTTGAGCTGGCTCCATGCTCCTACATAGGGGATGGCTCGTAAATCCTTCAGTTGTAAACGTCCTGAATTACCTCTTTTGGTTGGGCGACTGGCAATGTTGGTATCACTATAGTATTTCAATGGACTGGTTTCAACCAGATATTGCATGAAGTTTGGATGTTGTTTTAACTGAGTATATGCATCTAAACTTTTTTGTGCCAGATCTAATAATAACTTTTCTTCTTCAGCTTCAAGTGTAATTTTTGTTGCAGAAAACAGATCGTTGCTAACTCCTGCATTTAACAATTGTTCCATATTAAATTGAGCCGCTTCATGCGTTCCAAAGTTGGAGCTGACCGTTTGACCTTGCACGGTTAACTGGATTTCTTTGTTCGAAATGTTCTTGCCCATGGATGCATAAAACTTATGTGTTTTGCCACCGCCCCTGGCAGGAGGTCCGCCGCGGCCATCAAAAAACACAACATCAATTCCGTATTGATTGGAAATGGCAGAGAGCGCTTCTTTCGCATTATAGATGCCCCAGTTGGCCATTAGATAGCCACCGTCTTTCGTTCCGTCGCTAAAGCCTAACATGATGGTTTGCCGGTTGTTTCGGCGTTCCAGATGTTTGCGATAGATCGAATTGTTATACAGCAGTTGCATAACTGCGGCAGCATGTTTTAAATCTTCGATGGTTTCAAATAGTGGAACAATATCAATGGATAGGTTTTCTTCCGTCCAGCCGCACAGCATGAAGAGTTGATATACTTCCATGACATTGACGGCACTGTTACATTGACTGATGATATAACGATGGCAACCCTCTTTTCCATTCATGGTTTGAATGGTTCGGATAGCTTTCATGACTTCCAATGTATCTTTTTCCAGATCCGCATTGGCAACTTGATCCATATCGGGTTGGTAATCGGGCAGATAAGAGAATTCCTGATTTTGATTCTTCTGTGCGATCGACGCCAAAACCTTGCCGTGTACATTGCTGTCCTGACGAACATCCAATGATGCAAAATGCAATCCGAAAATCTGAACACGGTTGATGAGTTGATCAATCAAATTTTGAAACAGTCCGTTGTGTTGATAAATCACGATTTCACGGATTTGTTTTAGTGTGTCCAGTATTTCATCTTTGGTTAAACTGGTCGAATAACCCGGTATGAAAATATTATTGTAGAGTTTGGATTCGAGTTCAGATAGCAGCGTGTCAACACCTTCAAATGTTAGCCGGCGTTTTAATTTACGTACATCCAGATAATAGCATTTAATGATTGCACCTCGCAGGGCCGATGCAACTTTTAGAGTGATATCGGTTGTAACAAATGGATTCCCATCCCTATCTCCGCCGGGCCAAAATCCCATTTGAAGCAACGGTTTGTCGAAATCAATACCCAGTTGCAATTGATTTTTTAAGTTCGTATAGATTTTCCCTGCAGCAGCGTAAAATACGTTTTCGAGGTACCAAATGAGGCTGACGGCTTCGTCGTAGGGCGTGGGTTTTTGTTTTTTAAGAAATGGCGTTTTGCCAAGCTGTTGTAAATAAGAATTGATTTGACCGGCATTGTTTTCAGCCAATGCTTTCGAAAGATCATGGATGATGCCTAAGACACTACCCGGATAAAATTGTGTTGGGTGCGCCGTTAAAACCATCCGTATGCCGTAATCACTGATTTTTTTGATCAGTTCATTTTCCTTCCCGGCATGTTGTACGTCATTGAGTAGTTGTTTGAGCGTTCCGGTTCCCTGCATATCATTGACATCATGAAAAGCGGCATCTTCAAGTGCGTCAAACAAAACGATTTGTCGTTCTACATACTGCACAAACCGGAAGAGTAAATCAATTTGTTCCTGTTCTTTCAGATAGTTGGTGTGACGTTTAAAAAAATCATCAATGATTTCAACCGGACTTTGTTTTTTCTTATACCCGTCTTCACAGTTCGTGAGTAAAAGCGACAAAAGAATTCCGGTTCTTTCTATCCGATGAAAGGGTAGAGAGGTAAATAAGCTGTTGTAGAGTTGAAACTTAATTCCAACCTGATTTTTAAATTGTTGCAGACCGGCTGCCTGAGAAAACGACATAGTTCTATTAGTTTTTATAATTGTAACAAGCAACCGTGACCCCGAAAATAAAAAAAGATTTTTGCTTCAGGCAATTACTGGAACGAAAGTTATAAAATCAGACTGTATTCATTGAATAGCGAAGCCTTATGCTAACGTACATTCATTTGAGAAATGGACTAATATGAGGATTGTTTGAACTGCTGTTGTGGGATACAGATCAAGCGTTCTTTTCTTTGAAATGGAATCGGATTTGAGTTCCAAACAGAACAGCCAATCCTAAAAACATCATGACAGCAATAGTCAGTAAAATGTGATTTGAAAATGGCAGGTCTGATCTGTTTATTGCACATAAGCCCTGTATCATCAGAATTAACTCATTTAAGATGACTCCTGTGCAGAAAATCCACAAACTCCATTTTGATATTGCATCTTTTAATTGTAATAGTTTGTTTTCAAATAAATAGCCTAATAAAAACAATGATACAAAGCCGAGAAGTACCAGATGTAAAAAACCAATTACGATTGGACGTATACCAAATGCGTATTGATTCAATTGAGGAATTGCTGATAAGGTTTGAAGTATAATTTTTAAGATGAATGCGGATACTGATAATGTCCATAATCCCCATACAGATCGATTGACTGTATTTTTTAATGTGCGAAAAATGAGTTTTAATGTTTTCAGGAAGAATAAGAGCCCAATCAGTTGTACAACAGCTGCAACTAATGCAATGGTTTCAATAGATCCGTGTAAATCCATCCATAAAAGTGTCAGTACCCAGGTAGGCAGCAGGGTCCATGCAATGACATAAAAGAAATTGTTTGAAGATTTAGAAATAGATGATAGACCTGAATTTGACACAAAAGCCAGTAACAGACCGATAATGGATAAGAGAAACCATCCATTGTACTGAAAGTGCAAGAAAAAATAGACAGCACCGAAATAAGAAAATGGATGCGAGTTTTTGGTAACCATCATATATGCCAGTACGAATGTTCCCAGTGCCGAAAGTACATTGCAGATTAAGGCGCTGTACAGCCATTTTTTTTCAAATGTGAGATTAATAGATCTTGCGATTAGAGTTGTAAATTCAAAACTGATTACAAAAGAGATCAAAATGGATAAGGTTGAAAAACAGATGGATGCCGCTGCGTAGCCCATGAAAGGAAATGTCAGCAACATGCCCCAGCTGCTAAGAAAATGAATCCATAAATAATACCCCAATCTTTTTTTTGTGTTTGCTTCAGGATTCAGCAAGTGTATGTATGCAATGTACAAAGCGGTTGAAACCCATCCGGAAAATGCAAAATGCGAGTGCCCATGCAGTAAATGTTTGTGATCAATGAAAGGAAGCGGGTATAAGATTTTGTATCGAAGCAGGAGCCCTACAAGGGAAAGAATTACAAAATTAAATAGCGCAATTTTCGCCCAATAGCGAGTAAAATTCATCTTTCAGTAGCATTAAAAACAAATAAAACAACCTTTTTTTGAATGTATTATGATTCCGGTCATATCAGCAAAATACTTTTCCTTTTTCGATGGTCAGTATCCCGTTTGCTTCCAGAAGTTTGATGGATCGGATGACCGTTTCAACCCGTAAGCCGGTCATGTCGGCAATCTGTTGACGTGTCAATTCAATCTTACAGGGTTGGTCATTGCCGAGGCCTAAATTCTTTTTATAATCGTTTAAAAGCGCAGTAATTCTGTGAGTAGGGCCATAAGATGAAATTTCTTTCGATATCATTGATTTAAACCGGAGCCTTTTTGCCAATGTTTGTGTGAAGCAGAAATGAATATCAAAATTTTCCTTAAGAAGACTTAGGAATTGTTCTTTTCTGAGGCGGATAACTGTTGATGGCGTATCAGCAACTGCACTGGCAGGATAGGGGGCATTGTCAAATAATGGCGGCTCTCCAAAACTTTGCCCGGGCTCAAAAATCCCCTGTATAAATTCTTTTCCTTCATCATTGCAATTGCACATTTTTATTTTTCCCTCAACAACCTGATAATAAAAATGTGCTGTATCACCTTCACAAAACAGGACCTGTCCTTTTTCTACTTTGTGAAAAGTGCCTCCCCAGGCTATCAGCAAGTCAACATTGATTAAACAGTATTCGTTTTTCAGCATAAGTAGTTTGGTCGGATTTAAAGATATAAGAAAAAATCATCTTTTGTATTGGCTTAATAAAATGCTTGAAAATCAATAAGTAAGACTTGGGTGCGGTTTTCTTTTTCTGTTTATGACTTGAATCATATTGGAACAAATTAGGGCTCTGTAACCTTGTGTATTCAAAATACAACTATATGAAGAAGATTCTTTTTGTTTTAACCATTTGCGGGATTTTGTATTCCTGTAGTGAACAATCAGGAAGTAAAAGTTCGGCAAATCAACAGGAACAGGAACCACAAGCAACAAGCACTAGTTCAGCGGCTGCGAATGATCCGGAGCGAGGTATTGGAAAGTTTACAAATGTTGAAGTTAAGCCGGTTTTGGATCCTGCAATGGCTGCTAGCGGCGAAAAAGTTTATGAAGTTAAATGTGCCAGTTGTCATAAACTGACAGAGGAAAAGTTGGTTGGTCCCGGTTGGAAAGGAGTGACTTCCAGACATAAAGTTGAGTGGATCATGAACTTTACAACCAATCCGGATGAAATGTTGAATAAAGATCCTAAGGCTATGGCTCAATTGGAAATTTGTTTGGTTCGAATGCCCAATCAGGGATTAACGGATGATGATGCCAGAAGTGTCTATGAGTTTATGCGCAAAAATGATGGTGTAAAATAGTTTATATAACCCTTAATCATAAATTGTATGAAGCATTTATCAATTCTAGTAATGATGTTGGTTGCTCTTTCATTGTTACAACTCAGTTCCTGTAAGCCGAAAGGTGTTGGTGCTGCAGCCGCTACAGGGTCAGCAGAAAAAGCCTATGTGCCACCCGGTAAACACGACCTGTTTTACAATTTCGTAAGCGGAGGATTCAGTGGTCAAATGTCTGTTTACGGATTGCCCAGCGGAAGGCTTTTCAGGGTGATACCTGTTTTCTCGGTTGATCCTGAGAAGGGATATGGATTTACAGAAGAAACAAAACCGATGTTAATGACATCACATGGTTTTGTGCCGTGGGACGATCTGCATCATCCTTCCTTATCGCAAACAAACGGCGAATATGATGGTCGTTGGGCATTTGGTAATGCAAACAATACACCGCGTATTGCCCGTATTGATCTGAAAACGTTTAGAACTGCCGAGATTATTGAATTGCCCAATAGCGGAGGAAATCACTCTTCGCCATTTATTACAGAAAATTCTGAGTACGTAGTGGCAGGTACACGTTTTAGTGTTCCTGTTGGAGGTAATACAGATGTTCCTATAGCAACTTATAAACAAAATTTTAAAGGAACAGTCAGTTTTATCAGTATTGGCAAAGAGGGGCAAATGGATATTGCATTTCAATTGTTGTTACCTGGAGTCAATTTTGATTTAAGTCGGGCCGGTAAGGGTAAAAGTCACGGATGGTTTTTCTTCAGTTGTTACAACAGTGAACAAGCCAATACGTTACTTGAAGTGAATGCTTCTCAGCGCGATAAGGATTTTATTATGGCGGTTAACTGGAAAAAAGCGGAAGAGTATCTTAAAGCAGGGAAAGGTACCAAGCAATCTGTCCGTTATGCTCACAACGTTTACGATGAGAAATCACATACGGCAAAACATGAAATTAAAACGGAAGTGGTAGTATTGGATCCTTCGATACTAAAGGACATCTGTTATTTTATTCCATGTCCCAAATCACCTCATGGATGCGATACAGATCCTACTGGAGAATATATTGTAGGAAGTGGTAAACTCGCTGCGGTTATCCCCGTTTTCTCTTTTACAAAAATTCAGGAAGCCATTACTGCAAAAAAATATGATGGTGAATTTGGAGGCATTCCGGTCATCAATTACGAAGCGGCATTGCACGGAGAAGTTAAAAAGCCGGGTCTTGGACCTTTGCATACCGAATTTGACGCCAACGGAAATGCCTATACTTCATTTTTTGTGAGCAGTGAGATCGTAAAATGGAATATAAAAGATTTAACCGTTTTGGATCGTGTTCCAACCTATTATTCGATCGGACATCTTTGTGTACCCGGTGGTGATACCAAGAAGCCCTATGGTAAATATGTAATTGCGTACAATAAAATCACAAAAGATCGCTATTTGCCAACGGGTCCGGAGTTGACACAAAGTGCGCAGATCTATGATATCAGCGGTGATAAAATGCAATTGATTCTCGATTTCCCAACTATTGGTGAGCCCCACTACGCTGTAGCTGCTCCGGCTGATTTGATTTCCAAAAACAGTACGAAATTTTATAAAATTGAGGAAAATACAAACCCATTTGTTACCAAAGGTGAAAAAGAGGCAAGAGTTGTTCGTCAGGGAAATAAGGTGCATGTCTATATGACTTCCATACGTTCACATTTTGCGCCCGATAATATTGAAGGCATCAAGTTGGGTGATGAGGTTTATTTTCATGTAACCAATTTGGAACAAGACTGGGATGTTCCCCATGGATTTGCCATTAAAGGTGCGGATAACGCAGAATTGTTGATTATGCCCGGCGAAACGCAAACATTGAAGTGGGTGCCCGATCGTACCGGTGTTTTCCCAATGTATTGTACCGATTTTTGTAGTGCGCTGCATCAGGAAATGCAAGGTTATGTGCGTGTTTCTCCTGCCGGAAGTAATGTGCCTTTGGTATTTCATGTTGGCAAGCAAGGTGCTGCCGCAACAGATTCATCCAAAGGAAAATAAGATTCAGGCAATGTAGATTTAGGATAATTATCATTTTACAGGCCTGTATCTCAAAAAGATCAGGCCTGTTTTTTGAATAGGAAATTCTCAATAAAGATGAAATATAAAATGTCCAGAGTTTCTGTAATGCTTTCATGGGTCTGTTCGCTTGCTTTAATTGTTGTTCTCTTTGTACCCATGTGGCGGATTGATTTGGTTGCACCGCAATATCCTGAAGGATTGTTTCTGCAGATTTTCCCGCATAAATTAGGTGGTGATGTTGAAATCATCAACGGGCTCAATCATTACATAGGGATGAAAACATTGCATACAAGCGATTTCATTGAGTTTCGCATATTGCCATACATCATTGGAGGATTAGCTCTTATGGGTTTTTTGGTAGCCTTCTTTCGAAAAAGAATATTTTATTATGGATGGGTTATCATCTATGTTTTGTTTGGAATCGTTGCTATGTATGATTTTTATCGGTGGGAGTACAACTACGGTCATAATCTCGATCCCAACGCTGCTATTGTGGTTCCGGGGATGGCTTATCAACCGCCATTAATTGGATACAAGCAACTTTTAAATTTTGGTGCGTATTCTTTTCCCGATATTGGCGGGTATATCTTTATTACAGTAGGAGTACTGATGCTGTCAGGAATTCTCTTTGAATGGCGTTTGATCAAGAGAAGCAGAACGACTCTGCTTATATTATGGATGTCTGTTTTGATGACTGTACAGTCTTGTTCTACTGAAGTTCAACCGATTCGTTTTGGTTCAGATGCTTGTAGTTTCTGCAAAATGGTGATCTCTGATCCCCGGTTTGGCGCTGAGTTAATAACCCCCAAGGGAAAGGTTTATAAGTTTGATGATGTACAATGTTTAATTGGGTATATAAAGCAAACTCATAAATCAGATACAGAAGTAGGGTCTGTTTTTATGGTTGATTATTCACAAACAAAAAATTTATACGGGGTGGAAAAAATGCAATTGTTAAGTAGTGATATGTTGAACAGTCCAATGGGTGGAAATATTGCAGCTTTTTCAAACTCAGATAGTCTGAACAGATCAAAAGAAACATTTTTGGGAGATATCGTTTTATGGAAAGACCTGGTCAAATAAAATCTTTTCTTGTTTTCCTGATTTGTAGTGTTCTATGGAGTAGCAATTATGCCGGAACATTGCTTGTTGGAAAATCGAAAAATTATCAAAGTATAAGGGATGCATTAAAGCATGCGCTGCCGGGTGATACGCTTCTGATTTACCCCGGTGTCTACAATGAAGGATTAATTCATATCACTCAGCCATTAATTCTTAAAGGAGTACAATTTCCGGTTTTAGACGGGGTGTTTAAAAATGAAATACTTTCAATTGAATCCAACCGCGTAGTTGTTGAGGGGTTTATTTTCAGAAATGCCGGGAAAAGTAGTTACAATGACATGGCTGCACTTCGCTTATCAGACTGCCGTTACGTTGAAATTAAAAACAACCGTTTCGAGAATTCTTTTTTTGGTATTTATGCACAACACGCTACTGCATGTACGATCAGAGGAAATTATCTTGTTTCAAATGCATCGGATGAAATTTCTTCTGGAAATGGTATTCACAATTGGAAGTGCGACAGTATGCAGATCATAGAGAATACGGTAACAGGTCATCGTGACGGAATTTATTTCGAATTTGTTTCCAATAGTATTATTAAGAATAATAATAGTTTCAAAAATGTACGATACGGTCTACATTTTATGTTTTCAAGCGGGAATACTTTTTTGCATAATACATTCAATTCTAACGGAGCTGGGGTTGCTGTAATGTATTCGAAAGATATCCGAATGTTTGAAAATGATTTTCAAAACAGTAAGGGAGCTGCGGCATATGGGATTTTGATGAAAGATATTACCGATAGCGATCTTTCAAAAAATCGCTTCCGATTTAATACAGTTGCTGTTTATATGGAAGGAAGTAATCGCATCACAATTCATAAAAATGATTTCTTTAGGAATGGATGGGCTTTAAAAATGCAGGCGAGTTGTATGGAAAATGTTATAACAGTCAATCATTTTATTGGAAACTCGTTCGACGTTTCCACAAATGGAGATCTCGTTTTAAGTCGGTTTTTCAAAAATTATTGGGATAAGTATCAAGGATATGATTTAAATCGAGATGGTATAGGTGATGTTCCTTACAGGCCTGTCAGTTTGTATTCGTTGATTGCTGAAAAAAATGCTTCCAGCATGTTGTTGTATCGAAGCTTTATTGTGACTTTAATGGATCTTCTTGAAAAAATGATACCTGTTTTCACACCTGTCGATTTGAAAGACGACGCTCCCATGATTCAACCCTTAAATGCTACAATATGATCATCGCTACAAATGTTACGAAGTCGTTTGGGAAATTCAAGGCATTGGATGATATAAGTGTACAATTTAATAAAGGGCAGGTTATTGCACTGATAGGTCCTAATGGTAGCGGGAAAACTACGCTGATCAAAACCATTCTGGGAATGGTGGTGCCCGACAATGGATTTATTACTTTTGATCAGCAAAACATCCTTCACGACTGGACTTATAAATCCCGAATTGGTTATATGCCACAAATAGGTCGTTATCCTGAAAACATGTGTATTGACCATGTCTTTAGTTTGATGAAAGAAATTAGAAATCATTCAGGAGCTGTACTCGATGAAGAGCTTTTTAAGGAATTTAAGTTGGATGGTATGTTGCATAAAAAAATGCGTACGTTGAGTGGCGGTACAAGGCAAAAAGTAAGTGCCGCGCTTGCATTTCTATTTAATCCGGATGTGTTAATCTTGGATGAGCCTACAGCCGGTCTTGATCCGGTGGCTTCTGAGCAACTAAAGCAGAAAATCATAGCAGAGAAACAAAAAGGGAAATTGATTTTGATTACCTCACACGTTTTAAGTGAACTGGATGAACTGGTAACTGAAATAGTCTATCTGCAGGAAGGGAAATTGCTGTTTCATCAAACATTGGAAACCTTGCAAGATCGAACCGGACAGCAGCGACTTGTTAAAGCCATTGCACAAATCATGCAAAAAAACTGAATATGAGAACCATTGTTAAGTATGTCGTCATGGACTTATTCCGAAACAGAATCGTTTTGGGTTATATGCTGATGTTACTGTTTGTTACTACAGGTATTTTTCAGATGGATTCAAATATTACAAAGGGGCTGATGAGTTTAATGAACTTGACATTGATTATTGTACCCTTGGTTAGTATTATATTTTCAACAATTTATGTTTACAATTCATCCGAATTTATTGAGTTGATGTTGGCACAACCCATTCAACGTAGCGCATTGTGGTTGAGTATCTATTTAGGACTTGCTTTATCGTTATGTACAGCATTTGTAATCGGTGTTGGAATACCCTTGGCCCTATTTGCTTTTTCAGGAACCGGATTGATAATGATATTTTCAGGCGTTATGTTGTCGATTGTTTTTGTTGGAATCGCATTGTGGGCATCGATTTATACACGCGATAAGGCAAAAGGGATTGGGATTGCAATATTGTTATGGTTTTTAATGACAGTTATTTATGATGCCCTGGTTCTTGCTGTCGTATTTCAAATGAATGAATATCCTTTAGAGAAGCCGATGATTCTTCTTACATTGTTGAATCCGGTAGATCTGGCACGTGTCATGATTCTGTTAAAGCTCGATTTGTCGGCTTTGATGGGTTATACAGGAGCATTGTTTCGCGAATTCCTGGGTTCTAAACAAGGGTTTACAGTTGCAATGCTGATGCTGATTATCTGGTCTTTCCTGCCGGTAGTATACTCACTTAAAAAATTTAAGTCAAAGGATCTTTAAATATCTTGATTATGAAGATTGGTAATATCAATGAATATTCACAATTTGAGCGTATTCAAAAGTCAACTCTTTTCAAAGAACATCGTTTTCAGGTAATTGTGATTAATCTGCCTCAAAATGAAAGTCTTAAAGCTCATCATTCACCTACGGATGCTTTTTTATACGTACAAAAGGGGTGCGTCAATTTTGTTCTTGAGTCAGAAACCTTTCTTTTGGAAGAGGGAGCTTTATTTACCTTTAAAGCTTTTCAAAAACATTCTGTAACTGCACTCAAAGATTCATCTTTGTTAATAGTTAAATAATGGTCATTTAGATCCATAATATAAAGCATATGAAAATGGATATTGAAAGCAGAAAGGATATTATAAAAATGGTAGATTGTTTTTATGATAAAGTGAAGAGGGACGAGTTAATTGGATTCTTCTTTAAAGACGTAGTGTTGGTAGATTGGAATATTCATTTACCCAAGATGTATGATTTTTGGGAAAGCGTTATTTTACATACAGGCAATTTCAGTGGTAATCCAATGCAGGTACACAAAGACCTATCTCAAAAACACAGAATCGAAAAGTTGCATTTTGATCGTTGGTTACTTTTGTTTACAAACACAATTGATGAACTTTTTGAAGGAACGAACGCTGAAGTGGCAAGACAAAGAGCGCTTTCAATAGCAACCGTCATGCAAATAAAAATAATGAAGAATGAAGAAGGGATGACAGTCTATTAAAATAAAGCGCCTGATGATTGATAGTCAGACGCTTTATTTCGATTGGTTTATTTTGAAGGGGCTAGCAAAACGCCATCTGTAACATGAATGATGCCATTTGAAGCAGGAATAGAAGCAATGATATTAATTCCATTAACTGTTAATTTGCCATCTTTGTTTCCGATCGTAATATTTTCTCCACTGGCCATTCCATAACTCATGCCATCTCCCAAAAGCGCATCTTTAAGAACGCCAACATAGACATGGTATTCCAGAATTCGACGGAGCTTGTCTTTGTTCTCCGGTTTGGTTAGTTCTTCCAATGTTCCCTTGGGTAGTTTATTGAAGGCCTCGTTAGTTGGTGCAAAAACGGTGAATGGTCCGGCATTGGAAATGACATCAACATATTCAGCCGCTTTGAGGGCCGCAACAAGTGTTGTATGATCGTTACTCCCCACCGCAATTTTGACAATGTCTTTAGCCGATTCGTTGTCCTGTACATTGGATTGTCCGCCTGCTGCAGGCTGATCGGTTGCAGGTTCTGTGGCATTGTTTACTTTTTCAGATGAGCCGCTACAGCCGATCATTAAGGACAATGCAGCTAAAAAAAGATAATTCGAGAACTTCATAGCTGTTGTATTAAATGATTAAAAGATTTATTTTACAACCGAAACTAAGATGATTCAATGTTGTTGATTATGATTGAGGTCATAACCGCTTTACAGACTAATTATTTTAACTTATTTATTGATTAAAATGGGAATCTTTAAACAACTTGCAGAGTATCTGTACTTACGAAAGCCTGATCCTACGAGGGAAAAAACTCAATGGATGAAATACATGCACGGAATCAACCGAATATCCATTTTTCTCTTTTTGTTAGCCTTGCTGATTATATTAGTCAGACGTTTCCTTTAACTTCTGTTTCAACGATCAATCTTAAGGAAGTGCGTGGCTGCAAGCGCGTCTAATTGTTGTTGCTTTGTGTAGTGGAAACAATGATTTTTGCCGCTATTTCAGATGCGTCGCCTTCAGAACTTAATTTTGCTTTCAGTAATTGGTAGTTGGAAAGAATGGCTTCTCTGTTCGATCCTCCGGGAAGAATCTTTCTGAGTTCTGAAGCCAATAGCCGGCTGTTCATATCTTTTTGGATCAACTCTTTGACTACCTCACGATCCATAATCAAATTCACAAGAGAAATGTATTTGATGTTTACAATTCGCTTTGCAATTTGATACGAGAGTTCGTTCCCTTTGTAACAAACCACTTGCGGAACATTGAATAATGCAGTTTCTAAAGTAGCTGTTCCGCTGGTTACCAATGCTGCGGTACTGTTTTGTAATAGGACATAGGTTTGATTGGATACATAGGATACATTTTCATCGTTCTTAATCATGCTGTCGTAAAACCCTGCATCAATACCGGGGGCTTTGGCAATAACGAATTGGTAATCCGGAAATTGGCGACAAACGTCCATCATGACCGGCAGTTTTTTAAGGATTTCCTGTTTCCGGCTTCCGGGAAGCAGAGCGATGATTGGTTTGTTTTGATTCGATTGAGCATTTAAAATCGATCGTGTATTCTTTTGGCGCATCGCCTCTTGTACAACAGTCATTAACGGATGTCCTACGTAATGTGTTTCCCAGTTCCATTTTGTCTGGAAATAGTCTTTTTCAAAGGGTAGAATCACCAGCATTTGATCAATGCATTTTTTCATTGAAATGACCCTGTTTTCTTTCCATGCCCAAACTTGTGGCGCAATGTAGTACACTACTTTAAATCCTTTTGATTTAGCCCATTCGGCAATTCTTAAATTAAATCCCGGATAGTCGATTAATACAACTACATCCGGACGGAATTCCAAAATATCTTTTTTGCAAAAGGAAATGTTTTTCAGAATGGTTCGGATATTTTTTACCACTTCAAAGAATCCCATAAAGGCTAAATCGCGGTAATGCTTGACCAATGTGCTTCCGGCTTCCTGCATTCGGTCGCCACCCCATGAACGGATCGAAGCTTTCGCATCTGATTCGTGAATGTGCCGGATAAGATTCCCTCCATGTAAATCCCCACTGGCTTCACCTGCAATTATATAATACTTCATTGAGCGGATGCGATTGTTGTAATGATCAATGGGGCGATAAAATGATTACATGAAAAACTTTGCGTATAGGATCATCAAGCCGTACATGACCGTCATGATGAAAATGCCGATAGCGGTCTTGTCGTGTTTTCTATTGATAAAAATTGTAAAAAAAACAATATTTACAATCAGGCTCAAACTTCCAACAGCCGTAAGTAACGCTTTGTTTCTGAAAAAGTATTCAATAAAATCACTGAGGCTTAGGACATCGGGTCCAACTTTTAAATAGTAATACAATATAATACCTAAAACGGGAGCGAGCGCACCCAAAACCAATCCGTATGGATATTTGTTGATGTTCAGCATTAGAATTTCAGTTTTGTTTCAAGTTGTTTTTTTAATTCATAATTCGTGAGATCGAACTGTACAGGTACAACACTTACGTAATTGTGCTCCAAAGCCCATACATCGGTATCTTTCCCTTTGTCAAAGTTTTTGAATTCGCCTGTGAGCCAGTAATATTTTTTTCCTGTGGGATCTTTTCGTTCATCAAAATCTTCCACATACTTGGCATAGGCTTGTCTGCATACTTTAATGCCACGAATTAATTTCTTGTCGATCGAAGGAATGTTTACATTAAGACAAAGATGTTTGTCGATTTTTCGGCTAATGATTTTTTCTACAAGGATGCGTGCATACAGGCCCGCAGCGCTAAAATCTGCTTCCATGCTGTAGTTGAGAAGCGAAAATCCAATGGATGGAATACTCTCAATACTCGCTTCAATAGCCGCACTCATGGTGCCGCTGTAGATTACATTGATGCTGTGGTTTGCACCGTGATTAATACCGCTCAGACAAAGATCCGGTTTGCGATGCAAAACTTTGTCAACAGCCAGTTTGACACAATCAACAGGTGTTCCGCTGCATTGCCAGGATTCAACACCATCAAAAAGATGGACTGAGTTCAAACGCAAAGGAGCTCCAATTGTGATGGCATGCCCCATGCCGCTTTGTGGTTTGTCGGGCGCAACAACAACGATCTTTCCAAGGTCTTTTACGGCTTCAATCAAACTACGGATGCCCGGTGCAGTAATGCCATCGTCATTGGTGATTAGAATAACGGGTTTTGTTTTTTTACTCTTGGCCATATGATCTTAGATATCCGTTTGAAAAACCTTGAAGGATTTAAAGGTTTCGTAAAAGTCTGATTTATCGGTCAGTTGACAAAATTGCATCTGCTTTTTTTGATGTTTCCAAACTTACAATGGAAAAAGAACCGGTTCGGATTAGTTTACAAGGTTACTTTCTTTCCTTTTTGTTGTTTCAGCATCCAATAAAGACCTTTTACATTCGCTGTCCATTTAGGTAACAATACTACCAAAATACATTCTTCAATCAGTTCCAGCGCTGTTATGATCACTACCGCATAAAAGAGTGTGATGGGCGGATTTTGAACGAAAAACAACAGAAGTATAAAAGAGCCCTGTAAAATTGCAGCCAGTTTTGCCAGATAGGTATGAAAACTGGTAATGGTACGATAGCGAAGAAAGGCCATTGTTGTTTGAAGGATAAAAAGTGTCAGCAACAGAATCATTTCTGTTGCATGTATTTTAATGAAGTCGTATTTCCAATAAAACATTGCAATCAGTGCAACAACAATCGTCAGGTCGTCCCCAATGGAATCGAGTCGTGTTCCAAAAACACTGGTCACTTTGAATTTGCGGGCAAGGAAACCGTCAATCAAATCAGTGAAAAAACTGATGCCCAGCAACCATTTAAACCATTCATATTCTGATATAAAAATCAGAATCAGTAACAAAGGGGCTGCCACTACGCGATAAAGCGTAATGCCATTGATGACGTAATAACTGGCCGGATGCGTTTTCGATTTCATCGATTCAGTTTAGTGGGGTTAATGAGTCTTCCTGTTCATATTAAAGTTACGACTTACAACTGATCGTTTTGGGGACGTTCATATCTGATTCTTTTAAATAGAAAGCGGGGAGGTATCTAAGAAATTTTAAGGTTCAACGTACATTTGCAGATGTTTTTAAATGAGAAGCGAATTGTAATCAAAGTTGGTTCCAATGTACTGGCACAGCCGGACGGTGGCTTGTCGGTTGAACGTATCAGGCAATTGACCTCACAAATTGCATCACTACAAAAAAGAGGCTACGAATTGGTTCTCGTATCATCGGGTGCGGTAGCTTCCGGCAGATCCTTGATACAGTTGTCGGAAAAAATGGATGAAGTAAGTCAACGCCAGGTATTGGCGGCAGTTGGACAGGTTAAGTTATTGAATATTTATGCCGACTTTTTTCAGAAAAGCGATATGCTTTGTGCACAGGTATTGGTGACAAAAGAAGATTTTCGGGACCGGGAACATTACCTCAATATGAAGAATTGTATCACTACATTGTTGGAAAATAATGTAGTGCCCATCATTAACGAAAACGATGTGGTCTCTGTAACTGAATTGATGTTTACAGACAATGATGAACTGGCGGGTTTGGTTTCAGGTATGGTTAACGCGTCCAAGCTTATAATACTTTCTAATATCGACGGAATTTACAATGGAAATCCAAAAGATAAAAACAGTACAGTCATTCCACAAATTCCCTATGGTGACAAACAATTTACCCAATATGTTACATCCGAAAAATCAAATTTCGGAAGAGGGGGAATGATAACGAAATGCTCGATGGCTCATAAAGTTGCCGGTTTGGGAATTACCGTGCAAATCGCCAATGGAACGAGTGATGGAATTTTACTTGATATCATTGAAGGGAAGCCGATTGGCACCTCTTTCATTCCAAAGAAAACGACTTCCAATATCAAAAAGTGGGTTGCACACTCGGACGGTTTTGTAAAAGGTAGCGTCTTCATTGATGCGGGTGCTGTTCAGGCTCTTTTATCCGATACGCCTACCAGTTTGTTGCCAGTAGGTATTTTAAAGGTTGAAGGTGTTTTTGGTAAAGGCGATCTCATTCGGATTTGTGACAGGTCCGGAAAGCAACTGGGTGTTGGTAAAGCGCAGTACAATTCCGACAAAGCAGAGGAGCTCAAAAGAAAGAAAAATCAGAAAGCATTGGTGCATTACGACTATTTGTTTTTACATCATATATAATTTGGTCACGTTATGTCGAATCAGGAAAAATTTGTTGCAGTCAAAAAAGCCGCCCGTCATTTAGCATCACTGGGACAGGATACCATCAACCGGATACTGTTGGAGCTGGCTGAGGCTGCTGAGTCAAATATTGATTTTTTATTGACTGAAAATAAGAAGGATCTTGATCGCATGCCTTCTACGGATCCGCGGTATGATCGCTTGCAATTGACCGGTCAGCGCATCAAAGATATTGCACAGGAAATTCGGAATGTGGCTTCCCTTGAGTCACCTTTGCAACGCGTTCTTGAAGAACGCACTTTGCCCAACGGACTTCATATTTCAAAAATATCCGTTCCGCTGGGCGTTATTGGTATCATTTATGAATCCAGACCCAATGTAACTTTTGATGTTTTTTCGCTTTGTTTCAAAGCCGGTAATGCTTGTATTTTAAAAGGAGGGAGTGATGCTGAGTTTTCAAACAAAGCGATTGTGTCGTTGATTCATGGTGTATTGGAACGAAATCAGATCGATCACAATAGCATTTTTTTACTGCCCCCTTCAAGGGAAGCGGCTGCAGAATTGTTGAATGCATCGGGATTTGTGGATGTAATCATTCCGAGAGGTAGTCAGCAATTGATCGATTTTGTGCGAAAGAATGCACACATTCCCGTTATAGAAACCGGTGCGGGAATCGTTCATGTATATTTCGATCAAAGCGGCGATCTTGAAAAGGGGAAGGCCATCATAAACAATTCAAAAACTCGACGGGTAAGCGTATGCAATGCACTCGATTGTTTACTGATACATAAAGACCGCCTGAAGGACCTTCCTGCTTTAGTGCGTCCTTTAGCCGATAAGCAGGTTGTTTTATTTGTAGATGAGAAGGCGTATCAACAACTGCAAGATCAGTATCCTCCCGAACTGCTCCGTATTGCAGCTCCTGAACATTATGGTACAGAGTTTCTCGATTATAAAATGGCCGTTAAAACTGTTGCTGATTTGAATGAAGCATTGGATCATATTGCACGTTTCAGTTCTATGCACAGTGAATGCATCGTTGCCGAAAATCCGGAGCAACAACAACGTTTTATTCGGGACGTAGATGCGGCAGTTGTATATACAAATGTATCAACAGCCTTTACGGATGGTGCCCAGTTTGGCCTGGGTGCTGAAATCGGAATCAGTACACAAAAATTACATGCCCGTGGACCCATGGCCCTTAGAGAAATTACAAGCTATAAATGGATTGTTTCAGGTTCAGGTCAAATCCGGTAAAAAAAGAGGTAATAAGTTTTTGTAAACTAAAAAAATTAGTATATTGCGCCAATAAAATTAGCAAATTATGGCAATGGCAAATCAAAACATGAAGTATTTGCGTAAGCAACATGGATTGACACAAGATGAATTTGCCCGCAAATTGGGAATTAAACGGTCTTTATTGGGTGCCTATGAAGAAGAACGGGCAGAGCCGCGTTATGATGTGCTTGAAACCGTAAGTGACCTTTTTAAGGTTAGTATTGATGATTTGTTGCGCAAAGATTTAGGAGAAACCAAAGGAAGTTATTTGGCGAAGCGGCGTCAAATGAAAATGACTGCCGAAAGCAATGTTGTTTATTTTGTTCCCGTAAAAGCGGCAGCCGGTTATCTGAACGGTTATGCCGATCCCGAGTTTCTTGATGAACTCAATACATTTACATTACCCATGCTAAGCAGCGGTACTTATCGGGCTTTTGAAATTATTGGTGATAGTATGCTGCCTACCACAAGCGGCAGTGTGATTGTTGGTGAAAAAGTAAACAATCTTGAAGATGTAAAGAACAATCATGCTTATATCATACTCAGTAAAACGGAAGGAGTTGTTTATAAACGAATCGTCAAGAACAATCGTGCTAAAAATAAACTTACGCTGGTAAGTGATAACCCGTCGTTTCAACCGTATCAAATTAATGCCGAAGATGTACTTGAGTTCTGGAGTGCTCAAATGGTCATCAGTAAAGTGAATCAAGCACAACGTTGGGATATGAATAACCTGGCTTCCTTAGTAACCAACTTACAAGATCAGGTCAACAACTTAAAAAAGAAAATGAATTAGGTCGAACTTTGATTTCGTGACCGGATTTCACTTCTTACAGATTGGTGAAATCCGGTTTTCTTTTTGTATAGATTATGTCGGAACAGCCGTTCTAATGGGTTACCCTTACAGCGTGTTTATGAATTGCCTTTAAAGGAGTATATTAAAGGGCCGAATGTTTTTTTTATGAACACAATGCTGCTAACTTGTAAGGACTAACGTAAACAATATCTCTATGCTACAAATGATTTTATCCGACGACAGTATTATTTTCATTGCCATTCATGCTTTTCTTCTTGGTATTGTAATTGGTGTTGCTGTATCAAATCACGGCAAGAAAGCCCTTAAAAAGCAACTGCGTAATCTGGCAGAAGCATATGATCATGGAATTGATAAAAATTTCGTTTAGAAGCCGCCATTCATTTGAATCAGCGCTTACAAAGTCAGATTGTAAATTTTTATTGCGGTACGGAATGTATTGCAATGCGCTTCCACAATCGTTTGAATTTTAGGAGAATAACCTCCTCCCATTGCAACTACACATGGTATCTGAAAGCGATGTGCCGTCTCAAAAACGATTTCATCTCTTTGTACACACCCCTCCATTGATATCTTTAATTTTCCGAATTTGTCCGTTTCCAATATGTCAACCCCCGAAAGATAAAAGATGAAATCCGGCTTAACGCGTTCCATCAAAAGCATCAGATGATGTCTTAGTAGGGTTAAATAGGTATGGTCGTTGGTTCCGTCTTTTAAAGGAATATCCAGATCGCTTTTCTCTTTATGAAAAGGGTAGTTGTGTTCTCCGTGCATACTAAAGGTGAACACTCGTTGTTGCTGTTCAAAGATTTTAGCAGTACCATTCCCCTGATGAACATCCAGATCAATGATCAGGATTTGTTTTGCCTTCCCTTGAGCCAGAAGAAGATTCGCTGCAACGGCAAAATCATTTAATATGCAAAACCCTTCGCCCCGGTCTGCAAAAGCATGATGGGTACCACCCGCAACATTAAAGGCGATACCCTTATCGAGTGCGGCGAATGCACAATCAATCGTCCCCTGTGTAATAGTTCGCTCACGTTCAATTAAGAGGGCCGACAAATCAAATCCAATTTTTCGTTGTTCACGGGGAGATAAAGTCAATTCGATCAATTGATTCAAGTAATCCTGAGTGTGTGTTGTTAAGATGAAATCATCCGGACAAACCCGGGGTCTATGCAATTGATTACCTGTGATTGATCCTTCATGAATTAATTGTTCCGGAATCAATTCATATTTCAACATGGGAAATCGATGAGCCTCCGGTAAGGGATGTTTATAAACAGGATCGTAAGCAATGTATAATGTATCGGAAGGCATAAGGGACTTCTAATTTCAACTCATTAACAGATCAGCTAAATTAAAAGTTGCATTTGCAGAACGCATTTTCATAACATGTTTTTTGAATGGAAATCATAGACTTCAACACAAGTCCTCTTCGTGTCTGTTAATGGTATTGTCAGAGTTCGTACTCCTTCAATGTCCGGACAGACAAACCCGGAATGTTTCTTATGAAAGTAGAATAGATACAGCAAATCCACTTTCACTTCCAAAGCTTTGAGCTGCCATGATGTTTTTGGGATTGAGCGTGGATTGGAAATGGGCTTCAATATGAGATGAGAAATAAGACAGATTGCAAATGAAATGAATGTAAGTTGTTCAAGTTCTATACACGTAGCGTCTTATTCCTTTGACTCCTGTTCTGAAGTTTCAGTTCCGGTCTCCGGAATGGTGTTTTTGTTTGTTTGACACCATTTACTGATGGCTGCAACCTCCTCGGTTGTAAGAACAGCATCTTTATGAATGAATGTATAACTTTTAAGAGGCATTTCTCCCTCTTTGATTACTTCTACAATTTCTTCAAGATACTCTTGTTGTTCGCTTACAGGATAAGAACCAAATTCGTTAAAATTAAGGTGTTCTTTTCCTTCATCAACATGGTGCTGCAGCCAAATTCCTACTGGCTGTAGTGATGCATACCAGGGATAAGTTGTCTGATTGCTGTGACAGTCATAACATGCTCTTTTTAACGCACCGGAAACAGTCGTGTTCATTGGATATAACTGGCCGGCATCCTGCGGAAAAGGACCTTCGGATTGATTGCGTTCCGGACGATAAAATTGAAGGAGAAGCAGTAAGGCAATGGCGGCAAACAATATTTTTTTAAGCATAAAAGGGTTTTAAACGTGTTAGGATTTTGAATAAAAATCAATAAATACCTTTCGATTCAATCAAAAGTGCGTTCTAACTTAAAGGTAGTTAAAATAAAGATTTACATGGATGGCAAAACGGGAAAATTGAAGTGGAATAGATCTCAGTTTTCAGGAAAGGTTTTTTGTAATCGAATGCGATAACGCAACGATTAATTCATTCTGGAAACCAAACCGTTTTTTCGTTTTAATAAATAGATCTTCTTGTTTTCATAGTAATCGGGCTTTCCACTGATAGGATTGTAAACGGGTTTGAAATTGTATTCTGAAAACAAGTAAAAAGATTTGTCATTCAGGTTGCTGAACAGTTTGTTTTCATATTTCAGCAAAAGGTTGGTGAAATACCAGGTTTGCTCAAAACCTTTATAGGCAAGATCAGAAGGTTTCCCTTCTGTTAATACCGAAAATTGGTTGGTAAACTGGCTCCATTTCGTAGTCCCGGTATTAAAAAAAGTAGTTGTATAATAAATGGAAAGGTCCTTCCATTGAGGTAAAGTAAGATCTTTCATGGATTCCCAGGTGGGCATACCCATCAATTCAATCGGATATCTTTTACAGAGGGGCGCTACTGATTTAAGAAGTGTTTGAGCGAACTTTTCTTCCAGAGATCCGGCGATGATCAAATTCACACGTTGACTGTCGAGCTTGACTTCAATATCTTGTGTATTGGCCGAATCTTTCAGCCAAATTGTTTGCCATCTAAGCAATTCTTTCCCGTTCCCGACCTTGTTTTGTTTTTCAAAATAAGAAGCCAGTTTATCTTCCTGAGCACCTTTTTTTCTGATGTAAAGGATGTTTGAAGTGGGAAAGGTTCGCAAGATGTAATTGTAAAGTGCCTCACAATGTGTAGGAAGGGTTGTATTTACAATGATCGTAAAGGGATTATTCGAAACACCTCCGTCATTTGGGTAGGTGGAGGAAATAAACGGTATTCCGTGAAGCAGTGCTTGTTCTGCCAGTTGTTTGTAGTCGTTGCCGATAACGGCTCCAATAATTAGATCCAATGAATCAAACGTGCGAGTAGTTTTTAAAAAACTAATCGATTGCTTTTCCGATTTAACATCGAAAATATAATACTCAAGTGTTCCGTTGGTTTGTACAGAGTCCATCGCCATCATGGCGCCTTTGGTAAAATCAAGACCCGGCAAGATGTAACGAGGCATTTGTTTATCAAACCTGTACTCGCCTTTTGTAAAGGAAGAGTCCAGAAACAGACTACTGAAAATGCCAATCCTGAAACGTTTTGCTGATGTTTCTACCTGTGCATAAGCAAAGCCATGCAGGAGTGTAAATAACAATATCGTGCTCAGTTTTTTCATTCCGGTTCATTTCAGTTCCGCTAATTATTCCCACTCAATTGTTGCAGGCGGCTTACTGCTGATGTCGTATACAACCCGATTGATCCCTCTTACCTTGTTGATGATTTCATTTGATATGTGCGCCAGAAACTCGTAGGGGAGGTGAGCCCAGTCTGCGGTCATACCATCAACAGATGTTACGGCCCTGAGGGCTAGTGTATATTCGTATGTACGTTCATCGCCCATGACGCCAACACTTTGTACCGGCAACAGGATTGCACCGGCCTGCCATACTTTGTCGTAGAGTTGATGTGTTTTCAATCCTTGAATAAAAATAGCGTCTGCTCTTTGAAGCAGATCCACTTTCTCTTCAGTGATTTCGCCTAAAATTCGAATGGCTAATCCGGGGCCGGGGAAGGGGTGTCTGTTTAATAGGTCGGAAGGGATGCCCAGTTCTGCACCTACTTTTCGTACTTCATCTTTGAATAAGTAGCGGAGAGGTTCTACCAATTCCAGTTTCATGGTTTCCGGGAGACCACCCACATTGTGGTGTGATTTGATGGTTACAGAAGGTCCGTGAACAGAAATACTTTCGATCACATCCGGATAGATCGTACCTTGTCCCAAAAGTTCGACACCTTCTATTTTATGTGCTTCATTATCAAATACCTCGATAAAGGTTTTGCCAATGATTTTACGTTTTTCTTCAGGGTTGCTTTTCCCGGCCAACTTGGTATAAAAATGCTCGCGTGCATCGATTCCCTGCACATTCAAACCGATTTGATTGTATGTGTCCAAAACTTGCCGGAATTCATCTTTTCTCAAAACGCCGTTATCGACAAAAATTCCATACAAATTATTTCCGATGGCTCTATGAATCAGTGTTGCTGCAACGGTTGAGTCAACACCGCCACTGAGAGCCATGATTACCTTTCGGTCTCCGATCTGTTTTTTTAACGCCTCAACTGTTTCCTGTACAAAGGATGCGGGAGTCCATTCGCCTTTACAGCCACAGATATCCAGAAGGAAGTTTTTAATCATTGTTTTCCCTTCTGATGAGTGGTACACTTCCGGATGAAACTGAAATCCGTAGAGGGGATGTTTGGTTTTTCCGTTGGACCTGAATGCGGCAACCGGAATAGAATCGGTTACGGCCATGATTTCAAATCCTTCGGGTAAGTCCAGAATGCTATCACCATGACTCATCCATACCTGAGAAGTATCACTGATCCCATTCAGCAACACATCTTGTTGTTGCTTGTGCAAGATCGCTCTACCGTACTCCCTTTTTTCACTTTTTTCGACTCTGCCGCCAAATTGCTTGGCGGTAAGTTGTGCTCCATAGCAAACACCCAGTACGGGTAATTGTCGTGTTAATAATTCAACATCAACAAACGGAGCATTGGGATCGTTCACCGAAAAAGGGCTGCCCGATAAAATGATTCCTTTCAAATATTCATCTGCAACCACAGGTTTGTGATAAGGAATGATTTCGCAGTATACGTTACATTCTCTTACTGCGCGGGCGATTAATTGCGTATACTGAGAGCCGAAGTCAAGGATTAAAATCTTTTCTGTCATGGTGCGGCGAAGGTAACAAAAAAGGAAAGATCAGGAAGAGACGATTAAGGTATTTACAATCTCAGGCATATATGGTCCATAGGAAAAATCCGAAAACAGATGATGAACTTTTGTATTACATGAAATTTTAAGTAAAATATTTGATTACAATTCATGCTGTAGATTAACAAACGGCTCCACTTCAGTAGGAGTTGTATGAATTGAGGTTATGCACACAGTGCTTCGTTTTGGGGATAACTTGATTTTTGATGAAAAAAAATAAAAAACAATTAAACTTAAATTGCACATCGCAACCCGTTTTTAAAATCCAGTTACTCGGTTCGCTGCTTTTGTTAAACACAAATGATTCGGTACTTCATGAAGCTGGTATAAAATTCCGGTATTGCTTTTGAAAGTTTTTCTGAGAGACGCACATGCGTCTCTTTTTTTTGACCGGAAGTCTTGATCTTGTAAAAACAGGGAAATAAAAAACCCATCCAAAAGGATGGGTTTGTATAAAAAGAGATAAATCCAGATTTTATCAGGCCAAAGCGTTCACTTTACGAGCAAGTTTGCTTTTTAAGTTTGCGGCTTTATTTTTATGAATAACACCACGTTTTGCCAGTTTGTCGATCATTGAAGCTACATCCGGCATCTTTTCACTTGCTTCTTTAGCACCTTTTAATGCCTGCAGATCACGTATTGCATTACGCGTTGTTTTACCGTAGTAACGGTTACGATCCCGGCGGGTTGCGCTTTGACGAACATCTTTTCTGGTAGCCTTATGATTTGCCATATACGTTTTTTTCGGACGGCAAAGGTAGGGTGCCAATCCGTAAAATCCAAAATTAAAGCGAATAAAATCCTTAAAAAGGGTGTGGAATTGCTTGAAAGCACACTTTAATAGCTCTTTTTCAATTTCAAAGCTATTATTTTTTGGTAGGAAGATTCTATACGATCGCGACTTATTTGTCCGGAAATGACCATTCTTTTCAGGGTAGCATGAATTTGTCCCGGCTCATAATCCCGAACACCCCGGATGTTATTGCTGAACAATAACAAGTCTACGCCGGCATGCAGCGCCAAAAGGAGGGTTTGCTCAATGGAGTATTGTTGGCTGATCGCCTTCATCATCAGGTCGTCACTTAAAACAACACCCCGGAATCCTAAGCTGTCACGTAACAGACCATTAATGATTTTGGAGGATAATGTAGCAGGAAGCAACGATGCATCCAATTGACTGTTGATGACATGGGCGGTCATAACGGCATCAATCAGATTGTTTTTTAATAACTCGGTATAAGGGATCAGTTCATTGGTTTGCCAAAATCTTGAAACATCTGCAACGCCCAAATGCGAATCATGGCGGGAATTTCCATGGCCGGGGAAATGTTTGACCGCCGTGGTAATTCCAAAATAGCGATGGCTTTTGATCACAATTCCCGCATGTTTTACGATTTGATAGGGGTCACTTGAAAAACAGCGCTCCCTTGCGCCCAAAACGGGACATTCCCTGTTCAGAACATCAAGCACCGGTGCAAAATTGAAATTGATTCCTAAACGGGATAGAGTGAATCCGGTATTATCGGCATAATACCTCGTTGTATCCTCGTTATTCAAGGTTCCTAGCCATTGAGCCGAAGGCATGGGAGGAAAACCCAGTTCCGGTTTTAGTCGGTTAACAATTCCTCCTTCCTGATCAATTCCAATCCAAAGTGGCAATGGGGCCGTTTTTTGAAAGGCATAGGTCAAGTTCCTTATACTGTCTGCCGTTTTAATGGAGGATAGATTCCGTCCGTAAAGAATCAGGTTCCCGATTTGACCGGTTTGTACACATCGGTAAACGGCATCATTGGTATCAATTGCAGTTCCGTAGAATCCAAAGAGGAGCATTTGTCCGATTTTAAGATCCAGGCTGTCGGGTTCCGAAACCGGAATCGAGTCCAGCATGCGCTCGCGGTTCAATCCCAGCATTATTGTTGTATTGCAAAGCAAAAAGCTACAGAGTATAAGGAATCGTTTCATGTGTCCCGGTTGTTTTAAATAACGCATCTACAGAAGTCCAAAGATGTTCAAGCTTGGGATTGAATTTTTTAGCAAGCATGATTCTTTCGGAAATTCCCTGAAGCCGAAAATTACAAAACACATATCTGCTTTCATGAAAAAGATATAAAAAGTTCTGTGAAAGAATTTACAGGCTTGTTCCCCTTTCGTTAAAACAACCGATATTTGCACCACTTTTTAATTCAGGCAACGATTTTATAGCATATGAAGGATTTCCAGTACATCACGAACTCACATCCACAGTATATTGAAAGTTTGTATCAGGATTTTGTAAAAGACCCTTTGAGCGTTAATCCTGAATTGAAAAAATTCTTTGAGGGCTTTGATTTTGCTGTTCAAACGCACAAGGGTAATGGATCGGCCACACCCGAAAAATCTGCGGTATCGGTGGCTGCGGATGTTGACTGGATGAAGGAAATAAATGTGTACCGTTTGATTTTGGGTTATCGTAACAAAGCCCACTTGATTGCAAATACCAATCCGATCCGCAAGCGCAAAGATCGCGATGCCAATCTGGATATTCGTTTTTTTGATTTAACTGAATCCGACTTGAATCGTGCGTTTTATGCCGGGCAGTTCATCGGACTTGGAAAAGCCACCTTACAACAGATCATCGATCAGTTGCAAAAGGTTTATGCACATCATGTTGGAATAGAGTTTAAATACATCGGCAAACAGGATCGGGTTGATTTTTTGATCCGAGAAATGGAACAGGAATTTTCCAATTCATTTCCGCTGGAAAAGAAAAGACGTATCCTGGAAAAACTCAATCAGGGTGTTCTCTTTGAAAAGTTTTTGCACACAAAGTACATTGGCCAGAAAAGGTTTTCATTGGAAGGTGGCGAAACTACAATTGCGGCCCTGGATGCAATCATCAACACGGCAGCAGATCACGATGTTCAGGAAGTGGCCATTGGAATGGCACACCGCGGACGGTTGAATATTCTGGCGAACATCATGGGCAAAACCTATGAGCAGATCTTTAGTGAGTTTGAAGGAACGGCGAAAATGGACCAAACCATGGGTAGTGGTGATGTGAAGTACCACATGGGTTATGGAAGTGAGGTGCAAACCAGTTCAAATAAAACAATTCATTTAAAGTTATTACCCAATCCGTCTCATCTCGAAGCCGTCAATCCGGTAGTGGTTGGTTTTGCACGGGCTAAAGCAGATGTTCTGTACAAGAGCGACTTTGATAAAATATTGCCGGTGCTGATTCATGGCGACGCCTCAATTGCCGGTCAGGGAATTGTCTATGAGGTGTTGCAAATGAGCGGACTCGATGGCTATTATACAGGAGGTACGATTCATTTTGTTATCAACAATCAAATTGGATTTACAACTGACTTTGAGGATGCCCGAACTGCATTTTATTGCACGTCGCTGGCTTCTATGGTACAGGCTCCGGTATTTCATGTGAATGGTGATGATGCTGAAGCTGTGGTGAAATGCGTGGAAATTGCAACCCGCTATCGCCAGCAATTTAACAGCGATGTCTTTATCGATATGGTCTGTTATCGTAAACATGGTCACAACGAAGGCGACGATCCCAAGTTTACACAGCCGCACCTCTACGCATTGATCGACAAACATCCCAATCCCAGAGAAGTATATGCACAGTACCTGTTGAAGAACGGCACTCCCGATGCACAGGACTTGGCGAAGGAAATGGAAAAGAAATTCTGGAGTGATTTGCAGGAGCGTCTGGATAACGTAAAACAAAATCCTTTGCCCTATCATTATCAGCAACCGGAACTTGCCTGGAAGATTTTGCGTAAGGCAACGGATGGGGATTTTATCCAATCGCCTGTAACTGCTGTTACCGAAACAGAATTTGAAACGATTTTTCAGGCATTGATGCGTTGGCCTGAACATTTCAAACCACTCAAAAAAGTGGAGAAAATCATTCAGGAAAAGATCAAACTGTACAACGAACAGCAAAAAATTGACTGGGCTACAGGCGAATTGATGGCTTACGGAAGTTTGATGTTACAAGGTAAAGATGTGCGAATGAGCGGTCAGGACGTACGCAGAGGGACCTTT
The DNA here is from genome assembly GCA_049240625.1 of Lacibacter sp. Lineage (GTDB taxonomy): Bacteria > Bacteroidota > Bacteroidia > Chitinophagales > Chitinophagaceae > Lacibacter. The sequence goes on along the minus strand of JBMLSG010000033.1, from coordinate 24,846 downwards.
TCGCACCGCCATGCGGTATTGCGTGATGAGATTACGGATGAAGCCTACAGCAGACTTGATTCCATTGAAGGAGCAGAAGGAACCTTCAGAATTTACAATTCCTTATTAAGTGAATACGGGGTTCTTGGTTTTGAGTACGGCTATGCAATGGCCAACCCGGATGCCTTGGTGATATGGGAAGCCCAGTTTGGAGATTTTTGTAACGGTGCACAAACCATGATCGATCAATTTATTGCTGCCGGTGAACAGAAATGGAATCGTATGAATGGCGTAACGATGTTGTTGCCTCATGGTTACGAGGGGCAGGGACCCGAACACAGCAGCGCAAGAATGGAACGATTTTTACAACTCTGCGCAGAAAATAATATGGTCATTACCAACATTACTACTGCTGCTAATTTTTTCCATGCATTGCGCCGCCAATTAACCTGGCCGTTCCGGAAGCCTCTTATCAATTTCTCGCCTAAAGCCAACTTGCGTCACATAGGTTCCTATTCAACCAAAGATGAATTTTTAAACGGAGGCTTTAAGGAAGTACTTGATGATGCATCGGTATCAGACCCCGCTTCTGTAAAAAAAGTATTGTTCTGCAGTGGTAAAATGTATTTTGATCTTGAAGAACGAAAGCGTAAAGATGCCAGAACGGATGTTGCATTGGTTCGTTTAGAACAGATTTATCCGCTCCCGGTACAACAATTGGAAGCGTTGTTCCGTAAATACAATCGGGCTACTTGGTTCTGGGTGCAGGAAGAACCTTTAAACATGGGTGCTGCCGGATTCATGCAACTGAACCTCAAAACTTTGCCCTTTGGTGTAATCAGTCGCCAGGCATCTGCCTCCACTGCAACCGGTTACAATAAAGTACACATACAGGAACAAGAAGAAATCATTCAAACTGCTTTTGCCATATAACATTAATTAAACGAAATACCAGCCAATTATGATTGATATAAAAGTACCTGCCGTTGGCGAATCGATCAGTGAAGTCACACTTTTAAAATGGACTAAGCCGGAAGGTTCCTGGGTTGAAAGGGATGAGGTTGTAGCTGAACTCGAAAGTGAAAAAGCTACATTTGAAATCAATGCCGAACAAGCAGGTGTTCTTAAATATGCTGCAAAAGAAGGTGACTCCTTGAAAATTGGAGATGTAGCCTGTTATATCGATGAAACGGCCGCAAGGCCTGAGGGTAGTGTTGCAGAACCTGTTACGACTGCAGCAGCCCCCGTTCAGGAAGTGAGCGCTTCACAGGCTCCGGTTACAACTGTGTCCAACGATATTAAAGCAACTCCTGTTGCAGCTGCCATCATCGCAGATAAAAAAGTTGATGTACAGTCCATTAAGCCTTCCGGGGTGAGTGGCAAAATCCTGAAGGATGATGTTTTACAGGCCCTGTCAAATCCCGGTAAAATAACATTCAACGGATCGGCAATTAACGAAAGAACCGTTCGCCGCGAGCGGATGAGTAATTTGCGGAAGACAATCAGTCGTCGCCTCGTGGAGAGTAAAAACACAACGGCCATGCTTACTACCTTCAATGAGGTAGACATGACAAAAATCATGGAAGTGCGGTCGAAATTTAAGGACAAGTTCAAGGAGCAACATGGAGTGAATCTCGGTTTCATGAGTTTCTTTGCGAAAGCCTGTGCTACTGCTTTGACCGAATGGCCTGCTGTGAATGCATACATTGATTCCGAAGAAATCGTTTACCATGATTATGCCGACATTTCAATTGCCGTATCTACTCCGCGTGGTTTAACCGTACCGGTAATGCGCAATGTTGAAAGCATGTCAATGGCCGATGTTGAAAAAACTGTAGTAGAACTGGCTGGAAAGGCAAGAGATAATAAATTAACAATGGAGGATTTACAAGGCGGTACATTTACCATCACCAATGGCGGTGTGTTTGGCTCATTAATGAGTACGCCTATTATCAATTTGCCTCAAAGCGCCATTTTAGGTATGCACAAAATACAGGAGCGCCCGATGGCCGTTAACGGACAAGTACTGATTCGTCCAATGATGTACCTGGCTTTAAGTTACGATCACAGAATCATCGACGGAAGAGAAAGTGTAGGTTTTTTAGTTCGTGTTAAAGAGTTGCTTGAAAATCCTGAATTGTTACTTTTCGGCAAGGATCCGGTCAGGACCTTATTAGGAGTATAATTGTTGATGATTGAACATCGACCTAATCAGGTCTTCCATACAACGAAGTTTTAAGAGCACTTTAAACGGTGCTCTTTTTTGATGCAGCCGGCGGATTCTCTGATTGCATGATATTGTGTTTCTTTGCAAGGATGAGTCGGTTTCATTCCTATTTACAATCTGCAACAGCAATCGTTTCTTCCTATACCGGCGAGGAGCCGTTTTCATCGTACATAAAACAGTATTTTTCACGCTATAAAAAATTTGGCAGCAACGATCGTAAAACGATAACTCATCTTTGTTACTGCTATTTTCGGACCGGTCGATCGTTGGATTCGTTGCCGATTGAAGATCGTATTCTTTCAGCTTTGTTCTTGTGTCAGCAAGCATCACATCCTGTACTGCGCGCACTACAGCCACAATGGGATGAAGCGGTTCATGCCTCTCCGGTTGAGAAGTATAAGCACATCGGACTCACTTATTCAGAAAAATCAATTTTTCCATTCACGGATCAGCTCTCTTGTGAGAGCGATCGTGCGTTGTTTGAAATCAGTCATTTGATTCAGCCCGATCTTTTTCTTCGGATCAGACCGGGAAAAAAAGATCAGGTGCTTAATGATTTGCACAGGGCGGGAATCATGTTTCGGGAATTGGAGGAACAGGTGTTGGTATTGTCCAACTCCAGTAAAATCGATTCGGTACTTGCGATTGATCAAGATGTTGTTGTTCAGGATTACAGCTCACAACGTATCGGTTCATTGTTGCAATTGCTGATTGACAGGACCGTACCAATCTATCATGTATGGGATTGTTGTGCTGCGAGTGGCGGAAAATCCATATTGGCTTATGACAAGCTAAAAGATATTCATTTAACGGTTTCGGATATTCGTTCTTCAATTCTTGTCAATCTTGAAAAGCGCTTTAAATTAGCCGGTATCAACAAGTATCATGCTTTTGTTGCCGATCTTTCAAAGGAAAATGCGATTGATCTTTCTTCTTTCGCTAAGCCGGATTTGATCTTAGCCGATGTGCCTTGCAGTGGCTCCGGAACATGGGGGCGTACTCCAGAACAATTGAACTATTTTCAATCCGAACAAATTGATCGTTATTCATTGTTGCAAAAAAAGATTGTTTCGACAGCCAGTTCTTTTTTAAAGCCTGGTGGATATTTACTCTACAGTACCTGCTCTGTTTTTCAAAAGGAGAATGAAGAAGTGGTATCCTATCTTGAAGACAGTCTTGGTTTTGAGGTCATTCATAAGGAATTGTATAAAGGCTTTGAATGGCGAGCCGATACCTTGTTTGGCGCATTGCTTCGAAAACGTGTTGAAACGAATTGATTACCGGAGCACGATACGCTCAGTTCCAAGGATACGAGCTTTGTGCTTTATCTTCAATGTATAAATTCCTTTGGGCCAATTTGCCCCGTCTATCGGAAGACGGTAATTAGCGACGGTCGCATAACTGTATGTTTTAAAGAGGGCTCCGTTTGATTGGTAGACCTCAATTTCCAAATTCGTTGCAGGAGCGTCTTTTGAAAGGGCAATTGTAAACGATTCCAGTGCAGGGTTGGGGTATACCAATGTCAAACGACCATTGCAATTTCGTTGCGATAGTACACGACCGGCACAAATAAGTTCAGAAAAAAATGTTGTTGCACCGGTGTCAATTGTTTGACGAATGCGGTAATCTATATAACCGGGTGGCGTGCCGGGTAATTGGTCTTCGATTTGATACTGGTGTTGTTCAAATTTATCGCCGGTACCCGCCACCATAGCAATAGTTGTAAAGTTAATTTCACCGGGTAGCCTGCGTTCAATTGCATAGTGCATCGTAGCATTGTCTTTGCTTTTCCAGTTTATGGTGGTCACACATTCGGTACTGCTAAGCGAAATGGTAGCTGTTTGCTGCAACAACAGTGCAACAGCTTTTTTCATATCAGGTATGCCAAATCCATATTGAGCTTCCGGTGCAGCAAAGCGGTTGCCACTTTTTCGGATGGCTTCAAGAATTTGTCGGTTGGTGGTTTCCGGAAACAATTGCCATAGACAGGTAGCTAATCCGGCAATAATCGGACAAGCAAATGAGGTGCCTGTTCCTGCTGAGAGTTCTCCGCTGGAAGATGATAGAACTGTTCCAGTTCCAATAGCGAGCGCATCGGGTTTGATGCGTTTATCATAGGTTGGACCAAATGAGGATAAGGAGGCGATGGTACCTGTACTGTTAACTGCGCCAACGGTTAAAACACTGTCCGAATCGGCCGGAGCCAGCATGTACTTCCAGGAAGTGCTTCCTTCGTTCCCTGCACTGTTTACAACCAGGATGCCTTTGCGAAAGGCCATATTGGCCATTTTCGTTATAAGAGTTGTTTTCCCATCGAGTTCCGGATAAGAATGGTTGTAGCTGTTGTTGTCAAATGTGCTGTAGCCAACGGAAGATGAAATTACATCTGCACCACAACTATCGGCAAACTCGGCTCCTATGCCCCAAAAAAACTCTTCGATGGGGTATTCCGAATTCTCGTTTTCTGTTCGCAGTAAATAAAATGAAGCATCCGGCGCAGTTCCAATAAACACTCCCGGAGTATGGGCAGCTACAATGGAAAGACAAAAGAGTCCATGTGCATTGTTTTCATTAACAGATGGATTGTTTGCAATAAAATCATAAGTTATCGGAATTCGGTTGTTGTTAATTGCATCTTCCAGAAAGCGATTCGATAAATATCCTTGATAACCTGCGTCCATAAAGGCGATGGACATGCCGGTTCCCGTTGCTCCAAGTCGGTGCAAAAACGTTCCGTTGTGCAAATTGATTTGTTGAAAGGATGCGCCATAGTTTAAGGGTGCCGACAAACTTTCGGTTCTGCGATGCGACAATAGAGGTGCATAGGGGATAACAGCCACTTTATTTTTGGGTTGCAATCGAAATACACCGGATCTGCGGAACGACCAATCCACAGTGTTTTTGACAAATGGTAGTTGTTCTATTTCCGTTCGGAGAGAGGGGTTGTTCGTTTCAACTAAGATTGCATTGAGCCATTTTGAACGCCCTAATAAACGAATGGGACCTAGACTTAAAACAAGGTCAATGTATTGTTGATGTACCGGCAAGTCAAAACTGTCTATTGTAAGGTTTTGTCGGGTTCTTCGATCTAATGCACGGCTGCTTAAAAAATCGGAAGGACGTGAAAGTGAATAAGATGTTTGACCTTTATCGGTAAAATAAACTAAAAAATTGGAGTTTGACTGTGCGGAAAGTTCAATGAAGCAATAGTGACAAAAGAGGCAAAGTATAAAGACTTGTTTCATGATTCTTTATCCGTTCTAACCAACAACACATTTGATACCTTTTGGTTGTATCCGAAACATTAATTGTGATCGATCAGCCACATTTTTACTCCAAATCCAAGGCGAACAGGGTCATACGTTATAACTTCATTGGGAGGTGTACCCGTTGTTTTTTGACGGGGCTGATTTTCCCAAAGTATATGTTCTCTGTACACGAGGCCAAGGTTTTTTGCGTATTTCTCAATTGAATATTCACGTGCAGCATAGATGGTATTGGTAAGCATTGGAACGTTCACCGATTCGTCTGCCTGCAATATTGTTGTGACATTGGGATAATTAGTGCCTTCAATTGTTTCAGATTCTTCTATCGTTTCGTAGGTGAAATCCCATTGGCTCATGTTGTCGTCTACACTCGTGGCATACAGATCGGAATAGGGGCGATCTGGTAAGAACGAATTGCCCTTCCACGTAAAGCCTTGTACAACGGGTAATTGAATTTTAATAACACGTAAATTATTCTCAATGACTTCAATACGTTTATCAATGGGTACAACAATATAATTGCCATTGGAAACCCAGGGGCCTGATCCATTTACGTCATTGATGTAGGTGTTGATTCTCCAGGCATCACGGTTTAAATTGTCTTTGGTTTTCTCTTCAATAATGTGTTTTACCTGATAGCTTTTAATCACTTCGTTTTTTCCGTTCTCAAATACAGTGGAATCCAGTCGGTAAATAAAATACTTCCCAACCATTTGAGGGTAGAGTTCTGAAACTGAAAGTGTTTCAAAATTCTCCGTTTCTTTGGAGCAACCGGAAAAAAGCAGGACAAATGAACTGATCGCAATCAGTTTTAGCTTCATAAGTTTTCGAAAAGAGAATCTGTTCATTACAGCTAAATTAATAATTTTATTTCAAGAGACGCAATTGGTCATTTTTTCGGCAGAGGCTTTATTCGGTCGCGATAATCAATTTGCAGGACGTTGCGCAATAAAGTTCAGTCCGAAATAAAAGTAGTTGCGGAGAAACGGATTTTTCTTGTAAATCTTTTTTTCGGATTCAATTCGCTGATCGTAGTTCTCTTTGTTGATCTGAAATGGCATGAAAAGGCGCAAATACTCAACATCCCGAATGCTGAAATGCTTTTGTTCAAATTGTTTTTTCCATTCGGCCAGACTTCTGATGTTTTCGTTCCCCAGTAAAATGGTTTTTCCGATTTTTTCATCGTAGATCTCAATGATACGTTGGTTCCCTCTTTGTTTGAACAATTTTGCTCTTTGGATCAGATTCTTTCCGTTTTCCTCTACCGCAATCAGTTTTCCTCCCGGTTTCAATGTTTTATAAAAAAGATCGATAGCCCGATCCAGTGGTTCCAGATGATGAAGGGTATCCTGCACAATACAAACATCTACACTTTGGGCAGGTGGTTGTTGGTCAAAGAAATTTTCATGCGACCAGCTGAAGTTAGCTGCCGGACCAAATTGGGACCAGTATGAAATTCTTTTAGGAAGAGCCGCCTCATAAAATTCAAGTGTTGTTCCAAAAACATTGTGTCCTTTTAGGGCAAGAAAAATAGCGGTTGTTCCATACCCGCAACCGCAATCGAAGATGTTTAATTTGTCGGTTCCGATATGACGTTCAATGTACTTCAGTCGTTCGATAAAGTAGGCCTTCCGGAAATAAAAGGATCTCTTGTTGTTCAGAAACTTGTAATAGGTGTGTAAATGCGGACTCTCTTTCAATTCCAGCAAAAAGAGTTCAAAAAAATCTTCAACACTCATTTGCAAGTTTTTGGGCAGAGTTGGTTCTTGCCTTTTTTTAGTTTCCGGTATATGAACTTGTGCTGAACTCATGTTAAAACTAATAGAGATTGTAGATCCTCAGTTCTTTGTTTCGTTTTCCCTTAGTATGATTCCTCCGCCAATTACATCGTTGCCTTCGTAGAACACAGCGCTTTGACCGGGAGCAATTCCTTTTGCATTTCCCATGAAGTGAACCTCTATTGATTGGTTCGATGTAGGATAAAGCCGGGCAAGCGTTCCTTCATCCCTGTATCGAATTTTTGTAAGCGATTCCATTCCGGATGGTATGGTATCGTATTTGATCAGATTGAGTTTTCCAACCTGCATTTCCGTTTTTTTGAGATCTTCTTCCTCGCCTAAAACAACCGTGTTGGTTTCCGGATCAATACTTGTAACAAATACGGGCTTGCCAAATGTGATGTCCAGTCCCTTTCTTTGTCCGATGGTATAAAAAGGATATCCTTTATGCGTTCCCAGAATTTTTCCTGTTTTGTCTTTAAAATAACCTCCGGCTACCTTTGTTTCCAGATCCGGAACATTTCTTTTTAAAAAGCCTCTGTAATCGTTATCAGGCACAAAACAGATTTCATAGCTTTCTGCTTTTTTGGCTAATTCGGGATAGCCAAATTCGTGTGCCATTTGTCGGATTTCGGTCTTGTGGTAGCCTCCTAAAGGCAGAAGCGTTCTGCTCAGCAAATCTTGTTGCAGTCCCCAAAGAACATAGCTTTGATCTTTGGTGGCGTCAATACCTTTGCTGATATAGTAGCGTTCGTTTTCATGGCGATTGATTTTGGCATAATGTCCTGTAGCAATAAAATCACAATTCAATGCATCGGCTCTTTTCAGTAAGGCTCTCCACTTAATGTGCGTATTGCAGAGTACACAAGGGTTGGGCGTGCGCCCGTTCAGGTATTCATCCACGAAGTTATTAATCACAAAATCGCCAAATTCGTCGCGTATATCCAGTATATAATGCGGGAATCCATGTTGTACGGCAGCTGCCCTGGCATCATTAAAACTATCAAGATTACAGCATCCGGTTTCTTTTTTTCCTTTTGCGCCAGTTCCGCTGGATGCATAATCCCAGGTTTTCATGGTGATGCCCACTACTTCATACCCTTGATGGTGTAACATGAGCGCTGCAACTGTACTGTCAATTCCGCCACTCATTGCGACCAACACTTTTCCTTTTTGGCTCATGTGCTTTGATTAAAAGTTCAAAATTACGTGAATTGATTGAAGCATAAAGTAATAGGAGAGGAGAACCGGATTGCATTCATGATCTTTTAACAGTGTGCATAAACTTTTTGTTTTTTCGTATGTGCGATTGTTCTAAAAAAATGTACTTTACAGGTTCATTTCTAACCAGCGATAAATCAAAAAAGCATGATTAAGTTACAAGTAATCGGAAATCTCGGAAAGGATTGTGTAGTGAACACTGTCAATGGCAAAACGGTCATGAATTTTACCGTGGCTCACACAGAAAAGTTTAAAGACAGCAGCGGCAACCAGCGCGAAAAAACCATTTGGGTGGAGTGCTCTTATTGGAGCGATCGCACCGGAGTGGCTCCTTATCTTAAAAAAGGCACTCAGGTATATGTAGAAGGTGCTCCCGAAGTTCGTACGTATACAACACAGGATGGAAAATCGGGTGCTTCTTTGTCTATTCGTGTAGCTTCGATTCAGTTGTTGGGCGGTCGTGCTGCAGAGGGTGGATCGGCGCCTGCTCAGAATTACGGAGCTCCTGTTTCACAATTTCAAAATGAAGGGCCCTCTGCTTCAAGTGAAATAGCAGATGATCTTCCTTTTTAATTTAAAATCAAAAAGTTAAAAGCCCCGAATGGGGCTTTTTTTATAAGAATCCTTCATCGGCAAAACTCAGAAATCCTTCATCGCTTACGATGATATGATCGAGTAATTGTATATCGAACAATTTTGCACCTTCCTTAATTTTTTGTGTCAGTAATTTATCGGCCTGACTTGGATTCAGGTTCCCGGAAGGGTGGTTGTGGCACAGTATCAGGTGAACGGCATTGTAGATCAGCGCTTTTTTGAAAATGATTCTGGGGTCGGCAACAGTGCCGGTAATACCGCCTTCGCTGATGGTTTCCCAATGGATGATTTTATTCGATCGGTTTAGGTAAACAACGGCAAAAACCTCTCTAGTTTGGTCTTTTAAATGTGCTTGTAAAAATCCTGCGATATCACTGCTGCTTTTAATAATTGGTTTTTGAAGATCCCCGGCTTGTCGTCTTCGTCCAAGTTCAAGAGCTGCTGCGATTGTTACTGCCCTTGCGGGGCCGATGCCTTTGATGTCCATCAGGTCTGAAACATTCAGTTTGCCCAAATCCGAAAGATTGTTTTTACATCGGGATAATAAAGACTGTGCAACTTCGAGAGCGGAATGATGTTGTGTACCTGAACCGATCAGAATGGCAATGAGTTCAGAATTGCTCAGACTTTCGGTGCCTTTCAGTAATAGTTTTTCACGCGGGCGTTCGTCTTCTGCCCACTCCTTGATGGATTTTCGGTTAGCTTGCATGATTCAAAATAAATTCATAAATTGGAATATCCAAAAATCCTGAAAAGCAAAAACCATGCGTATTGTCAATTTTCGCACCGACCGAATCATCAGGTCTTGCGTCGTTTCCTTTTTTGTTTACGGTAATTTTCTGTTTTCGCTCTTTTTTACTGCGCTGTTAGTATGGAACCTTACTGTTCATAAAACAGGGAAACATCAACTTGCAGAGCAGTCAAAATCACTCCGTTCAGCTACCTCCGGATTGAGAGTGGTGGCACAGGTTCCTTAAATCTGAATGGGATGTTGAAAAAGCAGAGCTTTCTTTTCTGTTTAGAATGGTTGAAGACTTATCTTCGCCGCAAATTTTCAACTCCTTTTCAAACTGCTTAAGATGAATCACTCTGCTAAAATCTTTTCGGGTACATCTTCTATGTATCTGGCTGAGAAAATTGCTCAAAAATTTGGAATTCCGCTTGGTAATTGTATTACACAGCGTTTCAGTGACGGGGAGATCCAGCCCATGTTTCAGGAAAGCATCCGGGGCGATATTGTTTTTTTGGTTCAAAGTACCTTTTCTCCGGCCGATAATATTTTGGAATTGTTGTTGATGATTGATGCCGCCCGACGTGCATCGGCCTACAAAGTCATTCCTGTTATTCCCTATTATGGATATGCGCGCCAGGATCGAAAAGATAAACCCCGGGTTGCAATCGGTTCTAAATTGATAGCCAATATGTTAGAGGCTGCAGGTGCCGATAGGATCATTACCATGGATTTGCATGCCGCTCAAATTCAGGGTTATTTTGATATTCCGGTAGATCATCTGGAATCGTCCTCAATTTTTATCCCTTATATTGAGAGTCTGAAGCTTGAAAACCTTACCTTTGCGGCCCCCGACGTGGGAAGTGCAAATAGAATTCGTGAAATTGCTAGTTATTTTGAGGCAGAAATGGTGATTTGCGACAAACATCGTAAACGTGCCAACGAAATTGCAAGCATGGTGGTAATAGGGGATGTGACAGACAGGGATGTTGTTTTGATCGATGACATTTGTGATACCGGTGGAACCTTGGTGAAATCGGCAGCTCTTTTAAAGGAAAAAGGTGCAAGAAGTGTGCGTGCACTCATTACACATCCTGTTTTGAGTGGAAAAGCATACGAAAACATTAATAACAGTGTTTTGGAAGAATTGGTGGTTTGTGATACCATTCCATTAAAACAGGAAAGTTCTAAAATCAAAATTCTCAGCGTTGCGGAACTTTTTGCTGTTGCACTTAGAAATGCATACGAAAACAAGAGCATCACGAGTTTGTTCATGCATTCCAACAAGCGCAAGGAGATTAAATAGTAAATTTTAAAACCAAATAAAAAATGAAATCAATTACAATTGAGGGTCACTTGAGGACCGAAAACGGGAAAAAAGCCGCCCGTCAACTTCGCTCTCAGGAAATGGTGCCTGGTGTAATTTACGGAGGCTCTTCCGAAATTAACTTCTACGCCCCAGCAAAAGCATTCAAATCACTGGTTTATACACCTGAGTTCCAGATTGCGAACGTAACGGTAGACGGAAAAACCTATAAGTGCATTTTGAAAGATTTACAATTCGACAAAGTTTCGGATGCTTTAACACATGTTGATTTACTGGAGTTGGTAGAAGACAAGAAAGTTATAGCAACCATTCCTTTGAAATTTACAGGAGCTGCTGCCGGTGTAAAAGCAGGTGGAAAGTTGATTACCAAAATCAAAGCCTTAAAGGTTAAAACACTTCCTAAATATTTGAAAGAAGCCATTGAAGTGGATCTTACTCCTTTGGAATTGAACGGAAATATTCGGGTAGAAGACGTAAAGGCTGATAATTATGAAATCATGAACTCGCCCCGTATTCCGATTGCATCAGTAGTAATGACGCGTCAGTTGAAACAAGAGGAAGCAGCTACTCCGGCGAAAAAATAATCAAACTGAAATTCATTTCACAAATCCCCCTTTTGATAAGGGGGATTTTTTTAATTTGTAGATTCCTTGAAATCGAAATTCCTTTTTGGGGAATTAAGTACTAAAAACGGACAGGATGAAGTTTCTGATTGTTGGACTTGGAAATATAGGAGACGAATATGCGCATACACGTCATAATATTGGTTTTGACGTGGTACAGGCTTTTATTCAGCAACACGGTGGCAGTTGGCGAACAGACCGACTTGCATCTGTTGCTGAAGTGAAATTCAAAGGCAGGACCGTCATTTGCATCCAGCCCACGACTTATATGAATTTGAGTGGCAAGGCTCTGAAATACTGGATGGAAAAAGAAAAAATCACCTTGGATCATATACTTGTGATTGTGGATGAACTGGCGCTTCCTTTAAATAAGCTTCGACTGAGGCCCTCAGGGAGCCATGCCGGACATAATGGGTTGAAAAACATTGAGACCCTTTTACTTACCAATGCATACCCTCGATTGCGCTTCGGGATTGGGAACGATTATCCAAAAGGGAAGCAAATTGATTTTGTATTGGGGAAATGGAGTGTGACCGAATTGCCTGTCGTTAAACGAAAAATTGAAGTTTCCGTGGAATTGATTGAAACATTCATCTTCTCGGGAATTGATAAGGCCATGAATCACTATAACAAATTGGAAATAAACATATGATTTTTTCATTTCCGATGATTAACTTCGTAATTCAACCTTCTGGGAAGGGAACGAATCCGGTACGCCGATTGAAACAAAGCTTATCCTTTTACCAAAATTAACAGGAACGATGAAAATCTTTTGTGTAGGTCGCAATTATGCCGAACATGCTGCTGAACTGGGGAACGATATCCCGGATGAACCTGTGCTTTTCATGAAGCCCAAAAGTGCTTTGTTACAGCCTCACATGCCTTTTTATTACCCTGAGTTTACAAATGAACTCCATTATGAAGTGGAGTTGGTTTTACGCATCTCCAAAAACGGTAAATACATACAGGAACGGCATGCTTCCAAATATTATAACGCTATAACTGTTGGAATTGATTTTACAGCACGCGACTTGCAAAACGATTTAAAAGAAAAAGGATTACCCTGGGAAAAAGCAAAAGCCTGGGACAATTCTGCTGCAATTGGTAAGTTCATCGAATTTAATCCGTTAACCCAAAAAGATGAGTTCAATTTTAAGCTGCTTAAAAATAAGGAGTTGGTTCAAAGCGGGAATACCGGACAAATGATTTTCAATTTCAATCAGATCATTGCGAACATTTCTCAATATTTCTCTCTTAATATCGGTGATCTTGTTTTTACAGGAACACCCAAAGGTGTGGGAGAGTGTGTAGTTGGTGATGAACTGGAAGCCTTTCTTGAAGACCAGAGTTTACTGCAGGTTGAAGTCAAATAATTTGAGTAATCTTCTTAGAGGCTTCAATTTTCTTTGATTTTTAACTGTTGGTGTTTACTTTTTTTTTCATTTAAAGGTATACTCTTATGTCCTTTTCAGTTTAAACCGTAATCTTCAAGCATTCTGATATAGGAGTTGTTAACGTCGTTGGAATCATCTAATTTTCAATTATAGAACCTCTCAAAACGTAAGCAAATTTTGTTAGGTTCTGCATTTCAGATATCCTTTGAGCTGGTAACAGCTTTAAAAAACTAAACGTAAAATGAAAAGCCTTCTGACAACCAAGTTGCAATGTGCATCTGGAAGAAAGGAATCAGGTACAGTTTCTACCGAAAGAATGCCCCGTCTTTATAATCCAATTGATATCAAAAAGAATTATTTCGTAGTTCATTTATTTATATCCGTTTGTTTTTTGTTGTTTTCAATGACTTCGATCGGTCAGGGAACGTCTCAAATCACAGCATCCGGTCCTTTAACTTTTTGTCAGGGAAATACGCTTGTTTTAACGGCAACAAATATCAATCCGTCGGCCACACTCCAATGGACCAAAAACGGCACTCCCATATCAGGATCTGTAACCGATACATTGAAGGTGACACAGTCCGGAACCTATAATGTTGAGGTAACTCAATTGGGTATTACATCTACATTAAATGATGTTGTTGTGACCGTGAATCCTAAGCCCAATTTAAGGTTGAATGGTACCGGAGCAACCACCATTAAGGGTCAGCCTTATTTTAAAGTATGCGCATCCTCAGCTCAACCCTTTACATTCACGAACGCATCTTCTACGGCCTATCTTAATACACGTTACGTCATACGTTGGGGTGATGGTACTCCTGATTATAATGCTACCAGTTTTACAAGTCCCATTACGCATACTTATCCGGTTGGTGTTCGACAAATGACTTATATCGTCTATACGCCTAATTGTGTTGATAGCATGGTGTATAATGTGTTTGTTGGAAACATTCCGGCCGGTGGTTTGGTGGGTGTAGGCGGGTCAACAATTTGTTCCGGAGAAGAGCAAAAATTTGTAATTGCAGGTACGGAAAACAATCCCATTGGCACGATGTATATCATGTATTACAATGATGGCAGTAAAAGGGATACCTTCTTTCATCCGGCCCCCGATACAGTAAGTCATACGTTTGACTCCAGCAGTTGTGGCTATACAAGCTCCAATGGAATTCAAAGTTTTTCCAATTCCTATGGAGCGTTTTTAACGATTACCAATCCTTGTGGGGTTGCAGGTGGATCGATCCTACCTATTTATGTTTCTGATAAGCCCAAGGTTGAGTTCGTGTTCAACCCGGGCGATACGGTTTGTGTGAATACGCCGGTTAATATCACCAATACAAGGCCTTTTAGCCGGAATGTGGAAAACGGAACCTGTACGCCCATTAAGTATATATGGCGGATTCGAACACTTACCCCCGGCGGGACCTGGACAATTACCAGCGGAACATTAGGGCAAGACTTTGGGACCAACGATCCAAATATTTGGATTACGGGTTCTCAGATTGTTGGGGTGCGATTTACAAAAATTGGAACCTATTCGGTCAAGTTAGTGATGATCAACAACACACTATGTGGTGCAGATAGTCTTGAAAAAATTATATGCGTGAACCCGGTTCCGGACGCGGCTTTCTCTATTGATCGTGCCACCGGTTGCGCACCTTTAACGGTATCGGCTTTGGGAACCACTAATGCACCTGTTTGTGGTACCAATCGGTTTAACTGGACGATACAATATACTCCCATTACCGGTTGTTCACCTAATACAGCATCGTATGAATTTATTAATAGTACAACGGCCTCTTCTTCGGCACCACAAATTGAATTTCGAAATCCCGGTACTTACAAATTAATACTACAAACTTTTGCTCCCGGAAATTTCTGTTCTTCTAGTTTGATAGAAAGAGAAATTGTTGTGAAGGGAAAACCTCTTGTTCAAGTACAGGCTCCTTCCGATATATGTAAGAACACTGCGATCAATCCAACTGCTCAAATTTCATGCTTTACAGATGCCGCAACTTACAATTGGAGTTTTGAATCCGGAAGTCCGGCTTCCGCTGTATCTGCAGTTCCCGGATCGGTTTCTTATTCAGTTGCAGGAACCTATTCTATTAATCTGGATGTGACTAATGAATGTGGTTCCACTTCTGTTGTTCAACCCATAACAGTAAAACCGGTACCTGATGTTAATCGTCCCGCTGATATTACTGTATGCGCCGGAGCAAATATTGGGCCCATCCAATTTACGGGTAGTTTGGCTAATACAGTTTACAACTGGACCAACAGTCAACCTTCAATCGGTTTGGCTGCTACGGGTACAGGAACAATCAATACATTTAATGCAGTAAATAATGGCAGTGTTCCTGTTACCGCAACCATTACTGTAACGCCTGCTTTGAATGGATGTGGAGCCGGGGCTAGTCAAACATTTACGATTACGGTTAATCCGCTTCCTGTTGCTCCCGCTGTAACCAATCTGCAACTATGCAGGGATGTTCCTGCCAATGCGTTGACAGCCACAGCTTCCAATGGTCATACACTTATTTGGTATGAAACAGCAAACGGAGCTACAACTTATCCGCAAGCACCGGTACCTTCAACAAATACGGTTGGTTCTACAACGTATTATGTAAGTCAGAAATCAGATGCAACATCATGTGAAAGCACTCGTTCTTCTCTTGTTGTTACCATTCTTCCGAAAGCTGATCTCACAGATTCGGTAATTACGATTTGCAGTGGTGAGGTTTTCAGTTTCGTTCCGGTAGGCGCACCCTCCGGCACAAAATACAATTGGAGTGCGCCTCAGGTATCTGCCGGATTAACGGGAGGGGGTACAGGTTCATTAAAAACGCTGGTTGATGGCAATTTAACCAATACAACATCAAGTGTTCAAACTGCAACGTATACCGTTACTCCGGTTACAGGAACTTGTTCCGGCTCATCGTTTCAATTGAAGGTTCTTGTTCATCCTAAACCAGTCATAACTCCAAAATCAAGCACTATTTGTAGTGGGGAGACGTTTACAGTTGCTCCGGTTGATGGTCAATCTTCGGATATTGTACCGGCCGTAACAACTTATACCTGGAGCAATCCTGTTGTGAGTCCATCAGGTGCAATTACCGGTATTTTGGCACAACCTAATCCTCAAACAGAAATTTCACAAATGCTACTGAATGTTACCAATGCACCCGCATCAGTAACATATACAGTAACACCTCGTTCTTTAATCAACGGGATTACGTGTATTGGTCAACCGTTTACAGTAACGGTTACAGTCAATCCCAAACCCTTGATTCCTTCCCAAACCGTGACAATTTGCAGCAGAAGTTCATTCAATGTTACACCGACAAATAATCTGCCAAATACAAATGTTCCTTTAGGTACACGTTACACCTGGACAGAACCTGTTGTAACACCTGCAGGCGCTGTAACCGGAAGTTCAGAACAACTGATTCCGCAAACATCAATCAGTCAGTCATTAACGAATGCAACGGCCTCAACCGCAATTGTAACGTATACTGTTACACCGATAAGTGCTGATGGGTCCGGTTGTGTAGGAGATCCTTTTTTGATTAATGTTTTTGTGAACCCGCAACCCGGAATTGTTGATCAGACAGCAACCATCTGCAGTGGAGAAATTTTCAGCGTGGTTCCTGCAGGAACTCCAGTGAATACAACATATACATGGGGGATGCCTGTGAGTGATCCCGTTGGTGCAATTTCCGGAGGAACAGCACAATCCATACCCCAAATTGCTATCAGTCAGCGTTTGACAAATACGACTAACAAGCCTGCGTCTTTGATCTATACAGTTCTTCCTGCTTTGGGTACTTCTTGCGCCAATGCCGGGTTTCTTGTTAAGGTTACCGTAAATCCCAAACCGGTCATACCCGATCAATCAGTTACAGTGTGTAGTAATGAAAGTATCAATGTAGTTCCCGCTGCCATTCAATCCGGAACAATCATTCCTGCCAACACAACTTACAGTTGGGGTACTCCGGTTGTTTCACCATTGGGTGCCATTACCGGATTTTCAGCAGAGGCGAATCCGCAACCTGCATTGATCCAAACGCTAACAAATCTTACAACTACTCCTGCCATTGTCACATACACTGTTACACCTTATTCCGGCGAAAGTGGGAATTGTGTTGGTGCGCCATTTAAAGTTGCCGTTACCGTCAATCCGGATGCAAAGGCGATCTTGAATTTCAATACGAATTTCGGTTGTCAGCCCTATGCTTTGCAAATGGTAAATGGATCACCCGCATCTGCAAGCAATGCTTTCAATTGGTATATTAATGATAATCTTGTTGGAACAGGTATTCAATTCCCGGGATATACAATAGCGGCCTCCAATGATAGTGTGACTGTTAAAATGGTTGCGCTGAGTAAGTTTGGATGTCAACCGGATAGCGTAGTTCAAAAATTTTATACACGTCCGCAACCTCAGGCAATGTTTACAATGAATCGTGATACCATTTGTGGTCCGGCAAGTATCACTGTCACCAATACATCACCTTTTTATACAGGGATGAATTATCGTTGGGAATTTGGTGACGGTCAAACTTCTACACAGTATCAACCGGGTTCTGTTGTGTTGCAGCCGGCTGTTTCCTTTGGTGATACTTCATATACCGTAAAGTTGTCTGTTTTCAATGCGTGTGATACGGTAGAGTATACGCAAAAAATTGTCGTACGTTCCAAGCCCAATGCGGCATTTACCTCAAATCGTTCGTTTGGATGTTCTCCTTTAAAGGTTGTATTTACGAATACATCATCCGGACTGGGAAATACCTATGTATGGGATTTTGGAGATCAGGTTCAGGTGCCTGCAACTACAAAAGATACGATCAGTCATATATACAGTACCGGTTCAGTAGGAACCTTTAATGTTCAACTAATTGCAAACAATCATTGTGGATATGATACGGCCGTATTTCCATTGATTGTGCGTCCCAATCAAATACGTTTGGATTTTGAACTTGACGGAAATAAGAAAAAAGGTTGTGCCTCACATACAATACGTATCGTTAATAAATCTACCGGGGCTACATCGTATAAGTGGGATATGGGTGATGGTACAATTCTGTTTACGACACCTGCCAATGATACTTTAAATTATACATATACCACACCGGGAGTTTATCCGGTTTATTTATTTGCCAGCAACGGCTGTTCCGATACCTCTGCATTCATTTCCGATATTGAAGTATTTGGTAAACCCGCTGCGGCTTTTACAGCCGATAAATACAATGCATGTATAGGTGATAGTATACAGTTTTCGAATCAATCTCTCAATGCTTCTTCCTATTTGTGGAATTTTGGCAATAATGCAACATCGGCAACAACAAGTCCTAAATATGCTTACGTAAGTTCCGGGACCTATCAGGTCGCATTGGTAGCTTATAAGAATTACGGACAGGGGATTGTTTGTGTGGATACATTAAAACGTCCTGTAATTATTAATGATACATTACCGCTCTCATTTAGTGTGAGTGCTTCAACCGGCAACTGTACTCCTTTTAAAGTAACATTCAAAAATACCTTTAAGCCTTATGCATTTTTACAGTGGGATTTTGGAGATGGGGTTCAGGCTGTAGGCGATTCGGTTGTGCATACATATTTTAAAAATGGATCTTATACTGTACGCTTGACCATACGCGCTGCAGGTGGTTGCGTGTATACGGGCACAAGAATTCTTACTGTAGCTGCTCCGGAGGGAACAGTAAACATTCCTTCGGGTTTTCAGTGTCTTGAAAATAAAATACGGTTTGAAGCGACAGCATTTAACACCGATTCAATTGTTTGGAATTTTGGAGATGGCACTGTTATAAAAACAACCGATCGTATTGTCTACCATCAATACAGCGCACCCGGATTGTATGTACCAAAAATCAGTTTTCTTTCCGTGTCTGGATGTCAATTTCCTGTTGCTGAAAAAGATACCATTCGAGTTGAGTCTGTCTTGGCCGGTTTCCGTTCTGTACAGCAAAACTATTGTGGTTATACTGATGTACTTTTTTATGACACTTCGAAATTGACTTATGGAGGTGCGCTTGTGAAATGGAACTTTGGCGATGGTCAATCCGGTGTGGGAGCTTCCATTACACATCGTTATGCGTCTGCCGGTGTGTATCCGGTGCAAATGATTGTTTCCGGAATTGCCGGTTGTGCAGATACCATTCAACGTTTACTGCCGGTTACAGTTCATTCCATTCCGGACGCTTCCATTGAAGGTAGTATAAATGCTTGTACGGTTTTGCCCTCTGTTTACAATGCGAATGTGAATGCTACAGACAGCATTTCGTTTTATCGCTGGATTCTTTCCAATGGCGTTAATGCAAACACGTCTTCTTTTGTTTATCCGTTTAACGCACCTGGAACTTTTGAGTTAACATTAATTGCAGGGACAAAATTTGGATGTTACGATACAGTAAAAACTACTATTTACGTACAACAGTCTCCTTCTGTATCGGTTTCACAAGATGCGACACTTTGTAAAGGCAAATCCATTGTGCTCAATGCCAATGGTGCTGTTTCTTATACCTGGTATCCGGTAGAGGGTTTGAGTTGTACTACCTGCTCTTCTGTACTGGCAAGTCCGGCAACCAGCACACCTTATGTGGTGAAAGGGATTGGTGCCAACGGATGTCCGGGTTATGATACGGTCCGCCTGACGGTTATTCAACCTTTAAAATTGGAGGTGAGTAAAAGTGATAGTATCTGTATCGGTTCATCGATTCAACTTTCAGCATCCGGTGCTACATCTTATCGGTGGTCGCCTTCAACCGGACTTTCAGGGACAATTATTAGTAATCCGGTTGCTACTCCGGTACTAACCACTAAATATCGTGTTGTAGGCTTTGATGCAAACAGCTGTTTTACCGATACTGCATACATTACAGTTGGTGTAGGAAAGAAACCGACATTAACGCTTGGGCCTGATCAGGTTCTTGCAACCGGAACACCTTTTGCGTTGAATCCTGTTTATACCGAAGGACCTATGCGTGACTGGAAGTGGACTCCCGAAACTGATTTAAGTTGCGCTGATTGTTCCAATCCCATCGCAACCATTAAAAACGATATCAGTTATAAGGTTCAGGCTACAACAATCTTTGGTTGTACTGTTTCCGATACCATTAATATTAAGGTGTTTTGCACCAATGCCCAGGTGTTTGTTGCCAATGCCTTTACGCCGGACGGAGATGGGATCAATGATGTATTGATGGTTCAATCAAGAGGTATTAAAGCGGTAAAATATTTTCGCATCTTTAATCGTTGGGGCGAGTTGATTTTTGAAAAATACAATGTGCAGCCCAACGATCCGTCTTATGGCTGGGATGGGAAAGTACGCGGAATTGCAAGTGCTCCCGCTGTGTTTGTTTATACAGCAGAAGTTGTTTGTGAAAATGGAACATCCTATACTTACAAAGGAAATGTATCACTAATCCGATAAATAGTAATAGCAATCTGATCATCCTGAATATAAAACCAAAAATCCATCCAATGAAAAAGCAATCATTACTCATTTTTATTTTGTTGCTTACCCGTTTTGTCGGGAATGCACAGGATATCAATTTCTCCCAGTTTTATGAAACGCCCATGCTGCGTAATCCTGCGCTGGCCGGTATTTTTGTTGGAGATATTCGTGTTACTTCCGCGTTTCGTTCACAATGGCAACAGGTAACAACGCCGTATCAAACATCTGCTTTGGGTGTGGAAACCAAGTTTTCCGTAAGTGAATATTCCAATGACTTTTACAGCATTGGCGTACAGGTTACTAATGATGTAGCCGGCGATTCAAGAATGGGTAAAACACAGGTGTTGCCTTCTTTTACCTATCATAAGTTTATTCGTGAAGACAATAATTTGTTTTTATCTGCAGGATTTATTGGCGGACTAGTACAGCAACGGTTTGATCCCAGTAAATTACGTATGGGAGATCAGTTTGTGAATGGAGCATATAGTTCTGCAAATCCAACTCGTCAAACTTTTAACAATACCAACGTAACCTATTGGGATTTATCGGCCGGAATGGCACTCAGCGGACAGTTGACAGACCAAAGTAAGTTTTACATCGGCGCGGCTTATTCACATTTCACGCAACCTAAAGTGGCGTTCGATAAGAATCGGGATGTACGTTTAAATCGGAAAATCACCATCAATGCAGGTGCTTCAATCGTCACCTCAGAATATGATCAAGTATTGTTATATGCCGATTATTTCCATCAGGGTGGAAACAATCTTTTGCAAGGTGGTTTTTTGTATAAGCACAAATTGTGGGAAGTGGATGATGATATGGGACTGGCATTTGGTCTTGGCGCTTTTTTGCGTTGGAACGATGCGGCTATGCCCGTTGCAAAACTCGATTACATGAAGTGGAGTTTAGGTTATACCTATGATGTTAATATCAGCAAGCTCAAAACCGCTTCACAATTGCGTGGCGGGTCTGAAATTACATTGTCCTTCAAAAGTTTTTTGAATATCCGAAATACTTCTGCTCAGAAAATGAGTTGTCCCATTTTATAATAATCCGATTTTTAAAGGGTTTTAAAAATGACACCCCCTGAGAACAGGGGGTGGTAGTAAAGGATACTTGCTTAAGAAAAACTATACTTCAGAACGAGGTTTTACGGTTAGCTGTACAAAAATGTAAATGCAATGTAAACGTGCGATTAAGTGAACGTGATTTTAATATTAAGGTTTGCTTTTTCAAGTTTTTAGAATAAATACGTCAATCTGCAAGTAGTAGCCAGTATCTATCCTGTCGTATTCTAATATCAATTTCGATATAGTTCCATAAAGATTTAAAGAAATCCGGATGTTCAAATTTTGAAATGAATTGATTCTAATATCGTAATATTGCGATAAATATAAGCGCATTTAAATTTTGACTTATGGAATCAAAAAATCCCGCAACGGTTCATTGCAGAAAGCAACTCAGTTTTTTGGATCGTTATTTAACAGTTTGGATTGTAATAGCAATGCTAGTGGGAATTGCAATAGGTTATTTTATACCCGGCGTTGCTCAACAGATTCATTCGTTATCCTTTGGAACTACAAATATTCCTCTGGCCATCGGTTTGATTTTAATGATGTATCCTCCATTTACCAAGGTGCAGTACGGGAAGTTGAAAGAGGTCTTTCGCAATACCCGTGTTCTTTCAACATCATTAATTCTGAATTGGATCATTGGTCCTGTTTTGATGTTTATACTGGCCATAACATTTTTGAGAAATGAACCGGAGTACATGATGGGACTAATCTTGATTGGTTTGGCACGTTGTATAGCAATGGTTATTGTATGGAATGAGCTGGCAGAGGGCAGTCGTGAATATGCTGCCGGACTGGTAGCACTGAACAGCATCTTTCAGGTATTGTTGTATAGTGTATACGCCTTTGTTTTTATTACCGTGCTTCCACCATTCTTTGGAATTTCAGGATCTATC
Source organism: Lacibacter sp. (assembly GCA_049240625.1). Classification (GTDB taxonomy): domain Bacteria; phylum Bacteroidota; class Bacteroidia; order Chitinophagales; family Chitinophagaceae; genus Lacibacter. Next base: position 2,261 of record JBMLSG010000033.1, on the reverse strand, counting down.
GTCTCCATCACAATGGGGCAAATTGCTGAGAGTGTTGCCATCTATCTTGGAATTCCATTTTTGGCCGGATTTCTTACCCGTTTCATTCTTATTAAATTTAAAGGTGAAGTTTGGTATCGTGAATCATTTATTCCGTTCATCTCACCTTTAACACTCATTGCGCTGTTATTCACAATCATTGTCATGTTCAGCTTAAAAGGAGAGATGATTGTTCAGATTCCCTTCGATGTATTGCGCATTGCAGTACCACTCGTCATCTATTTTGCAATCATGTTTTTTATCAGTTTTCTTTTGGGTAAGAAAATGGGAGCTGATTATTCAACCAACACCGCCATCGCATTTACTGCAGCGGGTAATAATTTTGAGTTGGCGATCGCTGTAGCAGTAGGCGTATTTGGTATCAACAGTGGTCAGGCTTTTGCCGGTGTTATTGGTCCGCTGGTTGAAGTGCCGGCCTTAATTGCGTTGGTGAATGTTGCTTTTTGGCTGAAGAAAAAGTACTATAATACTTCCGGCTGATTTTTTCCAACTGTCTATCTATCATTCCAACTACTTTCTTAACAAAATATGCAGTTGTGTGTTTATGGATAAATCATAAATTTGATTGTTCTTGTTTTCGACTTGTCGTTGAGTATTCAAGTCTCATAAGGAGGTATGCTTCGTTGATCATTTAAAATAAACTTTGAACGTATGAATAAAATTGCCATTCTTTCTTTCATTTTTTTATTTGCTTTACGTTCAAGTTGTCTGGCTCAGGCCGAAGCTGATGCAATTGTAGGTGTTTGGAAAAACGGTGAAGGAACCGGCATGATCAAGATTGTACGTAATGGGGAAAAATACCAGGGCAAAATTGTGTGGTTGAAAGAACCAATTGATCCGGAAACCGGCAAGCCCAAATTGGATAAGAATCACCCAGATGAAAAAGTTCGTTCACGCCCGGTTTTGGGACTGACAAATACCTGGGGTTTTGTTTACAAGGGAGAAAACATTTGGGATGATGGAAGCATCTACGATCCCAAAAATGGCAATACGTACAATTGTACCATGAAACTGAAAGATAAAAACACTCTAGAAGTTCGAGGTTACATCGGTATTTCATTAATTGGTCGTACGGATGTTTGGACACGACAAGTAGCCAAATAACTCAATCGATCCTTCTCAAAACACACAAGATTTAAGTGTGTGTGCCAATCAGGGACTTACAAAATTCAGGCTGAGGCTGAAATAGACCGGATGGCTCATGGGGCTATTGAAAATCAATTGTGATTCTTTCCGGGCATTGTATTCGTTCATAACGTCAAACCTCCAGTTGTATCTTAATCCGGCCTGTGCATTCAGCCAAATAAAACCAAACAGTTTTTTATCCCACATAATTCTGGGTTTAAATTCTCCGCGTTGAATGTAAACAGCACGACCGTTGCCATCATCACGCATCCGGAATTGATTTCCTTCCAATTCAAATCCCAATTGTAAAATATTTGAAGTGGAAATGTTATACCGAAGATGTCCGCGTGCCGGCAGTAACAATTCCATTCCCCATTGATCGTTGAATGTTTTATTCCAGAGTACAATAGGAACATAGATGATTTGTCCGGCACGATAGGTGCGTGCGATACCTACACCGTACATATTTTTATCGGATTGCTTCCAACCATAAAGTGCTGTCCCACTTAGAGTAACTGCTTTGGTTTGTATGTCAGAAAATGTTTCAAATACGCCATTCAGGTCTGCGCTCAATTGAACAATGAGAAAGTTTTTTTCATTGAGTGGTTTAAAAAAGGTGGTATTGATTCCTGTTGTGAGTAGACCGTTTTGTTCCAGTTTAGAAATAAATGGATTGTTGGTTGGTTCTTCAAAATCGGGTGTACTCTTCCAGTAGTTGGCACCAATTTGCCAGATTAGTTTGGTGGTAGAAATAACCGGTACATTGACTTGTGCTCGGATGCCGGCTAAGCGGTTCGAATTGAAATTTTGAGTAGTACCGGGTGTAACGATGGGAAAGCGATATGCCGTTTGGTATTCATAACCAATACTCACGATCCGGTTGGGTGTTTGATTGAGTACTTTTTGCGTGGCAAACCTTTTGACACCCGCGGCATCTCCGAACTGACTGTAGTCAATTAGATCTTCCGTGGTGGTGTCGATTTCCTGTGCACACAGGGTTTGAATGAACAGGAGTGATAGGCAACTCAAAAAGAAACGAATCATAGTTTGAATTTGTATGAAGTACAAAAATAGGAGGAAGTGGGGTTAAAAAATAA
>JBMLSG010000032.1:0-11932 GCA_049240625.1 Lacibacter sp. | reverse complement strand
CAATAGTAAAACTACGACTCGCCGGATGTTTTTTTACGATACCTGAAGATGTTTTGTTATAAAATACACTAAATCATATAGTTATAAGTGTGGTTTTTCGGAGAAAATTTGATATTTTTTTTAAAAAAATCAGTTTTGGGGTTAAAAAGATGTGATATTTCCACATTTCGTAGTTTAGGTTTTACGCTAAAAGGGTGTAGAAATTACACAACCCTTAGTCTGGTAAAACGATAAAATTGGCAAACAGCAATTCTTGTTTGTGATTCTTCCGTTACGCTTAAGCAGGAATGAAGGGGAATATTGAGATAGGATCGTGCTTCTTGAGGGAATAAAAAAACCTTCCAGATTTGGAAGGCTTTGTACCACGTACGGGATTCGAACCCGTGATTCCTCCGTGAAAGGGAGGCGTCTTAACCCCTTGACCAACGCGGCATTTGATTTTGGGAGTGCAAAGATAAGTGCCGTTGTTATTTCTGCCAAACAATTTTACTTTTTTAAACAGACAATCGATTTTTGGACTCATTGTTTGAAATGCTTACATATGAACAATAGTTCGCAAATACTTGATTGTTATTGTTATTTCCATCAATGAAAAAGCTCGATTGGCCTTTCTTTCTTTTATAAATACACATGTGCTTTTTTATTACCTTCGCACCGCAAATTTCAAATTTCAAATTTTAAATTTTAAATCATCATGAGTACAGTTAAAGTTGCGATTAACGGATTCGGAAGAATTGGTCGCCTTGTTTACCGCCAGATTTATAAAATGGAAGGCATTGATGTGGTCGCGATTAACGACTTAACATCACCACAGGCATTGGCACATCTTCTGAAATACGATACTGCACAGGGACGTTTTGACGCAGAAGTAAAAGCAACCGATAACTCTATTGTTGTTAATGGTGAGGAAGTTAAGATCTATGCTCAAAAGGATCCTGCACAAATTCCTTGGGGAAATCATGGAGTGGATGTTGTATTGGAATGTACAGGTTTTTTTGCCGATAAAACAAAAGCAGAAGCGCATCTTGCTGCAGGTGCTAAAAAGGTAGTAATCAGTGCGCCCGCTACAGGTGAACTCAAAACCATTGTGTTCAATGTGAATCACAGCATTTTGGATGGCACCGAAACGGTTATTAGTTGTGCTTCATGTACAACCAACTGTCTGGCTCCGATGGCACAGGTATTGGAAGAAAAATTTGGTATCGTGAATGGTTTGATGACAACGGTCCATGCCTACACAAACGACCAAAACACACAGGATGCTCCGCATGCAAAAGGCGACTTGCGCAGAGCACGTGCTGCTGCTCAAAATATCGTTCCTAACAGCACCGGTGCTGCCAAGGCTATTGGATTGGTATTGCCAAGTTTAAAAGGAAAATTAGATGGAAGCGCACAACGTGTTCCCACGCTTACCGGCTCTTTGACTGAATTAACAGTGATCCTTGCAAAGAAAACAACAGTTGAGGAAATCAACACTGCAATGAAAGCGGCTTCTAATGAAAGCTACGGTTACACCGAAGATGAAATTGTAAGCAGTGATATTGTTGGGTCTTCTTATGGTTCTCTTTTTGATGCAACTCAAACAAGAGTACAAAGTGTAGGCGATACACAACTGGTTCGTACTGTAAGTTGGTATGATAACGAAATGAGCTACGTAAGTCAGTTGGTTCGTACACTGCACTATTTTGCGAAACTGATCAAGTAATCAAATAAAATTCAAAAAGTCTGTCATATGACAGACTTTTTACTTTTGTACTTTTGCATTTCATGTCTTACAAGCTGAATAAAAGAAGACTTCGGAAAATCATTCAACGGATTCAACATTTACCGGGGGGCATCAACTTCTTTAGGTATGTATGGAACAAGTTGCATGCTTTTTATTTACAATCTACGGGAAGTACAAAAGTTGCATACCCTTCTTCCATCATGTTGGAAGTTACCAATCATTGTAATTTAGCTTGTATCACCTGTCCGCGCGAATATGCTTTTGGTCAGCAAATGGATAAGGGTACCATAGACCTGAATCAGATGAAGAAAGTAGTGGATGAAGTAGCTCCCTATGTTGATTCAATCGGACTTACCGGTTTAGGAGAAACTCTTTTGTTTAAAAAGCTGGAAGAAATCCTAAAGTACATTAAAAGTAAAAACAAGGGCATTCAAACATTTATCTCAACCAACGCGCATGTTCCCGGTTCCGAACAATACCTGGAACGAATCGCTCCTTATCTCAATACAGTCCAGATTTCAATAGACGGAATCGGAAAAAACTACGAACAGGTGCGTTTGAAAAGTGACTATTCGTTTTTCTTTCAAACTGCAAAACAATTGATTGACGTATGCAAAAAGAATCAGGTTCCGGTCATGTTCAATTTTGTTGCCGTCAAAGAAAATTATAACCAAATGAAAGATGTTGTTCAGCTCGCATCCGATTTTGGTGTTGATTTTGTCAATGTAACTCCTGTCAATGTGGGAAGTATATCAACAGAAACGATAGCATACTATGAATTGTTTTATTCCGATTCCTTTAAGCAAGAATTAAAACAAGCTTATGATCGTTCTGTACAATTAGGAACAGTTGAGTTGACGGTATGGGATGTAAAAACAAAAAATGAGTTTCGTAAATGCCATCTGCCCTGGAATCATTTTTACATCAGTTGGGATGGGTATATGACACCTTGTTGCGCAAAGCCTTTTCCAAAAGAATTAAATTTTGGAAACGTATTCGAAGCTTCTTTGATGCAATGCCTCAACAGCAAGGAATACCGACAATTTCGCAAAATGTGGTTCAACAACGAAACGCCCGAATTTTGTAAAAAATGCCATGTCGTGGATATGAAACCCATCGATCTGGATTTTGATATCAAATTTAATTAATCAAATAACTACTGAGTTATGAGCAAGTTTTCGAATTTCAATTTTAAAGACAAAAAAGCACTGATACGCGTAGATTTCAATGTTCCTCTCGATAAAGCAACCAGAGAAATTACGGATGACTCACGTATGAAAGCTGCTATACCAACAATCAAGAAAATTTTGGATGATGGCGGGAGTGTTATCTTAATGAGTCATTTGGGTCGTCCTAAAGAAGGTCCCGAAGAGAAATCTTCATTAAAACATTTAATTAAGCACCTGATGACTTTGTTGGGTGGTGTAAACGTTTTGTTTGCCGATGATTGCATTGGAGAACAGGCCGTTCAAAAAGCGACTAGTTTAAAGGCAGGTGAAGTTTTGTTGCTTGAAAACCTTCGCTTTTATAAAGAAGAAGAAAAAGGGGATCCCGCCTTTGCCGAGAAGCTCTCCCAGTTGGGCGATGTATATGTAAATGATGCATTCGGAACTGCGCACCGTGCACATGCTTCAACGGCTGTGATTGCTCAATATTTCTCAAGTGAGAACCGTATGTTCGGCTTATTGATGGAGGGTGAAGTGGCTGCTGCAGAAAAAGTATTATTGAGCGCACAAAAGCCATTTACTGCAATTATCGGTGGTGCAAAAGTGAGCGATAAGATTCTGATTATTGAAAATTTATTGGATCGGGCATCTGATGTCATCATTGGAGGCGGAATGGCTTATACGTTTTGGAAGGCACAGGGAAAAATGATTGGAAATTCACTTTGCGAAGAAGATCGATTGCAATTGGCTCTGGATATTTTAGCAAAGGCGAAGGAAAAAGGAGTAACCATTCATTTGCCTGTTGACAGTACGATTGCCGATAAATTCGCAGCAGATGCTCAAACTGCTAATTGCGATAGCGCTGCCATACCTTCAGGTTGGATGGGGTTGGATATCGGAACACAGGCGATTGTTGATTTCAGAAACGTAATTTTAAATAGTAAAACCATCCTTTGGAATGGACCCATGGGTGTATTTGAAATGGAGAAGTTTCAAAATGGAACCAAGTCTGTCGCGCTGGCTGTTGCGGAAGCAACTTCAAAGGGTGCGTTTAGTTTAGTAGGAGGAGGAGACAGTGTTGCTGCTGTAAATCTGTTTCATTTAGCAGACAAAGTAAGTTATGTTTCCACCGGAGGCGGGGCAATGCTGGAATTTTTTGAAGGAAAAATATTGCCGGGGATTGCTGCAATCAAATAACAATCAGATTTCAATACGTCAAGGTGTCAGAATCTCGTTTCTGGCACCTTTTCTGTTAAAAAACAAGGAATCTTACATTCCTTTATTTACATTTAAAGAATAAATCAAATACAATGAAAGCAGGAAGTCTTACTACGATCATTATTGTTGCTGTACTGGCCATTTTTGTTTTTATGGGCTGTAACGGATACAACGGACTGGTCAATCAGGATGAAGTTGTTAAAAATGCATGGAACAATGTGCAAAGCGATTATCAACGTCGAGCCGATTTGATTCCTAATTTGGTCAACACCGTTAAAGGAGAAGCCAATTTTGAGCAAACAACACTACAGAATGTGATCGAAGCACGTTCAAAGGCAACACAGATAAAAGTAGATCCCGAAAACTTGTCTCCCGAAAAAATTCAGGAATACCAGGCCGCACAAGGGCAATTATCTCAGGCATTGGGTCGTTTGTTGATGGTAACTGAAAACTATCCGAACCTTCGTGCAAACGATGCATTCCGCAATTTGCAAACACAACTGGAGGGTACTGAAAACAGGATAAAAGTGGCACGTAACGATTTCAATGCGGCCGTAAAGGATTACAATATTAAAGTAAGGTCTTTCCCGATGAACATCCTCGCCGGATTGTTTGGATTTAAACAAAAAGAAGGATTCACTGCAGACCCCGGAACAAACAAAGCGCCTGAAGTGAAATTCTGATTGTGAAACCAACATCGGCTTATGTCTTTATTTTCATTTTTATTTTCAAAAAAAGCTTGGTTTTCTGAGGAAGACCAGCAACGGATATTGGAAGCTATACGTAATGCCGAAAAGCGCACCTCAGGTGAAATAAGAATCTTCATCGAAAGCCGTTGCAGTTATCTGGATCCGGTTCATCGTGCAATGGAACTGTTTCATGAATTAAAAATGGATCAAACGTCCAGCCGCAACGGTGTTCTACTGTATCTGGCTATGAAAGACCGACAAATGGCCATCTATGGTGATGTAGGAATCCATGAAAAAGTGGGTTCTTCATTTTGGAATCAGGAGGTCAAGACCATCCTTGCAGCTTTTAAGCAACATCAATTTGTGGATGGAATTATTCAAATGATAACGGATACAGGTGCAGCATTGATTACGCATTTTCCTTATGAACGGGATGATAAAAATGAACTGTCCGATGAAATTGTTTTCGGGAAATAAAAACAAATGAAATTCAATCAATTTCTTTTTGCGGCTTGCTTGATGCTTTTGTCGATCCTGTCTGTTGGACAAGGAGTTGATCAGTGGATCCCCGAAAGACCCAACCCTCCCAAGCTTGTAAATGATTACATTGATTTACTGACACCCGCTCAAGAGGAAGCTCTCGAACACAAATTGGTTGCGTATGACGATAGTACGTCCAGCCAGATAGCAGTTGTAACAATCGGGAACATCGGTGACTATGAGATTGGAGATTTTGCTGTGGCGTTGGGACGAAAATGGGGAGTTGGAGGCAGTAAATTTAACAATGGTATCGTTCTGGTTGTTTTAATTGACAAAGAAAGAAGCAAGCGAAAAATCTGGATTGCTACAGGATATGGTTTGGAGGGCGCAATTCCTGATATAACAGCCAAACAGATTATTGAACTTGAGATTCTTCCCAATTTCAAGGCCCACGATATCTATCGGGGTATTGATAGGGGTACTGATGCACTAATTCGGGCTGCTTCGGGAGAATACAAGGCCCCCGAAGGTTATCAAAAGAAAGGTAAAAAGAAAAAAGGAGGGAATCTGATTGTGGCGCTCCTGGTATTTATCCTCATAATTTTTATTTTATCTAAAATCAATCATCGAGGTGGCGGCGGTATGATGAGCAGGAGAGGGTACAGAAAGTGGAACGATACACCTCCCATATGGTGGTTTCCTTCAGGTGGAGGCAGCAGCGGATGGGGTGGAGGAAGTTCCGGCGGCGGTTTCGGAGGGTTTGGAGGTGGCAGTTTCGGCGGCGGCGGAGCCGGTGGAGATTGGTAATAAAGAAATTAAAAAAGGGTCGAAATTCGACCCTTTTTTTTATGCAATCTGCTCAATTCAATTTTTGTTTGATGTAATTGATTTGAAGATCCCATTCACCGTTATTTAGATTTGTTTTTTTGATGGTTTCTTTCTTCCCAATAATGAGTTTAAAAAAGTTGTCAAAAACAGGGTTGAGACCATAGCGTTCAGGAATGGCATTTCTAAATTCCAACATCGCATCAATCCCTTCTTTTACATCTTCTGTTTGTGATATATTTCCAATCAAAGTCGCGAATGCGTATGTAATATTTAGCTTTTCTTGACCCAATGGCATTTTCTTATACAAAGTACAGGCTGTTTTAAAGTTGTTTTCGTCTCCATTTAAAATGATTTGTTGAGCTACTACTTCCAATAACCGTCCCTTAATTTTTTCACGTGACAATTTCACTGCCATGTTATAGGCACCTTCGGGGTCTAATTGTTCATAGGCATTTAAGGCTTCTCCACACACGGTATAAGAAGAGTCGGTTAGTGATTGAAACAATAGATTCTGATATTTTTTCGATTTTAATTTTCCGAGAAGTTCAATTGCTTTTGCTTTCGGTAATTTGTGCGGGTCGTTTTGTGCTATCTTAACAATCGCTTCAATCACCTGATTTAGTACGGCTTCATTTTTTAGATTTAGTAGATTTAGTGCCATTATTCGTAATTCATAATGAGGATCATTCAGCGCTTCTTTTAAAAATGAAACGGATCCTGATTGTGGCTGATATTCGGCAATGTGTTCGATTGCTTCTCTTCGGTCAAGATACAGTTTTGCATATTTATACTGGTGAATGTAGTTTTCGATGGATTTGTTTTCTTTTTTTGTGCAGAGTAACATCTTATCTCCGTCAAAATTGACAAGGTCGGGTTTTGTTTCTGCAGCAAAAAAGAATGAATCTGTTGCGTTTTTGATCCATATCTCGTGCCGTTTTTTGGTAGCACCATGGTAAATATCAATCGAAACCGGTAATGTAAATACTTTCGTTTTTTGTGTTTGTGTTACAAGAACCTTCACTTGTTTCTTCTCTTCAGAATAGTTGTAAACAATATCCAGGGAAGGATGGCCTGCACCAAAATACCATTGATTAAAAAACCAGTTCAAATCTTTTCCTGTAATTTCTTCAAATGCCAGACGAAGCTGATGTGCTTCTGCGGATTTAAATTGATTCGTTGAAAGGTAAAGTTGGATTGATTTGAAGAAGGCGCTGTCTCCAACATAATTTCGTAGCATGTGAAGAATCCGGCCTCCTTTTCCATAGCTCACAGCATCAAAGAGATCTTCTTTGTTTTCATAATAAAAACGAACGAGGTCTTTTTGTTCACTCCCGCTTTCCAAATAGGCCTGAAGGGACTTGAAATGTGTGGCATCTGCCTCATCTCTACCGTATTTATATTCATCCCATAGGTATTCGCTGTAATTGGCAAAAGATTCGTTAAGTGTTAGATTGCTCCAGCTTTCAGTTGTTACATAATCTCCAAACCATTGATGGAAGAGTTCATGAGCTATGGTTCCTTCCCAATTATTTCCATCGGTTAACTCCCTGGCATCCTGCTGGGCCCCTTCCTGATGAATGGTTGCGGTTGTGTTTTCCATTGCACCGCTAACAAAATCACGGCAAACAATTTGACTGTATTTATTCCAGGGGTAGGGAACTCCGGTGATTTTTGAAAAAAAGGTCATCATTTCGGGTGTGTTCCCGAAAATTTTACGAGCTACGGATGCATATTCCGGCTCAACATAGTAGTTTACCTCTTTATCTCTCCATTTGTCCTTTACAACCGAAAATTCACCTGCACCAATGAAAAACAAATAAGGGGCATGAGGAAGATCCATTTTCCAGTAATCTGTTCGGGTGCCATCGGTATGTGCCTTACTCGATACTAATTTCCCATTACTGAGCGAGGTCCATTTTGAGGGCACTTTTATATAAAACTCTTGTGTGCTTTTTTGGTTTGGTTTGTCAATAGTTGGACACCAAACACTCGTGGCTTCCGTTTCTCCCTGCGTCCATATTTGAGTAGGTTTTGTTGAGTCTGTTTTAGTTGGATTGATAAAATACAGTCCTTTAGCCTCTTTTATCGCGCTACTGCCTTTAGATTTTAGTTCATTGGGCAATGCGGTGTAATCAACGTACACAATTAATTTTTCATCTTTTGTGTAGGTGCGGTCCAGGTTGATATACAGCAAGAGCCCGTCATATTGGTAATCGGCCTTTTTTTTGCTCGTTCCACTGACGATGGAAAGTTCATGTATTATCATTCCTTTTGCATCCAGCACGAGCTTGTTGTTAGAATAAAAGTGAGGCTTTAACGTAAGCCAAACTTTTCCATGCATTTTTGATTCAGGAATGTTAAATTCGACCATGAGTTTTGTGTGAATCAGGTTGAATGCTTTTTCGGGAGTTGACCGGTAGATTAAGTTGCTTTGGGTTTGCGCGTTTAGCCGATTGGGGACAACGTTGAGAAAATACAATAATGACAGAGAAATAAGAAGTAAGTATCGATTCATTTTTTTCTGATTTCCTGTAAAGGTAAAAATCTCAAATGCACAATGGGCAGAAATTGATAAATGGTTTATAGATCGGATGAATAAAAAAATTAGTTTTGTTACCATGCACAGCAATAATTTGATGTCTAAGTTGGTGATTCTTTTACTCTTCTTCTTTTGCTCGAATGAGAAATTATCGGGACAACAAACGCATTTTCTCTATTTGCAATCCGATAATTTTCAGCCTTTTTATCTGAAGTACAATAATCAGGTGTTCAGTTCATCTGCAACAGGGTATTTGATTTTGGGAAAGCTTTCGGTTTCGACTTTGCAAATTGAAATGGGGTTGCCACAAAGCAATCAACCCGAATGGTCTTTTCAGCTACAACTTGAATCCAATGATAAAGGCTTTTTGTTCAAAAACTTTGGTGAAAAAGGGTGGGGTTTGTATGAGTTGCAGAAATCGACAATTCACTATGCGCTACAAAATGTTGATCGTTTAAATGGACCGTCCGGAGAAACTGCTGCTCCTTCAAATGGTAATGCAGCTTTTGGAAATATGCTGGCATGGGTCACAAAAGATTCAACCGTTACTCGTGTAAATAAAAACATTCCTGTAGCTGAAGTGCCGGATAAATCACAAACTGAAACGCAAAAGATTCCTGTGATTGTTGATAGTTCTGTTCTTGTTCAAAAGCAAAAGGTTGTTGACACCATCCAAGTGACGAAGGATAAACATTCAGTTATCGCTAAGTCGGACATATATATGATTTCTCGAACAGAAAGTAGTGAGGGGATTGATTATCGTTTTGAAATTCAAGACAATCTTCAAAAGGATACGATTCGTGTCTATATAGAGAAGATAGTAACAGCCAACGATACTGTACAAGTTTCGAATTCCAATTTGTCCACTCAGGTGGTTGACACCATCATGCAATCTCAACCTGTTCAGGAACCCCCGATAACAGTAAAAGATGAACCGGTCACAATAATAGAGAATTCTTCCGATGAAGTAAAACCTGCTACGATTCCAGTCGCAACATCAGTGCCCAATACCAATTGTAAATCTTATGCAACGGATGATGTTTTTCTAAAGCTTCGGAAAAAAATGGCAGGATGCAACAGCGAAGAGTCCATGATTAATGAGGCCAAAAAAGTGTTTCGGACAAAGTGTTTTACGACAGCGCAAATCAGAAATCTGGGTGTTTTATTTCTAACTGATGAATGGCGTTATCGTTTTTATGATGCATCAATGTTATTTATTGCAGATTTTTCCAATTTTAAGACATTGGAGGATACGATTTCCGACGGCCAGTACAAAAAACGATTCGAGGCTTTACTTCCGAATAAATAAGAATGCCCAGATATTTCATAGAAGTCGCGTACAACGGAGTTTCGTTCAGTGGTTTTCAAATCCAGGAGAATGCAAACACCATTCAATCCGAAATTGAGAAAGCTTTTTTGATTTTGTTTCGCATCCCTGTACAGTTAACAGGATCATCACGTACCGATGCAGGAGTACATGCCAGACAAAATTATTTTCATTTTGACTGGCATGAGACCTTTATGCAGCGCAAACTATACAATCTTAATGCTCTCTTACCTGAGTCCATTGTTATCAAACGTATTGTGGAAGTTCCCGGCGATGCACATTGTCGTTTTCATGCAACATCAAGAGCGTATCGTTATTACATAACCACATTTAAAGACCCATTCTTAGTAGATCGTTCCTGGTATTTCCCATACCAATTAAACGCTGAAGTATTGAATAAGATGGCGGCCTTCATTAAAGAGCAAAATGAGTTTAAAGTGTTTTCCAAGCGTAATTCACAAGTGAAAACCTATAATTGTACCATGTACGAAAGCCGATGGGAGCACTCAATGCACATGCACATATACCATGTGAAAGCGAATCGTTTTTTGCGCGGTATGGTACGTGGGTTGGTTGGAACGATGTTGAAAGTTGCTCGTGGCAGCTTAACATTTGAAGATTTTTGCTCATTATTCGATCAACAGGAGTTGTCCGGTGCCGATTTTTCAGCTCCCGCAAAAGGATTATTTCTGGAAAAAGTCGATTTTCCTTCTGAAATTTTGTGCAGATAATAATTTTTTTTTGCCTTCAAACACAGGACAGATAAGCATTCTGTGTGTTCAAGTAAAAATTGATTCAAAAAAAGTTTGGTTGGTAATTTAGAACCCTCGTATATTTGCAACCCGCTTTGAAAAAAACGGGTAGTTCTTTAAAAAGTGAAAGGGTATCGATCAGCGTATTTCTCGATTTGGTTAAGGAAAAAAAACTTAAAAAAAAATTGAAAAAAAGTTGGTCAGAATAAAAAAGCCCTTACCTTTGCACTCCCGTTAACGAAACGGGTTTTGAAAAAGTAAAAAGTTCTTTGAAAGATTGGAAGCAACAGCAACGTTTTAATTAATTAGAACGGGTAAAGAAACCAAGCGAAACAAATTCGATAAGACACGTTAATTTCTAAAGTTAACATTGTCAGTATCAAACTTCATTTACAATGGAGAGTTTGATCCTGGCTCAGGATGAACGCTAGCGGCAGGCTTAATACATGCAAGTCGTGGGGCAGCAGCTTTGTAGCAATACAAAGGCTGGCGACCGGCAAACGGGTGCGGAACACGTACGCAACCTTCCTCTAACTGGAAGATAGCCCACCGAAAGGTGGATTAATACTCCATAACATATTGAAGTGGCATCACTTTGATATTAAAGCTCCGGCGGTTAGAGATGGGCGTGCGTCTGATTAGGTAGTTGGCGGGGTAACGGCCCACCAAGCCTACGATCAGTAGCTGATGTGAGAGCATGATCAGCCACACGGGCACTGAGACACGGGCCCGACTCCTACGGGAGGCAGCAGTAAGGAATATTGGTCAATGGACGCAAGTCTGAACCAGCCATGCCGCGTGGAGGATGAAGGTCCTCTGGATTGTAAACTTCTTTTCTTTGGGACGAAACCCCTGTTTCTACGGGGACTGACGGTACCAGAGGAATAAGCACCGGCTAACTCCGTGCCAGCAGCCGCGGTAATACGGAGGGTGCAAGCGTTATCCGGATTCACTGGGTTTAAAGGGAGCGTAGGTGGGCTTTTAAGTCAGTGGTGAAATCTTTGGGCTTAACCCGAAAACTGCCATTGATACTATTAGTCTTGAATTCTCTGGAGGTAAGCGGAATATGTCATGTAGCGGTGAAATGCTTAGATATGACATAGAACACCCATTGCGAAGGCAGCTTACTACGGAGCGATTGACACTGAGGCTCGAAAGCGTGGGGATCAAACAGGATTAGATACCCTGGTAGTCCACGCCCTAAACG
>JBMLSG010000031.1:0-7493 GCA_049240625.1 Lacibacter sp. | reverse complement strand
GCTCACCACCCGAAAACCAAAATTTTCATGGTGATGAGAAGGGGTTCCGTCCATACGTGCATCCACTCTGCAACGATCCGGTGTACTGCCCCAGCTACCGCCACGCAATACACGATACTTTCCTTTTACAGGTCCTGTTGGATTGTTGGACGGACTATTCTTGTAGTAGTCTTCGGCATACCAATCACTACACCATTCCCAAACATTGCCGGAACAATCATAGACTCCTATCGCATTGGGTAATTTGGTTCCAACGGTATGGGCTTGCAGATTGCTGTTGGAAGCATACCATCCTGATGAATCCATTAAAGAACTGCCTGCATAAACAGTTTCCTGTTGCAAATGACCTCCTTTGGCAGCGTATTCCCACTGTGCTTCTGTAGGCAATTGATACAATTGTCCTGTTTCCTGACTAAGCCACTTGCAATACAAAACCGCTTCGGGATAACTTACGTTTACAATTGGATGATCTTCTTTCCAGCCCCACGAAGGTGTTTTGGGCATGGGCCTGCGTTTTGCTTTACAATATGCCCGAAACTGTGCAACAGTGATTTCATATTTACTGATACGGAAACGTCCAAGCGTCACCTGATGAACAGGTTTTGCATCATTCCCTTCAAAGAGACTGTCATTACCCATTAAAAAAGAGCCTCCTTCTACAGGAATCATTTCGGGCGTAGTTTGTGCAGATGAGTTCAGAATGAAAAATACACTCAGAATAAGCAAAGAGATTGGTTTCACGGTACTGTTATTTAGAGTCTTTTGTTGATGCAAACAGGCAATTTACGGCAAAATAAAGTAAATCTTGATATTATAACGTTCGGTTTCCTTAGCTCAGTCAACCGGAATGCATCCTGCTTTAGTGATCAGATTTCGTATTCCCAAACCGACTTATACATTCCGTGTTGTTCCATATAAATCAAAAGTGCATTGAAAAAAGGATCCGATCCAATCGTTGCACTGTCGCCGATGATATACAGGTGTTCTTTCGCTCTTGTAAAGGCTACATTCATTCTGCGATAATCTTTTAAGAAACCGATTTGGCCATCCTCATTGCTTCGTACCAGCGAAATAATGATGGTTTCTTTTTCCTGTCCCTGAAAACTGTCAATGGTACTCAACCGGATTTCTTTAGGCAGCAATTCTTTGGCGGCTGCAACCTGTCCCGCATAAGGCGTAATAAACGCTGTTTCGGAGAGATGGATCGGCTCCGTTTGAAGTAACTGCAAAACAATGTTCAGTTCACCTTCGTTTTTCAGACTCATCCCATCCGCTCCTGTTTGCTCCTGATATCCCGATCCGGCGGTGTCTATAAACGTTAGATGTGTTCCGGTATTTTCAAGCTCCTTCGCTGTTTTCAGCAAACTGTTGTAAAAATAATTGCTGCTGAATCCGGCTATCGCTTTCCGCATCCGGTACTGCGTATTCAATAAAAATGTTTGTGATGTTGTGCGAATGGCTGCTTCAAGAATGGATTGATTGAATCCTAATTGAACGGCTTCCTGACTCAAAACGGTGGGAGGCAATTGCAGATGGTCCCCTGCCAGCACATAATTCTCTGCCAATGGAAACAGGCACCAGGCCAGTGGTTCAATGCATTGTCCGGCTTCATCCAGAATGAGCGTGTCAAAATGCAGTTGCGACAAGCCGGCATCATACAATCCTATGGGCGTGCCGGCAATTACAGTAGCCTCCTCATAGAGCTTATCCTCGTGGTATGTTTGCAGTTTTTTAATTTCTGCTCGTATCTGTTTCACTTCCTGAAATAAGAGGCGACGTTGCTCACGTTCCGCTTTGCCGAAATTTCGTTTGTATTTCAAGGCCATTCTCCGAAATTCCTCAGCGCGTATTTTCAGTTGTTTGATTTCTTTTTGAGTCGTACTGTTATTCAGTTTTCCTTCAGGGGTATGTGCAAACAATACGTCGTCCACTTTTGAAAGATTGCCAACCCGTAAAAGTCGAACGCCCTGTTGTAAAAGTCCTATGGCGATATGGTCAACAGCCGTATTACTGGGGGCAGATAGCAGAACCTTTTGTCCTTTGCGTATCAACTGCAAAATGCCTTCGATGAGTGTGGTTGTTTTACCTGTTCCCGGTGGACCGTGAATGATCGTGATACGCTCGTTGGAAAGCATCCCCATGACAGCGTTTTGCTGACTTTCATTGAGATTTGAATTTATAAAGTCAATCGGATGCGGCGGTGCTTGGGTAGAAGCAGACGCATTTGTTGTTGGGTCATCGTGGATCTGTTCAAATAGCTGCATCAAATCCGGATTCTTTTCCAGTTGCTGCAACACTTTTTTCATGATGGCTGTTGTTCTTGTGTCCGGCGCTAGTTTGATGCCTACACCTCCGTCTTCAATCCAGTCCGGGAAGTCGGGCGCAAACAGCCTAAAGCTGCCGCTTTTTTCTTCCATTTGAATCAACACACCTTTCACGGGTTCCATACCGTTGCAAAAGCACTCAATGGCAGCACCGTCTCTAAACATATATGTTTCTGCGGGGAAGTTGAGTCTGAAACTGATCTCCGGATAATCGGCATAGCCAAACGATTTGCGCGTTACACTGATGGGGTGCAGGGCAAGACCTTCGGCTTTCAGTTGACGTAAGCTGTGCTGTTCGTCAAGACGAAACCGTTGGAGTTGTTCTTTTTCTTCCAGTTCAATACACCGGATGAGTTGTTGAATGTGCGGATGCATTGCGTCAAATCTGTGAATGAGTTGCGCAAAGGTACAGTGGTGTCGCTTGATTCTTCTGTAATTCTGTATCCGTCCAATTCGGGTCTGCAGAAATGTATTCCGGAACCGGGTGTGGAGCTACAACTTTTGATCCGTCTATTTGCACATCTTCTTTATTACGATTCTCCTTAGGCAACGATCTGTTCCTGTACATTCAATTCTTTCAAAGCATTGTTGATGGATGCATCCTGTAGTGCCGCATAAGCATGAAACATATTGGAGGGTGCCTGACCCAGTGCCTGCTCAAAGGAACGTTGATTTTCGCTGATGGGTGCTTCCTTTACAGGATTCCCGTTTTCATCGTATTGGTTGTAGAGCTCAAGAATTTCTTGGTTCAGTTTTTCTTTGATGCTTTGTATTTGTACATCGGAGTAATCGCCACCTTGTTGTGAATCCATGTCACCCAAGTTGGATTTAAAGATTCCTACCGCGCTCACGGGCAGAAAATCTTCATACGTGATGGGAACCGTTTGCAGGTAGCCTTCCCGAATCAGATCCTCGGTTGAGGTTGATGTAAGGGCTTGCGATTGGCTTGCCTTTCTGCCTTCTTCAGTGGGATGGTAATAGAAATAAGCCAGTTTTTGTTTTCGGAGTGCTTCGTAAGAATCGGGGTACAACTCAAAAATGGAAGCCAGCACTTGCGGATAACGTTCTGTATAGTGAGGGGCCTCTTCGGCGGGAGCAGCCTGTATCACCGCATCCAGCAATAAATCATACAAGGCTCTGCCTTTGGGGGTTACCGCCACCCCTCTTTGTTCGATTTCGCCGAAGCGTGCCGTATGGCCGCCGGGAATCAACCGACCGTTTTCATCGGGAAAACTGGTTTCTTCTGTAAGGGCTCTGAACGATGTTTGGCGTAAGAGTACCGGAGCAAGCCGTGCAGGCGGACCCTGTATGACCTTAATCGCTTTCATTCCCCGTTCTTTCATTTCCTGATGCGCACGGTCAATATCCAAAGTAACGGGCGTTAAGTGATTGATGTGCGGCACACGAAATCCCAGAACATCTCCTACAATTTTATAGAGCGACGATAGTTCTTCGTACAATTCTTTGGAAACAGCAGCCGTGCGTTGCCACTTGAAGGTTTCGAGGAATGCATCTACAAATTCCTGCGCTTGTTCCTTGGTAAATCCTCCCTGCTGTTTGTGGATGTCCAGCAGTTCCAGATAACGGGGTGTGAAAATAGTTCGCTTTTCAAGTATGGATTCAATTTTGGACCAGAGTTCCGCACTGTGTTCTGCAGCAAGTTGCGGGTCCTGCGTAGTCTGTTTGATTTTTGCTTCCATTTTTTCTTTCAGCACGTCCAGTTTCAACATGGAAGTAAAAACGCGGTAAGGATTTTTCGCCAGCTCTTCCCGTTCCAGCGGTCGAAAGGCCGTGGCATGTGAGGGCATACCGGCTACCGTGAGGTCGTAATAATTGGCCGGATACATACCGCAGATGGCAAAGCCTTCAGCCATTTTTTGAAGTTCATACGGCAGGGCCAAACGAATGGCGCCGTGTATTTCTTCGGTCAGGCGCTCCTTTGTGAGTCCGATGCGTTCCAGTGTTCCGGGCTG
This sequence comes from Lacibacter sp., assembly GCA_049240625.1. GTDB lineage: Bacteria > Bacteroidota > Bacteroidia > Chitinophagales > Chitinophagaceae > Lacibacter. The sequence continues at coordinate 3,196 of JBMLSG010000031.1, read as the reverse complement.
TTCCTGTTCAACCTTGGCGTTGATGGAGCCAATCATTTCCAGCAAATCCTGAAACAAGGGCACTTCTGTCCGGTAGATGGCAGATTTTTTTCGGCTGAGGAGGGTTCTGATGTCGGAAGGATGAACAAACATTCGTTATAGTTTTGACATTCCAATTGGGAATGCGGTTAAGAAAGTTCTAATCTTTTGTTTATGAAACTATTAGAGCTTGAGCAGTTGAACAGGCAACCGGAAGCGCTGCAAAGATATTGTGAATTTGATTTTAGTGGTGGGCTACCGTACGGGAATTTGCGGGTGAAAAAGCAAAAACCGGTTGATGGAGCGCGCAGAGGCCGTTACAAGTCGGGGCCTTGGGCGATCCGGAGACACTTTAGCGTACTTAATCGAAAGCAGTGCCGGGTTTTAGTGTGGTGCATTAACCAAGCGCCTACTCCTCTTTGCTCCCGAGCATTCCAGTGGTTTGTAAAGGAGCGCATTAGAATAAGTATAAATACGTATAAGAACTTTTATATTTGTGCCGGTGATTTCAACGGCAAAACACAACACCTTCATGCAGCAAATCATGCGAATACCTGCTACCTGTAAAAATAGTGGAGGTAGACAATATCGACCCAGTAGTTACTGTCTACCTTTTGGCTTAAAAGTTAGCAGGATAAATGAGTTATATGCTGTTTTAAACAACACCGAAACAATGAAACTTTATACAGGAAATCATTTTGACTCATTTGCAGACCAAACAAGAAAAAACATTGAAAATGAGATAATCTCTCAAAGTGACAACTACATCTTAAATGTAAATGTTGACGATTATACCGCACATCTTACTCAAAAATATTCACTGGACATTCCAGAATTTCATTTTGACAACGTATCGGTTGACAGTGTTGAAAAAGATATACCCGGTGACAGATTTCCACGATATGAGTTTATGATTTCTGACACAAGTAGAATGTTTAGAAAAGAAGTTTTTACTTATCACATTCCATACTCTGGAAATATTGAATTATTACAACTTCGTCCTAATCCAATGACATTGATGAGCTATGAAGCAAAAATTGATACAAGACAACGATGTGTGCTGATTGAGATTATTAATTTCTATAACGACCCTGCAAAAATTAAAAGTCAATACATTCAAGAAGTTGGTTATCTAACAAGTAACTTTCAAAACGTTAGAAATAACTGTTCAAATTTTAATAATGTACTGCAATCATTTATCAAGGGTTCAATTGAAAACAGAAAACAACAAATTCTCAAAAAAAACAGTTTACTTTCTTCATTAGGAGTGCCTATTAGAAAGAAGGAAGGTGTTGCTGAAACCTTTTCTGTTCCCAATCCAAAACTTAAAGAGAAAATTATTGTAAAACCGATTGTTCACGAAAAAAGCTTCAAACCTGAACCAGCACTTGACGATAACAACTTTCAAAAGATACTGAAAATCATCAATGACGTTGGTAAAAACTTTGAACGTTTACCATCAACCTACAAAGGGAAAAGCGAAGAAGACATTAGAGACCACATTCTACTAATCTTAGACCCTAATTTTGAATTAGGAAGTGCGGGGGGAGAAACTTTCAACAAATCGGGTAAAACAGACATCTTATTGAGATATGATAGCAGTGTAGTCTTTGTTGGTGAATGTAAATATTGGAAAGGCGAAAAAGTGTTTTTGAAAACCATTGACCAACTTCTTGGATACTTGACTTGGAGAAATTCAAAAGTTGCAGTCATCAACTTTGTTCAAAACAACGAATTTTCAGACGTTTTAGACAAAGTAAAAACTTCAATAAAAACTCACCCAAATTACTTAAAAGAATTAATGGGAAATGACGAGACTTGGTTTAACTATAAATTTCATCTGAACGGTGACAGAAATCGTGAAATTGATTTAGCTGTAATATCATTTCACTTACCAAAATGACAATAAAAACAGCCTATAACAGTCGTTTTGCAAAAGCGGGGGTTTCGTGCTTCTATGACAGTGAAGTGCTAAATTCAAGTTTTGTGCATCTAATGATGTTTAGTGCTGAAAATCCCCGCCTTCGCCAAGCTGCAAAACGTTGGGGGCAAGGCGAATACAAAACTAACTAGGAAATATTAAATAAAAATAAACGGAGTAACCCGAAAGTCCGTTAAAGAGTAGGGTAAATAAAAAAACAAAAGATTATGAAAAAAATTACAAAAATGGTGTTTGTGTTATTTCTGCTGTTAATTTCCGGTTACGGCTATGCCCAAATTAGTCCAAAATTTTATGGAAAACCCGATGATTTTAAAGAAATGGCAAAGAGAACACTTGTTGTTGAGCTGCTTGAAGAAAACAAAGGCGTAATTGAAAAATTAAGCAAAAAAGAAAAAACAGCTAAAGAATTGCAGGATTATAAGTCTTTCATAACTGATTATAACAGAATGATTCAGGATGCAGTATCAAAATATTGGAAATACAATGCAACAATTGAATATAAAACAGGATCGGAAGTAAGTAAATTAAGGGATTCTAAAACCACCAAATATGTAATATTGGCTTATATTGAACTTGGCGATATTGATTATGAATTTTTTACAAGATCGGAACTTACGGTGCCGGCATTAATGTATCAAAGGATTGAGAACCCTCGTAGAAAGCCTGATTATAAAATATACTTTCCGTCATCCTATGCGCGTAGGGATTCTAAATATCTTGAAAGCGATTATAAATTTGCTTTGATTAGCATACAGGAAAATATTAAATGGATAATAAAAAATGATAAGATTTTGCATTTTAACGATTATACCGAAAAAATTGCAGAACCGAATTGTTCTAAACTTAAGAATTTAACACTGCTAATAGACAAAGAATATTTGTATAAAAGTGTATCCGAATCAGAAGCAAAAGACGCATACGGAAATAAGATTGAATTTGTATCTTCAGACAAACTTGATATGAGCTTTGTTAACGGAGAAGAAGGTAAAGCTGTTCTTTTTACCATACCTTATGGCATAGCAAAAGGCAGTTTAGGACCTCTTAACACTTCAAGACTTGTCTATTTTAAAGTTATTGTTGATTGTAAGTCAGGCGAAATACTATGGGTACATAATCCTGGTAGAATGGGTATTGGAGAAAATATAGTATCCAAACTTATAAAAGCTGAATTTAAAAAAATGAGAGAATGTAAAATGTAGGTTTGCATATTACCTTTCCGAGTGTCTTTATAATTCG
>JBMLSG010000030.1:0-2675 GCA_049240625.1 Lacibacter sp. | reverse complement strand
AAGCCTAAATACGATTAATAGTAAACCCCGATAATTCGGGGTTTTTTATTTTAGGCAAATGAGAACACAGTCATTTTCTTTGTGATAGAATTTAGATTTAAGAATAAGAGCATTTTACTTTTTTTTGGAATTATAATTTCTAGTATTTCAATGCAAGGACAAGCTCCTTCGTTTACATGGGGCAAGGTATTCGGAGGCGTTGATGGTTCAAATTATTCAAGAACTACTCGTCACGAAATGGATGGGGCGAGTAATATTTACAACATTGGTATTTTCAGAGGGACTGTTGACTTTAACTCTGGTACCTCAGTCTCATCGGTTACCGCAGCTGGTGATTTTGATGTGTTTGTTCAAAAGCTTGACAATAATGGTAATTTTCTTTGGGTAAAAACTTTTGGTAATATCAATGAGGAACGCCCCATTGATGTGACAGTAAATCATATCAAGATCGTGAAGCAATAGAACGATCGTTCGGTATTTTTTAGACATAAAAAAGAAGCCATTGGAAATACTTCGGTATGAGCAGTGGCTTATTTTCACAACATCGGTATAAGTGATTTACATTTGTTAAAATAAATCTCATCAACAAAACCATTATTTTGAAAAAACTCCTTTCCTCAACCATCTTTCTATTCATAATTATATCAAGCTTTGCTCAACAATTTGATTGGGTTAAAAGACTTGGAAATGCGCTAGATCACCAAGCATTCATTGTAAAAACGGATGCAGCGAACAACGTTTATATGGCCGGTTATTTTGGATCTGGATTTTACTTTGTTCCTGAAACCTCATCCAATCTTGCACAAGCCTTCGGTGGCGAAGATATTTTTATAGCAAAATATAGCTCCAACGGAACTTTTCTATGGGGAAAAACTATTGGAGGTTCTGGTCAGGATAGGCCGAGCGGAATGGATGTAGCCGCAGACGGGAGCATTTCATTGACAGGATATTTCAATGGAACAGTGGACTTCAATCCAGGATCTTCTACTAACAGTCTAACATCTACGGGTGGCCGTGATATTTTTGTTTTGAAACTTGATGCAAATGGCGACTATGGCTGGGCGCATAAATTTGGAAGCGCATTGGCGGATGAAGGAACAGCCATTTGTTTTGATCCTAGTGGAAATGTTTTCGTGACTGGATTTTTTCAAGAGACGGTTGATTTCAATCCGGGTAGCGCAACGAACAATTTCACGGCTATCAGTTATGATATATTTATTCTTAAACTGGATGCAAGTGGGAACTATTCTTGGAATTATGATCTTGGAAGTAATCCTGCGGAGCAAGGAAGAGCAATACAATGCGATGTTAGTGGCAATGTTTATGTCTCAGGCTCATATGGATCCACCCTCGATTTTAACCCTGGTGCCGGGTCTGAAGTAATGACCGCTTCAGGTGTTGCAGATATCTACTTACTTAAATTAACCAACAGTGGTGAATTTATTTGGTCAAGAAAAATAGGAGGTATAAGCAATGAGTTCGGCTTGTCAATGTCAATCGACATTAACGGCGCGGCCATCTTAGGAGGATACTTCGCAAATACTACAACTTTCAATTCTTTTCCAAATGTTGCAATTACTTCTGCCGGATTGGATGACGCGTTTGTTGTAAAGTTCAATAGTGATGGCACGCATGCATGGACTAGAACCATTGGTAGCACCGGGTATGACCAAACACAGGCAGTTGCAACAGACGTACAAGGGAATGTTTATGCAACAGGTTTCTTTCAAGAAACGGTAGACCTCGATCCAGGCGCGGGAGTTGAGACTTATACAGCAGCCCTTGAGGATTGTTTTGTGATTAAACTAAGTTCTAATGGAGATTTAGTTAATGCCTCTGTAATGGGGGGCGCAAGTTCAGATTATGGTTACGGTATTGCGACCGATGCGATTGGAGGCATATACACATGTGGTTCATTTACACAAACGTGTGACTTCGATCCCAGTATTGCACTTAACCAACTCACTTCTATTGGAGGTTTTGATGCTTTCTTAACGAGATGGGGTCAGTGCGTGCCCTTGAATGGCACAGACGTTCAGTCGGCTTGTAATGAGTTTACATGGATTGATGGTAATACTTACACTTCGAATAACAATAATGCGACGGTTCAGCTAACCTCAGTAGCCGGCTGTGATTCGACGGTTACTTTAAATTTAACGATAAATACAATTGATGTTAGTGTTGCTGTAAATGGACTAACACTTTCCGCTAATATGTCGGGAGTTCAATATCAATGGGTGAATTGTAATAATAATTTTCAACCAATTTCAGGGGCAATCCAATCGAGCTTCACCCCTACTTCATCTGGAAACTATGCTGTTGTAATTACTGCCAATGGATGCGTAGAAACAAGTGCTTGCTATTTCGTCAACACCGTTGGTGCAGATGAGCTTGGGCTTGAAAGTAGCTTTACAGTTTTTCCTAATCCGAGTAACGGAAGCTTTTGGATTAGATCAAATCAGTTTTTTAAACAAACATCGATTCGAGTATTTAATGAGTTAGGTGTTTTAGTTGTTGAACAAAATCTGAAAGGGGGCGAGTTGTATGATTTCAATTTGAATCAACCAGCTGGGGTGTATTTTATTGAATTGACAGATGAAAATGCACACAAGGCCTTTCACAGAATAGTGATACAAGAATAGGGTTTCTTTACCCCGCCCAGTTTTCTCGGTCTA
>JBMLSG010000029.1:0-2850 GCA_049240625.1 Lacibacter sp. | reverse complement strand
TGAACTCATTCTACTTTTTGTACCTCTCTGTGCTTCAAACTGTAAAAATTGTGTTCGCTACAGGCAAAGACCAAAAAGGGATGCAAATATAACTTTACATCTATTCTCTGCAAAAACATTTTGAGACTTTGAAGATCAGGGACGATTCAATTTCTCTTTCATTTCCTCTGCTTCTTTCTTTATCTGTTCACTTGCATTTTGAACTTTCGTCTTAACCGGATCAATCATTTTACGTTTCAGAGAATCACCGGCCTTTTCTATAAGACCATCCCCTTTAGACTGGATGCTGTCAACCGTTTGATTGAGCTTTTCCTGAGCACGATCAATCAGGCTTGTCGTATCAGACGCTTCGGCAGCTTCGTTTGGCTCAGTTGTAGTTGCTTCCCGGTTTTCGCAAGCCAAAAACAGCATGCAGCAAACGATTACGATCAGATGTTTCATCATATAATTTTGAATTTAGTCCTATTTTTTTCTGAAAAACAAACGCATGGGCACTCCTTTAAACTGAAACGCCTGTCGGAGTTGGTTTTCAAGGTAATTCTTATACGGCTGCTTCACATCATCCGGATGATTACAGAAAAACGCAAAAGAAGGAACGGGAGTAGGCAACTGCGATGCATATTTGATACTTACAGGAACGCCACGTACAACCGGAGGATGATAGGCTTGAATTGCTTTTTGAACCACTTCATTTAACTGAGAGGTTGGTATTTTTCTTTGCCGATTTTCAAATACCATTAAAGCCGTATCAATACACTGCATGATTCTGGTTTTCTCTTTGGCAGAAATAAAAACGATGGGAACATCATTGAAAGGTGCGAGTCTGCTTTTCAATTCTTTTTCGTAGTCCCTTGCTGTGTTTGTCTCTTTTGCAACCAAATCCCATTTATTAACCAAAACAGCAAGCCCCTTCCCTTTCTTGGCTGCAAGAGAGAATATATTCAAATCCTGTTGTGTAATTCCATTGGCAGCATCCAGCAATAACAGACACACGTCTGCTTCATCCATAGCACGAATGGCCCTTATAACGGAATAAAACTCCAGGTCTTCGTTCACCTTTGTTTTACGACGAATACCGGCTGTATCGATCAAGATAAACTCTTTCTGATACAGCTTGTAATGGGTATGAATGGTATCACGTGTTGTTCCTGCTATATCACTTACAATTGTACGCTCCTCTCCCAACAACGCATTCAGTAATGAAGATTTTCCTACATTGGGCTGTCCGATGATTGCAAATTTGGGTATTGCATGACTGATGGCCTGATCCGGTTCGTCATCCGAAATCAATTCACTAACAGCGTCCAGCAGTTCCCCGCTTCCACTTCCGGAAATGGATGAGATAAAAAAGATGGATTCAAATCCAAGCGCATAAAATTCACTGGCTTCCAGCAATCGTTCGTGGTTATCAACTTTATTGACCGCAAGAAATACAGGTTTGGTTGTTCTGCGCAAGACATCGGCCATCGACTCATCCAAATCGGTAATTCCGGTTGCTGCATCACACATAAAAATGATGGCATTGGCTTCATTGAGTGCAATCGTTACTTGCTTACGAATTTCCGTTTCAAACACATCGGCACTGTTCGGCACAAAACCACCTGTATCGATCAGATTGAAGGTTTTCCCGTTCCAGTCGGCCACGCCGTATTGACGGTCACGCGTAACACCACTTTGATCATCCACAATGGCTTTGCGTTGCTGCAACAACCGATTGAAGAACGTACTCTTGCCTACATTGGGCCTGCCCACTATTGCTACTGTAAAACCAGACATAAATTAAATTGCGGCAAAGTTAATGAATTAAAGACGTAGGAAGGAAAGGAATCGAGCAGGGTGCTTATTGATATCCGTACTCTTTCAAAAACAAGTCGTTATCGCGCCATTTTGGCCTTACTTTCACAAATAACTCCAGATAAACTTTTGAACCAATAAAGGCTTCAATGTCTTTACGGGCAAGGGTTCCCAATTTTTTAATCATCGATCCGCCGGTACCCAACAAAATAGCTTTTTGTGTTTCACGCTGAACGATGATATCAGCAGTAATCTTAATGAGATGCGGTTGTTCTTTAAAACTTGTAACCAATACTGTACTATGATAGGGAATTTCATCCTCAAACAGTTCAAATATTTTTTCCCGAATCAATTCGCCCACAAAAAAACGTGTACTTAAATCAGTCAGTTGATCCTCTTCAAAAAACGGATCGCCCTCAGGTAAAAAATCAAGAATTCCATTGATGAATTTTTTCTTATTGATTCCTGATAACGCCGAAATTGAAAGCACTTTTTTGCAATAAGGACGCGATTCAAAAAATGTAACGACTTCCTTTAGCTTTTCTGTACTTACCGTATCCAATTTGTTTACAACAACAATAGAGGGCACTTTCAGATGTAAAGAAGAAAACAGCTGATCATTTTCTTGCAGGTCCTCTCTTGCATCAACAATCAACAAGGCAACATCGGCATCTTCCAGCGCATGTTTCACACTCAGCATCATTTTCTCCTGCAACTTGTATTTGGGTTCAATAATGCCCGGAGTATCCGAAAAAACCAACTGGTACTGATTGGTAGTTAAAATCCCCTTGATGCGGTGTCGGGTAGTTTGTACTTTCGGAGAAATAATAGCCAGTTTTTCATCTAAAAGAGCATTCAATAATGTGCTCTTACCTGCATTGGGCTTCCCGAAAATATTGATAAATCCAACTTTCATACGTTAAGTGCAAGCTACACGCTTTTGACCGTTTTAAATAAAAAATCCCTCCAATTGGAGGGACCTTGTTGCGAAGGGGAGGATCGAACTCCCGACCTTCGGGTTATGAGCCCGACGAGCTACCGCTGCTCTACTTCGCG
>JBMLSG010000028.1:44227-47039 GCA_049240625.1 Lacibacter sp. | reverse complement strand
AACATGGAAATGGAACTCGAAAAAGAAATTCCTTTAAAAGAGCAGTTTGATGCTTTAATACTTCGGGAAGACAAACTGGAAATCCAGGATTTCCTGAATAACCAGAATATTTCCGACGTAGTGGATCTGGTGTATGAAACACCCGATTATGCTGCACAGATCATTGCCGGCATGAGTGTTCATCGTGCGGTTGGTGTTTTTAAAGTATTGGACACGCCTACACAAAAACAAATCATTCACGAACTCCCTCCGTTTAAAACTGCAGAATTACTCAACGAATTGCCGGCAGATGATCGTACTTCCTTTCTGGAAGAACTACCTAGTAATGTAGTTCGTGAACTGATAAAACTTCTCAATCCAAATGAACGGAAAGTAACACTATCACTTCTAGGCTACCCCGAAAACAGTATCGGTCGTTTGATGACTCCCGATTACGTATATGTTTACCCGCACAACACGATCAGTGAGGTTTTTGAAACAATTCGTCGTTACGGAAAAGACAGCGAAACCATCAATGTCATTTATGTCATCAATCACAAAGGAGAATTGCTGGATGATCTTAGAATACGGGAGTTTATTCTGGCAGGTCCTGACAAAAAGGTTGAAGACCTGATGGACGACCGTTTCATTGCACTCAATGCGTATGATGATCAGGAATCCGCCAATGAAGCCTTTAAGATGAACAACCGCGTGGCCCTGCCTGTAATTAGTAACACAAACAAATTGCTTGGAATTGTTACCATTGATGACGTGTTATGGGTCGCAAATGAAGAATTTAGTGAGGACATGCAAAAAATGGGGGGAACAGAAGCATTGGATGAACCCTACATTGAAACACCGTTATTGAAACTGTTTCAAAAAAGAGTTGTATGGCTGATTGTTTTATTTTTTGGAGAACTCATCACCATCACAGCGATGCAAAGCTATCAGGATGAAATTGCAAAAGTCGTAATACTGGCAACCTTCATCCCCTTAATCATATCCAGTGGAGGTAACAGCGGATCGCAAGCCTCTACCCTCATAATTCAAGCGATGGCTCTGGGAGAAATTACACTCGCCGACTGGTGGCGTATCCTTCGTCGCGAATTGATTTCGGGCTTACTGTTAGGGTCATCGCTTTGTTTGATTGGCATTACGATCATTACCATCTGGCATTTCTTTTCTGCTTCAACCTTTGGACCCTACCACTGGCAAATTGGTTTCACAGTTGGCTGCTCTCTAATTGGAATTGTCTCCTGGGGGACTTTAATGGGTTCCATGCTCCCGCTTGCACTCAAACGATTTGGTGCAGACCCGGCAGCATCTTCTACTCCGTTTGTCGCAACACTGGTTGATGTCACAGGTCTGCTGATCTATTTTTCAATGGCTTACCTTTTCCTGAAAGGAACACTATTGTAAAATTTTCATATGATTACACACCAACCATCACTTGTGCAGCTTTTAATAATAATTGATGCAAGTCGGTATTTTTAATAAAAGGAGTCAATCGTTCGCTTCCGGGTCCAAGCATTGCAATTTCCGTATAATCAGATGAATGATCCATACTTATCCACCCAACAGCATTACGTGTCTTTTGCATCTCTGACAACGCTTTGTAAGGAAGCTTTTTGTAATTGTATAAACCATCATCCTTTGTGATTCCAGTATAATAATTCAACAGAGTTTTGGCTTCATCATCCGTAAGAATGTATCCGTTGGCATACTCCACTCGTTCAATAACCTGTGAAACCGTTGATTGACTTGAAAGTCCATTCAATATCCACTCATTGGTATGCCTGTATGTTTGAATGCTGTCGAAATGCGCATCAGCCTGTTTGCCGTAAATGACTCCCGGATTGGCATTGCCGTGATCAGAGGTAATAATAACCAATGTTTCTCCGTCCTTTTCAGCAAAATCCAGTACCACTTTGATGGCTTCATCAAAGGCTGCCTGATCATAAAGTAAACCGCCGACACAATTGGCATGTGCCGCCCAATCAACTTTCCCGCCTTCTACCTGCAATACAAAACCCTTTGAATGATGCCGCATGTGCTCTATCGCTTTTTGTGTCATTTCGGCCAATGTTGGAACATTGTTTTGCAATTCACGGTCATTTGCATGATCCAATGCATAAGGCAATCCGTCTTCGGCAAAAATACCGAGGACAGGTTGCTTACCACTGAGCTGAAACAATTCCGAGCGGCTCGTTGCAACCTGATACCCTTTTGACCGATATGCAGCATAGAGATCTTTTTTATCCTTTCGAAGCAGAGCGTTAAAAAATTGGTCGCCGCCACCCAGCAAAACATCAAATTCCAATTCCAGATATTGTTCTGCAATATCGGCCTGACCGTTTCTGCTTTTGCTGTTAACACAAAACCCGGCAGGTGTAGCATGAGTGACCGGCACGGTGGTAACACAACCGGCCATCTTACCCGATTGCTTAAATTTTTGCCAGATTGGGGTATACAATTCTCCGTTAACTCCTACATTTAGGGAACCATTTGGCACTCTGTATCCCGAACCCCATGAAGAGCTGGCCGCTGCCGAATCTGTTACAATTGAAGATGCTGAAGCCATATCCATCAGTCCACGAACCGCTTTTTGCTCCCGGTATAGATTCAACCAGTTGGAACCCGTTCCGCTTTTTCGCTTCAGAAGGAGATCGGTCATCGTCAACGTACCGGAGCTCATTCCGTCGCTCACCATCATGATGATATTTCTGGCCCTTTTATCCTTATTACTTGCAGTTAACACAGCAGGAACATCTGTATTTTGAAACGGATTCAACAATACAGACCCCAATGTAAAAACAGATCCATTTTTAAAAAA
>JBMLSG010000028.1:0-44127 GCA_049240625.1 Lacibacter sp. | reverse complement strand
ACCGTCAAATCAGTATTTAATATTTGAAAACCTTGTAAGATTATTAGTTTTCCCGGCAATCTACTATTTGTCTCACTGCATTTTAGCTTGCAAATGACCATGAACGAAAAACAATTAGCCCCAACCATTGGACTGCCACCATTTTTTGAGAATATTTCGTACTTTGGGCACTGTTTTAAATTGAAAAAAGACGATACTTATGTGTGGAATTGTAGGATATACCGGTCCAAGGGAAGCTTACCCCGTAATTTTGAAAGGACTCAAACGACTAGAATACAGAGGTTACGACAGCAGCGGTGTTGCATTACTCAACAACGACTTACAAGTCTATAAGAAGAAAGGAAAAGTTGCGGAGCTGGAAGAAAGCTTGATTGGTAAAGACGTTTCTTCACATATTGGTATTGGACATACCCGTTGGGCGACTCACGGAGAACCCAGTGACCGGAATGCACACCCGCATTTAAGTGCAAGTGGTCGACTGGCCATGATCCATAACGGGATCATTGAGAACTATGCACTCTTGAAAAAGGATCTGGAAAATAAGGGTTATAAATTTCACAGTGATACAGATACAGAAGTTTTGTTGAATTTCATAGACGACATTCAACAAAACAACAACAGCAGTTTGGAAGAGGCAGTCCGAATTGCATTAAAGCGTGTTGTAGGAGCCTATTGCATTTTGCTGATCGATCGGCAAGATCCTGAAACCATCATCGCGGCCCGTAAAGGAAGTCCCCTGGTTATTGGAATCGGGAAAGGAGAACATTTTCTTGCAAGTGATGCGTCCCCCATCATCGAATACACGAAAGAAGTCGTTTATGTCAATGATTATGAACTGGCAATTGTTCGTCCGGATGAACTGATACTTAAAAACATTGGCAATGAAAAAGTAACTCCTTACATCACCAAGCTGGATATGGAACTGGCCGCAATTGAAAAAGGTGGCTACGACCATTTCATGGTAAAAGAAATTTTTGAACAACCTAAAACCATCTATGATTGTTTGCGAGGTCGACTGGATTCCGCAGCAGGAACCATCACCATGAGCGGTGTTCAAAACTATATTGAAGAGCTGAAAAATGCCAACCGGATACTTATCATCGCTTGCGGAACAAGTTGGCATGCCGGTCTGGTAGCCGAATACATCATTGAAGAACTCTGCCGTATTCCTGTGGAGGTAGAGTATGCTTCTGAATTCCGCTATCGCAATCCAATCATCAACAAAGGAGATGTAATTATTGCCATTTCTCAGAGCGGAGAAACGGCAGACACATTGGTTGCGATTGACAATGCAAAAGAAAAAGGAGCGATCATTTTTGGTGTTGTAAATGCTGTTGGATCTTCCATTGCACGTGCCTCACATGCAGGCGCCTACACACATGCCGGTCCGGAAATTGGTGTTGCCTCAACGAAAGCCTTTACCGGTCAATTAGCCGTTTTAACTATGATGGCGCTAAAAATTGCCTATGAAAAGAAAACCATTTCGGACGAACGATATAAAAATCTGCTGATCGAATTGGATGCCGTACCGGAAAAAGTAGATGCGATTCTAAAAAATGCAGAAGAAATAAAAATTATTGCCGAAAAATACAAAGACGGTTCAGATGCTCTCTTCCTTGGTAGAGGATACAACTTCCCCGTTGCACTGGAAGGAGCTTTGAAATTGAAAGAAATTTCATATATCCACGCAGAAGGTTATCCCGCCGCCGAAATGAAACACGGACCAATTGCTCTGGTAACCGATCAACTGCCCGTATATTTTGTTGCAACAAAAGATTCCTACCATGAAAAGATTATTAGCAACATGCAGGAAATTAAGGCCAGAAAAGGAAAGGTCATCGCTATTATTACGGATGGTGATACCGTTAGTCCAACACTTGCAGATGATACGTTTGCAATTCCAACTGCCGATGAACTCATCGCTCCCATGCTAACGGTTATTCCATTTCAGTTACTGTCCTATTACGTAGGCATCGCTAAAGGACTGGATGTTGACAAACCTCGTAATCTCGCTAAAAGCGTAACTGTAGAATAAAAAACCTAATTAAAAAATGCCGGAATCATCTTCCGGCATTTTTTTAACTTGATAACTCCATATCTATTTACGCATTTTCTGAAGTATATTTATTAATCCATACTAAATTAAACAGAACCTGCATTTACATGAATTCGATCATTAAAAAACCGGCAGCTGAACTAGGCTATAAGTTTATTCCGGACAACTATATCCCAAAAGGGAAAAACGAATATCATCTCCGTAATAAACAAAACAGAAGCGGAATCATTTACAGAAATCTGTCTGCACATGAAATCGAAGTGCTGGTCCGAAACCGCAATACAGCCGACGACTGGAATCAACTTTTAGTTTCGGATGCGTTCAATCCGGAATTGGTTAAAAACTGCAAATTTTTCGGATTGGTTCGTATTGGTAAACTTGAACCCTGGTTTTTGGAATTTCATGCCGTACGCATGATGGTTGGCCTGTACAATAGCACCATTATAAGTTGTGATTTTGGCGACAATGTAGTCATTGACAACGTCAATTATCTGTCACATTACATCATTGGAAACGAAGTGATGATTTCGAATGTACATGAGATGTGTACAACCAATAATGCCAAATTTGGAAATGGTATTCTGAAAGAGGGCGAACCCGAAAAACAACGTGTTTGGCTCGAAGTATGCAATGAAAATGCTGGCCGCAGTATCATCCCTTTCAATGGGATGTTGCCCGGAGATGCCTGGCTGTGGAGTCGTTACCGCGACAATGCGTTATTGCAGCAAAAACTAAAAGACTTTACTGAACTCAAATTCGATAAGCAAAGAGGCTATTATGGTAAAATCGGCGACCGTACTGTAATTAAAAGCTGTAAGATCATTAAAGATGTTTGGGTAGGAAGCGATGCCTATCTTAAAGGAGCCAATAAACTCAAAAACCTCACGATTAATTCAGAACCCCATGCCAGCTCTCAAGTGGGCGAAGGTTGCGAGTTGGTCAATGGGATTATGGGCGAAGGCTGCCGAGTTTTTTATGGTGTGAAAGCGGTACGGTTTTACATGGCCTCACATTCGCAGTTGAAATACGGAGCCCGACTCATCAATTCTTATCTCGGCAATAATGCAACCATCTCTTGTTGCGAGGTATTAAACTCCTTAATCTTTCCGGCACATGAGCAGCACCATAACAACTCATTCTTATGCGCCGCCCTTGTAATGGGTCAAAGTAATATTGCGGCAGGTGCTACTTTGGGAAGTAACCACAACAGCAGAAGTGCCGATGGCGAACTGATTGCGGGCAGAGGATTTTGGCCAGCGTTGTGCGTGAGCATTAAACACAATTCGAAATTTGCCACCTATACCCTGCTGGCAAAAGGAGATTATCCTGCCGAGCTGGACATCCCCTTTCCTTTTTCACTTGTAAGTAATGATGAAGCAGAAAATAGATTGGTTGTTATGCCCGGCTACTGGTTCATGTACAACATGTATGCACTGGCACGTAATGCATGGAAATACATTGATCGAGACAAGCGTAACGATCTCACACAAAAAATTGAATACGATTTTTTAGCCCCTGATAGCATCAATGAAATGTTTGAATCTTTAACCTTATTGGAAGAACTGATAGGGAAAGCTTATTACAAACAAACGCAACCCGGAAAAAAATTCAAAGTGGACGCGATTAGAGCTATAGGGAAAGAGCTACTGGAATCAAACAATCCCGTACTGAATGATCTGGAGATTCTCTCATCAGAAATTGAAAATTCAAACCGGAAAGTATTGATTTTAAAAGCAGAAAAGAGTTATCATTTGTTCAAAGAATTGATTATTTACTATGGGATCCAACAACTCATCAATCAAATTGAAAAACATCATTTAAAATCTTTTTCTGCTTTGATGGAAATTCTTCCTCCGGTAAAAAAACGCGGAACCTGGATCAATGCCGGCGGACAGCTAATCCCTAAAGATCAATGGGATTTGTTTCTTACAAAAATCACCACCGATAAAATCAAAAACTGGGAAGGAGTTCACAACTGGTATGCATCGCAGTCGCAGGCCTACGAAAAAGAAAAATTGGCGCACAGCTGGGCCTCAATGAAAGAAATTTTGAAAATCCGCTCTCTGAATGTAGATGAGTTTTTAAAGTTGCTCGATGGCTTTCTCCGCACAAAAGAATGGATGATGAAGGGAATCCACGACTCTCGATTAAAGGATTATACGAGTCCGTTCCGAAAAATGACTTATGAAAATGAACAGGAAATGGAAATCGTAACCGGAAAGTTTTCAGACAACGCATTTATTTTACAACAACAACAGGAATTAGAAGCATTGAAAAAAACCGTTCAAAAAATCAAATTACAATTCAAACGAAATCAAAAAGGCTGAATGTAGTTTCGTTGATCACTTGAGTGTAATTGCAATTTCTTTATAAATCAAAAGGTCGGAAGAATCCGACCTTTTGATTTATGTTTTTATTATTGTCCATTACTCTCCCCAAATATTATCTTTCCCTTCAAGCCACAACTTAACCTGTTCGGTTGTTACAGATTTTGGACGTTCTAATGGGAATCCTAAACCACGATCCCAAATCAAACTCGCCATTACGCCTAATGCCCGGCTTACGGCAAACAAAACGGTATAGAACTCATACTCTACCAATCCATAATGAACCAATAAAGCACCACTATGTGCATCTACATTGGGCCATGGATTTTTTATTTTTCCCAATGACTGTAAAATGGGAGGAACCGTTTCGTAAATTTTCCAAACAGTATTCACCAATTTATCATCGGGCATATAATTTTTACCAAATTCCATTTGAGCAGTAAATCGCGGATCGGTTTTGCGTAATACGGCATGTCCGTAGCCCGGTACCACTTTCCCTTCACTTAATGTTTTCTTTACGTAATCGGCAATTTGTTCCTTTGTTGGTTCATCTGTACCGAGCGTCTCCTGCATTTCAAAGATCCATTTGATTACTTCCTGATTGGCAAGACCATGTAACGGTCCGGCCAACCCATTCATACCTGCTGCATAACTTAAATACGGATCACTTAATGCAGAACCAACCAGATGTGTTGTATGCGCTGAAACATTACCTCCTTCATGATCGGCATGAATGGTCATATACAAACGCATCAGTTCCATGAAACCTTTATCATCATAGCCCAGCATGTGCGCAAGATTTCCCGCCCAGTCGAGCAAGCCATTAGGATGGATATGTTCCCCGTTTTTATATTTTCTGCGGTAGATATAAGCGGCTATACGAGGAAGGCGTGCCAGAAGTATCATGGCGTCATCAAACACAGGCTCCCAATAATCTTTCTTATTAAGGCCTTCCGCATAGCGTTTCGCAAAATAACTTTCTGTTTGAAGTGCCATCACACCCACAACATACATGGTCATCGGGTGTGTACTTACAGGCAATGCATCGATTGCCGCAAATACATGATTGGGCACATGACTTCTTCGTTGCCATACATCTGTGATATAATTGGCATCATCATCTGAAGGCAATTCGCCCGTAAGCATCAGGTAAAAAAGACCTTCCGGCAAAGGCTGATTTCCTTTGGGCGCTTTGGGTAGTTTTTCCTGTAACTCAGGAATTGAATAACCACGAAACCGGATCCCTTCCTGTGCGTCAAGAAGTGATGTTTCTGTAACAAGACCAGTAATACCACGCATTCCCTGATAAATTTGCGCCAGTGTAACTTCTCCCGCAACCTTGTTGCCATGCTCTTTTAAAAGATTTTTGATCTCGGTATTGGAAGCATTTACTTTAGCCGTAAACTTGTCTTTTAGAATGCCCATAAAAAATCAGATGTTAAAAAGTGAGAAGATGCGCGAAGTTACTTAATCAGGGGCATCGGCTGAAATTCGGAATTGAAAAAAAACAAATAGAAGCGAAAATTATCAGGATTTAATAGAGTCTTAACATCTCCGGTATTTTTGCTGACAGATTGCTACTTCGGAGATCTCCGGTACAGATACAAGGCAAGAATACCAAATAAAAAATTCGGAAACCAAGCGGCAACAATAGGAGGAAAATTCCCCTTGATGGAAAAAACCATCGAAAATTTGTCACACATAATAAAACTTACACCAATAATAAATGCCAGGGCCAGGTGTAACCCGCTTCCACCCCTGATTTTACGGCTGGCCAAAATAGCAGCAATCATGGTCATGATAATAACGGCTACCGCATAGGCATCTCTTCTGTAACGTTCAAACTTTAATGCATTGACGCCTTCCGAACCCCTTCGTTCTTCCTTGTTGATCAAGCGAATCAATTCCGGAGTTCTTAACCGGTCTTTTTTATATTCATCGGCAGCGATATCATAGGGCTGATATCCAAGTTTAATATAATAATTGGGCAAAAGATTGACCTCTTCTTTAAGTCCGTTAATTTTTCGTTCTATAGCCAGATCCAGCCTCCATTGCTTTTTAGCGGTATCCCAGGCAAAGGTTTCGCTGCGGAGGTTGTATTCTACTTTCTGATTTCGAACACGTTGCAGATAAAACCCCTGTCCGGTTTTTGATACCGTATCGTAGTTTCGTAGTCCTGCATAGGTAAACGAATCGATCCGTAAATGCAGATTGGTAATATACTGAGACCCCTTTCCAATGCTGCCCATGTCCACATACTTCGATTCAAAGGTGGTTCTGATTTTGTTTGCGATTGGAATCAGATAATGATTGGAAAGTCCCAACCCAAGTGCCAGGATCAAGCTTCCGATCCAATAAGGGAGAAGGATTCTTTTTAAACTCATTCCCGTGCTCAACATGGCAATGATTTCATTTCGTGTTGCGAGGCGGGATGTAAAAAACACGACAGATATCAAGACAAAAATCGGAAACAACAAACTGATAATATGAGGAATAAACCCTGAGTAATACTCGCGGGCTATTTCCCAAAATGACAATTGACTTTTGATAAAATCCTCCGCTTTTTCGCTGGCATCGACCGCAATTGTTATAAATGCAAACAGAATTAATGAAAACAGAAATGTGGTCAAATACTGCCTTAATATGTACCAATCCAGCTTTTTCATCAGTTCTGCAAAGTAAGGATAGAAATTGGATATGAAGATTTGCCTTTTGAAATAACGTATTTTCCGAATGAACATCCGGCTAAAGTCTTGTTTTTAAAAGAGGGATCATTTCGTTCTTCCATTGATTAAATGTTCCCTCTACAATTCTGGATCGGGCTTCTCGTACCAACCATAAATAGAATGCCAGATTATGAACACTGGCTATCGTTAAACCGGTAATCTCTTTTGCTTTCATCAAATGCCGCAAATAAGCTTTAGAGTAATAAGCGCTCACCTCACACTGTATGGCATCATCAATAGGAGAAAAATCTTTTTCCCACTTTTTATTGTCAATGTTTATGATCCCTTTCGATGTAAACAACATCCCATTCCGTCCGTTTCGCGTAGGCATAACACAATCAAACATGTCAACGCCCAAACCAATACATTCTAATATGTTCCAGGGAGTTCCCACACCCATCAGATACCGGGGTTTTTCAATTGGCATTTCCTCACAGCAAAGTGCTGTAAACTCATACATCAGCGATTCGGGCTCTCCTACACTTAAGCCTCCAATTGCACATCCCGTCAATCCACTCGCTGCCATAAATTGTGCAGAGGTCTTGCGCAAGTCTTTATATGTTCCACCTTGTATTATTGGAAATAAATTTTGCGTGTACCCATACCGATCCGGTGTTGCATAAAAGCGTTTTATACAACGATCCAGCCATCTGTGGGTTAACTCCATCGACTTCTTGGCATAACTATACTCACTGGGATAAGGCGGACATTCATCAAATGCCATGACAATATCTGCACCAATACTTCTTTGAATATCCATTACGCTCTCCGGTGTAAACAAGTGCTTGCTTCCATCAATATGGCTTTGAAAAACAACACCCTCTTCTTTTATTTTTCTGTTACCGGCCAACGAAAACACCTGATAGCCTCCACTGTCTGTTAGAACCGGGAGATTCCATCCGTTAAAATGATGGATACCTCCGGCAGCCTCAAGGACATCTGTTCCGGGTCGCAGATACAAATGATAGGTATTCCCCAGCATGATCTGCGCTTTGATATCGGTTGCCATTTGCTGCATCGTAACGGCCTTTACACTGCCAACCGTTCCTACAGGCATAAAGATTGGCGTTTCAACAAGTCCATGATCGGTTTTGATAAGTCCGGCCCGGGCTTGTGAAAAAGGATCGCGGTTTTGTATTTCAAATTGCAATGCAGCCATAAAAGCTGCAAGATAGATGTTTCAAAAAAACACCCTAGCAGAAATATTTGTAATTGCACCCAATTGGGAGGCATTCAATCCTTGAAAGAGCGTGTATATTTTAAAAACGGAGAACTCCTTATTGTGAAAGAGATACAATAATTTCGCGTCACTTATGAATCTTCATTGGGAGCAAATTCTCTTCATTGCTTTTTGTGTGGTTACAGCCGCGCAGATATTTTATTTTGTTGGATTTTTCATGCGACTGGCTTTTTACCGTAAGCCCAGTAAGGATATTTCCCGGCAACATGCCGTATCCGTGATCATTTGTGCCCGAGACGAGGCCGGGAACCTTGCCGAAAATTTACCGGATATTTTACAGCAACAGTATCCCTCAACTTTCGAGGTTATCGCCGTAAACGACAACTCCTTTGACGATAGCAAATATGTGCTGGAATACCTCTCCAAAACCTTCCGTCAGTTGCGTCCCGTAGAGCTAAAGCAGGAAGCACGTTTAATTCAGGGTAAAAAATTCCCTCTATCGGTTGGAATTAAAGAAGCAAAACACGAACTGCTGTTACTTACCGATGCCGATTGCAAACCGGCATCACCTGATTGGGTCGAAAAAATGCAGGATGGATTTACAGCCCAAAAAGAAATTGTGCTGGGCTATGGGGCTTATGAAAAAGAACCCGGATTGCTTAACAAGTTGATCCGGTTTGAAACATTTCTTTCGGCACTACAATACTTCTCCTATGCTCTTGCAGGTATACCTTACATGGGAGTAGGAAGAAATTTGGCCTACAAAAAGGAACTTTTCTTTCGGAACAAAGGTTTTTCAATGCACAATCAATTGCCGGGCGGTGATGACGATTTGTTCATCAATCGCGTTGCAAACGGAAAGAATACGGCCATCGTTATTGACCCGGCATCCTTTACCTATTCGAAAGCAAAATCTACATGGAGGTCCTGGCGCAATCAAAAAACCAGGCATTATACAACTGGTAAATACTACAAGGGCATACATCAATTTCTTTTGGGCTTTTACTCAGTTTCTCATTTCCTTTTTTACCCGTTGTTGATTGCAACAGCTCTTTTCTATTCCTGGATTTTTGCAATTGCTATTTATGGTTTCAGATTGTTATTACAGGGGATTGTCTACTTCCGGACCATGAGCAAACTCAAAGAAAGAGATCTGTTTTGGATCTTCCCATTGCTTGACCTTTGGCAATGGCTGTATTATGTTTTATTCGCCAATACCTTATTCAAAAAATCGGGATCCAGCTGGAAATGAATACAGCATAAGATCAGCATTAAAACTTACAAGATAAAATGGAAATTCTTACCAAATACTTTTCAGATTTTACGCCAAATCAATTAGAGCAATTGAATCGGCTGGGAGATGTATACAAAGAGTGGAACGAAAAGATCAACGTAATTTCCAGAAAAGACATCGATTCGTTATACGAAAAACACATTTTACATTCTTTGTCTATAGCCGCCATTTTCGAATTCCAACCGGGCACACAAATTGCAGATCTGGGAACAGGAGGCGGTTTTCCCGGTATTCCATTAGCCATTTTTTTCCCCGAAGTAGAATTTCATTTAACCGACAGTATCGGTAAAAAACTTAAAGTCGTGGATGCAGTTGTGGATGCCCTTGGGTTGAAAAATGTGACAACTCAACATACACGCACCGAGGAAATCAAGAATCGAAAATTTGATTACGTTGTTAGCAGGGCCGTCGCTCCGCTTAAAGAACTCTGGCAGTGGAGCCTACCCATCCTGAAAGCAAAAGGACAAGGAAAATCTGTTTTAGCTGATGAAAGAGAGCATCATGGTGGATTGATTTGCCTGAAAGGTGGTGATCTGGCAGAAGAAATCCATGTAAGTGGGCTGAATCCCCTGATTTGGGAAATCGAAAAACTGTTTGATGAACCCTTTTTTCAACAAAAATATGTTTTAATGGCTAAGCGCTAAACGCTACCATTTCAATTCCAGTTTATTGTTTCTTTTATCGACATCGGCCATACGTTGGGTTGGATCAATCTCTGCAAGAGTCAACTCTGTCAGTCGCTTATCGAATTCAATGATGTAAGTTGAGTGCGTCCATTTCCAGGAGGGGTATTGTTTTACCTTGAGCAACGAATCTTCATCCGGCTTAGCTCCAAACATCAAATAGGCAGGTATATAATGCAATTGCCTGGAGCCGTCTTTAAATGTAAGAACGAGATCAATTGGCATTGGCATTTCCCCAATTTTTCGTATCCTGATTTTTGACTTTCCCGATTCTTCCCATAAACTGTCGATGCTGTAATCAATTGTTTTGGTGGTGTTAACCCAATACTGTTTGTACCAATCAAGCTGCATACCGCTTACCGTTTCGGCAACACGAATAAAATCATGAACATCCGGATGTCGAAATTTCCATTTTCGGAAATACTCCTGTAAAATCTTGTTGCGATTCACTTCACCGGTGATATAACCCAATTGCGACAAGAATACGCACCCTTTGGAATAGGAAGCCTGTGAATAGGCAAAATTGGTTGAAAAATGATCGGCATGTGTTGTAAGCGGCTCTTCCAGTCTGCTTCGCACAAGTGAAAAATAACCATTATAGTTGGCTGCATGGTATAAAGGCAAAGTCTTGTTCTCATAAACCTGACCTTTGCGTTTTGCCAGTTCAGCTTGATAATAATGTTCAACCATATTGGTAGCAAACTCTGTAAATCCTTCATCCATCCAGCCGTACAAACTCTCGTTGTTAGCCAACACCATTTGGTACCAACTATGCATCCACTCATGAAAAACAGTACCCAAACCCGGACCATCCAACAAGGTGGCCATCGGATATTCCATACCTCCATCACCACCTTGTATAAAGGAATATTGTTTGTATGGGTATATTCCAAATTGCTGTTTGATATAGGGATAAACCATTGCCGCAGCATCTGCAACTTCTTGCCAGGCTTGATCATTCTCCGGTTGTCCGGGTAGATGTTTATAAATCACATGCAATTCCGGACCATCCTTTAATCGCTTGACAAGATGTTTGAAATCAGGATCGGCTGCCCAAACAAAGTCATGAACTTTGGGCGCATAAAATTTCCAAGTTTTCTTAATACCCTTAGAAGCAGGAACAGTTGTACCCGGCATTTCATACCCCATTCCAATTTCCTGTGCATTTTGCAAATAACCGGTACCTCCGATTAAATAATTCTTATCGATCGAGATGGCCACATTAAAATCGCCCCAAACGCCATAAAACTCACGCGCTACATAGGGTGTTGGATGCCATCCGTTTCGATCGTACTCACACAATTTTGGATACCATTGGCTCATCGAATACTTTACTCCATTTTCTGCATCACGGCCACTCCTGCGAATTTGAATGGGCACTTTGGACTCGAACTCCAATTCCAGCAGAACTTTTGAACGTGGCAAAATGGGTTTCGACAAGACGACTTCAAGAATGGTTTCATGTTCTTTCAACTGTTGCGGCATACCGTTGATGCGCAACCATTTTACTTTCTGATAACCTTCGTCCTGTTTGTTTAAATGCAAAATCCGATCTGCAATTCGCCCATCCCAATCCGGACGATTCCCGATTTTAGTTTTACCGAGCTCCCGGCTTCTTGCATCCATCATACTGTTCGGCTGAAACGCATTCCAGTATAAATGATAAAAAATACGACGGAGTGTATCCGGTGAATTATTGATGTATTCAATTTTTTGTTTGCCCTGAAGGATATGCGTTTCAATATTCACATCTACCTGCATAGTGTAATTGGCTTGTTGTTGCCAGTAAGAATCCTGAGCGTTAACCGTATCCAGAAAAAAACAAGATGCGATCAGGCAAGCTAAAAAACGCAGTTTCATAAAAAATATTTAGAGTGTAAAATTCGTAAATGAAAGGTAATTGAAGTGCCCCTTACAGTAAAGTAAATTTCAATTTAGAATACATTAACAAACCGGGAAAGATCGAAATGCAACAAATGTGGAATAATCTTTCGTTTCAGGATAGTACAAGGATGGCAATTTCTGTTCATTGCAGAACGCCTTACGGACATCCTTCTACCACAATAACAATTTCGCCTTTGACGCCTTTTTGCAAATAGTACTCATGAACTTCACGCAAAGTTCCCCTTTTATTTTCCTCGAATTTCTTTGTCAATTCTCTACTCACACAACACATTCGCTCTTCGCCCAAGTACTGAATGAGATCGGCGAGGGTTTTAACGAGCCGAAAGGGCGATTCATAAAAGATCATGGTTCGTTCTTCGGTTGCCAGTTGTTTCAACAGCGTTTGACGTCCTTTTTTTTGTGGTAAAAACCCTTCAAAAGAAAATCGGTTAGAAGGTAGTCCGCTATTGAGTAGCGCCGGCACAAAAGCAGTGGCCCCGGGTAAAGATTCAATAACAACATCATTTTTGACACACTCGCGAATGAGTAAAAAAGCGGGATCACTGATACCCGGAGTTCCGGCATCTGTAAGCAAGGCCATGTTTTTGCCTTCTGTTAATTGCTGGACAAGATGTTGCACAATTTTGTGCTCATTGTGCTGGTGATAAGGGGTAAGAGGTTTTTGAATGGAGTAATGGTTGAGCAATACAGAAGATGTTCTTGTATCCTCTGCCAAAATTAAATCGACCTGCTGAAGCACCTCCAATGCTCTTAAGGTAATGTCTTTCAAGTTACCAATAGGAGTAGGAACAAGGTACAGCAAAGCAAATAACGTTTAAAATGAGTAAAACGGAGAAATTGAAGGCAGCTTGCAAGACCCGCTGATTATTGCACCTCTATTTCGTAATATTCCATAACCGGATTGGCAAGCAATTTCTTTGCCGCTTCATCTGCAATTGCCTTTGCTGCATCAGCAGACGCAGCTTCAATTTGAAGGGTAATGTTTTTACCGATACGTATGTCTTCTACCCCTTTCAATCCCAGATTGGTTAATCCGCCTTTCACTGCTTTGCCCTGAGGATCCAATAAATCTTTCAGCGGCATCACTTTTACTTGTACAGTATAGCTCATTTTATGAACAATTTATTCTTTAAGAAATCTTATTTCGAAGCAGCAAAGATAATACAACATAGGTCAAATAAATGAGGATTACACTCTGCCATTGAAAAATCACAATCAGCAGTAATGAAAGGGCCAACAACAGATATTGAGGTCGGTTTTGCTTTACGCCTAAACCAGCAAGTTTCAAACTCATTATCGGCACACTGGAAACCATAAATCCACTTAAGATAAAAATGATTATGTATAAAACCCAAGGTTGTAAAATCATCGCGGCGATATCATTGTGACTGAACCATAACATCAAAGGCAGCGAGGCTACAACCAATCCGGAAATGGGTATCGGTACACCTCTGAAAGATCTTGATTGACGTTGATCAATATTAAATCTTGCTAAACGCCATGCACCGGCACAAGCGAATAATACAGCAGGAACAAAATACCAACCCGGTGTATCCAAACCGTTTGATTGTTGCATAAAACTCATTCGCAACAACTGGTAGAGAATTAAAGAAGGTGCAACTCCAAAAGACACCACATCACTTAGTGAATCAAGTTGTTTGCCCATGTCTGAAGTAGCACGAAGCAAGCGTGCAAGAAATCCATCCAAAAAGTCGATAATTGCAGCTGCAAATAGAAACAGGGAGGCATACACCATCTTTTCAGGCAGACGTAAAAAAAGGACGCCCTCTTTAAGGTAGGCCACACTTTCTTCCGGCTGTAAAATCAAAACAATAGCGATACAGCCACACACCAGATTGAGTAAAGTAAAAATATTTGGAATCGCTCGAATCATAAAGTTGTTCTTGTCGTAATTAAAAAATCAACGTTTCATTAATGCCTCAATCTCATCTGTGGTTATGGGAATGTGCTTCATCAGATCCTGGTTGCCGTTTCGGGTTATGCAAACATTATTTTCAATGCGTATACCCATTTGCTCTTCTTCAATATAAATCCCCGGCTCCACAGTAAAAACCATACCTTGTTTAATCGGTTCGGTGCGTGTTCCCAAATCATGTACGTCAATGCCAAGATGATGTGAAATACCATGATAGAGAAATTTACGATACGCCCTGTTGGAAGGATCTTCGTTGCGTATATCTGATTTTCGCAACAAGCCTATTTTCAAAAATTGCTGGGTTGCCTCTTCTCCTACTCTTTCTGTATAATCCACAATGCTGATTCCGGGCTTCAACAAGCTTTTGGCATAATTGTGTAAGTGCAAACAAGCATTGTAAACTGTTTTCTGTCGTCGGGTGAATTTCCCATTTACCGGCACTGTTCTTGTTAGGTCTGCGCAATAACCACCGTATTCTGCCCCAAAATCCATTAAAACGAGTTCACCGTCTTTGCATTCCTGATTATTGGAAACATAATGAAGGATACGCGCCCTGTCACCACTTGCAATAATGCTTCCGTAAGCCGGACCGGTTGCACGGTTTGACAAAAAAGAATGCCAGATTTCTGCTTCAATTTCGTATTCCATTTTCCCCGGCGCAATGAACCCAAGCAAACGGCGAAAAGTGATCTCGGTGATATCAATTGCTTTTTGGATAACAGCCACCTCGGCCGGCGTTTTAATTGCCCTTAATACTTTGAGCAGTTTTGCCGAACGGTGATAATGATGTAACGGGTACCGTTCCTTCATTTCCTGAATGAAGCGATATTCACGTGTTTGTACCGCAGAAGCTTTCCGGTCGTTCTCGTTTGTGGACAAATAAACATGATCAACAAGATGCATCCACTGTTGTAGTATTCCGTCTAATCCGTCCTGCCAAACAATTGTTTCAACTCCGCTTATGGCCTTAGCCTCTTGTGCTCTTAAACGTTTTCCATCCCATTTCTCCTTCATTTCATTGGGTCGAACCAATACCAATACCTGGCGGTATTTGGGATCGGGATTGTCAGGGTACAAAATCAGCACTGTATCTTCCTGAACAATTCCGGTGAGCCAGTACAAATTACTGTTTTGTTTGTAGGAATGTAACGCATCACCGTTCATAGGCCATTCATCATTGCTTACGAAAATGGCGATCGAACCGGGAAGCATGGATTTAACAAAGCGATCGCGATTCGCCTGAAAAATACCGGAATCCAGTGGATGATATTTCATGTGCCTCTTAAATTTTTATTGACTTTAATTCGTCTGTTCAGTTAGATTAATGGCAGCCGTAAAACTCAACTTGCAGTTTACTTTCGCTTTTTGATGCTGCAAATTAAGATTTCAATATTGCCTGCCCAACTCTTAGTATTGACATACAACCCTTTTCCGCTAACTATCGTTTGTTTTATTTTTATGAATCCTCCATTATTTTGATTTATATTTTTAATTCTATACAAACAATAAAGCTATTCATTGCATAAATCATTGAGCATAATCGCTTTTGTTAATTTATTTTCAATAAAATGAAGTCGTTTTTGAAATGCATTTGTTGTTTGAACTTTACTTTTGAATCTGTTACAATAACTGAACAATTTGATGGCCATTCCTGAAACATTGATACCGGCTCACTCTTTTCTGAAACTGGGGCTCCGTCATTCGGAGAACATCCATTATCAGTTAAGCCCGGATACGCTGGCCGAGCAAACTGTTCTTCTGGGTCAGGGCACATATAATGACACCGGAGCGTTGTGTATCCCCACCGGAAAATTCACCGGACGAAGTCCCAAAGACAAATTCATCGTAAAAGATGAGATTACCGAAAACACGGTGCATTGGAATGAATTCAATCAGCCAATTGAAGAGTCGTCGTTTCATCTTCTTTATTCAAAACTGATTGAACACTTAAACAAGAATAAAAACCTGTGGGTTAGGGATTGTTCTGCTTGTGCAAATGAACGATACAAAATCAATATCCGGGTTGTAAATGAAAACCCCTGGAGCAATTTATTTGCTTACAACATGTTCATCCGACCCAATGAAGAAGAACTGGAAAACTTCAAACCGGACTGGCACATCTTTCATGCTCCCTCATTTTTTGCCAACCCTGCAACTGACGGCACAAGACAAGAGAACTTTGCCGTTGTCAGTTTTAAACATAAAATGATTCTGATCGGCGGAACCGGATATACCGGCGAAATGAAAAAAGGAATATTCACGATACTGAACTATATCTTGCCGCTGGAAAAAAAGGTACTAAGCATGCATTGCAGTGCCAATGTTGGAAAAGAAGAAGATGTTGCTGTTTTTTTTGGACTGAGCGGAACCGGCAAAACAACCTTAAGCGCAGATCCCGAACGCTTCCTGATTGGTGATGATGAACACGGTTGGGATGATGAAGGAATTTTCAACTTTGAAGGCGGCTGTTATGCTAAATGCATCGATCTCAGCAGCGAAAAAGAGCCCGAAATTTATCAGGCCATTACCCAAGGAGCTCTCGTTGAAAACATCAACTTTTTCCCGGGAACAAATACCATTGATTATTCCTGCAAAGCGATAACCGAAAATACAAGGGTAAGCTACCCTATCCATTTCATCAGTAATGCCATAGAACCTTCCACTTGCGGAACGCCTTCAAATATCTTCTTCTTGACCTGTGATGCAACCGGCATTTTACCTCCTATTGCACGGTTAACAGAAGCTCAGGCGATGTATCAATTCATCAGTGGATACACAGCAAAGGTGGCCGGTACGGAGACAGGCATTACTGAACCTAAAAGTACATTCAGTGCATGTTTTGGTGCACCATTTTTGCCCTTGCATCCTGCCGTTTATGCAAAAATGCTGGGCGAAAAGATCAAACAACAAAATGTACATGTGTGGATGGTCAATACAGGATGGACCGGTGGTGCTTATGGAACCGGAAGACGAATTCAATTGTCATACACACGAGCACTGATTCAGGCAGCGTTAAATGGTGAACTTAATGAAGTTGACTATGAAAAGATGCCCGTTTTCAATTTTAACATCCCTAGGTCTTGTCCCAATATCCCTTCCGAAATTTTAAATCCGGCAAATACCTGGTCCGATAAAAATAATTACATGGAGAAGGCAAAAACATTGGCTTCTTTATTTATAAAAAACTTTGAAAAATATGCTTCCGGATGCGGTGAAGAAATTCTAGCTGCAGCCCCGAAAGTATAAGTGGTCGTAATCGATTGTTTGCTAAGAACAAAAAACCCCGCTAGTCTTGGCGGGGTTTCACTTTTTTTTAGGATTGAAAAAATTAAAACAACCCATACAATTGGGAATCGATCTTGTTGATAATTTCTCCAAAATGCTCTTCATTTTCTTCAAATTTGTTTACGTCACAATCAATCACCAGCAAGTTCCCCTCTTTATAAGAATCAATCCATTTGTTATAAAACTCATTCAAACGCTTGAGATAATCCAATCGGATGTTTTCTTCATATTCGCGTCCGCGCTTTTGTATTTGTGCCACGAGTGTTGGAACGGAGGCTTTCAGGTAAATCAACAGATCGGGAGGAGAAACCATTGTCTTAAGCGTCGCAAAAAATGAAAAGTAATTGTCGAAATCGCGTTTACCCATCAGTCCCATCTCGTAAAGGTTGGGAGCAAAAATATGGGCATCTTCAAAAATAGTCCGATCCTGAATAACCGTTTCCGTACCTCTCTGAATATCCAGCACCTGATTCAAGCGTGTGTTCAAAAAGTATACTTGTAAGTTAAAACTCCAGCGAGGCATATCTTCATAAAAGTCATTCAAATAGGGATTGTGGTCAACATCCTCAAATTGAGGTATCCATTTGTAATGCTTGCTCAACATCTCTGTCAATGTCGTTTTACCGGCACCGATGTTTCCGGCAACTGCAATGTGTTTTGGTTTTCTGAGTTTTGCCATAAATGTTTAATTCAAACAGAGATTCCGCTATTGAAATATTTTCAAAATATAACTTCTTTTCGAAAGTTACTTTAAGGAACAGTTTTTTTTTAGAAATAGTTTAAACCCATAGCATCCCTTACAATCGAGATGGTTTGTTGGGCACTTTTTCGAGCCTTCTCTGCACCTTTTTCCATGACTTCACGCAAATAGCTTTGATTATGCCGGATGGCTTCGGCTTTTTCACGTATAGGCG
The DNA here is from genome assembly GCA_049240625.1 of Lacibacter sp. Taxonomy (GTDB): domain Bacteria; phylum Bacteroidota; class Bacteroidia; order Chitinophagales; family Chitinophagaceae; genus Lacibacter. The sequence goes on along the minus strand of JBMLSG010000028.1, from coordinate 25,821 downwards.
CAATAAACAAAGCCATATCATTTGCCAGTTGTTTCTTCATATCGCCGTAGCGAATAGTGCATTGATCGTAATCGGATTCAAATTGTTTCACCACTTCCGGAGCACTCACCAATTTCATCAACAGAAACAAGTTTTCAATGTACTCGGGCTTGGGTGTACCGGGCACGGTAGGACCGGAATCGGTCTGTGCCTTCATCACCTTTTTACGGATCAGTTCATCGCTGTCGGCCAGATAAATGGTTGCATTCTGATTTTCACTTTTACTCATTTTTCCTGTTCCGTCCAAACTGGGGACTTTTACAAGAGCACCTCCAAAATTGAACGCAACCGGCTCCGGAAATACTTCACCATAACGATGATTGAACCGCTGCACAAAATTTCTTGCCATTTCAAGGTGCTGTTCCTGGTCTTTTCCTACAGGAACGTAACTTGCCCTGTGTAAAATGATGTCTGCCGTTTGCAATACAGGATAAGTCAATAAGCCGGCGTTCACATTTTCGGGTTGTAAACGAACCTTATCTTTAAAAGTGGTGGTCTTTTCCAATTCTCCTTTATAGGCCAGCATATTCAAATACAAATACAACTCAGCAGTTTCATACACATGACTTTGGCAATAAAGTGCAACTTTATCGGGATCCAACCCGCACGCAATGTTTTCGGCCAACACACGATGGACATTCTCTTTCAAGGCTTTTGTATCGGGATGGGTCGTCAATGAATGCCAATCTGCCACCATGAAGTAACATTCATAAGCATCCTGCATTTGTACATAGTTTTTCATGGCACCGAAATAATTACCCAGGTGCAAAAAACCCGTAGGACGGATGCCGCTCATCACAATTTTTTTCTGCATATCCATAAGAACATTGCCTTTAAAAAAATACAGCTCCCCATGAGCCGCTGTCGAATCTGATTTTTGACAGGAAAGCGAAGATAAGTCTTTCAATTTGAAGGTAAAATCAACAAATAGGTCGACTGTCAAGAACCCAACGCCTCCCGATCAATGCCTCCCTGTTTCATGCAACTATCATTATATTTGCCCTATGGAAATTACAGGAGATCTGATTGACAAGCTCAGCCATCTTGCACGCCTCAAAACGAGTGTTCAAGAAAAAGAGGTCTTACGAAGCGATATGCAACAAATCATAGGATTTATTGAAAAACTCAGTGAATTGGACACCACAGGTATTGAACCCTTGATGCACCTAACCGAAGAAATCAACCAGCTACGGAAAGACAACATCCAAACTGCTCTTACAACTGAGGAAGGTCTTTTAAATGCCCCTCTAAAAGACGACTCCTATTTTCTGGTTCCTAAAGTCATCAAAAAATAACGCCCATGAACAGTTCTGTGATTTTTCTTCAAAACGTACGCAAGAGCTACTACCTGGGCAAACAGGAACTGGAAGTATTAAAAGGTATTGATCTTGAAATTAACAAAAGTGAATTTGTTGCTCTGATGGGTCCTTCAGGTTCGGGTAAAAGCACCCTTATGAATATATTGGGTTGTTTAGACACACTTAGTAAAGGGACCTACATTCTCAACGGAAAGGATGTGAGTAAAATGCACGATAATGATTTAGCCGATATCCGAAATCAGGAGATCGGATTCGTGTTCCAGCAATTCAATTTGATGCCCCGCTTAACTGCTTTGGAAAATGTTGCGCTCCCTTTAATTTATGCCGGCATTCCCAAAAAGGAACGTAATGAACGTGCCATGCAGATGTTAAACAAAGTGAAACTATCCGACAGATCGCATCATAAACCCAATGAACTGAGCGGTGGACAAATCCAACGTGTTGCCATCGCGAGAGCATTGGTCAACAACCCTTCGATTATTTTGGCAGATGAACCAACGGGAAATCTGGACAGTAAAACATCAGAAGAAATCATGCATCTGATTACGGAAATTCATAACCAAGGCAACACCGTTGTATTGGTCACTCATGAAGAAGAAATTGCCCGTTACGCGCAACGGGTTGTAAGACTTCGCGACGGCCTGATCGAAAGCGACCAAAAGAAAAAACAAAATGAACCCACTCACGCGTAAGAATTAAGTTCTACGATTTTAAACTTTACACCTTCAATCGTGTTAATCAAGCTACAATAAGGAAATATGTCGTTCAAAATCTATACTAAAACCGGAGATCTGGGAAAAACCAGTTTGATTGGTGGCACAAAAGTTCCCAAAAGCCATATCCGCATCGAAACCTATGGAACCGTGGATGAACTCAATTCGTATATTGGATTTTGCAATGATCAAATAAAAGATACTGCTACTCAAATTACCTTACGGGAAATTCAGGATCGGCTTTTTACCATAGGGGCATCGCTTGCAACAGACCCTGAAAAAGATTCCAAAATGAAAATTCCGGATCTAAAAGAAGAGGATGTCCGGTTACTGGAAACCGAAATTGACCGGATGAATGAAAGCTTGCCCCCCATGAAGTTTTTTATTTTACCCGGCGGGCATCCTGCTGTCTCTTCACTGCATATCGCCCGATGTGTTTGTCGGAGAGCCGAGCGCCTGTGTGTTCAAATGCAACAGGATGACCTGTTTGTTGAACCACTCGTGATCAAATACATGAACCGCTTGAGTGATTATTTGTTTGTAACGGCACGTTACATTGGGAATCTGGAAGAGGTTGCTGAAATCCCCTGGAAGCCCCGCGTTTAAGTTCTTAAAGCTGCCTAAGAAGGTGCAATGATAAGAAAACGTATCGTGGTTACGGATGGTAGAAATCACGAAAACATCAAACGATGTGACCATCTTTCATATGCACAATCCTGTCACACTGTTCTGCGAGTTGCTCGTTATGAGTCACGATTAAGAAAGTTTGTTGAAACCGATCTCTTAAATGAAAAAACAATCGATGTAATTCATTCGCGTTGGCTGAATCCAGATTACCTGTAGGCTCATCGGCCAAAATCACATCCGGCTGATTAATCAATGCTCTGGCTACGGCCACACGTTGCTGCTCTCCTCCCGAAAGAGCCGCGGGTTTGTTATTGATCCGTTCCTGCAATCCCAGCAAACCCAATAATTCGCGTCCCCTTTGTTCAACCTCCTTTTTGCGTCTGTGCCCCAACCAACCGGGAATACAAACATTTTCAAGAGCTGTAAATTCCGGCAATAAATGATGAAATTGAAACACAAATCCAATGTGACGGTTTCGAAAAGCCGCAAGCGCATTTCCTTTTAAAGTATCAATTCGTTGGTTGTTTAGCCACACTTCGCCAGAATCCGGATCATCCAGGGTGCCTAAAATATGCAAAAGCGTACTTTTCCCGGCCCCGCTGCTTCCAACAAGACTGACCACCTCGCCTTTCTGTATTTCAAGGTCCACGCCACGCAAGACATCCAGGGATCCATAACGTTTCCTGATATTTTTACAGCTTAGCATCATTGCCCGAACTTTTTACAAACCTAACTATATTTACAGAAAAGAAACGTTCCGATCTGAATACCCGTCCATCCTTTAAGGCTGTTAAAAAAACGGATTTGGTTATTTCAGCAGGAAAGTTACATTTGCGAAAAATAAAGAGTTTCCTTATGTTCTGGACACTTGAATTAGCATCATACCTCGAAGACGCCCCCTGGCCTGCAACCAAAGACGAATTGATCGATTATTCAATCCGCAGCGGTGCCCCCATTGAGGTCGTTGAAAACTTGCAGGAACTGGAAGACGAAGGCGAGATTTATGAAAGTATTGACGACATCTGGCCTGACTATCCAAGCCAGGAAGATTTCTTCTTTAATGAAGATGAATATTAGTATCGTCGTTCAACAAAAAACGATTAAAAAAGCCGTTCAAATCTGAACGGCTTTTCTCTTTCTAGTTTTTATAAGTTAATTTAAAATACAACAACAAAAACGAGAGCATACAAATGATGGCATTGCAGATGATTACAGGCCATAACATATAACCCAAACCGTATACCAGCCAAATGACAGTACTGCACAAAACAATCAAAATGGTGTAGATACTAAGATCACCTATCCGTTTCGACTTCCAGGCCTTGTACACCTGAGGCATGAAGGTAATGCTGCTCAAGAAAGACCCCAGATGGCCCATTATGTCGATGATGGTCATTAGAAATTGCTACCTTTTTAAGAATGAGAATTACTCCTTTTCCATTTGATCAATAACCGCTCCTGTAACGCCGGTAAAACTGAAACCTCCGTCGTGAAACAGATTTTGCATTGTAACCATCCGGGTCATGTCACTAAACATCATTGTAATGTAGTTGGCACAATCTTCTGCACTTGCGTTACCCAAAGGACTCATTTTTTCGGCATAATTAATAAAGCCATCAAACCCTTTTACACCACTTCCTGCTGTTGTGCGGGTTGGTGACTGAGAGATCGAATTTACACGCACCTTTTTCTTAGCGCCATAATGGTAACCGAAACTACGGGTTACACTTTCCAGTAAGGCTTTTGCATCAGCCATCTCATTGTAATCAGGAAATACGCGTTGAGCTGCGATATAAGAAAGCGCAACTACACTCCCCCATTCGTTCAAAGCATCCAGATCCCATGCGGTACGTAAAACACGATGTAGACTCATGGCCGAGATGTCCAACGTTTTAGAATTCCATTCATAATTCATTTCAGTATAATGCTTGCCCTTGCGAACATTCAAACTCATTCCAATGCTATGTAAAACAAAGTCTACTTTTCCACCAAAATGTTGCATAGACTGCTCAAACAATTGTTTCAGATCCTCCATATTCGTAACATCCGCACCAATGACAGGCGCATTACCGCACAACGCCGAAAGCTTGTTGATTTCACCCATACGAAGAGCTACCGGAGCATTGGTAAGCACGATCTGAGCGCCTTCTTCATAACATTTCAAAGCGGTTTTCCATGCAATTGATTTCTCGTCCAATGCACCGAAAATGATTCCCTTTTTCCCTTTAAGCAATTGATAACTCATACGATTGATTTGTGCCAAAAATAAGAAAGATGACCGATATGTGGCCCTGAGAATTAAGCATCGGTAATGATGACTGGATTGCGCGCAAGCTCCTACCAATACCGAATCCCCTTTGATTGTGCAAATGGGATATGCTGTTTAAAAGCTAACAAAGTATAAATTGTGGTAATTTCACAACGCAATTACGAAATACCGGATCATGAATGAACATTTCATAGAACAAATACACAATCGACAGAAAGCCTGTGAGGCTGTACCACCCAATGAAGAAATTGCGAATTGGACCAACAACCTCATCGGCCTCCTTTTCCCGGAACGTTCGAGCCGTAGAGATGCCACTACCGAGCAAACACGTAAGGCATTCCTGACGCTTCAAAATGAACTTCTAAACATACTTGAAGCTACCGACGCCTGCACCAATTGCAATAAGGCAGAAAAAGCGGCTACTTTCTTTGATGCACTACCCGAACTCTACCGGGTTCTGAATACCGATATTGAAGTATTACTGCAAGGCGACCCTGCTGCACAAAACCGATTTGAAATTATAAGAGCTTACCCGGGATTTACAGCCATCAGCTTTTACAGAGTAGCACATGCATTACTGAAACTAAACATCCCTCTCTTACCCCGAATCATTACAGAACATGCACACTCCAAAACGGGGATTGACATTCATCCGGGTGCAATAATTGGAGAGTACTTTTTCATTGATCACGGAACAGGAATTGTTGTTGGCGAAACCACACATATCGGGAATCACGTGAAACTCTATCAGGGTGTTACACTTGGTGCATTGAGTGTTGACAAAAACATGGCGAGTAAGAAACGACATCCAACTATAGAAGACCATGTTATCATCTATTCAGGAACAACAATTTTAGGTGGCGATACTGTAATTGGACACAACAGTGTTGTTGGCGGCAATGTGTGGCTAACAAGAAGCATCCCTCCTTTTTCGACCGTTTACAACCGTCCGGATATTAAAGTAGTTGAATATCAAAAAGACAAGAACCCATAATGGCAAGTATTATAGATCTCGTAGGCAACACACCTCTTGTTGAAATCAAAAAATTGAACCCCAACCCAAAGGTCAAGGTCTACGCAAAACTTGAAGGTAACAATCCCGGAGGCAGCGTAAAAGACCGGCCCGCTTTGAACATGATACGTTCTGCCATTGAACGTGGCGACATACGACCGGGTATGCGCTTAATTGAAGCAACCAGCGGCAATACAGGAATTGCATTAGCCATGATCGCGCGACTGTACAATCTTGATATTGAGCTGGCCATGCCATCAACATCTACAAAAGAACGAACGCGAACAATGGAAGCATTTGGCGCTAAGGTTACTTTATTGGAAAGCATTGAAGTTTGTCGTGATTATGCCATTGATGAAGCCGCAAAAGGGAATGCTTATATTTTGAATCAGTTTTCGAACCCCGACAATTATTTGGCTCATTATAAAACTACCGGCCCTGAAATCTGGAATGATACGGGCAAGGGAATTACTCATTTTGTAAGTTCGATGGGCACAACCGGAACAATCATGGGGGTTTCCAGATTTCTGAAAGAACAAAATTCATCCATACAGATTATTGGTTGCCAACCAACAGAAGAGTCTTCGATACCCGGTATCAGACGTTGGCCTGTGGAATACCTACCTGAAATTTTCGAACCCGAACGCGTTGACAGAGTCATCGATGTTTCCCAACAAGCAGCAACACACATGGCGCGTCAATTGGCCAAGGTGGAAGCAATTTTTGCGGGCATGAGCAGTGGAGGCGCTGCAACGGCGGCATTCCAACTCGCAGGCGAATTAGAGTCTGGCATCATTGTATTTATTGCATGCGATCGTGGCGACCGCTATCTAAGCAGTGATTTGTTTGAATGACCCCTTCCTTGAGAATTGTTGCATTCTATGTTGCAATAGTCTATTAACAAGCAGCTTACGTTTACTGAGCTAAACTGATGTTGACCTGCAAACCGGCACGTGTGTTGATGACAGGAGGTGGTGTTGCAATGTATCCGATAATCCTGCTCTGTTCCAAAAACAAACGCAGACGAATACGATTGTTCAGTACATAATCAATCGAAGGATTGATGTTCAGTACTTTTTGTCCGCCGGTAGGAATTTTATTTTGTTGATCCAGAATATTATTCGAGATCGCATTGTCACGATAAGTAAGATCAAAACGGAAGCTGATGTCGTTCTCAAGCGTTTTTGTATCTTTTTTCGTAAATGGAAGCTTAAAGGGAAGCTTCAATCCTCTTTTTCTCCAACCTGCGCCAACAGTAACATCAATACTCCGCACTTCACTAACCTGAAAATCAATGAGACTTAAACTAATTGTTCGGCTACGCCCATAATCCAACTTAAAACTTAATTGATTGGTTAACTGAACATCAAACCCTATCAATGGTGCAAATTTTTCACTTATAGTAACATTGGGCACTATAAAGAAAGGCACAAAATTATTTGATATGGTATCAAGAAAGGAGGGAAATCCAAGTCCTAATTGATCGGTATACAACAATGCCGAAGTGAAATTATTCATACTCAAGGTACTGTTGTATCCATGAGAAATTGAAAAGTTCGTAAAGATCTTTTCCAAACCGGGCAGCCTGCTCAATCCATTATAGGTTAAACGCCAATTTGGCTTTGGCAAATAGCGCTTAAAGGGGTTATCGTTGATCTTTCGATTACTCTGATTGATGAGACCTACAGTCAACGGATCCTGATTGGTGTACGCCGCAATAAAAGCCGGAATCAAAACATCCTGTGCGTAACGTCCGTATCCTTTGTAGAAATTATCTGCATTTACTTGCCCCTGTGAATACGGATTGATTTTCCCTAAACGCTCCGATAAGACAACACGATTTCTTTCAAATTGCAGAAAAGACTCTCCGGGCAAGGTAGCTGAATACTTCCTGAACATTGTTTGGTAGGAAATGAAGGTAATTTCAAATCCACCGCCGGCATAAGGATTTAGATTGGCAAACTTGCCTGAACCGGAGGTATCCTTAAACAGACTGGAATAATTCTTACTGAAAGACCGTGTAAGATTCAAATCGATTGTAAAATCTCTAAAGGGTTCAACCGTTGCTTCAACTTTGAACTCCTGTTTGTAGCTTTGAGTGAAGAGAAAATTAAAGTTCGTATCACGGGTCATCCAGCCATTACGTGCTATTTTACCGAGCCAGGCTGTATCCGGCTGCCGACCAAATACATAATCCAATCCGGGCGCGCGGGTTTTCCAGTTTTGTCCAAAATGTTGCGTTTCCTGATTGTAACCGGGGATTCTTGAATTGAAGGACTCGCTGTAATTCAAATTGATATTTTTCAACGATGTGAATAACCGTCCAATAAATTGAATGCTGTTGCTTAACTCAGGCTGAATGGTTTTATCCTTTCTGGCTTCAATTCTGTTTAGTCTTTTGAATAAACGTGCGATGTATTTTTTACTCTTACCAACTGTGTCTTTGGGATTGAATTGAATATTGGGAGAGGCCAGCTGTGGCGTTTGCTTAGGTCCGGCAGGTGTTTCTAACGCCCGTAACCACCTGGATTTTGCATAAAGCCTTGTAAAGTCCAATTGGCCGGTGAAAATTCGCTGCTGAGAATTTTCCATAGTGTTTCCTAAATTGATTGCAAGACGTGACGCTCCAATCCAATTGTAGGTGGTAGCATAATTAAAGCGGGCTGTTGTCCAATCCAGTATCGGTATTTTAGAAATCGGCAGATTGTATGATGCGTTTGCGGTTTGCTTGTAAATTACATTTCTGCCTCCCTTTAAGAAGTTTCGGCGAAGAGAATCGCGTTTGAATTTTGTATCAATTCTACCGAAGGGTTCATCCACCCTTGCATTGTTGGTAGCCGAAAAATCAAAATTGATAGAACGTGTTAAATCCCAACGTAAATTATAGACACGATCAAATACAAAATATTTATCATAGGTTTCCGGAATTTTGAACGGACTGGGAGGCACTCCGGGTATTACTACTTCACGCGCACGTGCCGCACCAAATTGACGATTTACATCGGCTCTAAAACTTAACAAACTGGGACGGTAATTAAAGTTGATGTCTTTGATGATAGCCCACCAGGCACTGCGGTATTTGATCCATTTTTTAAACGGCTCAACAAACTTTGACTGTGGCGCAAAATTATAACCCAACCCGGCATAGTGTCTTTCGAGTACGTCGCTTTCGATCAATGGATTTCTTTTTTCCGTTTTTGTATAGGAGAAGCTAACATCGATGTTTGACACATCATAGACCCTGGGTGGCTTGTTATTGGTTTTGGTCTTCCGCATATTGGTCACATTTACAGTCGTAATCGATGTAAAGTCCTGTGAAATCCTTTTTACGGAATCCTTATTATTTGTCGTTTTTAATTTATCTCTGAATTTGACATCCTGGTCATAGGGATCGTATTCCGGACTCATAACGGTTTGGGAATAGCTGGCATATACAGGAATTTCCAACCCGGCCTTTTTAGGAAGCAACTTGCCCATCTGTAAATTTGCAGCTACATCAAATTGCGAAAAGTTTTCCCTGCTTCGCTCATTGACTCGCTGTTCAATTGTTCCAAAGCCGGCACTCCGGGTTGCAGCAGATACAGTGATCGTACCCAAATCAGCCATCTGTAAATCAATTCTTCCTGTTGCAGCCCAACCACCTTTCTCATCCAATCCACTCAGACGTAGTTCATTGATCCATACTTCGGTACATAAGGAGGTATTGTTGTCTCCTTTTGGATTTTCGATACCAACAAGAAACCCTTTTACCTCTCCCAAATTTGGATTTCCCATTACGGTCCAACTCACACCCTTTCCTCTGTTTTCGGTGTACGGCTGCATGACACTACCGGTTCGTCTTAACTTAAATCGCACCAGATCAGACAGGTTCAAATCAAATTCATTATCTGCAGGCCAAACTGTCGTATCCTTAAGTAAGCTACCCCACCGGGTTACTTTAAGTGGCATCTTTACTTCATAGTAGTTGTTAATAAAATCAGTACCAAATCGGATGACAGCCATCGCTTCTCCATCCTTTAAAACGTCTGAAACACCTCTTGACTCAGCATGCATAAACATACGAACCCGGTTGTATTGACGAAGATCAAGATTGGTTGATTTGAACACGGATCTTGCATCACCATCCTGCAGATTGCATATTTGTATACTTAACGACTGCTCATTCAGTAATAAATTCAAGCCATTGTTGCTTAATTGCTGAACCCGTTGGATACCCGGTGGAATCACATAATTGACAGGGATACGTTTATCATTTTCCTCCACATTAACAGCCGTTACATTAAACGTGGTAATATCTTGGTTGGGTAAAGGTTTATATTGGCCTGTCGTATCCAGTGCATACTGAAAAGAGCGCCACATATTTCGAACCAATTCAAGTTTGCCAAAACGCAACACCAGAGAGTCTTCAAATCCGGTCATGAACATTCGCATAAAACGAATCGACTTAAAATCGGGAATGTTTCCAACTTTCATCTGATACTGCCTGATTGGTATACGAAACAAATACCATGTTTCCTTTCTTGATTCACCATTTGCCAATTTTACGTCTACGTCTCTTCTGTCGGCAATAAAATTTTGTCCCACCTGCATGGAGGGATCACTCTTGGTTTTTAAGTTAACAACGTATTGGAAATACTCCTCTACTTCGTTTAAGGTATTATCACGGTTCAGATCCTCGTTATCCGGATATAATGAAGAGGCCGGAGTATAACTTGTAGTATTGGTTGCAACCGGACTGTTTCCTTGCGGATTGTTGAATTGTTTATAACGAGCAAGGATACCGGCACCTGTTTGATTGTACAATTCATCCCTAAAATGCCGGTAATTGTCCGAACTGGGATCCTGTGCCAGGAGTTGATATGGGATTCCGGCACCAAAATTCGAACTGAAATCAATTAAAAAAGCTTTGTAAAAATTACCCTCTTCATCATCGGGGTGTCCGTCAAAACCCACATCCTGCTGGGGACGTTCATCCGGAAGGTTGCTGAATGCCTGAGCAATTTGAATTGGATTTCTCGGAACACGCGACCAGGCACTGGTATCTTCCCGTGCAGGCGTTTGCTCGGTACTTAAACCATTTTCATAAAATCTACGCCCATCCTTTAAAATATCTTCAGAAATATTACCCAAATTAAAATACAACTGTCCGCCCGTTGACGCAGGATTTAAAATATATGGATCCTGCACCCACATTTCAATAAACTCGATGTTATTCGTTTCAAAATCGATTTGATCAATAGCACGCATGATGCCTCCCCATCTTTTTTGAGGATTTAACAGTTTACCGTTCGCAGGGTTAATGCTTCCGCTTCGTGCATCATAGTTATAAGGCCCCCTGTCTTGCGGATAAAACGCCAGATCGAACGTAATCAATTGCGCCTGCCCCAAATCGGGAGTAGATTGAGGAAACACCTCGATACGGTTCACGAAACGAACACGAGGATCCGAAAGCTCGTTCAGGTTGTTTCCTAACGGATTGTTGGGACTCTTACGTTCTTGTAATACGGGCTCAATATTGTACCAGGCCAGCTTGGACCGGTTGTATCCGTATTCTAAATTATTGGACAATCCTGCCTCGGGAAACAGTTCGGTTCCAGATTGATCTTTTGATCCAAAAGGTGTTGACGCAAGGGTCCAGGCGATAAAGGGAAACCTTAAATCAATCCCGTTGCGTGTTCCTTCAAAATCATCAATGTAGATCAAACCACCCTGTCCTTTTTCCGGACGAATTTGTTTGGCTGAACTTGGAAAAATACGTGCTGCTTCACCATAAAAGTTCACACTTGAATTTTGACGGGTCGTATAAAAGGGCAAGGCATCCAGCCATTTAGTAAACCGTTTCCAGTCGCTCCTGAAATTCACATCACCCCCCACCATCGTATTGCGGATCGGATCATCACCATAATTCATTTTGGTAAAGAATGGTCGCTCTCCCAAACGCATAACGGCGGCACCTAAATTCAACTGTCGAGTTTGTGTTTCGATGGCACGATAATCCAAACGCAGCGCCATGAAATTTCGGTTCTGCATCCCAAACGTTGCATTATTTTCAAATCCAACGCTTACAGGAATTCCTGAATTCAAAATCCCCTGATTGATGATTTTTACGGTTCCCAGATTGTAATCAACAACATAGTCTACGTTCTCACGAAGTGTTTGTCCGCCTGCGGATACCGAAACAGAACCGGGGGGTACATTAAAAGCTCCCAGCGGAATTTCAGAACCGCCTCCTGCACTTCTCGATACTCCTTTAAAAATATATCGGTTCAATTGGGGCGACTGCTGTGCAACCCATTTGATTGAATCATACAGTGGATAAAACAAATATTTCTTTCTCAATTCCAGCGAATCGGCACCCCTGAAAATGTATTCAAGATCTTTACCGAATGGTTCCAAAAAAGGGAAGATGATTCTACTTTGTTGTGAATTAACCGTGAAGCCTTCAATGTAATCGAATACACCGTCTTGCTGCGGGTCATTTTGATTATTCAACCGATCCAGATTGACCAGTTCAATTATGGGTCGACCTTTTTCTTCTCCTTCAGGGATGTATCGCTTTTCGCCTCCTCCCGGTTCCTGGTACAGGATATTTAATTTAAAATCTTTTCGTTCCAGTTGTCCGAAACCAACGGCATACACATTCTTCATCATCAAGTCCCAGATTGGAAGTGATGGACGTTGTGAAGTAGCCTTCAGCATCTTGAGGAAAAGAACCTTTTGCGTACCGGAATTTGTAGCTGTTGTGTCGGGTGTTACATCCGTTGAAAATTCACCTACTTGATAAACTTTTCCGTTAACAGTATATTGATAAGCTACCCCTAAAACTTCGTCGGCCTGCAACACTGTGTTCAATGAAATAAAACCGATCTGTGGATTAAAGTAATATTCATCCGGACGTAACTTCCGGGCAAAAGTGCGTTCAAAATCCTGAACAGCCACCATTCCGTAAGAAGAAAGCCGATTGGTTACCAACGACGCATCTCTGTTGGCAGGATCATTTACCAGACGCTGGTACAAATCATTCGCCCCATTGTATGGAAGATCAGTTGTTGCCTGAGAAAATATATTCGGATTATTAGGCCGATATTCTCCCAAATCCATTAAGGCTACCACATTCCGGTTTTCAGTAGTGGAGCCGGTACGATTGGTAACCCAGACCTCCATCCTTAAAATCTGAACCGGCGTTGTTACGGCCGGTATTTTTTGCATGTTGAAATTGAACTTTTCACGAAAATATTGAGCCAGTAAAAAGTGGCGGTTTTCTTCGTATTCATCTGCCTTTACCTGAAACTGTTGCAAGCCCGCGCCACCTTGCATTTGCATTTGCTGACGGCTGGAATTTTGATTCGCCAAAACGGTGGTAACAAAAAGTTTTCCGAACTGCAATTCCGTTTTCAGACCAAACAAGGTTGATGCTCCCGGCATCAATGTTCCTTTAGCAGGAAAGGAGATATTACCCGCTTCGATGCGTTTGATGATCTGGTCGTTTCCTCCCGTGTAATCCAGCTTCAATTGGTTTTCGAATTGAAAATTCGCCAATGTGTTGTAGGTCACAGGAAAATTCAGCTTATCCCCTATTTTAGCATTGAGACCAAAATTGGCCTGCATGTCAAAATCAAATCCCCCGTTCCGGCGTGATCTTTCCGGCAAAGTGGGATTCTTGATATTTTGTCCCATGTAGCCGGCCGTTAAAGTAACATCGCCCTGTGGGCGTATTTCCACTTTAGGTATTCCCGTATTGCTGAACAACCGATTAAAATAACCTTCACGCACTCTCAGTTTGGGGTCGTTGATTCTTCGATTCAGATTCAATGTTGTATTCAACCTCCGTTGAAAATAGTCGGCCTCATCCTTTCGTTGTTTGTAAGCCGTCATTTCTTCAAAGGTGAGATAGCCCGGCTTCCGGAACCAGCTGCGCCCGATCTTTTCATAAACATAATAGCGCTTAGTAGCAGCATCGTAACTTACAGAATCCTGTATCGCTTGAGGCTTTCTGAGATCAAATGGATTTCCGGACTCATTGCCATAAGGATCTCCCCTACGGTCATAAATGGGAAAACGAAGATTTGGACGTACAGGAATCGTATCCTGAACCGATGTTGGAGGCAGACTATCCTGCGCTTGTAGAAAAACAGGTCCAAGACATTGCAGCGCAATGAAAACGATTACAAATTGTATGGTGAATTTCCGAATCGACAAATCGCTGGTTGAGATTGGTTTTGGTTGTTACAGACATTTCAAAGCCGCTTTGATCAGGTCCTGAACTTCCTGAACCTGACCTCCCGATTGCCGTGCTTTTTTGATTGCGGTTTCGGCAGCCGAACGGGCAATTCCCAATGCTGTCATAGCAATTAACGCTTCTTGCTCTAAAGTATTGTGATTCAATGCAGAAATATTCACCTCAGTAGCAGTTTTGGCCAGTTTGTCACGCAATTCCAATACGATGCGCTGAGCCGTCTTTTTTCCAATGCCCTTAACTTTCTCCAAAGCAATTTCATTTCCGGACAATATAGCCTTCAATAATTCCTCAGGTGGCAAAGATGAAAGCATCACTCTGGCCGTAGAAGCCCCAACTCCGGATACACTTAACAACTGCAAAAACAAGTCTTTCTCCCCTTTATCAAAAAAACCATATAGGATGTGCGCATCTTCTCGTACTAACAGATGTGTGTAGAGTATTCCTTCTTTCAAATGCTGGATTTGAGCATATGTATGCAAACTAATATGCACTTCATATCCCACTCCGTTAACATCCACATGTACTACGGTGGGAGTCATATTGTTAAAGCTTCCTTTGAGGTATGCAAACATGGGGCGAAAATAACAAAATTGGCAGGATTTAACCCTGTTATAATTTCCTTTACCTTTGCACGCCTTGAATAAAACGTAAAATTCTAGCATGAACAATCAAATTACGGCAGCTATTACTGCAGTTGCAGGTTACGTTCCAGAGTATCGTTTATCGAACTTCGAACTGGAAAAAATGGTTGACACTAATGATGAATGGATTCGTTCCAGAACCGGGATTGAAGAACGCCGTATTTTAAAAGGCGAGGGACTTGCCACGTCCGACATGATTGTTCCCGCTGTAATTGACTTGTGTAAAAAAAGAGGCATCAGCCCGAATGAAATTGATTGTTTGATTGTAGGAACCGTTACGCCCGATATGGTTTTCCCTTCTACTGCCAATATTGTTTGTGACAAAATTGGAGCCGTAAATGCCTGGGGATTTGACTTAAGTGCCGCTTGTTCAGGATTTCTTTTCGCGCTTTCTACAGGAGCCAGCTACGTTGAAAGTGGCCGTTACAAAAAAGTTGTGGTGGTTGGCGCCGACAAAATGAGTTCTATTATTGACTATTCGGACCGGAATACCTGTATCATATTTGGCGATGGCGCAGCAGCGGTGTTATTGGAACCCGATACTAATGGCTACGGACTTCGCGACAGCATTTTGAAATCCGATGGCAGTGGAAGAAATTTCCTTCATATGAAAGCAGGTGGCAGTCAAAGACCGGCCAGCATTGAAACCGTTACTGGAAGAGAGCATTTTGTGTATCAGGAAGGTCAATCCGTTTTTAAATTCGCAGTTAAAGGAATGGCCGATGTAAGTGCCGAACTTTTGGAACGCAACCAACTCACAGGAAATGATATTGCATGGCTGGTACCACATCAAGCCAACTTGAGAATCATTGACGCTACCGCAAACAGAATCGGTCTGCCTAAAGAAAAAGTGATGATCAACATTCACAAATACGGCAACACGACCGCAGCTACCATTCCTCTTTGTTTATGGGAATGGGAAAGTCAGCTGAAAAAAGGCGACAATGTTGTACTTGCTGCATTTGGAGGCGGATTTACATGGGGTGCCACCTGGATTAAATGGGCCTATGACCCCCAATAAACTACGAATAAGAATCAACTATAATTGATGTTCATACCGTAATGGGACCTATAAATACCCAACGGATTGATCGCATGGATCTGCCGTTCATTGCTTGGCAGAACGCATTTTGAATGCATAAACATTGATCCTTTTCCATCAATATGATCACAATCCGAAAAGCAGTTCAAAAAGACTGTCCGAGAATTTTTGAACTGATAAAAGAATTGGCACAATATGAAAAAGCGCCGGATGAGGTAACTGTTTCCCTAAAGCATTTTGAAGAAAGCGGATTTGGCTCTCATCCCGTTTGGTGGGCCTTTGTGGCTGAAGTAAACCAAGCCATCATTGGATTTGCACTTTATTACATACGATATTCTACCTGGAAAGGACAACGCATGTACCTTGAGGATTTGTATATTACTGAATCAGAAAGAAGAAAAGGAGTTGGATCGCTCCTCATGAAAGCCTTGATTCAGGAAGCCCGGTATCTGAAACTGAATGGAATCAATTGGCAGGTTTTGGAATGGAACAAACCTGCCATTGATTTTTATAAAGGTTACGAAACAACAATCGATGCGGAATGGATCAACTGCACATTGTCATTAGAAAAATAACAAGAGGCAGTCTGAGCTCAACTGATACCTGCTACCTGTACCGTCTTGTCTATTTTTTGAACCAGCCCCTGTAATACCTTTCCTGGTCCACATTCCGTAAATATTCCTGCTCCGTCATGAATCATTGAAAGAACGCTTTGAGTCCATTTTACGGGACCAGTAAGCTGGTGGATCAAATTCATCTTGATATCATCCGGACGATGCACGGCTTTGGCAACAACATTTTGATAAACCGGACATACAGGTTTGTGAAAAGTTACCCGCTCAATAGCGGCTATCAATTCTTCTTCGGCATGAATCATCAAAGGACTGTGAAATGCACCCCCTACCGGCAATACCAAAGCGCGTTTGGCACCGGCAGCTTTTAACAACTCACAAGCCTTCTCAACACCACTAACAGAGCCGCTGATAACCAATTGACCCGGACAATTATAATTTGCTGCAACCACTACATCATCAATGGATTCACAGATGGATTCAACAAGTTCATCTTGCAGACCCAGTATTGCGGCCATTGTACCCGGTTCATTTTCACAAGCATGCTGCATAGCTGTAGCACGCGCTGCAACCAAAGACAATCCATCCTCAAAACTGAGTGTTTGATTTGCTACCAATGCGGAAAATTCTCCCAGCGAGTGCCCGGCCACCATATCCGGATGGGCGATCTCATTGCATAAAAAAGAGATAATGGAATGAAGATAAATAGCGGGTTGTGTCACTTTTGTCTGACGAAGCTCTTCTTCCGAGCCTTCAAACATAATATCCGATATCCGAAAACCAAGCAGGTGATTCGCCTGTTCGAACAGACCACGTGCTTTTTCACCGGAATCGTATAAACCTTTTCCCATTCCCGGAAACTGAGCTCCCTGTCCGGGAAAAACAATCGCATGTTTCATACAGTTGAAATTCTATTTGACATGAAAAATTTGTCAAATATAGATTAACTCAACTTTCCGGAGACTAATTTTAAAAATTCGCTTCGTGTTGCTTCTTTTTGAAACTCACCAGAAAAAGCAGAAGTGGTTGTTACCGAATTTTGTTTTTGAACTCCCCGCATCATCATACAAAGATGTTTTGCCTCAATAACCACTGCAACACCATGCGGATTTAATGAGTCCTTGATCGCATCGAGAATTTGAACCGTTAAACGTTCCTGTACCTGCAGCCGTCGCGCATAAACATCCACAACACGAGCGATTTTGCTCAAACCGGTAATGACGCCGTTAGGGATGTATGCAATGTGTGCTTTTCCAAAAAAAGGAAGCATGTGATGTTCACACATACTAAACAATTCAATATCCTTTACAATGATCATTTCACTCACCTCTTCATGAAAGCGTGCGCTGTCCAGAATATCTCTGGCCTCCATCTGGTATCCCTGAGTCAGGTACTGCATGGCTTTTGCCATTCGTTCAGGTGTTTTCTGCAAACCTTCGCGCTCGGGATCTTCTCCTATATAACCCAAAGCCTTTCTATAAACATCGGACAAGCCCTCTGTTATCGCTGCATCATACTGCTCCTCTTTCTTGTAAGCCATATTTCTATTTTTTGTTTCGACCTTTAACCCACAGGATATTCCGCAAAATTTCGTGGTGTTTCATACACTCGTATCTGCAAGTCTTTATCCAATGGGATATGAGGCCTCAATAAGTTGTATATCACAACGACAATGTGTTCCACCGTCGGATTTAAATTTTTGAATTCTTCAGTATCGAGATTCAGATTTTTATGATCAAACCGTTCGATGACGACAGACTGAATAAGATCACTTAAAAACTTCAAATCAATTACATAGCCCGTGTCCACATCAGGAACCCCCGTTACTTTTACGATTAATTCGTAATTATGACCATGATAGGAGGGATTATTGCATTTGCCAAATACACTTTCATTCCTATCATCACTCCATTGCGGATTGAACAAACGGTGTGCCGCGTTAAAATGCTCGCTTCTATAAACTGCAACTTTATTATGCATAGTGAGTACTGTTAAAATTAAGACATTTCAACTGCAAACGGAGGTCCGTTTATCTAAACAGAAATAACTCAAAATTGTTTATTCGCCATAGTACTCTACAAAGATTCTTGGCGTTTCATATAATTTGATGCAATGCAACTGCACATCGGAAGGCAAATGCGGCTCCAGTTGCTTCCAGATTGCAACAGCCAAAATTTCCGTAGAGCACATTCTACCCTTTAAGAAAGGAACATCAAGATTCAGATTTTTATGATCTAAGGGCTCAATAACATATTGCAAGATTAACTGACTCAGTTTTTTAACATCAAACAAAAAACCGGTGTCCGGATTAGGTTGTCCCTTGATGGTTACATAAAGTTCGTAATTGTGGCCATGCCAGTTCGCATTAGCGCATTTACCGAATACCGCCTCATTTTTTTCGGGACTCCATTCGGGATTGAAGAGACGATGAGCTGCATTAAAATGCTCGATTCTTGTTAAGTAAACCATGCTTTACTTTTTTTAATTTCTCACAGCATCGGGCGGAGAAAAAGTGAGGCGCAAAGGTAAGTGAATTCAAACGAGAATATCAAAACGTCAATTGTTTACATAACTTGCATAGAATTCCTCCAAAAAGATCTGAAAAATGAAAACCTGTCTGATTCTAGCAGCTACCCCAATGGAAATCGCCCCCTTAACAGAGGCAATCACCTCCGGCAAAATTGAATCTTCCTTGCCGGAAATAGATCTGCTGGTTGGAGGAATCGGGCTCACGGCCACTACCTACGCCCTCACAAAATATTTTTCTTTAAAACGACCCGATCTTGTCATTCAAGTTGGTGTTGGCGGGAGTATCGACCCGGCCCTGGTTCCCGGATCTGTTGTTGTCGTAAAAAAAGAAACCATTGCCGACCAAAGTGTCATTGAACTCAATCAATTGAAGACATTATTCGATCTGAAACTACTACCTTATAATCAATATCCTTACAAAAAGGGATGGCTCGTCAACAATTCCGAACTTCTGAAAAAAACACGATTAAAGAAAGTTCCGGGAATTTCGGTGAATGAAATAACAACATCAAAAAAGAAAGTAGAGTATTATAAAAACGCATTCAATCCGAGTGTAGAGTCGATGGAAGGAGCCGCATTGCATTATACTTGTCTTATGGAGAACATCCCGTTTATTCAATTCAGAGGAATCAGCAATGCAATTGCAGAAAGAAACAAAAAGAAATGGAACATGAAAGAGTCGATCATCAATTTGAATCATGAAGTCATGCATTTCCTATCTCTCCTATCTAACAATTAATCCCAGAGTATGAAACTGACATTGGGAATATCACCCTGCCCGAATGACACGTTTATTTTTGATGCGCTCATCAATAAAAAAATTGATACCGGAGTAATTCGTTTTGAACCTATTCTTGAGGATGTTCAAACCCTTAACGAGTGGGCGCTGAAGGGAAAACTCAATCTGACTAAAATCAGTTACGGCGTTTACCCTTTCATTACAGACCACTACACCTTACTCAACAGTGGCGGAGCATTAGGATCCGGTGTAGGACCGTTGTTGGTTTCAAAAAAAGAAATCGACATAAAAAACAATCATCAAATTTCAGTTGCCCTTCCAGGACAAAACACAACTGCCCATTTTCTTTTCACCAGTCTTTTTCCGGAAGTAAAAAACAAAACCTTTATGGTCTTTCATGAAATTGAGGAAGCCGTACTGTCCAACAAAGTAGATGCAGGTGTCATCATTCATGAAAATCGTTTTACTTACAAAGAAAAAGGGCTTATGAAATTGATGGATCTGGGAGAAGCCTGGGAACTGAAAACACAACTACCCATACCACTTGGAGGCATTGTTGCAAAGCGAACGTTGGATCCTTCAATCAGAAATGAAGTGGAGCAACTGATCCGAAAAAGCGTTGAATATGCATTCAAAAACTATCCTGAAGTACCGGAATACACACGTATGCATGCACAAGAAATGAGCGAATCCGTTATGCGCTCACATATAGAACTTTATGTCAACAAGTACACTTACGACTTGGGTGCCGAAGGCCAAAAAGCTGTTGCCGAAATGTTAAAAGCATTTAAACGCAACGGCTAGGTCTTGCAAATGGATGACGACTCAATTATCTTACCGGCCCAAACAATAGGCATTTATATGCGCATAAAATACTCTTTATTACTTATTACTTTGTTTCTAATCACAATATCTGGCTTGACGCAAACAGTTAATCCTAAAAGAGTGAAAGTTTTCCTGGATTGCAGTAACACCTGGTGCGACGAAACATTTATCCGAACTGAAATCAACATCATCGACTTCGTAATCGATCGAATCTCGGCAGACATACATTTGCTGATTACTTCACAAGAGACAGGCAGTGGTGGCAAACAATTTCAGTTACTGTTCCTTCACCAGCAATCAACTAAAAAAACAGACACTCTGCATTTTGAAACCCGTCCTTTGGCAACGGAAGCAACGATTCGGGAAACACTTGTGAAATATATTCAAATTGGCTTGATAGGAGCCATCGCAAAATCCGGATTTGCCGAAGAGATTGCCATTCAAACAAAAGTAAATAATTCAACAAGTTCCAAAAAAAACAATGGCAATCAGAACACGAAAGACAAATGGAATTATTGGAATTTTCGTGTAGGAATGGATGGCAGCTTCAACTCTGACCAAAACTATTCATCGCGCAATTTGGGCGGCAGGTTTTCCGCCAGCAGAATAACCAATGACTTGAAAGTATTATTCAATTTTTCCGGGAATGATAATAGAAATCGTTTTTCAATTGAAGAAAATGTGATCAAGGTAAAAAACAACAGTTTCCTGTTCTTACATCAACTCGCAAAAAGCATCGATTCTCACTGGTCCTTGGGCTATGAAATTGCTGCCAACCGAAACACCTTCAACAACATCAAATCTTTATGGTATTTCAGCCCCGGTATCGAATACAATATCTATCCTTATTCCAGTGTAAATTCAAAACTATTGACTATACGGTACGGAGCAGACATTCGTCACAATCGGTATTATGACACATCCATCTTTAATAAGAAATCCGAATATCAAAGCGGACATAATTTATCCGTTTATCTCTCCCTTAATCAGAAATGGGGATCTGTTTCAACCGGTTTTTATTACAGGAACTATTTTAACAACTGGAAACAGATGAACATTTCCTTTAATTCTTATGTGGAAGTTCGACTCAATGGAAGTTTGTCCTTCTATGTGTATGCCTACCCTACTATTGTTAGAGACCAAATATTTCTTCCAAAGGGCGAGGCCAGCTCAGACGATATTCTTTCCCGAAGACGACAACTTCAAACCAATTACTTTATGTATATGGGAGCCGGATTTACTTATCGTTTTGGCACCATACTGAATAATTTTATCAATCCAAGATTCAATTCGGGAGGAGCCGCTTTCTACTTCAATTAGAAGGTTTGAGCACAGCACTGTAAACTTCTAAACATCTTTTTCTTGCATAGTCATGCTCAACAATGGGCATGGGATAGGCAAGGCTTTGAAATTCCGGTACCCATTTTTGTATGTACTCATTCCGAGAATCAAATCTTTGAGTCTGTAAATACGGATTAAATATCCTGAAATAGGGCGCTGCATCACAACCGGAACCTGCTGCCCATTGCCAACCTCCATTATTAGCTGCTAAATCATAATCCAATAATTTCTTCGCAAAATAAGCCTCCCCCCATCTCCAATCAATCAATAAATGCTTACACAAAAAAGATGCAGTAATCATCCGAACACGATTGTGCATAAAACCTGTTGCATTCAATTCCCGCATCCCGGCATCTACAATTGGGTAGCCTGTTTGACCCACACACCACTTATGAAATGCATCTTCATCATTTCGCCAACCAATCCAGTCGTATTCTTTTTTAAAGGATTTCCCTTCACCAATATGGGGAAACTGCCAAAGAATCATATGATAAAAATCGCGCCAAATTAATTCATTCAAAAAGGTTTCGTTGAGACTTAAGGAGCTTCGCACCAACCCTCTGATACTAATAGTTCCAAACCTTAAATGAACACTTAATTTACTGGTGCCATTCAGGGCAGGAAAATCTCTTTGCTCCTTGTATCGGCGTATCAACAATTCATCCATATGCCAACCAGGAAACTCAAATGGTTTACTAACAAAACCCATCTCTTCAAGTTTTGGCATTGAGACCGGATGCTGCTTAAAAAAACAAGAGAATCGATCTTTCAAATTATAATCTTTAAGAGCCGCATCATTGAGTTTCTGTTTCCATTTTTTACTGTAGGGCGTAAACACCTGATAGGCTGATCCATCATCTTTTACCACCTCATTTTTTTCAAAGACTACATGATCTTTGTATGAATACACCGGAATATTAAGAGATGTAAACAGATGAAGAATAGCAGCATCACGGCTCAGTGCATACGGTTCAAAATCATGATTAAAATACAAGGCACCGATCTTATATTTATCATTCAACTCCGAAAAAACTTCAAGAGGACGTCCATAATAAACCTCTATATCTGCCCCATGTTGCTGCAAGTCTAATTTCAACGAACTCACCGTTTGATGAATAAACGCAACCCTACGATCTTCCGGGTCATCAAGTTGATCCAAAATTGCTGTATCAAAAATAAAGACAGGAACAACCGACAATCCACTGTTTAATGCATGATAAAGTGCTGTATGATCGTGCAAACGAAGATCACGACGCAACCAACAAATTGCTACTTCTTGCTTCATAGAATGATGTAACAACCGGAACAATCAAAAGTTTACAAAAACAAGGGTCTGATGATTTCATTGAAAATGCGTGCGCTCATACCGCAATTGTAAGTTTGTGAGCCACACGATTTTACCCAACGAATACCGCTGATCGCATTGGACAAAAACAGCTCACTTGAATGGAGCAAATCTTCTTCGCCAAGCGGCTTTTCTATGACACGATATCCCTTAAGAAATAATTGCTCCATCAAATACCGCCTCATCGTACCCGCTATTCCGGCCTCTGATAATGGAGGTGTAATAACAACACCTTCCTTAACGACAAAAACATTGGAAATCGTTCCGTCAGCAATGCGTCCATATTGATTTAGGACCAGACACTCATTCACTTTTATTTCTTTTGCAAATCTTGCTGCAGATAAGTAAATAAGATAGTTGCTGCTTTTCAACCCCGAGTAGAGATCCACAGCCTTTCGACCGTGAGGAAACAAATCAACATCCAACCCATTTTCATTGAATGAAGATTTTTCCAGGGGCCAGGTTTGAATGAGATACTGAAACTCTGTTTTTGGTTGATCCCAGATACCGCCATCGCCCCGAAATACAGTTAGCCTGATCCTGGCATCAGGGGCATGCTGATTTTTCTGAGCCAAAGACCTTATCTCATTTTGAAGCTGTTCAAAGGAAAAAAAAGCGGGGAGTGTAATCCCTAATAATTGTAGCGCTTGAATTAATCGTTCCTGGTGAAACGCCCAAAGCGGAATCCCGGCGCCGGTGAAGCGCATTGTTTCGAACAAGCCCTCTCCATAACGAAATGCCCTGTTGTCGGGGTTAATACACGGTGTGTCTGATGAGTGTAACTTTCCGTTGAGATTATAAAATGACTGCATACAAGAAATCCCCCGGAATGAAGAAAAATTATCCTTCGATGATGTTGTTTTTTACAGCATATAAAATAAGTCCGGCTGTAGATTTTGCACCAATTTTAGATTTGAGTTTATCGCGAATCGCTTCGACCGTACGCGGACTCAAATCAACGATATCGGCAATTTCTTTTGTACTTTTCTCTTCGCACATGAGTTTCAATACGGTCGTTTCCTTTTCGTTAAGCTTCACATCCTGTGCGTAGGGCCCTTCGTTTTGACGCTTCATACGAATTCCGTCAATTAAGGCTTTATTCGTTAGAGCATTGAAAAAATATTCCTGCTCATGACAGGTTTTGATGGCCTCATAGATTAATTCGCTGTCCGAATTTTTTGTCAGGTATGAATTGGCCCCCAACTCCATCAATTTTGCGATCATTGTATTTTCATCATGCATCGTAAGCATAATGATTTTGATATTCGGATATAACTTTTTTACTTCCGGTAACGTTGCGATACCATCCATGATAGGCATCGAAACATCCAATAAGATCACATCGGGCTGCACATGTTTGAGCATATTCAACAAATGCATTCCGTTATCGGCCTCAAAAATGACTTTTATGTCCTTTTTCATGCCCAGGGCTGTTTTCACACCTTGTCTGAATAGAACATGGTCATCTGTGATGGCCACCTTAATTGTATCGGTTGTATAATCGGTTGGTTTCACTGCTTTCATTTCGTACATAACGTATGGATTAAAATGATGTTTGTTTTTCAAAGGGCAAATTGGTGATTTTTCACGAATAAACAGCAGGTACAAGTACCTTAATTTCGGGTTGTGGAATTTACGGTATGCTTATTCCAGCAGTTTATTGCGCATACCATAAACAATTAGACCGGCAATCGTCTTAGCCCCCACCTTGCTTTTCATGTTCTGGCGAATCGTTTCGATGGTACGCGGACTTAAAAACACTTCTTTTGAAATCTCTTCCGTTGTTTTATCGGCGGCCAGTAATTTCAGGATTTCCAACTCTTTTTCCGAAAATTTTACCGGATTGGGATAAAACCTCCGGACCGTTTTCTTATGGTTCAACTTCAACAAAACTGCTTGATTAACAAGGTCATTGAAGTAAAAATCTTCATTCATGCAAGACAAAATGGCTTCGTAAATCTCATTGGGATCCGTCGTTTTCGTTAAATAGGCATTCGCACCCATTTCCATCATTTTGCTCACCATTTGCTGATCGTCATACATACTAAGAACGATGATCCGAATTTCCTCATATTCCGTACGAATCATTTGCAGAGCATTGACCCCATCCAATTCCGGCATTCGGATATCCAGTAACAAAACATCCGGCTTTTTGATGGCTAATTTGTGCATCATATCTCTCCCATCCTCTGCTTCCCACATCAATTTCAAGTGGGGCCTGCCATTTAAGGCCATCTTAATTCCATCACGGAAAATTTTATGGTCATCCGCTATCGCAAATTTGATTTGCAGATCAGTGCTCATAATGTATCAGATTTTAATGGGTTTAGTTGTCTACAAAATACAAGAAAAAAACGAAACAGCCTATGAAATTTGCGTAAATTTACTGTTTTACCACCGTGCTTATCCCAGTCAATTTACGAAAAAAGAATGAATAAGCCCCTCATTATCATAAGCGAAAGCGATTAAAAGACTTGGAGAGCCGGAAAATCCGAGGCAAGAGCAAAAACGACAAGACAACTATTTTCAGGGCAAGTACTTTTCAAATTAAGCCGGCAATTGCCATCCA